>NZ_CAMGVQ010000023.1:0-53673 GCF_946062555.1 uncultured Fibrobacter sp.
AAGGGTAACAGCGGCTGGTGCGAAGCTGAAGTGCTCGTGGGCAAGAAGGGCCAGGAAAAGATCGAAAAGAAGAAGCAGAACTTCAAGGGTAAGGGCAAGCTCATGAACGAGTTCCAGTGCTCTGTGAATGTTTCCTTCTCTTACGCCAAGGACTTCGTTCCGGACTACATCGAATACAAGGATGAATTCGGTATCGGTCGTAAGTACCTCGGTCAGTAACTAATAGTTACTAGGAAGTTAAGTAGACGCCTCCGGTTAACCCCCGGGGGCTTTCTTGCTCCCGAGTAGTAAGTTCGGAATTCAGAATTCGGATTTATAAAGCCGGACGGCGAGATTTTCCCGCCGTCTTTTGCGTATAAAGCCGGGTGTTGTTGCGGACAGCACAGGTCTATATCCTTTAGTGCGCATGGCCTCCATGGTGGAACTGGCACCTGAAGCCCGCGGGTTCACTTCAAAATCAGGGGGAGGGTTCCCCTTACAAAAAAACACCGGGCAGAACCTGGTGAAGAATGCTTTATGCTGGAGCTCCTGTCCGTGAGTAACAAACGCCTCGTATTGCAATATGATTGCATAAACCGGCGCCTCAACAATAGAAACAAGTAAACTTGTTTCTGCTGTATTCGGCTTAGGTTTATTTAACGAGGCGTGGTTACGACCTTTGATCACTTAGCGCTTTTATACGATACTTGGTGCTTTAGCACCTTAGTAGAGTTATCCTCTTTGGGGAAGCGCTTAGGTGAGCATGGCCCCCCCCCTGCGGGGGTAGCGAGCGCTCTGGGTATGTACTTTTATGATTGGGCGCGAGCGGTCTAAAAACTTGCCTTGCCGCTCAAACCGAGGGAGAACCTTGCCTTGCCGAACGGCGTGTCGTCGGTGTCGGTGAAGTTATAGCCGTACCAGATGACGATTTCGGTGTTCATGGTCGGGTAGATGTAATGGTTCATGCCCAGGAACTGGAAGTCGTCGCCATGAATTTCCTTGTCCGGATCGTGGTATTCGTAGCTGACACCCAGGGTGTACTTCTTGTGGATGTTGAAGCTGGGTTCAACGGCGAACAGCATCTGGTCGTCTGTCATGAGCTGGGGCTCGGCCGCGTAGCTCTTGTCGGTAATGGTGTAGAAGTAGGTCAGAGCGAGGTTGAAAATGGAGTAGTTCATGCTCGGTTCGAGCAAGAAGGAGTGGACACCCTGTCCCTTGTACGGGTGGAGTCCCCATACGGCGTAGATGCCGTAGTTGAAATTCTCGTAGCTCTTGGAGTAGTCGATTTCGGTACCGAGGACGTAGGTGTGGGACCGGCTGATTTCGGAACCGAACACCCAGTCGAGGCTCGGGGTGATGATCAAGTGCTCGTCAGTGTGGTTGATGAGCGGAAAGCCGTAGGTGGCGAAGAGGGCTACGGTGTGGTCGGTCGCATCGGATGCGCCCAAGTACAGGGAGCCGCGTCCGTACTTGTCGTTACCGACATCGAAGCCGATACCGCGGAGGTTTTGTTCACGGACGATGACGGCGTAACGGGAAGCATCGCGCCAGAAGTAGTAGTTGAAGGCGCCCGCGCTGTAAGTCATGTCGCCGAAGATAAGGGTGACTTCGTGGCTGACATCCCAGCGGAACTGGACTCCGTCAAATTCAAAGGAATTGTAGCGGCCATCCGAACCCATGGCGGTGGAACGGGCAAGTCCGTGGCGGACTTCGGATTCCTGGAGTTCTCCGTTTTCGTTGACAAAGGTGCTGTGGGTCGTTCCCTTGACGACGACGGCGATGTTTTCGTCGAGGTGCGCCTTCAGGGCGAGGTTGATGTCCTGGTTGCCGGCGTTAGTCGGGTCAAAATCGCTGTCAAAGTAGCTGGCGTAGTCCATGTTCACGTCGCCGTGGATTTCGATATCGGCGGCGGAAGCGATGGTGGCGGTGGCCATGGCCAGGGGCAAAATCAGTTTGCGCATACGTTTTTTCCAATAGAATTAAATTTTTCTTGAGCAAAGATAGAAATTTCGCCGGATAAAAGCCAATCGCGAATAGGCGTAATTTTGTAAATTTGCACATATTCTTAAAGGATGGAGTTCCCTGATGCTGTATTTACTTCGTTTATTTGCGTTTGTTCTGTTTTTCGCTGTGTTGCCGGTGATGTCGATGACCGCTGACGAGGCAATGGAAAAATCCAAGGCCTGGTTCAAGTCGGGCAAGGCGTGGGATCTCAGTTTCCGTGTGCAAGTGTTCTATGTGGATTCTCCGGAAATCGCTTCCCAGGACGGCAAGCTCCTGGTGGCCGAAGGGGACCGCTTTGTGCTGGAAATGGCGGGAATCAAGTTCTATAGCGACGGAGAAAGCCTCTGGCAACACAATGTGGAACAGAAACAGGTGCTGATCAAGGCGGTGGAAGACCTGTCCAGTTCGCTGCATCCGTCGGAACTCCTGTTCAAGTATTTGAATTGCAAGGCGAAGTCTATTTCTGAAGGTGAATTTGGCGGCGAAAAACTGTGGGTGCTCAAGCTGGATCCGTCCAAGTATGCGGGACAGTTTACCCAGATGGAAGTATGGCTCTCGAAAAAGGATTTCTCTCCGAAGCGTCTGTTTACCGTGGATCCGTCGGGAAACGGTTCCTGGTACAATATCGTGAATCTCAAGGTGATGAAGAAGGTTTCGGCTGAAGATTTCAAGTATAAGCCAATTAAGGGTGTCGATGAAATCGACATGCGGTAATTTATGAAGAATAATTTGTTTGTAAAAAACTTGTGGGCGGCCTTGCTTGTCGGCCTGGTGGCCTTGCCGGTAGGGGCGGCGGAAACGCTGTTCAGCAACTACGCCATGAATGTGACCGGCTCCGGAAATAACGGGGAACTTTGGGTATTTTCCCGTAGTGGAACCTATAGCGGCGTTACGCTTTTGAACCTGAATGCGGGATCGTCCGGTATCCAGGTGAACGGTTCGAAACAGGGACAGGCGTCCGATTCCATGACCGCGATGCAGGACGGAATCTACAGTGGAGTGCTGGCGGAACACCGTCGAATATCGTCGGGGTATGCCGGTAAGATTGGTTATGTCCTTCCGATGTATGGCCTCGATGACGACGGCAACCATTTACTGCCTGCGGGATTTTTTTCGGTGCGCGGAACAGAAGAAGTCCAGGAAAATCCCCTTGATGTTGATCATAGCTTGTTGCCCGAGGCAGTGGCCGAGGATTCGGCGATGTATTATGCCGTGAGTGGTTTTGCATTCGATTCAACTAGTGGCCGGTTGTGGCTTGCGCGAGGCGCGGCTGGTCTTGGCTTCTACGAAGAATTGAAAAGTGGAAAAAAACAGGGTATGTTCCAGTTGAACCTGAAGACGGGTGCGCTGGATACGGCCAAGGTCAACTATAAGTGGGACGCCAAGAACAATCCCCGCGTACTCGATGTGAAGTTGCATCCCGAAACGGGTGAACTCTGGATGGCGACCTCGAAGGGCTTGTGGAAACGTTCCTCGGAGGGCAAGGTTTCGAAGATTTCGACGAGTCTTGATACGTCTGCCCGCGTGACGGGACTTTGGATGGGAGGAAATCCGCTGACGATTATTGCGGAAACGTCCTATATGCAGAAGGAGTCCATGAAAGGCGCGCTGTGGGTGCTTCGCAAAAACGCAAAGGATTTTGCCAAGGTCGATTTCCTGGATACGGCGGGAAAGCAACAAAAGAAGGATGTATATGACGATGGAGATTATACCGTCAGCGGTGTGGCTTTTATAGGCAAGGTTGCCTATGTCGCCGTGACTTCGGGTGGATCGGTGAGTGGATTTTTCAGGCTGGATTCTACGGGTGTTCGCGCCTGGGAAACCGACGATGACGGCAAGAATAACTGGCTGTACGGCTTTGAAACGGGCGCGACGGATCGTGATGCAATCATTACCTCGATATGTTCTTTCCCGCTAGATACGAAAACGGAGGGGTTAGCCCTTGCGACCTACGGGAACGGAATCTCGGTTTCGGCGGATTCGGGGAAAACCTGGACCACTATTCTGAACCGAGCCAAGCTGGGGGGCGATCTTGGAACAATCCGTATGGTTCCTTCGGTGATTACCTCGGGTGACGGGGACCAGTCCCTTGTTTCGTACAAGGTAAGTAAGGATTCTAAAATTACGATTGACGTGTTCAGCTACGACATGAGAAAGATCCGCACGATTGTAAAGGATGCTCCCCGTAGTGCCGATAAATCAAGAAGCACGAACCCCAAGGAAGATTTCTGGGATGGTAAGGACAAGGCGGGTAGGCCCTGCACCATGGGCGTGTACTATGTGCGTGTCAAGGACAATCACGGCCATATCGGCTGGGGCAAGGTGATGACCTTGGGAGGGCACAAGTGATGATGCTTAGACGAAAGACGAAAGACGAGAGACGAGAGAGTGTCATCCTGAGCTATACGAAACTAAGAACTTTAGTTCTCAAGTTGAGTTATCCTCTTTGGGGAAAGCGAAGCGCGTCGAAGGATCTAGGTCTTATATTCGTAATGCTTTTGCTTTTAACGGCATCGGCGGTTGCGGGAAAAAAGGCGACGCTCGGCAGCTTTGACGGCTTTGTGGAACGTATGGGTGCGGGTACTCGCGAACTGGGCCGTGGCAATACGGGCTCTGCGGATACGGCGTCGATGCCCGCTGCCTACTGGAATCCGGCTATCCTTGGCTTCCGTCAGGATTTTGGATATTCGCTAAGTGGCGAAAAACGCGACCTGGATCGTATGGGCGGCTCGCTGGGCCTGGAATCGCCTGTGGGAAAGCGCATGGGTGTTGGCTTCGCGATGCTTTACCGCGGTGACCTTGCCTTTGACGTGATTAACGAAGATGACGAAACGATGGGAACCGCGACTCCATACTTTACCATGATGTATCTCGGCTTTGCCTATCGAGTCACGCGTCGCGACGCGTTCGGCCTGTCGCTTTCGATGAGCTACGACAATATGGATATTGCGGAATATTACGACGGTGTAGAACTGGTCGATGATTACCGCAGTCCCGTGACTCTTAACCTCAGCTGGCTTAGACAGTGGAACGAACAGTGGTCTACGTCGGTGGTAATCCGTAACTTGAGCTTTAGTAAGAACTTGTCTGCAAAATGGAGCAAGAATACCAGTACCGACAATTCCGTGGCAAGCACCGATGGCGTACGTCCGAAGGTTTTGCAGATTGGCTTGGGGTATCGTTCCAGGGTTATGGGGAAACCCGTTTACGCCTGGATGGAAGCGATAGACTACCAGGTGGCCGATACATTACTTGCTTTTGATCCTGATTTGCATGTGTGGACGGGTCGCGTCGGTTTTGAGTGTGAAATCATTCCTGACGGCACGCTCCGTCTGGGCATGGATGATTTGGACTGGACGGTGGGTGCCGGATACAAGTTCCGGATTCGTATCGGAAAGAAGAAGTATCCGTTTGATGTGAACTACGCCCTGATTTATGAATCGGAAGCGGGGCTGTGGACGCCGCTTAGCTTTGGTCTCCGGGGCTATATTCCGTGATTTCCAAAATCTATATAGAAGGCGTGCGCAGCCTATTCGGGTTTGAACAGGAGTTCGGGCCCGGAATTACGGTCGTTCATGGGCCGAACGGTTGCGGCAAAACTTCCATACTGGAATCGGTCCATTTGCTGGCCCAGGGATTTTCATTCAGGGCAAGAGACTTGAAGGAACTGATCGCCTGGAACGGCGATGAGTTCCTGCTGCGGGCGACCTTTGAAGATTCGGGGCGGACGACGGCGCGCGCGATTCGCGTGGGCCGTCGCAGTTGCGATGTCCGGGAGAATGGCGAAAACTTGAAATCGGCGGCGGCGCTCTTCGGGAGCCTGCCTGCAGTCGTGATGCAGCCGTCTGATATAGAACTCTTGCGAGGGGCGCCCGATGTGCGGCGTCGGTGGCTGAACGAAATTCTCTGTTTTCGTTCGAAGGCGAATGCCTCTTTGTTGCGGCGGTACGGCCGCGTGCTGCAACAGCGCAATAAGTGGCTCAGGGATTTCAAGCGCGGGGGTGGAATGGCGCCCTTGGGCGGCGAGGAACTCTTTGGAATCTTGACTGAACAGCTGATTGACCTGGGGGCGAAATTATGGGCAGCCCGACTTTCGCTATCGAAAGAAATTTCTCCGATTATCACGGGGTACTACCGTAAGCTTTCGGGGGGTGTAGACGAAATTACCTGCGCCTACAAGAGTTCGATTCTGAAGGAACTCGATGCGCTTGACGGAGCGGAATTTTTGGATGATGCGGAACTGGACAAGGTTGCCGCGGAGCCTTCGGTGCCGTACAATGTCTCGGGCGATGATTCGGGAATGTCCGACGACGGATCGGTTGACGAGGAATCTCTGCGGACTGCCTTTAGTCGAAAACTCCGCAGCCTGGAAATTGCGGAACGCTCTTTCGGCGGTACGCTTGCCGGTCCGCACCGCGATGATCTGGGAATCTGCATTGGCGGATCCGAAATGCGTTCTTCGGGATCGCAGGGGCAGTGCCGTTGTGCTGCGATCGCGATGCGCTTTGCTGCGGTTGATGTGGCGAGCCGTTTCCTTAGTAAGCCGATTCTCTTGCTCGATGATATTTTTGCGGAACTCGACGTGAAGCGTCGCGATGCGGTGGCGGCGCTCATTCGTGAAAAGGCTTGCCAGGTGATTATTGCGACTCCGCAGCTGGAAGAAATGCCTTTTACCGCAGAAGCTAGTATAGAGCTTAGAGTTTAGAACTTAGAACTTAGAATTTAGAACTTAGAGCTTAGAGCTTAGTAACGAAATAAATGAAGAGCCGCCAAAGGCGGCTCTCTAGGCTCTACCAATTAAGTTCTGGTAACTACGGCGTTGCCGTGTAAATTACTTCTTCAGCAGGTCACGAATTTCGGTGAGGAGTTTTTCTTCGGCGCTCGGTTCAGGAGGTGCCGGAGGAGCGGCCGGGGCTTCTGCTTCCTGCTTACGCATGTGCTGCATGAAGCCGAGGAACTTCTTCATCACGAGGAACACCACGATGGCAACGATGAGGAAGTCGACGATTCCGCCGATGAAGTTGCCGTAGGGGATTTCTACGCCGGCAGCAGTGGTGTATGAGAGGGACTTGAGGCCTTCGCCAGCATCTTTACCGCCAGCCATGGCGATGATTGCCGTTACGCCCGGCATCACGATGTCGTTCACGAAGGAGGTGACGATTTTGCCGAATGCACCACCGATAATCACACCGATGGCCATATCGACGATGTTGCCCTTGAACGCGAAGGCCTTGAACTCTTCGAGAAGGGACGTTGCTTTACCTTTAATACCCATATTGGTTCCTTTTGTTGAAGTTAAAATAAAAATATGTTTAAAATATTGCTTTGGCAAGAGGGTTTTCTAAATTTGAGTTGTTATGTCGTGGTTTATTCTAGCCCTTTTATCAGCATTTTTCTTGGGTTGC
Organism: uncultured Fibrobacter sp.; assembly: GCF_946062555.1. Classification (GTDB taxonomy): domain Bacteria; phylum Fibrobacterota; class Fibrobacteria; order Fibrobacterales; family Fibrobacteraceae; genus Fibrobacter. Next base: position 7,389 of record NZ_CAMGVQ010000023.1, read on the forward strand.
TATGACCTCGCCAAGAAAAAATCGGTGCAGGACAATGCCGTCCGCGTGACTCTTTTTTTCTGTAGCGCCTTTTATGCTCTTTTCATGAGCCCGCTTTTGCTGATGGGATATTGTGAAAGTCTGCCTCTGCAGAGCCATGTCTACCTGTTTGGCAAGGCAGCCATTGTGGGCGGCAGCTGGATTTTGACCTACAACGCCCTGGCGCACCTTCCCTTGAGTATCGCGACCACGATTCGAGCGCTTGCTCCCGTATTTACGATTTTTATCGCGGTGACCTTTATGGGGGAACGTCCGTTTGCGCTCCAGTGGATAGGTGTCGCCATCTGCATTTGCTCCTATGTGGGACTCAGCCTTGCCGGCCGTAAAGAAATGGGGCATTTTTTCAGCAACGGTTGGGTGATTTGCATGGTGATGGGGACCATTCTTGCGGCATGCAGCGGCGTGTACGACAAGTTTATCCTGCAGCGCATGAATTTTGACCCGCTTACGGTACAGGTGTGGTTCAGCGTTTATATGGCCCTCTGGCAGTTCGTGATTTGCGCCGTGACATGGTTCCCGACGCGGCACAAGACGGCGCCGTTTCAGTTCCGTTGGACCATGCTTCTGGTCGCTATCCTCCTGATTGTGGCGGATCGATGCTATTTCGTGGCGGTGAGCGACCCGGATGCCCTGATTTCGATTATTACGGTGTTCCGCCGCTCCAGCGTGCTGATTTCGTTCTTTGCGGGTTTACTACTTTTCAAGGAACGCAAGAGCAAGATGAAATTAGTCGCCCTGCTCGGCGTGATTCTGGGTATCTGCCTGATTGCTTTAGGAAAATAGATGATCGGTATTACGGGATCCATAGGTGCGGGAAAGTCTCTTGTAGGTCGACTTCTGCGAGACCGCAAAATTCGCGTCATAGATGCGGATGTGGCCGTGCATCATCTCTATCGTGACGATGCCGGATTGCGCACGGCTATTGCCGATGCTTTTGGAGCGGACATGCTTACCGAAAAGGGAATCTGCCGTAGCCGAATGGCTGACTTGATTTTTAAGGATCCTTCTGCGAGGGCGAAACTTGAATCGCTTGTGTATCCGGTATTGACAAGGTACCTGCTCCGAGCGAATCCCGCCTTTGTTGAAGCGGCCTTGTTTGAAAATGTTCCCGAATTGGTAGAAAAACTCGAGGCTATCTGGGTTGTAACGGCATCTGAAGAGGTTCGCCTGAAGCGTTTGATTGAAAATCGTGGATTCAGCGAAGAAGATGCTCGCCGTCGCATTGAATTGCAGCGCCCGCGGGATTCCGAAGAATTTTGGCGTAGGTTATTCCCGAATACTCCGGTTAAATTTATTGACAATTCTAGCGACGATTCTGCGTTGCGGAACACGGTTGTCGCTTTGCTGTAGGGATTCCTGAAATTTTGAGATGACAATACAGCCCCTGAAACCAGGGGCTGTATTGAGTGTTTAGGAGGGAGTGTTTTAGGAGTTTCTTTGATGATTAGCGGATACGTTTGCCGCCGATGTTGAAATACTGAACCTTTCCTTCGCGGTTTATCTTCTGGACCTGGACTGCGCCGTTACGGATGACAAGCTTGCTCCCGGCGGAAACCTGCTTTTGGAGGTTTCTTGCAGTCTTGATTCCTTCGACTTCCAGGAACTTGGCCGGAACGGTCGTGATATCGTAGGTCTTTCCGGTGGTGTAAATTGCCTGCAGGCTGCCGATGACATAGGCAAAGGGTGCATTCCAGTTGATAGCCACTTCGTTGGTGGCGTAGCTACAGCTGTTGTCGTAGTAAGATTTGGCGACAGCATCCATTTGGACAAATTTCTTTGCGCAGTCGTTGGCCGTGTAGTTTGGACCACCAACGAGCATGCCGGGGACAGGTTCGTCGATTCCGTCTGCCTGGCTTGGGCGGTGGTGCGGATTCTTGGCCGAGTTGACTCCGTAACCGGTGAGATAGGAAATGTCGAGCGGGTTGCGTCCCAGGATGTAGTCAATAATGGCCGTAGCGGCGTTCAGGTACTTTTCTTCTTTGGAAAGAATGTAGGCGTGGATCAAGATCATGCCCTTGTTGGCGGCGAAACTATTGGAACCCCAGTTGAAGTCATTTTCCAGAAGCGGAACTCCGTAGCCGTTATTTTCCAAAGACAAGACGATACTGTCGGCGAGGGTGAATATGCATGCCTTGGCGGAATCCAGAATGTCCATATCGAAAATATCGGGATTCGTTGCGATGGTGAAGGCGGCCAGGGCGTAGGTGGTCTGCCAGCTTTGCAGTTTCCAACGGAACTTCTTAAAGGGGTATTTTGTGAAAACTTCGGTGAAAACGGGATTCTTGGAAATTCTGTAAAGTTCTGCATTTGCCCAGATTTCTTCATCGATTGGATAACCGTCGATATAGGTTCCCGTGTTGACTCCGGCGGGTTGCTCAAAGTAGGCTGCTTCATTATGCATGGCCCACCATCTAGCCTTGGAGGCGGCGGTCGCACACTTTATAGCGAACTCTTCGTCGTAGGGGGAATAGATTTCTGCGGCAAGAGCGGCGACAGCGGCAAGGTTCCAGGCTGCCGTAACGGACTTACCGATGGCATATCGTGCAGCGACATCCTTTTCGGGCATAACCGTTCCGCTGAACTTCAGGGTGGTCAGCTTGTGGAATACACCGCCGTCAGTAGGATCCTGCATGGTGAGCATCCATTCCAGGTTCCAACGAATTTCGTCCAAGATATCGGGGACGGTATTCTTGCTTTCTGGAATGTTCAAGTTGAGCTTATCGAAGTATTCCTTGTTCTGCTGGTAAAGCTGGAGCAGGGTATAGGTCGAAATGCCGGAATTGACGATATATTTTCCATAATCACCGGCGTCATACCAACCCTTGGCGCCGTTGAAAGTGGAGTCGGAATTTTCAATTCCCGTGGAAGAATGGTATTTTACGGCCGTATCAGGGTGACCTGCGGCACGGGCGTAGATATCGGCATATTCTTCGGTAAGTTCGATGGAGGCGCGCTGGAAGTAGAAGAACTTGAGTGAAGCCTTTGCAGCATCTTCAAGGGCGTCATCGGCGATGATGATGGGGTGACCGATCTTTTCGTCTCCGATGAATGCCTGGTAGGTGCCTGCCGTCTGGATTTCAGAAAAATCGACGAGCGAGGCCGCGGTATCGCCGGCGGGAAGCCAAGTTTCTGCCTTAGGTGCCGTTACCTTGAAAACTTCGTTACCATCGGAATCCTTGAAGGAAATTTCCTTGTCTTCGGCTCCGATGACAGCCATTTGCTTTTGACCTTTGGTGAAGTAGCCCACTTGGTTTTGGTAAGCAGTGGCTGCAAATAAGCCTGTAGCGGTGAATGCCGTTACGGCCAGTGCCGAGGCTAATGCGGAGTGGATTTTCTTGAGTCCCATACAACCATCCTTTTGTTTTGTTTTAAATTTAAACCTTTTATTTGGGGATAGGTAGGGGGCTGTTAGTAGAAAGTGGTTACACCTGAAAACTACTCCTCTAATAATAAAAGAATGCATTTTTGAGGTCTTCGGCGAAATTTTTTGCTCCGCAGATGTTGTCACTGGGTGTGGATCCGTGCGTACTAGAATAGCGGGGATCGTCGTCGTTAAATCTTATCTTAATGTGGTTATTTGTGTGATGGTCGCACTTGATTCCGAATTTGCACAAAATGTCGGTATTTCGGAGAAAGTTATTCTTGCGACTTGCATTGAGTAATTGCGAAACATCCTGCTTATAGGTCTTGTAGCGTTGTTCCGCATCGGAATTTGCCGAAATAAAAGCCTGCCATATATCCTGAGACCTTAGTTTACAGGAATTTGCCTTGACGGGGCCGTTTTCCATGGCAAAATGGAGGGCGCTCATCAGAGCGATTTCGAATTCACCTGCAAATTTTTCTGTTTCTTTTTCAGGAAGCGAGAATATGCCGGAATGCTCCTGTCGCTGACGGAGCGACTGTACCTGGGCCTGAAGGTTCTGAATTTGCCAGTCGGCATTTTGCAGGCGTTGCCCGAAGTTCTTGTTGTCGTTTTCGAGTGAAATTTTTTCCTGGTTGTTGTGTTCCAGCATCTGTTCGGCGATTTTTTGAATCTCGTCGATTTCTTCGTTTTTCTTTTCGATGGCGAAATTGTTGGATTGCTTTAATTTTTCAATTTTCTGCTGGAGGTTCTCGATTTCGCGGTCTCGTTTTCGGGTCGCGGTTTCGTTTGTATTCAAAAGAGCGGTGTAGGCCTTTTGGACGGTCTGCAGTTCTTTTTGCAGCAGGTCAATGGCTTTGTCTTGCCGGGCCACCTTATCGACGAGTTTTTCTCGCTTGGCTTTTTTGGCGCCTTTACGCTGTTCTTTTTCGGTGGCGTACCGTTGGATGTTGAACGTCCCTCTTTCGGTTTTGATGGTCTCCTTGATAACCTTGCGGTTGGAGTCCTCTCGGCGTGAGCAAAGTCTTACTTTCCAGGTGTCGTTGGGACCGCTAGACATATATTTGGGAATGTGTATGGGTGGCGTTTCGCGGATGACGAGGTCCCGGAAAATTTTATAGGCGACGGTGATGGGGCTTGCGCTATAGGCTTCTCCGATAGAAGCGGAAAATGTAGGCGTGCTATTGTCTTTGGCGAATGGGAGTAATATCTCAAGAATGTCTGAAAGGGCTGAATCCACTTTGGGCGGAGTCGTTTCCCATAGGGTGATGAAGAGCCTTGCCGTTTTCTTGTTTTGGCTTCGCAAAATAAGTCGTATGTTGGCATTGGGATTTAGGCGGCGTAATTCGCAGGTAATGATGTCGGTGGAGCCGATGTTTGTATGGTCGGTCCATTTCCCTGTTAGGTCGCATCCGGAATGGAGCAGGTCGAGCAGGTTCTCGTTATAGCATTTGGAAAGATCCAGGGGGGCGACATGGTAAATTTGCCAGCCGATAGTGATAATCCTGTAGATTTCCTTGATGGGAACGTCCAGAAGTTCTATTTCGGTATGGAGTGTGTACGGCAGCGGAGTGTTCTGGAGGGTGGAACCGCAGAATGTGATAAATTTTTTGCCGAATCGGCGAGCGAAGGTGTGAATTCGATAGGGGTATTTCATAGGTGTTTAGTGGGTGCCGCCTATAATTAGAAAACCCCTTTTTTACAAACAAGAGAAAAAAGATTTTACGTCCATTTTGCTAGCATCAGTTTGCAAAATGGCGGGCATGTTTGTTTTCGAAGAAAAAGTTGATTATATTTTGTGGATTTAGCTATATTTATTCTGATGATTCTTGATTTGCGTATAGAAAAGTTGGTGCAGGGGGGCGAGGGAATGGCGCGCCTTCCCGATGGCCGCGTGTGCTTTGTGCAGGGGGCCTTGCCCGGTGAACTTTGCACGGTTGAACTTTTGCAAAACAAGAAGGATTTTACGCGGGGTCGGGTGGTGAAGGTCATCGAGAAAAGTTCCGATCGCGCGCAACCGAAATGCCCCCTTTACGGAAAATGCGGCGGATGTAGCTTGCAGCACTTGGAAAGCGATAAGCAGGCTCTGTATTCGGAACGGGTGGAACGGGAAAACTTCAAACGGTTGGCCCATGTCGAGCTTCCGGAGAATTTCGTAATTCATACGGGGCCTGCGTGGGGCTATAGGAACCGTGCCCGAGTAGTCATCGCAACCTCAAAAGAGGGAAAGGTGCGCTATGGTTTCCGTATGCAAAAAAGCAACGGCATTGTTTCGTTTGAAAATTGTCCCGTATTGACGCCTGCCTTGAATGATTTCTTGAAGTCGAATGCTTCAAAAATTTATGATGAATTTGTCCGTTCCCAGTCAGTCAATCGTAAAAAGGCCTTTGAACTGGATGTAAATCTGTTCGATAACGGAAACGGCAAGGTCAGCTATTATTACAAGGGAATGCCTGCTTCTGATTTCGAAAAGAAGGCGGTAAGTATCGTTGAAATGGCGGGAAAGAGAATCCAGTCCGATGCTTCTGTCTTTTTCCAGAGCAATCTTCAGCTATTGCCGGAGCTCGTGAATGCGGTACAGAATGCCGTGGATGAGGGGCTTGCCAATGGCGAAGCGAGTGAAGCTTGGCTAATCGACCTCTTTAGCGGAGTGGGCTTCTTTGCTACCATCTTGAAAGATCGCTTCAAAAAGATTACGACGGTGGAACGTGACGAAGGGTGCCTCAAACACGCAAATGTGAATTTGTCAGCAGAGAATGTTTCTGCTCCGGCCGAAGATTGGCTTGCCGAAAATGTCGTCGACGTGCCTGCCACCTTGATCGTGGATCCTCCTCGGACAGGCCTTCCTCCGAGCGCCTTGGACACCATTGTGAAAAGTTCTGTTAACAGACTGATCTATGTTTCCTGTGACCCGGTGACCTTGGCGAGGGACTTTGCAATGTTTAGAGATGCCGGTTTTGTGCTGAAAAGGGCAGAAGGTTTTGCCTTTTATCCGCAAACGCCTCATTTGGAAATGATGTTCGTGCTTTCGCGTTAGCCGGATATTTCCAAATTTGCTAGTTTATTCATAGAAAAGTTTGATGGAGGTCGCTATGAAAAAGGTGACATTGGTATTGTTTGTTTTCGTCGCCCTGCTTACAGGGTGTAATGTCGAGGAAACCGCCATTGTGTGCGGTAGGGAATGGAACCCGAACCTCGAAGTGGTGGCGGATACGGCCAACGAATTCGAAATGAAGGATCAGCTGATCGTGCAGTTCCGCTACGGTAAGAATTTCGATTTTGCCAAGCTTAAAACGGCCTTCTACGAAGGGACCCTCGCAAATAAGGGAGCCGAAATCTGGAACCACGAAGTGGCCGTGAGCGAAAAGATGGGCGTCTATACGCTGCAAGGCAAGTCCCGCCACGGTGGATTGATGACGGCTCGCGAGCTGTGCCGTAAAAAGGAACCTGGTCCCGTCGTCATCGAAGTGAGTGGTGACGGAAAAGTTCTCTTGTCGAAGCAAATTTTATTGACCAAGAATCGGTAACTCATGAAAAAAGTGTTATGTGCGGTCGCAGCGGCCCTTCTCCTTGGCGGTTGCGGTGAGTCTAGAGTTGATGTCCAGTATAAGGTGGACGCTCCTGTTGTCGTAGAACTTTATGCAGAAGGGTATTTTTCGACAATAGACTTGAAAGGTGATGAAAAAATGGGGACGGTGACGGCTGCATACGCGAACCTGACCTACTCCAATGTGGGTGATACGCTCAAGCTCCATCGCGATTACGTGATGGACAAGTCCCGTGGCTATCTCAAGAACTTTATGCCGTCGGAGCTTGCTTGGCGTGTGAAATCCGTGGATATGGCCGCGGTGGACCGTGAAGTAAAAAGTGTCGATGGTCTCGATGACGGTTATGATTCGCTTTTGGCGAGGATTCCCATGCCCGAGGTCTGGCGAAAGCAGCTTCTCAATCCTGAATACAAACCGCACTTGAAACGCCTTGAAAAACACCGCTGGGAAATGGACCACATGTTGCTTGGCTCGGTGCCGACCAAGGGTAACATTACGCAGATGCTCAAGGACCAGGGGCGCCTGAATTTTGCCCTAATCCAGGTAGATTCTGTTGTGGTGAAGGGTTTTGAAAATCGCGATCACCGCCGCTGCCTGGACTATGTCGTTTACTTGCAGGAAAAGGAAAGCTTCCCGTATTACATCTGGGAACAGCACGTGAATAGCAACATCGTTCCTGAAAAGTTCAAGAAGTATAACAAGGGGCTCAAGGCGGAATACCGGACCCAGTTCGAGGTTATGATCGACCCGACGACCGGTGTCCCCTGTCAGGAACGCGAAGTCAAGGTCGGTACGCATACGATGGTGAACCCCGACACGAAGGATACGGCGACCTTCAAGAGCCAGATTACGCTTGAAAGGCTGTACACGATCAAGAAGCCGGAAGAAAACGAATAATAATTATGAAACAGAGCTTTTCCGTATACATCCTTCTGTCTACCGCCTACTTCCTCCTATTTCTTGTGGGCTGCACATCGCATCCGTCGCCGCAGCAGACGATGGTCGATGACCGTTACCTGGTATACAAGGAAATGGAAAAGGCTTATCGCAATGCCGAGGAAGATTACATGAACCTGCTCTTCAATATCGAGCGTATGCCCGAGGAAGAAGAGCTGTGGATCATGAAACGCGACAAGATGCTTGAACTGATGCAACTCAAGGAGCTGATGCTCAATGCTCGCGCGGAATTGGACCAGGCGATGCAGGAGTGGGAACGCCACATGATGGACCTGCAGGCCGAGCAGAAAAAGGCGCAGGTCAAACAGTTCAATCCTAATTTTACCGGAAAGGATGCTCAGCGGACCAGTCCGGGGCAACTGCTCCCTGGCGAGGTCAAGCCCCGCAAGAAATACGGCGAACTGTAGTAAATTCAGAATTCTGATTTCTGATTTCCGATTTTGAAATTATTTAAGATGTAGCGGTTGACTCATTGCCTTACTGCCATGAGTTAACAAACCCCATTCCAATGGCGAATTTGATTCTCGTGGGAGCGATGCTCTCGGGAATTACTGGGAGATCGATAGGCGTGAGTTTTTTGCCACCGTGCAGGTCTTCGTCTTCGCCGATGCGGTCTAGGCCTCGGGCGAGCGTGAATGTAATGTCGAACGGGGTCCCGTAGAATATCCTGTTGCTGATACGGAACGAAAGTCCCACGGAACGGTCCCAGAAACGGTGGTCGGTAAACTTGTCGGAGTCAAACCATTTGTCGCCATTCCAGGCGGCACCTATTTGTGCGAACAGGTCGATGTAGAAACTGCGCGTCTCGAATATCCAGGCGCCCTTGCGCCAGTCGTCGTAAACGGGGAAAAGGTAGTGGAGTTCTGCGATGGCGGTGCGCATTCCCGCGAGTGTGTAGTTTTCGGAACTGCGCAGGTACGGGTAACCTTCTAGGAATATCGGACTGTAGTAGTAGGAGTCCAGCGTGTCGTGGTCGGTGGAATCCTGGCGAGTGTCGGTGCTCCAGTTGAAGACTCCGCCGAGTTTGCCTCCGGCGGCGAGGCGCGCGCCTGTAAGCGGGCTCTGCACGCTTCCGTAGAGGTTGAGCCCTAGCTCGTTGACGATGAAATTCCTGTACTTCGGGGTGATTTTTCCGCTCGGGCTGATGATGAAACTTTCGGCGAATGTTCCCGGACGGAACAGGTCGGAATTCGTGTACTGGTAGTAGATGTTCAGCCCGTTTCCCTGGCCGGAGATTTCGGAGCCTTCGGCGTGGTCGGCGTAGAGGCCGAACGAAACGAGGGCGCTGATGCGTTTCTGGTAGGTCCAGTCAAAGTTGTCTTCGTAGAGGTTGAAATTCGCCCAGTCATAGCCCACGGCCACCTGGAGAGTGTCTATGCTCTTGAAGATACTGTATCCAATACCAGCGACGATGGCTTGCATCGGAATGGCGTAATGGCTCGTGTGGAGGCTGTCTCCCTTGGCACGGACGTCTTCGTTGCGGACGGTGTCCTGGCTGGTGTAGTTGGCGTAGGTGTAGCTGAGGGAGAGGTCAAGCGGCGTGCTCCTGTTTTCCCACGAAACGAAGAATTCTTTTTCCTGTTTCGGGTTGAGGCCGTCGCCGTTGATGTAGTTGAATCCGTTACCAAGTTCCAGAAGGAATCCGATCTGGACGGTGTTCTTCTTGAGTGCGTCGGAAATGATCGCGGCAAGTCCCGCCTTGGCCTTGAGCTTGCCTTCGCCGAATACCGTGAGGTCGGGGGCGTTCTCGCTGAATACGAGCATCGGGACGAATAGCGGAATGTTCGGGATGGGCTTGTAGTCCTTTTCGACTCCGGCGAATTCGACATCATTCAGTTCAAGTTGCTTTCTGTTTCGTGCGGGGAGCGTCCCGTGAAGCGAGATGCTTGCAGGGGCGGGCTTCTGCGTAACGGTGCGTGTGGTGTCCGTAATCTTGATGATGCTATCGCGGCGGGTGACTGCGGGAATCTTGTTGCAGCTTGTAGTGGAGTCCATGACAGAAGCTTCGGCTTGCAATGAGGTGTCCGCCTTGAAGTTCTCGCCTTGAGTTGAATCGGCCGGTATGATGCTGTCGGAACATTGCCACGTGGTGTCGGCCAGCTGAATGAGGCTATCGCGTTCGGTTACGGTGACGGTCGTGTCGTCGATGAGCGGAGGTGTACTGTAGCTCATCTTGTAAAGCGAAAAACCGTCCTTGTCATATTCGGTAAAGTAGAGCGTGTCGCCCGCGAGGGTCGGGGTGAATGCGCCGCCGACAACGTTGGTGAGCGGGCGTTCGGCTCCAGTCGAAAGAGTTTTCTCGATAAGGTTGAAGATGCCGTTCCTGTTGCTCGCGAAGACAATCTTGTCGTTGTCAAGCCAGTTCACATCGCGTTCGTCAAAACCTTCGGTAGAGACAATCTTATAGTTCTTGCCGTCGCTGTCAATCACGGCAAGGCCGCGTGTTATGTTGTCGAAGAAGCCAAAGGCGATGCGCTTGCCGTCGGGGCTGAACTTGGGACTGTAAATGTTGTAGTAATCGAATTTCGCGTCGGGAACGAAGATGTCCACAGGGTCTTCGGCGGTGTAGTCGTTCAGATCCTTCGGGTACGGAACCTTGGCTAGCTTGAACCGGGTGTTGTAGGATTCACGCATGGCAAAGACGATGGTGGTTCCTTGCTTGTCGATGGCGGGGTAGACGGCGTCCGCGAGGTAGGTGACTGAAACGATATTTTTGTTGGTGTCGCTGACGGCGATGTCAAAATGGGCGTGTCCGTTCTTGTCGCGGTTCTGGTAGTTGACATAGGCGAGTATGGGGCCCTGAACGCTATCTTCGTATACGTCGATTCCCTTGTCGAGCCACGCTTTCTTGAGCTTGAAGCCGTGCTTGGCGTAATCGGAAATATCGATGGTCTCGCTTTCGTTTTCTATTTCAATGTCTCCGATTTCGACACCGTCAATGACTTCTGCAGAATCCTTGACTGTTGCGGAATCTTTCGTCTCTTGTCTTTCGTCCTTCGTCTTACCGATTTCCATTTTGAAAACACTTCCGTCAAACCATGCTCCACCGAAGTTCGAGACCCCGTAGAGGTGGTTCCCTGCGACTACAGGAAAGTCCTGCCAGAAGGCGTCTTTGGTCAACTTGGTTCCCTCGACAAGCGTTCCAAGGCTGTCGCGTTGAGCCTTGTACTGTTCAGTGATATCTTCTTTCCACTTGTCGTAGAGTTCCTGCTCGTCGATGCCGAGGACTTTCTGAATGGCTCCGTCAAGTGTCATGCGGTGGTATTTTGACAACTCGTGCCAGATTTTGGGGACGGCATCTTCGCCGTACTTTTGGCTGATGTAGCGTACGAGCGAAAAACCCTGCGTGTAGGGGCCGAGTTCTGCAAACAGCGAGTTGTCCGAGAAGTCGTGCATGTAGGGGAGCGTGAGCAAGGAATCGTTCAGTGCCGCCACGCGGAGCAACATGTCGCGGTGGGAATCCCAGGCATCAAAACCCATGCGGCTCGATTCGTACTGGGCAGTTCCTTCGGCAAACCAGAGCGGTTGCAACGTGAAGGGAATCATTGTCGCGAAATCTTGTGTGGTGCGTTCGTTATAGTAGTCCGTGTAGCTGACTTGGAAACCGTACAGGTTAGGTGGAAACTTGCTTGCGTTTTCGATGCTGACTAGGTGGCTGAACTCGTGGGTAACCACGTCCGAAAGCCAACCGTGGCTGCTGCGCACCTTGAAATCCCAGTTCGTTAGCCATAGGTTGATCGAATTCTCGGCGGGAATGGCGTTGCCGTTGCTATAGAGGGCGTTGTTGAGGGTTGCGTTTACGCGGCCAGGCAAGTCATGGTGGTAACGGTTGACAACGGAATCATAGACGGCTTCGGCGTATGCGGAGACTTTGGCGGCGTGGCTCGAATATTCAACAGGATAGATAAAGTTGAAATGGTCTGTGGCGGCCGTTTTCCAATGGATATCGCTATTGTTGCCGTAAAAACCGTTGGCGAAAGCTACGCCAATGCAAAAAAATACAAGGCTCGAAATATAGGCACGCATAAGTGACTACAATATACAAAATACGCAGCGAAACCGCACAAAAGGTCGCCCGCGATGGGGCGACCTTGGATTATTATGGGAGTTCTAGAATTTTTTTACTTACCAAGACCGAACGCTTCGTCCATGCCTTCGATTAGCTTTGTTCCCTTGACGCCGTTGGTCGATTCGAAGAGTGCGAATCCGCCGGTGTAGCCCCAATGGGTGAGAGGAATTTCAAGTGTATCGCTGATTTCCCTCATGGCGGTCATGTAGTTCAGCACGGACTGCTTGTCTGTTTTCAGGTTGTAGGCGCCGAATTCGTTGATGATGACCGGGACATTGTTTTCGACGGCCCATTCCTTGGCGGGTAGGATCAAGTTGAGGATGTATTCCTTGTTGCCAACCTTATAGTAGTTGAAAATGTCATCCTTGTACCACTTGGGGAGCTCATTGGTGACACCAAAGTCGGCGCTGTATTCGGACCATCTTTCCTTGTCATAGGGGAACATTAGGTTCTTGACCTTCTTGAGGTCTGTCCAGTTGGCGTACTGGTGCGTGAATACGAAGGGCTCGTAGGTGTGGATGGCGTAGATGACGTTGTCGTCGTTCAACGGCTTGCCTGCTGCGAGTTTCTTGATGGAATACCATTCGACATCGCCGAAGATGATGGAATGCTTCTTGTCGACCGTGCGGATGGAGTCGATGATTTCCTGGGCAGCCTTGCGCCAGTTGGTGGTGCTGACCTTGCCGTTTTTCATGTCGGGTTCGTTCAGCAGCTCAAAGAAGATGTCTTCGCGTGCATTTTCTGCGTAGTGGGCAGCAACGTGCTTCCACACTTCGGCCATCATCTTGGTGTACCTGGCGTTGATGGCGGTCTTGGTGTTGTAGCCGTTGTCGTATTCGTGGTAGTCAATAACGAAGGACATCCCATACTTGGCGGTCCATTCTTCAAAGGCGTCGAGGACTTCGAACAGGTTCTTGTCGTCGTAGGAGAGGGTGGTCGTATCGGCAGTGTCTGCAACGAAGGCGTCGCGGTTGGTGGCGTACAGGTCAAGGTCGATGGGCAGACGCAGGGACTTGATGCCGTTTTGGGCCATCAGTTTTATGTCGTCCTCGTCAAACTTGAATTCTCCCTCGAATACGGTTCCGTCTTCTTCGAGCCAGTTGGTAATGTTGATACCCTTGTTCAGGTACTTCATTGCCTTGGCCTGGAGCGGGTTGGTAACGGCTATGTTACCAATGGTGACTTCAGGAATGACAGGATCCTTGATTTCCATGTCAGCAGCATCCTTTTCAACTTCGCTCGTGTCCTGCAGGTAGACGTTATCGATAAGCAGGGAATCCACCTTCTTGTCTCCCTTGGCCTGGAAACTGATGTTGGTGATGTGGGCTGGGTCGAAATCGACTTCTACACCGCCCCAACCTTCCTGGGCGAGATCCTTGAAGCGGATAACCGCCTTGGTCCAGGTGCGGGCAGCCTTCATGGTCATCATGTGGACATCGAAATTGGTTACGTCGGAAGTTTCGATGCGAATGGTGTGAGCACCACCCTTGTACCAGTATGTGAGTCCACCGTATTTAGTGTAATCCACTTCGGTATCCAGGGTCACGCCCCAGCCGACGTAAGGATCATACTTGTATTCGCCCTTGTCAAGTGCGTAGTAGACGGCCCAAGCGTAGTTGGTGCCGTTGTCGGACTTTCTTGCTACCGGGAATCCGTCTGCGCCGACGGGACTCTTGATTTCGGAAGCACCGTCGCCATCTGCGCCGCCGTTGTTGTCATTATAGTCGTACCAGTAGAATTCACCTTGCAGGGACATATTGTCGCCGTCTTCGAAGTCATCAATCAGGAGACCCTTGCCTTCTTCCTTGGGAATGGTGACTGCGGCTACGATGTCAGTGGCTTCAGGCGGTATGACAACCTTGCTTGTGGGGTCGGCGACGGAGTCTACAGGTGTAGCAGCGGTGTCTGCCGGGGTGGATGCCGTGTCGGCGGGAGTGGTTGTCGCAGTGTCTGCTGGCACAGGTGTCTGTGTCGAGTCTGTGACATTTGTTGAGTCTGCCGGAACCGGGGGCAGGTCTTCCGGTGCGTTAGGCTTGCTGCTAGAGGAGTCGCTTCCGCAGGCGCTCAGAACAAGGAGCGCTGCCGCAGATAGGGTGAGACTGGTCTTGGTTTTGAAATTCATCGTGACCTCGCTTGGGATTATGCATTTTAAAACTATAATGGAACGAGAAAAAAAACAAGCTTCGGGGCACGATTTGCGTATACACGGGTAACCTTGATGCCGGCGCCTTGGTGTAGCAAAAGCCTGTCTTTTTACCTTTTTTCATAAATTTATTCTTGGAATCAGTAATATGGTTCTTTTAAAAGGCTTGTTTTCGTGTTAGTGTATCAACTGTTTTTATGTAAGGGTAACGTCACTATTTACTATCTTTCGCCTGTGCGCTTCTTTTCTGAAAAATACCATGATTCCATAAAGCTTGCCCGTAAGGCCAAGTTACCGGATTTGCAATGGGAGTTGCAGAAAGGGGCTGATGTTCGTTATACTGTATGCAACCGGATCGATGTTCATCGAGGTGAAGTTCCTTCTTTTGGTTATGTTTCGGGTGATAACCTGAATCCGGTTGGAACTTTTGTCGTGGTGCGAGACCGTTCTATTCCGGATGGAGTCTATGCCTACGATGCTTCGGGAAAAAGCGATGCTCCCGATGTGGTGGGACAGTTGGCCCGCATGGGTGGCAAGGAAGATATCAAGCGGATTGTGTCCGCGTTTCCGGATTGCGATGTCGCAGAAGAAGCTCCGCTGCTCTATATTTTTACGGGGCATCTGGAACGTTCCGTATGGCGGTTTCGCGAGGCCTCGTATGCCCAGGTGATGCAGGATGTGGGGGCGTGTGCCGCAAGTGTCCTTTTGCATGCCAAGTCCAAAGGCGCAAAGGTCTTTGCCCTGGGTGGGTTTGTCGATGACGAAATCGCGGTAGTCCTTAATTTGTCTGCAACGGAGGTTCCGCTCGCGGCTTTGGCGGTTTTTCCGGAGTATAGCGAAACGGCTTTCAATTCCGTAGATGAAGGCGTCGGAGAAACGGCGTATTCCAACCGTAGCGAAATTGAAACCGCCGGTGACGAAACGCTTTCCCGTTATCCGTCGGTTTTTATGTTGCAGAATCGCGTCGAAAGTATCGTCGACCTTTCAAAATGCATTCGCATTCGCAGGCTTTCGGCGCAGGCTCTCCCCGGTGATGAATTTCCGCTGACGCCCGCCAAATACGATGTGTCGCAGTACCTAGAACGGCTTTCTGACTTGGAGGCGGTGCCGCAGACCTTTAGACCGTTCAAGAAAGTTGGACTCGACCTGGACGATTTTTCTGGGCTTTTGCGATGGCTGGAGGTGGGGCAGATTCATCTTTTCGGGGCGGGACTTCTGAAAATGTGGGTGGTCGCCTTCGACGTGATGTTCGTCTATCCGGGAGTCTACCGTTATATCCCGGTGCGCAAGTCCGTTTATATGCAGTCGGGTGCGGTTAACGAGAAAAAGTTCGCCAAGTGCCATGCGGCTCCGGAGGAGGCGGAAAATACGGCGTTTGCGCTCATCTTGACGGCGGACCTGAACGAGTCCTGCAATTTACTCGGTGAACGGGCTTACCGCTATATGAACCTTAATGCGGGGTATATGGTGCAGTCTTTGCACCTGTCTTCACGGATGATTCGGAAGTCGTCACGTAGCGAACGCTTCTTTTTCCACGACGAGTTGCGGAAACTTTGCGATATTCCCGAAAGCGAAAGCATCGTAGCCGAAATTCTTGTAGGAAAGTCATAGTTTTCTTGTGTTTTGTCTAAAAACTTAGGCTAGGAGTTAAAATATGCACCAAAAGCAAGGCTTAGTTATTTTATAGTCTTTGTTCGTTGCGCTACTTGCAGCTTGTGGCTCTTCCGACAGTTCCTCGTACGATGACGATGATGAAAGTTCGTCTTCTTATAAGACTGACGAAGAATCGGTGCTCGGCAAGTGCTCCGCCGAAAATAACGGAATGCTCGCCTATGACAGCAACCATGTTCTTGGGTACAGCTCCAACTACTATTATTATTGCGATGGATCGTGGGAATTCTGGGAAGCCGCTCCGTCCGAAATGATCGATACGCTCGGATGGGGAAGCGCCGAAGACGGCACCGTTTACTTTGTCCATGATGGTTCCTGGCGTCTTGCGACCGATATGGAACTTTGCTGGATGCTCGCGATAGCAATTCCTACAAGACGGTTGTTATTGGCGGAAAAACCTGGAGGCTGAAAATTTGAGGTATGCTGATTCTGTATCGACGAACACCTTGAAGGCCGGCGGTTCTTCTTGCTGGCGCGGTGATCCGAATAATTGCGAAATTGGTGGCCGTACCTATAAGTGGGCGGCCCTGATGGGGATCGCCAGTACCTACAATACGCAGAAATGCGCTGATTCCCTTGTCAAGAAACCGGTTCAGGGCGTCTGTCCTTCTGGCTGGCACGTGCCGGATTCAACGGAATGGAAAAGCTTGATTTCGGCCGCGAACAATTCGGCATCCATGATTAAATCCGAAACCGGTTGGCCTTACGACGAAGATGCGGTGCTCCCCGAACAATGCCTTGGGCTTTACCGCCGTTCCTGCGGGATATACTTACAGTTCTTATGATTACGGGAATCTCGGAGAAGTGTTCTGCACGATGCACCAGGTGGGGGCTTCCGCGTTTGTCGGCTACTCCGTGACGTACAGCTCGTCGTATATTTCTAGACGGGAAACGACGAAGGTGAGCGGCTGCCACTTAAGGTGCGTTCAGGATACGGAAGAATAATCTTCCTTTAAATTAAATCCACGGAACTATGATCGGGGCTATCACTGCGGTGAATAGCCCCGCTATTCCTATAGAGAGGCTGCTCATGGCGCCTTGGATTTCGCCGAGTTCCATTGCCTTGGTGGTTCCTAGGGCGTGGCTTGCGGTGCCGATAGCGATTCCCTGAGCCACCTTGTGCTTAATGCGGCAGAACCTGCAGACGGCTGGGGCGGAAACGGCTCCCGTGATTCCTGTAACGACTATCGAGATGATGGTTACCGAAGGGATGCCGCCAATCTGCTCAGAAACGACGGAGCCCATGGGAATCGTGATGGATTTGGGAAGCAGCGAAAGCATAAGGGTGTCGCTGAGCCCGATGGCCTTGCTGACAAGGATGACGCACGCCATGGAGGTCATGCTGCCGGCGATAATCCCGGCGAGGATGGGCTTCCAGAATTTGACGAGCTTGGTAATTTGCTTGTAGAGAGGAACGGCGAGTACGACCGTTGCGGGCGAGAGCAGCACCGAGATGTAGTCTCCGCCGACATTGTAGCTCTCGAGACTGATCCCTGTGGCCAGAAGAAATCCGACGATAAGGATGTTGGCTATCAGGAGCGGATTCAGGAAGGAATACTTCCATTTCTTGCTGATGGTAACGCCGAATTCAAAGGCCGTGACGGAAAGGAGAATGCCGAACAGGGGCGAGTTGACGATTTCGTTCATGGACGTCCTCCGTTCTTGACTTTATTAGAGGAGGTGCGGTTGGCGAGCCGTTGGGCGTGACGTTCGGCGCGGAGGGCCAGGTTCTCGCGGTATTCCTGCTTACGGATAAAAATCTGCGTACAACGCCCGCTGACGGCGAGGGCTGCAAGCGTGAAGACGATGCAGAGAAAGAGCAAAAGGGGCCATTTCGAAAGGACATCGTCGCCTACAGCCATAATGGCGATGCTCGGAGGGAGGAAAAATAGGGCGAGGTGGTTCAGGAAAAAGCTGGAAACCCCTGAAATTTGCTCAGGCTTGATGATTTTAAGACAAAGTAATGCGAGGAGCAGGACCATGCCGATAATGTTTCCTGGCAGGGGGATTCCCACGATGCGGTGGAGAAATTCTCCCGCAACGCAAATAGCGAAAATGACGGCGAGCTGAAGCGGTATTCTCATGACGGCCCCAAATGTAGAAAATGTCCGTTAGCGACCTCATCCGGTTTGCTGCTTCCTGTGTTTTTTTACTAAATTACACTCGTTAAAACTCAAAAGGAACCGTTATGGAAAACATTACGCAGATTTGGAAAAAGATTCAGTCCCCCGAATTTAACCCGGCTACCGATATGGGCCTAGTCGAACAGGTAAAGCAGGTCGCACTGACCTCCCAGGAGCCAGCCAAGGTGAGCTTTGGTACGTCCGGCTGGCGTGGCGAAATCGGCTCTGAATTCACCCTTCGCAATCTGCAGGTTGTGGGTGCCGCAATCGTCCGCCTCTATAAGGAAGCTACACCTGAACTTTTTGAAGCTCTCGGCGTGAAGGACTTTGCCGAACTCCAGAAGAAGGGCGTGGTCGTGGGTCACGACAACCGCTTGCTCGGTCACGAATTCTGCGAAGCCGTGGCTGACCAGTTCGCCAAGGCTGGTGTGAAGGTCTACTACGGCGGCGAAATGCCGACTCCGGAATTCAGCGCCTGCATCGAGATGCTCGGTGCCGCTTGTTCCATCAACATGACTCCGAGCCACAACCCGAGCCACTACAACGGCATCAAGTTTAACCCGGCCGATGGCGGTCCTGCCGGTCCGGAAATCACGAACGTGATTACCAAACTCAGCAACGAAATGATGGCCACTTGGAAGTTTGAACCGGTAGGCAAGGTTGACTGGGAAATCATCGACTCCCTCAAGATTTACAAGGAATTCTTGGTCAAGCAGGGCACCATCAAGTTCGACCGCATCAAGGACTTCATCAAGAAGGGCCGCCTGACTCTCGTTTGCGACCATGTGCACGGTTCTACCCGTCGCCGTCCGGCCGCTCTTCTCGACAATCCGGAATGCCTCATTACGCTCCGTAACGAAGACGATTCTCTGTTCGGTGGTATCGCTCCGGAACCGTCCAGCAAGAACCTTGAAAAGGTCCGCAAGGTGTTGGACGAAAGCAAGTCCTGGTTCCGCCTGGGCGCCATCTTTGACCCGGATGGAGACCGTATCCGTTTCTACGACGGCACCCGCGAAATCGACATGAACCAGTTCGGCGCAATCGCTTTCCACTACATGGCTACCTGGCGCAAGGAACAGGGCTGTGTCGCCAAGTCCGTCGCGACTTCTAACTTTGTGAACATCATTGCCGAAAAGCTCGGCGTGCCCGTGATGGAAACTCCGGTGGGCTTCAAGAACTTCCGCCCGTGGCTTTCCCGCAATGCGAAGCAGAAGGCTCTCGTGGCATTCGAAGAATCTGACGGTATCTCTGGCCTCAACAACACGCTCGAGAAGGATGCCCAGTTCGGCCTCCTCATCGCTCTTGAAATCATGGCGGTGACCGGCAAGAACCTTGGCGAATACCTCGACGCTCTGTACGAAGAATACGGCCGCTTCTATCCGACCCGTTCGGGCTTCGAAGTGGACAAGTCCCTCGTGGGAGAACCGCTCAAGGCCAAGGTGAACGCCATCGCCGATATCGCGAAGCCGGGTGCAAAGGTCATGGTCGGTAACAACGAAAAGACCGTGAAGCAGCTCCTCACGCTCGACGGCGTGAAGGTTATCTTCGACGATGATTCCTGGATGCTGGTGCGTCCGTCCGGTACCGAACCGAAGGTGCGCATTTATACGGAATGCCGCAATCCGGATGAAAAGGACCCGATGTTCGAGGCTGCCAAGGCTCTGTTCTTCAAGAATTAATAAGTCTTTCAAAGGGAGGTTCCTATGAAAAAACTTATAGCTGTTCTGTTTCTCGCTTTTGCCGTGGTTTGTTCGGCGCAGTCTTCCCTTAAACCTGAATTCCAGGCTTTCTCGGGTGCATTGCTGAAGCTCAAGAAGGTGGAAAAGGGGTATCACAAATTCCGCCTGACGGTGGATGTCAACCCGTGGGCCTTCCAAGCCGATGGTGAAGTGCAGGCTCCGGGCGGAGACGGCGATGCCCTGATTACGGGACTCTTCGATGGCGATGTCTATGCGGTTCTCGCCTATGTTCCTTCTACCGCGGCCGGTTCCGACGGTAAGGAATACCAGGTGGGCCTCTTTGACATGATGCTCTACTTCGATGACGAACCTACAAAGATTCGCAACCTTCGCTTCAAGTTGTTGCCGCCGGCAAACGATGAATGGGCGATGGGTATCTTGAAAGATGCTCTGGAATCTGGCTCGCTGCTCGGCAATGTCTGGGGCGGCAAGTACGACAAGGCAATCACCAAGGCTTCTGCCGATCCGATGGACAAGGCGAAACTTCGCACTCTCCAGAAGAAGAATGGCAAGAAAATCGATGAAGATGCGACCATCAATACTCGCAAGCGTCGTGTCGAGGCTGACGAAGAAGTCGCTCCGAAGAAGAAAAAGAAAGCGGCGATGGAAGAGGACGCTTCGTTCAACAAGCGCAAGCGCCGCGTCGAGGCCGAAGAGGAACCTGCTCCGACCAAGAAGAAAAAGAAGAAAAAAGTTTCTGGCGATGAATGCGATGATCCGAGTCTTTCTATCAAGGAAAAACGCCGTTGCCAACTCAAGAACAAGTAATTTTTTAACTAAAACCAATTAGAGGTAATCTATGTCCGGTCACTCCAAATGGGCCACCACCAAACGCAAGAAAGCCAAGACAGACGTTGCTCGCGCCAAGGCTTGGAACAAGTTGATCAAGGAAATCTCCATTGCTGCTAAGCTTGGCGGCGGAAACCCGGATGCGAACCCGCGTCTGCGAGCTGCAATTCTCAAGTCCAAGAGCCAGAGCCTTCCGACCAAGAACATTGAAAGCGCTATCGCCAAGGGTACGGGTGCCAACTCCGGTACCGAAATGACGGAACCGCTGTACGAAGGACGCGGTCCGGGTGGCATTGCCATCATGGTGCAGTGCCTGACCGACAACAAGGTCCGTACCGTTGCCGAAATCCGCAACATCTTCAACAAGAACAACGGCTCTATGGGCGAATCCGGTTCCGTTTCTTGGGCATTCACCTACAAGGGTGTGATTATCGTTGACGCTGAAAAGTATCCGGAAGACCAGGTGATGGACCTCGTTCTCGAAGCCGGTGCCGAAGACATGTCCACCGAAGACGGCGTGCATGAAATCTCCACTTCTCCGGAAGCATTCGACGCTGTTTCCAAGGCTCTCGAAGCTGCCGGTATCGAAATGATGAGCGCCGAAATCACCTACGTCGCTAACGACCCGGTGAAGCTCGGTCACGAAGATGCCCAGAAGCTCCTCAAGCTCATCGACAAGTTCGAAGACCACGACGACGTCCAGGACGTTTACCACAACGCTGAAATTGACGACGCCGACATGGATGCTGAGTAGCCACGAGCCGAGAGTCGCGGCGGAGTGCTTGCACGCCGACATGACCGAGGCGAAGAGGCGGACGCTGGAGCGCAGCGAAAGCGTCAATAATGATCATTTGCGCTAGAGATTGGTAAAGTGCGTCTCGCTGGCGCAAACTCTCGCAAGAAGAGCCTCGGTTTTACCGAGGCTCTTCTTGTTCACGGATGTCGTGAGCCGTTATACGAAACTAGGAACCTTTTGCTTATTGTCTCAAAACAAAAGCCTTGGTGTCAAACCAAGGCTTTTTCCTTAAACTTTATTGTTATCGTCCTAAAGTTTCGCGGTAGTTGTGGACGGCGGCCTTGTAGGTGCTGACGGCCATGGCGACGCGGGCTGCGATGTCTTCTTGCGCCTTGGTCGTCGTCATGTAGGTTTCTTCTTCGGGGTTGCTGATGAAGCCGATTTCAAAGAGGACTGCGGGCATGAGCGCACCTACGAGCACCATGAAACCTGCGCCGCCGACTCCTCCGCCCTGACGCTTGATTTTTCCGCCGTCAAAAGCCTTGAGCATTTCTTCGGTGAACATGTAGCTGTTCTGCTTGTACTTTTCGAGGCGCGCTTCTAGCTTGAACCATTCGATGGGAGAGAGTTCTTCCTTGGCGTTCTTTTCGCCGTAGAGTGTTGCCACCTTGTTTTCGCGACGGGCGATTGCCTTGTCTTCTTCGCTTTCGGGGGCGCGGAGTACATACACGTGGTAGCCCTTTATTTGCTTTTTGCGCTCGGGAGTTGCGTCAATGGCGTTGCAGTGCAGGCTGATGAACAGGTCGCCGTCCCACTGGTTGGCGAGGTTTGCGCGTTCGCCTAGTTCGATGAACACGTCCTTGTCGCGGGTCATCTTGACATTGAAACCTTCCTTTTCGAGTTCCTTCTTCAGGAGCTTTCCGACGGCGAGCACGATGTCCTTTTCGTTGGAATTCTTGCCCTGGGCGCCAGTGTCCTTGCCGCCGTGGCCCGGGTCGATCACAATGGTCTTGACTTCGCGGGTGCCTGCGGTTTCGTTTCTCGGCGTTGCTGTCTTTGCTGCCGGAATCGCTGCGGTTTTAGCTGGTGCGGCGGAAGCCGCTGAGACTGCGGCGACTTTTGTGGGGGCTGCAGCCGGTGCGGGAGTGGATGCCGCAGCGAGTTTTGCTGAAGACGAGGAAACCTTGGCGAGAGAACTGCTGCTTGCGGGAACGGCCGGTACTGTCTGCGCCTGGTCTGTTTTGTACAAACTAGCGACATCTGCGGAATCAAGCAGAATGTGTCCGTCTGTAATTTCGGGTGCGTGCTTAAGCTCAATGGAGTTGCCGTGGCTGCTCACATAGGGAAGTCCGATGGCGAACTTGAGCGTGTCACCTTCGCCTGCGAGCAGGAACGTCTTTTGAACGGGGAACCAGTGGAAACTCGCCTTGTGTTCCTTGGCGACTTGTTCGGCATCAACCTTGTTGCTAGCCCAGGCAGAAGCTGCGATAGCGACGCAAAGGAGGATGTGCCAAACAAGGTTTCTCATTACTTGTGCGCCTTTGCCGCACGGGCCATTTCGAGTTTTGCGTCGCGGTTGATGATGTCCTGACGCTTGTCGCGCTGATCCTTACCGCGGCAGATTCCCATTTCGAGCTTGGCGCGGCGGTTCTTGAAGTAGAGCTTCAGGGGAATGAGCGTACAGCCCTTCTGCTCCTTGGCCTTGCGCATCTTGGCGATTTCGTGCACGTGGGCCAAGAGCTTGCGGCGCCTTGCAGGAAAGTGGTTGAAGCGGTTTGCGAAAAGGTATTCGTCGATGTGGGCGCCGACGAGCCAGAGTTCGTTCTTGGATTCGTCGATGTCAATCCACGCTTCGCCCAAGGTGCACTTGCCGTCGCGGATAGATTTCACTTCGGAGCCAATCAGCATGATGCCCACTTCAAATGTCTCGTCGACAAAGTAGAGGTGGTTTGCCTTGCGGTTTACGATGACCGGAGTGCTTTGTTCCTTTTTCGCCATTCGTTAAGCCTTCTTCTTGCTGCGGGCTGTCTTTGCTCCGGCGGCCTTGGAGCCTGTTTTAGCGGAGCTTTTCGCTGCCGAGCTGGCCTTGCTCTTTGCGATTTTCTTGCCGGTGCCGTCGATGCCGGTGGTGGCGCTGCTGAGTTTCTTGCTTTCCCAGCCGACCTTCTTCTTTTGCACGTGGGGCACGGCTTCGTCCAGAGCCAAGGTGAGTTCCTTGCAGCCGTCGCCTGTTACGGCGGAGGTCACAATGACGGCTTCCTTGTGGGCCTTGAACTGCTTGATCGCTTCGTCGATGCCGAGGTCGCTCTTGTTGAGGGCGATCACGTAAGGTTTCTTGGCGAGCTTCGGGTGGAAAGCCTTGAGCTCTTCCTTAAGAACGCTGAACTGTTCGTAGGCGTTTTCGGCAAAGCCGTCGATCACGAACAACAGGGTGTGCGTACGTTCGATATGCTTTAAGAACTGGTGGCCGAGGCCCTTGCCTTCGCTGGCGCCTTCGAGCAAACCCGGAATATCTGCGACCACAAAGCTGTGGCCGTTCATCTGCACAATGCCGAGCACCGGTTCAAGTGTGGTGAACGGATAGTCGCCAACTTTCGGGCGGCCACTCGAAATCTTGTTCACGAGGCTAGACTTGCCTGCGTTCGGGAATCCGACGAGGCCCACATCTGCCATAAGCTTCAGTTCCAAGAAGAGTTCGCGACGTTCGCCTTTTTCGCCGGGGGTGCACTTGCGCGGGGCCTGGTTTGCGGGTGTCGCAAAATGCTGGTTTCCCATGCCGCCCTTGCCGCCGCGGGCAGCAATCCACTTCTGGCCGGGTTCGGTAAGGTCTGCCAAGATGCGACCTTCGGCATCTTTCACGATGGTGCCGCGGGGAACGTCTACGATCAGGTCTTCGGCGCTACGGCCGGTGCAGCGCTTGGCGCCACCGGGCAGTCCACTTTGCGCCTTGTACAGGCGAGCGTTACCCATGTCGAGGAGTGTTGAAAACTGTTCGTTCACTCGGAGTATCACGTGACCGCCGCGACCGCCGTCGCCGCCGTCGGGGCCTCCCAGGGGCACAAACTTTTCACGATGGAAACTGCAGATGCCGTCGCCACCTTTGCCGGAGCGAACTTCAATTGATTTTTCGTCTAGGAACATGGGAAGTGGTTCGTGGTTGGAGGTTAGTGGCTAGGAAAGGCTTACGCCTTCATCGATTCCCAGCGCGATATTCATGTTCTGAATAGCGGCACCGCTTGCGCCCTTGCCGAGGTTGTCGATGATGGTGGTCACCTGCATCACGGTTTCGTTGCCGAACACCTGGATGCGGGCGTTGTTCGTATCGTTCTCGACGGTGGCGTCAAGGCGGCCGTTGAACAGCACGGGTGCTGGCTCAAAGGGCATCACCTTCACAAAGCGGGAACCTTCGTAATGCTTGGCCAAAATTTCGGTGAGGCCTTCGGGGCCGACCTTCTTGGTGAGTTCATTTGCGAAGATGGCGACGGTGACCGCCATGCCCTTGTAATAAGGGCCAAGCACCGGGTTAAAGAACGGCGTGTTTTCAAGTTCGCAGTATTTCTTCATTTCGGGGAGGTGCTTGTGAGCAAGCGCTAAAGCGTACGGGGCGGGCGCCATGATAGCCTTCGATTCGCCTGCAGCGTGTGCAAGTGCCGCAGCTTCTTCGTATTCGGCAATCAGCTTCTTGCCGCCGCCGGAGTAACCGGTGATGCTGTAGGCGGCAAGGTTTGCGCTCTTTGGCAGAATGCCTGCAGCCACCAGCGGGTGCACGCCGAGGATAAAGCCCGAGGCGTGGCAGCCGGGGTTCGCGATGCGCTTGCTCTTGGCAATGGCTTCGCGCTGGGCAGCCGAAAGTTCCGGCATCCCGTAGGTCCAGTCGGGGTTTACGCGGTGTGCGGTCGATGCGTCAATCACGCGGGTGTTCGGATTTTCGCAGAGGGCTGCACTTTCGACAGCCGCAGCATCGGGCAGGCACAGGAACGTCACGTCGGACTCATTGATGAGTCGCTTGCGTTCGTTAATGTCTTTGCGGAGTTCGGGAGAAATGCGCAACACTTCGATGTCGTTACGCTTTGCGAGTCTCTCATAAATCTGCAGGCCAGTGGTTCCTGCTTCACCATCTACGAAAACTTTGAACATGGTTAATAGTGGTTAGTGGTTGGTGGTTAGTGGTTAGGACTAATAATAGCGGCGAAGCCGCCCTGTTTACTAACCACTGTCTACTGTTTACTTGCCTGCGCCGCAGCACTTCTTGTACTTCTTGCCGGAACCGCACGGGCACGGATCGTTACGGCCAACGACCGGACCTTCGTGACGGACAGTTTCCTGCTTGACTGCACGACCGTCGTAGAAATACCATGCGCCGCCCACCTTGTGGAATTCGCCGAGTTCGTGGTGGTTGCGGGTGATGTTGCCCTGCTTGAAGCGTGCGACGAATTCAACCCAGCCGATGTTCTTTTCTTCTTCGGTCTTGGTCTGCTTGATTTCGATGCCGAGCCATTCCGATTCCTTGCTCCAGGCGGTCACGCTCGGTTCGTCGAAGTCGCTACGCTGGGTAGCTTCGAGGGATTCCTTGAGCCAGCCGATTTCCTGCTTCACGTAGGCGGTGTAGCGGGAACGCATCAGGGCTTCGGGGCTTGCAGCAAGAGCCTTCTGCTTGATAATCGGTTCACAACATTCGCAGTATTCCTTACCGGAACCGCAGGGGCATAAATCTTTTGCCATAATTCAATCCTTGTGTCTACGTTAGAGCGGCTTGGCCGCCGTTAAAATCTAGAGAAAAAATAGAAAAAATAAGGGTCAAGAAATGCTGCTTATGAATAAAACTTGTTCCTCTTTGGACATAACTGCTGAAGGCTAATGTTGTACCTATAAAAAGGCTTGTGATTATATGCTTATAGGTATGGGGAAAGATTCATAAGATTGTCGTACCTATAAATGCGGCTGAAATTGAATGTTTATAGGTACGATTTAGGATAAAGTAATTGTTTTGCTTGTGGAATGTACCTATAAAATGCATTAAGGTGTGTTATTTATAGGTATTTTGGTGGAGGAAAAATCATTTAGCGTGGCTTTTGAAACGAAAAAAGTCGTTTTTGTACCTATAAATCCACCAAATAAAAAGCTTTTATAGGTACAAAAAGTCAAAATGGGCGTCCTACCACCCCAAAAATGTCAAATTTTTTGAAAAATAGGCGCTAGGTTAAATGGAAAAACTGACTTTCTAACGAAAAAGGCGAGTGCTTATCACTCGTCTTTTTCGTTAAGCTTCACACCAAAGATGGATAATTCAACTTAGGCAATAAATTGCCTGGTTTTGTATAGCTCTAGTCCCAAATGCTTGCCTCGGAAATGAACCCGCAAGAGATTCCGCTTTACTCGGTTTACGCATTTGCCGTCTAAATTACAGGCACTTCTTGAGAAGCCAAATTTCTTCCTTGCCCTCGCGGCCGGCGATGCTGCCTGTAGGCTTGATGCGTGCGACAACGTCGAATACGCCGCCGAGGCGCGCCATGAGTTCGCCTTCGCTGGTGGCATGCGGCGGACCCTGCAGGGTCTTGCCGTTCATGAGCGGATAGAGGAAGAGAATCAGCAGGCCGTCATCCTTCATCATCTTGTAGCAGACTTCGAAGAACTCGTCGCGGCGGCCCGGGTGGATTGCTGTAAAGCAGCAGTAATCGTAAACGATGTCAAAAAGCTGGCCGCCACGCTTGTCGTCTTTCGGCGAGAGCGAGAACAGGTCCAGGTCTAAGGAACGCAGGTTCTTGTGCTTGCGGCTCAAGTGGTCAAGTTCATCGACGGCAGAGGGGGCAAAGTCGACAGCCAGCACGTCATGACCGCGCAAAGCCCAAGCTTCGGCATCGTAGCCAAAGCCTGCGCCGGGAACCAGAACGGACCCCGTAGCGGGACAAGAGGGGTGCTTGAAAAATTCCGTCAGAGCGGGCGTCACCTTCTTGAGATTCCAGTAGTCCTTGCCTTCGGCATAAAGATTGTCCCAGAAATCCGGGAGGTTCTGCGTTAACATGATTTACCTTCCTTTTTGTACGCAAGCTGCCCGCAGGCGGCGAGAATGTCGCGGCCGCGCGGGTTGCGGATCGTGATTTGAATTTCGGCTGCCCTAACCATAGCCAAAAAGTCTTCTACCTGCTCCGGCGTGGGGGCATGCAGCGTGGGGTCGTCGCCGTCGTTTAGCACAATGGCGTTCACCTTGACGCGACGGGGGGCGCAAATGCGAATGAGCTCCTTGGCCGCCTTCGGGGTGCAGGTAATGTCCTGGATCAGGACAAATTCAAACGTTACATAATTGTCGGTTCTACGAATGTATTCGTCAACCGCTTCCAAAAGTTTTTCGATGGGCCAGGTCTTGTTTACCGGCATTACGGACGAACGGTATTCGTTATTCGTGCTGTTGAGGCTTACCGCAAGGCAACAGGGAGTATTGCGGTCCACCAGTTCCTTGATCTTGGGAACGACTCCGCTCGTGCTCACGGTCATGCGCTTTGCGCCCATGTTGAACAGACTCTGGTTATGCAATGTACAGCAGACGCGGTGAACGTTTTCCAGGTTGTTCAAGGGCTCGCCCATGCCCATGAAGATGATGTTGGTGACCTGGGCTGTCTTGCCTTCTTCGTTCAGGAGGCCAGAATCCTTCAGGTACCAGTTTACGTTGATGATTTCTTCCAGGATTTCGCCTGCTTCCAGGTTCCTGGTAAAGCCCATCTTGGCGGTACGGCAGAAAGCGCAGTTCATGGCGCAGCCGACCTGGGTCGAAACGCATACGGAATAGCGACCGTTTGCGGGAATCATCACTGTTTCGATATGATGGCCGTCGTGGGTCCTGAAAAGCCACTTGACAGTGCCGTCGACCGAGACCATGCGAGTTTCTTCAGTCAGTGTGCGAAGAGAGAACTGATTTGCCAGCTTTTCTCGGAGCGCGGGGGAAATGTTCCCCATTTCATCGTAGCTTTTGACCTGCTGGCAGAAAAGCCATTTCTGAATTTGGCTTGCTCGGAACGGCTTCTCGTCCTGCTCGCGGAGCCAAGCTTTGAGTTCGTCCTCCGTTAGCGTTTTTATGTTCTTCGGCCATTCCATCGGGGGGTAAAGATAGCAAAAAAATATATTTTTGTTAAGGGTGAAAACTCACTAAAAAATGAGAGTCCAGCCTTATAATTTGGCTTTTATTTGCGCTTCCGGTGGCATTTCTTTTTTGCGTTTTTGATGTAGGCTATTGCGATTTTGTTGGATTCGGATGCGTGAAGAGTGTCACTTGTGGGCTGGAAATTTTCGTTCGCCAGTAGTGGGTACAGTTTGTCTACTTCAGCGAAAAATTCGGATAGGGGAACATTATAGGCGTTTGCAAGAGCGCAAAGAGTGAATATAGATGGTTGGCGTTTCCCGATTTCTATTTGTGAGATGAATTGCCTGGTGATGTTCGAAATGATGGAAAGCCCGTTTTGAGTGAGTCCTCGTTTGTATCGGCTGGCGAGAAAAACGAGGCGGACCGCTTCTTGCAGAGTGTTGTTATTGTATTCCATGTTCCCGTAAAGATAAAGGTTTTATTCCCCTAGCACTCTCTACCCATACACTCTCTTTACGGGGCAATTTTAGAATATCGTTTGCCGCGTGCGTGCAAACAGTAGTTTGCAAAATTTGAAAAATAATCTTAACAAAAAAAGGCGACTCCAGTTTTTCGCCTGACTTCTGTCAAATAAAAAAAGACGACTTGCTTGTCGCAAATCGCCTTTTTTCTGCGGGTGCCAGGACTCGAACCTGGAGCGGTATATAGACCGGATGTGCCGAATTCATATAAAAAAGCCGGTTGTGGCACATCCTCTCGCAAATGGGCTTGCCCATTTGCTCACAAAGGCTCCAGTTTCTCGCCCGTTTGTATAAAGATGAGAATTGTTATTTGATGCTGTTTTGTATAGAAAAAAGAAAAGCGTCTCACTTGCCGTGAAACGCCTTTCTTTCTGCGGGTGCCAGGACTCGAACCTGGAGCCTTTTGGTTCGTAGCCAAACGCTCTATCCAGTTGGGCTACATCCGCTTGATTGATGGCCCAAATATAGCTTATTGCAGACTTTTGTCAAGGGGGATTGAATAAAAAAATGATTTTTTTTTCTATCTTTCGTGAAAAATAACAATATTTTATTATGAATAAAGTCAAGTCTATATTGCTTTCGATTCTTAATGCTTTGAAAGGGTGGTGTACTGACCGTAAAGTGGTCAAATGGTTGATCATCTTTGCCGTGCCTGTGGTTGCCGCCTTCATTGCGGTGATTGCCGTCTATAACCATTTCTCTCCGGAGCTGCCTTCGCTTTCGCAGCTCGAGCAGATCAATCCGAAGCTTGTCACGAATATCTACGACATGAACGGAAAGATTGCTCACGAATACTTTGTGGAACGCCGCGAATGGACGAGTTTCGATTCCATTCCCGAAAATGCGATCCACGCCGTGATGGCCACCGAAGACCGAGCCTTCTATAGCCACTGGGGCATGAACGTGTGGGCGATTCCCTCTGCTGTTATGGAAAGTGCCTTGTCGGGCAAGAAACTCCGCGGTGCATCCACTTTGACCCAGCAGCTGACCAAGCTCCTGTTCCTCACGCCGGAACGTACGATTTCGCGTAAGATCAAGGAAATGATGACGGCTATCCGTATCGAACAGACATATACGAAAGAAGAAATCCTTGAATTTTATATGAACGAAGTTTACCTCGCTGGCGGTAACTACGGCTTCCAGGCCGCGGGCAAGTTCTACTTTGGTCGTCCGCTCGATAGCCTTACGATTCCGGAACTCGCAGTGCTCGCCGGTATGTTGCAGCGTCCCGAAGCTTACCGCCCCGACCGTCATCCGAAGGCATCCCTAGAACGCCGCAATACGGTGCTCTATGCCATGCGCGATGCGGGCTACATCAACGATGACGAATATCATGAATATATCAAGACTCCGATTGAATTGGCGAAGAAAGAAGTCTCGAATGAATCCGGCTTGTATTTCTATGAAGAAATCCGCAAGTACATGGAAAAGAAGTACGGTGAAAATTCTCTGTATGCCGACGGCGTTTCAATCAACTCGACGATTGACCCGGACATTCAGGCTTATGCCGACAGCGTTGCCCATGTGCAGGTCGAAAAGGTTCGCCGCCGTGTGAAGTACCGCGCGACCCGCCGCCTGTACCTGAGCAAGAAGTATAACATGCCCGAAGATAGCGTGGTCGCTCATTTCGATAGCGTATACACTCTCTTTAAGAAGGAATACCTGGCCGACGACTTGAAGCGCCCTGCTGACAAGCGCCGTTTCCCGGACTCTATTCTTTACCATCATCCTGAAGTGGCTGCCATTCTGATCGAAAACGAGACGGGTGCAATCCGTGCCATGGTGGGTGGTTCCGATTTCAACCAGTCCCGCTGGAACCGTGCGGTGCAGTCCCTGCGTCAGCCGGGTTCCTCGTTCAAGCCGATTGTGTATTCAACTGCCATGGATAATGGCGCGAGCCCTTGCGATTCTGTGAACGACCAGCCGGTGAGCATTCCTGATCCCGACGACAAGGACAAGAACAAGGTCTGGCGTCCGGCGAACTTCGAACATGACTTCGAAGGTATGATGACGCTCCGTCGTGCGCTGTACCGCTCCAAGAACTTGCCGGCGATTCTTACTGGTATGAAATACGGCCTTAACAACGTGGTGAACTACGCCCGCAAGTTCGGTATCGTTCGTGCTCCGTTGATGGCTGTCCCGAGCCTTGCTTTGGGTTCCGTGGGTGCTACGCTTATGGAGATGACATCCGCCTATACGGTGTTCCCGAATGGCGGTAACCGCATAGAACCTTACATGATCGAATCGATTGTGGACCGCAACGGCGAAGTCATCGAAAAGAATTCCAAGGTCGAACACGAAGTGCTGCGTCCTGCGTCGGCCTACCTGATGGTCGACATGCTGAAGGACGTGAATATTCGCGGTACGGCTGCCCGTGTGTGGGCGAGCGGCTTTACTCATCCGAGTGGCGGCAAGACCGGTACCACAAACGATTACACCGACTGCTGGTACATCGGCTTTACCAAGCAGTACACGATGGGTGTGTGGGTCGGCTCCGACAGTCCGGGAACTTTAGGTGCAGGCCATACGGGTACCGAAGATGCGCTCCCGGTTTGGATGGCAGTGATGAAGGAACTTCATAAGGACTTGCCGCGCAAGCCGTTCCCAGTTCCGGCCGGCGTCGTGAGCAAGGGCGTATGCAACCATACGGGTAAGCTCGCTGGTGAATTCTGCTCCGAAAAGACTTATTGCCTCTATACGGCAGGCTATGCACCGACCGAAGTCTGCGACGGAAATCATTTCGAAGTTAAGACAAAGTCTGCTGACGACGCGACCCTCTTCAGCAACAAGGGTGCAAGTGCGGCTCCCAAGCCGAGCAGTAGTGGCCCTGCCAAGAAGAATACTCGCAAAATGTTCTAGTTGATTCGGAATTCTGATTCCAGAATTCCGGATTGTTTAGTTGGGCGGCTACGCCGCAATTATATTAGTTCGAAGTTAGATTTATAATAACATTGAATTCTGAATTCAGAATTCTACTTAAACATCTTATTGAGGGTGGCGCGCATGTGGTTCATGTTCGCTTCGTTCAAGGTCTCGTAACGGTAGAAGGTGCCGTCTTTTTGCACCACGTAGACGACTGGGATATAACCAGTGCCGTAGGCGGGGCCGAACTTGTAGTCGCTATCCTGGAATACGGGAATCGCTACGTGGAACTGGTCGATAAACAGGCGGATGTCGTTTTTCTTGATGCCACCGCCAAGACCGATGGCAATGCCAGTAAGTCCCTTGGGTTCGTATTCCTTGACGAGATCCTGAATTTCAGAAATGTGACGCTGGCAGTGCGGGCATTTGGGACTAAAGTAGTATATCAGGAGCGGCTTGTTGGCGAAATGGCTGAACAGAATTCCCGGGTCGCTGATTCCCGACAGCGGCTTCGAAAAGTCCATTTTCATGGGCTGGCCTGTGGTGGAATCTTGCATCAGTTGAACGTCTGCCATCGGAGGTTCCGGAGTGAACTGTGCAAACGGGGCTACTGTTGCAAGGGCGATAACACTTAAGAATTTCGAAACAAATCGCATGGTATACCTTCAAATCAAATATGTTTGGATGCGGTGACTTGCCGAACCCAACGGCATTAAAATACGAAAAATTTTCATAACAAGACAGGAAAACAACAAAAAAAAGCAATTTTTCGAAAAAAAGACCGTTAGGAGTAGTCCAACTTGGAATAATCGAATCGCGTTATAAGCTGTATGTCGTGGTGAGCATATAGTGGGGTTCGCCCTTGCGCACTCCGTTCAGCGGGATGCTCACGTCAAGCTTGTTGATGAGGCGGCTGATGGACTTGGTCTGTGCGAAACGGACTCCGAAACCGGCGAGGTAGACGAGGTCCCTGCGGTTGATTTCGTCGAGATTCCAGGCGGTTTCTCCGACACTTCCGAATACGACGAATACCGGCCTGAGGGTTGCCAGCTCGAAGTCAGAAAAATAACGCTGTTCCAGGTTGCCGTAAACGCGAGCTTGTCCTGCGTAGAATCCGGTTGGGAATCCGGCGAATCCGTTGTAGGCGTCGAGGGTAACCTGTTTGCCGTAGCGAGCGTCCTTGTAGAAATCAACAAGTCCCGTGAGCGCTGTCGAAAAGTAGTTGTTCGCATGGAAGATGTATTCGCCGAAAGCCTTTCCGTAGTAGTCGTGACTTTCGCCGTGGTCCAGATAGAAATTCATTTCGGTCTTGAGCGTTAGGTGGTGCGAGCCTCCACCGAGCATCAGGCTTGTCCAGAAGTCCAGTCGGATATCGTTGTCGCTTGCTCCGATCTGTTCGTAGTTCTTGGAAATTTGAGCCTTGAGGGAGTAGCCCTTTTCGATGTCCTCGGTCCACTTGACATTGTGCAGATTCTTGATTTTTTCGTAGCGGATGTTCGAGAACATGAGGTAAAGGCCGATGCGGGAATCCTTATGGTCGGGGAGCCAGTAGTCGTAGGCGAATGAGGAATCCATGACGTAGGTATTCAGGTCGTCGTCGGTGAAAATGTGGCGGAGAAGCGTGCCTTCGCTTGCGGATTCGTAGCGGTAATCGTAGGTGCCGCCGATATAGAACTTGCTGTAGGTTCCGCCGAAGGAGCGGCTGAGTCTGAAACTGAGCGAGTCGTCGATGAAGTCTTCGACCTGCATCAGCGAAACAGTCTTCTTGCTTGTCCAGCGGTTGTAGCGGGGGAGTGACTGGAGGTACTTATCCCTTGCGATGGAATCGATTTCGCTTTCGCTCTTGAGCTTGTTGAGGGTATCTGCTCGGACTGCTTTCATCTGGGCGAGGAAACCCTTGTTTTGCTCGTAGTTGTAGGATACAATTCCCGGTGCGAGCTTTCCGCTGCCGTAGTAGTAGGCGATACGTTTGTTCTTCAGGCCTTCGAGCGTGTAAGCCCATTGGTTCTGGGTGCGGCTGAGGAACGGAACGTACATTTTCCAGTAGGCGAGGTGCCCATCGGTGTTGTGGCTGTATAAAAAGTCAAGGTGGTTGTAGCGGAACAAAAAGTGCGGGTCGCCGTATTCCATTTGCCACATATTGCGGAATTCGTTGTGTCCGTAGTAGAAACCGAGCTTTTGACCGAGACCGAGCAAGTTGCTTTCCTGGATACCGATTCCCCAGTTCAGGTTGTCGTAGCTCCATTCGCTGCCCGCAAATCCAAAACTCACGGGTACGGCTAGCGTCCAGTTGTCGCTGGTGTTCACAGTTGCAATGTTCTTTCCGTTTTCGTTAGAAATGTCGATGCTCGCGTCCGAAAGAAAATTCTGGCTGCGCAGGAAGCGTTCCGCTTCTTGTACCTGAAGGTTAGTGAGGGTTTCGCCCTCGTTGAACAGAAGGAGCTTGCGGACGGTCGACTCGCGCGTTTCGACATGGAGCCAGTTCAGAAGGTCGTAGGCCCACTTGTCGTATTTGGTGTGGTACTTGGAATCGTCAAACGCGTCGCCGATGTTGTAACGGATGGAATCAATCTTGAACGCACCGGGGGTGTCCTGTGCCAAGGCAGCAAGGGGGATAAACATTAAGATGAACAAGATAATCGGCATTGCGGGATAATATAGAAAAAAGCACCCTCCCAAGAAAAATGTTTGGAATATGTTGCTATTTTACGAGTATGAAAAATCTTTAGAAATTCAGAATGTCGGTACGGATATGAAGAGTAGAATGGGCTTCAAGGCGTTTAAATTATTTTGTCTGTTTGCTGTGGCGATGCTGGTTGGCTGCGCCGGTGGTCGCGACGGGGATGACCTGGAGGGCGGTGCCGGCGATTCCGGCATGAAGGACGCCCCTTGCGAAGTTTGTGGCAAGCGCGGCGATATCGAACTGAAAATCACCGGTGAGAAGTCTTACCGGGAGTGGAACAAGAAGGCTTTTGCCCGCCTGGATTCGTCGGCGGTCATGGGCGTTTTTCCGGCGCTTTCGGTGAAGGCGGAGCGCCCAGCCAAATGCAAGTTCTGCCATAGCTACAGTGCCGATGCGTTGGATTTTGACTTGGCGAGGGTGGAAGATTCCCTGATGGTGAGGGCATTCCCGAAAATGCGCCGCGAACTGATGCTTCCCGGGATGCGTCTGCCGAATGCCGATTCGTCATTTGCCGATAGTTTGTCCAAGATGCTGCTCGAATCGGTTTTCGCGGATGGAAAGAAACTGGCTGATTTTACGCCGTGGCTAGAACGCGACGGCGTGGAACAGGATATATCTCGTGAGCTGCCCGCTTCGTTCAAGAATTTGCTGAATGCGTTGGCGAACCGCTATGAGTTGCGCTATCTTTCGATTCCCGTTGCGCTTCAGGTGCGAATGGATACGGACTTGGGAAAGAGTGGCGGATTCACCTGGAAAATCCTATGGACGCTGTGGGATGCCCGTTACGGGGAACTCGTTTTCCTGGTGTATTCGGAATTTACTGCCGAAACGACGAGTCGCGTGGCGCCTGAAAAGGAATGGGCGGAACCGTTTGCGGCCCGCTTGTGGAAAATGCTCGCGACTGATTTAAGCAAATTGGAAAATCATTAAAAAGAGGTAAACAATGCAGATTTTATTCTTGATGGCTGATGGTTTCGAAGAAACAGAGTTTGTGACCCCGTTTGACTACTTGCAGCGGGCGGGCTTTGAGGTCGCTCTTGCAAGCGTTTCCGGCAAGGCCGAAGTGATTGGGTCGCGCGGCCTTAAAATCCAGACGGACTTTGCTCTTTCGGGGGCCGATACCGCAAAGTTTGGCGCTGTCCTTTTGCCTGGTGGTGGCATTGGTGTCAAGAACCTGAAGGCCTCTGCTGATGTAGAAAAGGTCATCTGCGATTTCAACGATCAGGGCAAGTGGATTTTTGCCATTTGTGCAGCCCCGCTGGTGCTTAGCAAGGCGGGAATCCTCGCCGGTAAAACCGCGACCTGTTTCCCGGGCTGCGAAGATGAACTTGTCTGTAAAAAGTTCGTTGAAGACCGTGTGGTTGTAGATGCTCATGTTGTCACGAGCCGTGGCGCAGGCACTGCCGAAGAATTTGCGTTTGAATGTATTGCGCAGCTCGGTGGCCGCGAACTTTCGGAAAAAATTCGCAAGCAGGTCGTCGCGCGGTAGATTTCATTCAGCAGGTCATTCTCGACTGACCCTATAGAGGAAAGGTGGGGGGCTTTGAACTGCATTATGGATCCCGTCGCCACGGCATGGCTCCAGGATGACTGCTTCTAGGCCGTTAACCTACAGAATGTTCGAGCTTAAGAGTCAGTAACTGACGGGCTTCCGTGGCGAATTCGCCGGGGAGCTCTTTAAACACGTCTTTACAGAAACCGCCCACCATCGCCTGAATGGCGTCTTCGCGCTTGATGCCGCGGCTTTCGAAGTAGAAAAGCTGGTCTTCGCTGATGCGGCTGGTAGTTGCCTCGTGTTCGGTGGTGGAGCTCGCGTTTGCAACAGTGATGTAGGGGAACGTGTGAGCAGCACTCTTGTCGCCCACGAGCATGCTGTCGCACTGCGTGTAGTTGCGGGCGCCTGTGGCGGACTTGCGGATGCTCACTTCGCCGCGGTAGGCGTTGCTGGAGTAGTCGGCGCTGATGCCCTTCGAAATGATGGTACTCTTGGTGTTCTTGCCGATGTGGATCATCTTGGTGCCGGTGTCGGCCTGCATGTGCCCGTTGGTGAGGGCCACGCTGTAGAATTCTCCGACGGAGTTGTCGCCCAGAAGCACGCAGCTCGGATACTTCCATGTGATGGCGGAGCCTGTTTCGACCTGCGTCCAGCTGATGCGGCTGTTCTTGCCGGCGCACTTTCCGCGCTTGGTGACAAAGTTGTACACGCCGCCGGCTCCCGTTTCGCGGTCGCCCGCGTACCAGTTCTGCACGGTCGAATATTTAATCGAAGCGTTGTCTTTGGCTACCAATTCCACGATGGCGCTGTGCAGCTGCTTGCTGCTGAATTCCGGCGCGGTGCAACCTTCGAGGTAGCTCACTGATGCGCCTTCGTCGGCGATAATCAAGGTGCGTTCGAACTGGCCTGCTTCCTTGTTGTTGATGCGGAAGTAGGTGGAAAGATCCATCGGACACTTGACTCCAGGTGGGATGTACACGAAACTTCCGTCGCCAAAGACGGCACTGTTGAGGGCGGCGAAGTAGTTGTCGCCTGAGGGCACCACGCTTCCCAAGTATTCCTCGATGAGTTCGGGGTATTCCTTGATGGCGTCGCTAATGCTGCAGAACAAAATGCCCATTTCCATGAGCTTGCGCTTATGGCTGGTGTAAATGCTGACTGAGTCGAAAACTGCATCCACGGCCACATTCGCCAGACGCTTCTGTTCGTCCAGCGGGATGCCAAGCTTTTCGAAGGTCGCGAGCAACTCGGGGTCCACGTCCTCGATTTTCTCATGACTCTTTTTGGTCTTCGGGGCGGAGTAGTAGACGATGTCCTGCAGGTCCACTGGCGCAAAGTTCAGTTCACCCCAGTTCGGCTGCTCCATCGTCTGGAGCTTTTCATAGGCTTTCAGTCGGAAATCGAGCATGAACTGCGGTTCTTTGCGCAAGGCTGATGCCCTGCGGATAATATCTTCGTTTAGGCCTTTCTCGAAGGCTTCGTTTTCGATATCTGTTACAAAACCGTATTTATAGTTTTCGCTCATTTTACACCTTTTGCGCGGACCAATATAGAAAAAGGCGCGCGTTACGACAACCGTGCTTGCTCGGATTGTCATAACCGAGTCGCCCTACATGCTATTGCTAATTGCGATATAAAAGTTATATTGTAGGGTATAAATCCATTCTAGGATGGAACTCCTCTAATCGGATTATGGTTGTGAGGTGATTGGTCTATGATTCTTCGAAAACCCGATTTCTACGATAAATTCAAGTGTACCGCATCGCGGTGCTCCGATACATGTTGCGTCGGTTGGGAAATAGATATCGACAAGGATTCGCTGGATGCATACCGCAAGGTAGCAGGTGTTTTTGGAGATAAGCTGCGGGCTAACATCGAGGATGGGCATTTCAAGTTGCTGCCTCATGACCGCTGCCCCTTTTTGGACAAGGAAAACCTTTGCGAAATTTATACGCATCTCGGCGAGGACGCCCTTTGCGATATCTGCACCGAGCATCCGCGATTTGTGGAGGTCTTCGGCGATATGATGGAACGCGGAATCGGTCTCTGCTGTGAAGAAGCGGCGAGGCTTCTTTTTGCGGGGGATGGTCCGCTTCAGTTTGTGACCTGTGAATGCGACGAACCTGAAGATGAGCTGGATGAAGATGATATCGAAGTCCGCGATCAGGTGCTATACATGCGTGACGATTTTTTCAATACGCTTGCCGATAGCGATATGAAGTTTGGGAACAAACTCTACAATGTTTTTGGCTACACCGGTGAGAATCCCTTTGCTCCGTTTGAAAGCGTAGAAGATTTTGTGGACCAACTCGCAAAGACAATCAGTTACGGCCCTGCATGGGATGCGGCGCTCGCACGAATTCAGAACCGCATCAAGGCTCCCTCAAGTCCCCAAGAACGTGTGACGCGCATCGAAGACGAAGGCTGTTTTTCAGAGAACGACAGTGTCCGACTGCTGGCTTATCTGATTTACCGCCATTACGCCAAAAGCTTATATGACGGTCTCGAACAGGGGAAACTGCAGTTCGCCCTGTTCTTCTGGAACGTGGCCCGATTCTTTACAAAGGAACTGGCGGGAGATGCTCCAGGCGACATCAAGGTCAACGCCGTGAAAATTCTTTCGAAACAGCTTGAATACTGCGAAGAGAATATGGCGATGATTGAAACCGCCTTGGACGAATACGATTCTCTTTAATTGCAGGGCTGAGTGGAAAAACAGGTGCCGAGGGGCGTTGTAAACGGTCCCTTGGTTCCCTGTCCGTTCTGCAAGAAAACTTCAAGAGAATGGCTTTTCTCGTCTTCTCTCGTCCAGCGCATCTTAAAATTGTATTCAGTATAATCCTTTGCGTCATTATAGTTCCTTTTTTCTCTCGCCTTAAGAATGTTTGCAACGGCGCCGAAGTCGGCGTCTTTCTGAGCTTGACTCCAAAAACCGTCGCTAGTAAGGAGCCCGCACATATTTTGGATGTCCGTGATTCTGTTTTTGTTGTCGGATTGATAGTTGGCGGGGAGAATATCGTGTAGCTCGATAATGAAAAACGTTACGCCGTCTTCGTACAGAGCCCTATTAAGGGCATCGCGCAGGTCATAAAGCTTTAGGAGGTCAATCTTTTGTCGGGTTCTCTCATTTTTCTTACTCCAAGTTGGAAAATCTATGCTTCGAGGCGTTCCCCAATTACAAGACTGAGGTAGGCGACCGCTGCTGAAATGGCGGCGAGGATGCTTCCCGAACCTAGGAACATCGCTCCGAACACGACTGGAGTGAGCATCAGGAGTGTAGAAAACAGGATCTTGTTGTTTGCTATGCTAAAACGATTCATAATTTACCTCTCTTTTACAGAGGTAAATATAGATTCGAAACAATGTCAAAAACTGACAAAATACAATAATTTCTGTTATTATTCCCGCGTAGGCACGAATCTCCACGCTAGCGGAATCAGTCCACCGCCAATAGAGTTCCCGATGGTAATGACCACGAGGGATTTTAGCATAGGTGCTGAAAAATCACCGGCGAGCGAGAAGTAGAACATGTCTGCGATGCAGTGCTCGAATCCGCTCAAGATGAAGACCATGACCGAGAGAAAAACGATGACAACTTTTCCGGCCTGGTTTTCAATTCTCTTGTAACCGTCGGCGGCAATGAACATGAGCATGCCGCAGAAAATGCCCAGTATGAAGAGGCTTACGATACTGTCGCCTTCCTTGACGAGGCAGAGGGCGCTTGCCTTGGCCTGCAGGGAGTCACCATAGCGTGTGAGCGCAATCATTCTTGCGAAAAGGAAAGTCCCGATAAAGTTGCCGAGCCATACGATTCCGAGGAATCCCCAGTAGCAAGGCTTGTTGTTGACGAAATAGCCGACTTTACCCGTGAAAAGGTTGAAGCCGAAATTCAAAATGGTAAACAGCCCGAGTCCGAAAAGGAATGAACCTAGAATCTTGTTGTCGCAAGAAAGGTAGGCGGTGCCTCCAAGGCCGATGCAGAGGCCCGAGTAAATAGACAGAATAAGATTTTTTATCACGGGCGACAAGTTTAGAAAATTTATACTCGAGTCTAACTTTTAAATGAAATAATTTTTTCTTATTCTACGGCCAGCGACTTGTCGTAAATAAAGTCGACTTCTTCGGACGTGATTCCGCCGGGGACAAGGTCCAGCTTGGAGCGGTTCACCTTCATGATGGCAGCGAACTGGTCGCACATTTCGCGGGAAACCTTGCATTTGCCGATGAGCTTGTCGAGCATCGCGGCGAAATCGGCGGTGCTTTTGAGGTCCAAAAGTTCCAGAATGCGCTTGACATCTTCGGGAATCTTTTTTTCGCAGATTTCCACGTAGGCGGCAAGGAAGTAGCCTACGGCGGGGCCGTGGGGCACGCCCTGATGCAGCGTGAGGTCGTAGCTCATGCCGTGCGGTACGGCGGTGCTCGTGTGCGCGATAGACATACCCGCGATAGTCGAGGTGAGCATGAGTTTTTCGTAAAGGCTTTCGCTTACGGGCGCGTCGGAAAGGAGCGCGTCCTTGAATTCGCCCCAGAGCTTGAGGCCGTATTCCGGGCACATGCGGTTGAACGCGTTGGAATAGACGTTCAGGATGCTTTCGACCATGTGGGCGAGGGCGTCGACCGCGGTATTGATAATTAGCGTTTTTGGGGCCGAGGCGAGGTACTTGCCGTCGACAAGCGCGAGTGTGGGGAATATCTTGTGCGGGATGCTCTTTTTCAGGTGAATCTTGTGGTTCGTGATGATGGCGACCGGCGTTGCCTCGGAACCCGTTCCGCAGGTAGTCGGTACAGCAACGACAGGTACGTGTCCGAGCGGCTTTTCGGGAACCTTGTGCAAGTTGTCTGCGTCAACACTCGGGTTCGCAAGGAGCAATGCAACTGCCTTCGCCGCGTCAATAGCGGAACCGCCCCCGATACCGATGATGTAATCGGTGCCGAATTCGCGAGCCTGCTGTGCGGCGTTCCCCACGGTATCGGTTGACGGATTTTCTTCGACCTGGTCAAAAACTTGGTACGGCACGTGGGCCGCATCCAGAATGGCGGTGACATCGTTCAAGGAACCGTTCTTCTTGGCAGAAGTTTTGCCCGTCATGATGAATGCGCGCTTTCCAACCGTAAGCAAGTTATGCGCGTGGTTCTTCACGCAGTCCTTTTCGACGTAGATGTCCGTGGGCACATAGAAACGCATAGAATGGTCCTGAAGTTTTTATTGTTAATCTACTTGTTGTTTTTTGAGGCTTCTTCAGAGAGCTTTTGGTACATCTTTAGTAGCTCAATGGCAATTTCGGATTCGGACATTTTGACATTGAATCCGTAAGCCTCCATGACGGATTTGTCGTTGTCGGCGTGAGCCTTGCGAAGGTCTTCCGGCATTGTCAAGTCATCGTATAAATCTGCGAGGCTGCTGTCGGGGTACTTTGTTCGAACGTC
Source organism: uncultured Fibrobacter sp. (assembly GCF_946062555.1). Classification (GTDB taxonomy): domain Bacteria; phylum Fibrobacterota; class Fibrobacteria; order Fibrobacterales; family Fibrobacteraceae; genus Fibrobacter. The sequence goes on from NZ_CAMGVQ010000023.1 coordinate 48,627, forward strand.
AAGAATGGCTTGCGCCGTTTGCTCAATACGTGACTTAAGGTCATTGAACTTGCCGAAATGACCGTTGGCTGGTTTAGGCAATTCGGGCCACGGGAAGTTGTTGTAGACGATGTCCTTGCTGTAACGATAGTCGCTTTTGAGCTTGCCACTTACAGTGCGCATCCACGCCATGTGAACACTGGAAGTGAGGATGCCGAATAAATACAAGGGGTTTACATCTTGTGTTATTTTGTCGCAATTAAGAACATGGACAGAATCGCTGCACAAAACCTCTGGTGTGACGAAACCCAATGGAATATAATGGCGTCGTTCGGAGGAAACTCTTGGTATTAAAATATAGTTTCCCGAAGGAAAATTTTCGACATGGAACCGGGTTGGTCTATCGGCAAGCTTTCGAGTGGGGGCACTCTTGCTTGCTAAGCGGAACTCCTTTACAGCTTGGACTCGCTTGTAACATTCTTTCATTTGACGGATTTCTGCTGGGGTGCAATCGCCTAACCACAAACACCAACGATGAAAGCGGTTAATGAATTCTTCCGAACCAATCCATTTCTTGAAAAATTTTTCTGAATTGGGTTCCTTTTTGACGAAGGCTTCTTTTTCTGCTTCGGTGAAAAGATAATTTCCGCCATCAATAGGCTTGTTTCCGATACCGATTTCAGGAACATCACATAGCGGAACTTGTCTGCTTTTGACGAGAATGTTCGGAGCATCAATCAGATAAGGATTGATGTTTTTTGCTTCGATAACTTTTCCGTCTGAATGGAAAATCCGTTTGAGATTGTCGTTCTGGTGCCTCGTAGAGGCGACGGAATCCGCCGATGAAAATCCGATAATTACGCAGTGCACGTGGGCCACCTGTTCAGATTCGCTGTCCCAGCGGAAAGTGCGGTAAGCGAAATCAATTTGCATGCCCGTTGCAAAAAGGGCATCCCATAAAATGGAGGGTTGTTCCCCTTGTGTAATGCTGTTGGTAGAAACGAGTGCTGCCTTTGTATTTGTTCCCTTTATCAAAACAGCTGTTTTCTTGTACCAACATGAAACGTAATCAAGGTTGCCACTGTTTTTTACGCCTTTGAAAATTTCTTGAAGTTCGCTTTTCTGTTCGGCGTTCATTAGGCGTGCGCCCACGAACGGCGGATTCCCCATGATGTAATCGTAATGGATTGGCTCAATTTTAGCATCAGGGGTGTCACCGATATTCACGTTTTTGGTGACTGCATAGAAAACATCGTAGTGTGCTTGCTTGTCATGCAATTCTGTAAACTTGATATCTTTGAAACGAGGGTCGTCTGGGTCGATGATTTGAACCTTGTTGGCGTGAACCCCGAATTTAGGATCTTCTTCGTGCAGGCGTTCCCAGTTCATCTTCAGGGCGTTGCCTTCGATGATGGTTGCATGGTTTTTGAGGGGCAGAAAGTCAAGTGAATGTGATACGATTGCTTCGGTTTCGATAATCATCTGCGATTCGGCAATCCAGAGGGCTGTTCTTGCCACGGCGACTGCAAAGTCGTTGATTTCGATACCGTGGAATTGGTTAATAGATACTTGTATGGGGTCGCTAATTTGACCCATGGTAATCTGTCTGCCCTTAATACGCAAGATATCGTTTTCGAGACGCCTTAACGATATGTAGGTTTCGGTAAGAAAGTTTCCCGAACCACAGGCTGGGTCTAGAAATTTGAGTGAACCAAGTTTCTTCTGAAATTTATCTAGTTTATCGTTGCGATTTTTGTCGGTTTTCGTCTCGCAAATCGCTGAAAATTCAGCTTTCAAGTCATCTAGAAATAGTGGATCAATCACCTTGTGGATGTTCTCGATGCTGGTATAGTGCATCCCGCCGCTGCGACGCGTTTCGGGGTTTAGAGTGCTTTCAAAAACGGCTCCGAAAATTGTAGGGCTGATTTCGCTCCAGTCAAAGTCGAGACTGCCGTGTGTCAAGATGATTTCGGCGGTCTTTTCCGAAATGGGCGGGATGGTTTCGCCTTCTTTTTCTTGAAAGAGCGAACCGTTTACATAAGGAAACTCGGCGAGTTTTTCTTCTATGAATCGGTCGCGATTCTCTGGCTTCGTATCGAGTACGCGGAATAGTTCGCGGAGCGCTACGCGCATGTTTTCAGCGCGGAAACTCTTGAGGTAGTTATAGAACTGTTCCTTTTTGAAAATGCCGGCGTCTTCGGCGTACAGGCAGAAAACCAAGCGTACACATAGCACATTTAATGCATGGAGGTCTGCCGCTGTCGGTTTTTCTCCAAATTCGGGCAACAGGGCGTCGTAAATTTTGCCGACGATTTCGCCCGCCTTGATAGAAACTTCGACTTCACGTTTGATGTGCTCGCTGCGGCTGTCCACCAGGAAATTTAGACGATGGTATTCTTTCGACAGGTTTTTCAGGAAAATCTGTTCAGGTTCTCCATTCGGATTGTCCATATCATAAATCAGAAATTCTGAAAAATTGCAGGTGACAATCCATTTCGGATGCAGGCTTACAGGCAGGTCGGCCACATATTTTTTTGCTTGCTGAAACGGAGTTAGCAATCGGCCGTCGCTTTGTCTAGTTGGCTCACGTAAGTTCTTGTCACACGACTTCTGCTCAATCATCACACGTGTCGAAGGAATGTAGGCGTCGATGAAGTTCGTGATGGTCTTGCCTTGGAGGCTATCCTTTACCTGTCCTTCAAAGAATATGAATTCAGCAAAGTTTTCGATGCCGAAAACACTTGAAAGTAAGTCCATCCAGAATTTTTGAGACTCTCCTTTTTCGTAGCCCTTACCAGCCCAACGCTCTGCAAAAGCCTTGGCTGCGGCTTTCTTTTCCTTTTCGGTCATCTTTTCCTGCGCGATTGACATAAACCTGAATAAAAAGATTGCTATGGGTGCAAATCTACAAATAAAATCCGTTTGACTTTGGGTAAACCTCATTTCACGTATAGTATCGTTGGGTTGTCTTTGTGAATGTCACATAGGGACAATGTAATGCCCTGTTCGGTGCTGTAATTTTGCCAAAATTCGTTCATCTTTTGGTGGTTGAAAGGCTTCGCGATGAGGTGTAGCCCGTGTTTGGTTGGGATTTCGATGATGTCTTCCCTGGCTTGGAATGGTTCGCATTTTGTAATCATGTCTGCAATTGCATTTTTGTGCGGGATATATTCGGCATCAACATCGACAATCCATGTTTTTTCTTTGCCTGCGCTATTGGCTCGACCGGCTCCGCTTGAAATTAAGTGAAACGGAGAAGCGTAAGTGTCTCCAGAGCAGATTTCTTCGGTGATATGCTTGAAAATTACCATTGAAATATCCTTGTAATTGCGCTTGTTTAGGCGAATATAGGCGCGAACATCGAATGTTTTGCAGAGCGTCTTGATTTCTTCTTCTTTTTCGTCGAAATGAACTAAAGATGAAATCAGATAGTCCTTGAGGGGACGGCTGTACATATTGCCGTGATAAGCCGGATTGGGTATGCCGCCGATTTTAGGATCGTCACTTTGCCTGCGGAGCAGTTGAACATAATAGCAATCGCCAGGTTTTTCGAATTTCAATAGTGTGCGGATAATTTTGAAATTGTCAACCATTGTTATTCTCCTTGAAGGATAATCTCTGCTACGATGGGGCGCTTTAGGATATCGTTGAAATCGTCCCGTGGGTTGCCATTCTTGTCTAGTGTCCCGAAACAATCTGCTCGCGCGAGTCGTGTAAGCCTTCCAAAAAGAGGATGGTGAACTAATTCATGAATTCGTCCTCGTTTCTTCATCACTTTCAGTTCTAACGCGAGTGTATGATTTCTAATGAGCCACAGAATGGTCTCGCGTATTTGTGTGTCAAATTCCATATCTGTAAGCCATTCTGAGGCGATTTGTTCGCTGTAGATTTCGTGTACGTGCATATTCTTACCGCTATTGCGCGTTAGCGCTTCTTTTTTGCCTACATCATGAAGTAATGCCGCTAATACATCAATCCAGTCATGTTCCTGCATAACCATATTCTGAATCACTAGTTTCGTGTGCTCCCAAACATCACCTTCGCAGTGAAAATTCTTGTGTTCGCAACCGACCATATAGCGGTCAATAAAGCTGAAATACTTGTCCTTGTTCGTCTCGATTCTTTGAATCGGGTCAGTGTTGGAAAGAATTTCGATAATCTTGCTTTGCATATTTATTTTGATATTGGTATGTATGATTCTTGCTTGATTAAATGTATATTATTTTGAATGTCATAAAATGACAACGTTTGATAATTCGCGGTGATTGAACATAAGAGAATCCTTTTTTTGGTATTATCGTTTTGGAGAGTATTTTTGTAAAGTATTCCCTATGAATTTATATTATCGATTAAGTAGGTGCAATAGGCTGAGATGGTGGCGAAAGGTGTAGAGGGTTATCTCCAAAAAAATAGACTCCTTCGTGGCGAAGGAGTCTGTAAAGGCTTGCCCCGGTTTTTCATACCTTACGAGGCCGTTCGATGTTTTTTTCCTCGGCTCATAAAGAGCCCCTATAAGATCTAAAAACAATAATCCATCACCATAGGTGCTTTGTTTGCAAGAACACCATATTTGTCACACATTTTTTTGTTATAGGGTCTCCCATAGCGTCCGCCGTAAAGCACAACTATGTCAAGACATCCAGCATAGGGGCTATTGACGACGCTTTGGAGGTATTCGAAGCGCCTTTCCCAGTTACATCCTGTAATAGCCTTGAACTGTTCCGGCGTTATGTCGTGGTCAAGGACACTTTCGTATTTCCAGAAGAATTCTTTTTTCTGTTCAGCCATAATCAAACCTACATATCAGTTTTTCCTCGGCTCATAAAGAGCCCCTATAAGATTGAGGGCGTCATATTCTTCCTTGGAACCGTCAACAACAACAACGTTGTCCGGTTCGCACATTGCGATGCATTCTTCAACCCAAGCCTTGATCTTGCTGTGCTTGATGTCGTTGAGAGTGAGACTCATATAGGAACTCCGTTTTTCCTCGGCTCATAAAGAGCCCCTATAAGATTCAAACGGAATATCGACAGTAAAACTTTCATTCAAGTGACGGCCATCCAGCGCG
>NZ_CAMGVQ010000024.1:0-50060 GCF_946062555.1 uncultured Fibrobacter sp.
GCTCTCTAGGTCTGGAATGGTGGCTCCCATTTTTCCGGACTGGCGGCTCCGCCGCTCCGGAATAATCATCTCCGCAGATGCTGTTGGCCGTTTCATAATCAAGGTTTTCGGCCATCCAAACTCGATTGCCAATTTTCACGGTCTTGTAAGTCTTGCCGTCGCGAGAGTCTTTGAGGGTATTCGAGGAAGCATCGAATTCGCTGCCGGCACCGTTTGAATTTTCGTTTGCAGCAGTCGAGGAACCGTCGCCGCAGCAGGCAACAAGAAACACAACAACAAATAATGCTGCAATAAACCCATATCCTTTCGTAATTCAGCCTTTTTCTCCAAAAAAAATACATGATTTTGGCATCTTGTACCTATAAATCTCTCGTCAGCAGCATTTTTATATGTACATTTCAGATAAATTACCTCATAATTTATTCTTTTTCGATGCCAACAGTACCTATAAAACAGCAATAATAAGCTTCTTTATATGTAAATAGAAGCTAAAAAAATTCCGCAACAGTACATACAAATTAAAAATACACCTATAAAACAAGCATCAATCCCATTTTTATAGGTACAAGCCTCCAAAATACCCCTTTAAAAAAGTCTAACATACATCGCCCATTCCACTTTATATATTTACACACAATACAAACGAAGGAGAACTTATGAAGTTCTATACAACAGACTTTATCACCGCTAAGGAATAGCAGGGTTTCACATCATAAATCACACAATTTTGTCCATCAGCAACAACTAGACTCCCTATAGTTGCTGAAGAGTCTTATTTTGTATATATTTATGTCTAAATGGAGGCCCAACAGGCCAAACGGAGGAAACATGTTCTACAAGCATTGGAAAAAATTTGCACTTGCGCTGACCGCCCTGTTCTGGGCTGGTTGCGATGATTCAGCATCTTCATCGGAAGTCGTTCTTTATGGCTGTCCCGACGATATTTGTGCGCCTGCACCCGAAAGCAGCAGCGACGCAAATGATGCACAGTCCAGTTCCAGCGACCCTTCGACGGTATTTTGCACCCCCATGGATTCCAGTGTATCGTATTTCCCCAACGATTACAGCGCAGACAAAGCCAAATTCTGGAAAGAGGAAGCGGCCAAGCACGATGCTGCAGCAAAGATTGACTCCATCAAGGCCACCTTGGCAGAAACGCCCATGTGTCTTGAACACCTGCGCATGGAACTCGAGCGTTTCGTGGCGCTTTACGGGGCCCCAACGGTTATACAAAATGCCGTAGAATCCTGCAGCGACGGTACCACCAGGCCCAGCGATGAATACGCCCAGTTCCTGAAGATGAAGGAAGAGTGGGTAGCAAACAAGCCCGCCCTGGACGAAGAACTCCAGAAGGTCTATGAAGACAAGATGAAGGAAATCCAGGAACGGATTAACAAGTGCTTGAATGGCGATTGATAATTGATGACTGATAATGGATGATGAGTAAAGTGTTCTATAAATTTTTAAAATTCATATTCTTGTCAAGCCTCACTCTTATTTGGGGCGGATGCGAAAACAAGGATGATGCCGTAGCAGGTTACGGATGTTTTTCAACTCATTGTTATAACGCAACAGCTGTCACAAAGAATGGCAAAGAATTCGACATTATCGAATGCGACAACGACATAAGATATCTTCGGCATCCAAAAATTTATTATGAGGATGCAGATATTCGTAGCGAAATTTCTCACAATAATCTGAATATACAAGCTCCGTATCTTGCAGATTCTGAATATGGAAACGGCTGCGGCATCGAGAACTGTAAATATATAGGGCCAGACATTTGCTATGAAGAAACCCTAACAGATTTGGCAACCGGAACCGAAAGAAAAGAAACAATCTGCCACCCCATCATCGACTGCCCGGAGAACCCCTAATCACACTCCACATTTTTATGCAACTTTCTCTTAAAAAGAAACTCGCTTTCGAAGCATACCGCCTTTACCGCCACAACGAAATCAAGGCGCATCCGCTCACGTACTTTTTCTGGGAATGCACGCTCCGCTGCAACCTGCACTGCCTGCATTGCGGTAGCGACTGCGTGAAAGACGCCATCCCCGACATGCCCCGCGAAGACTTCATGGGCGTGCTGGATAAACTCGCCCCGCACATCGACCCGAAGCACTTTATCGTAGTGATTACCGGCGGCGAACCCTTGATGCGCCAGGACCTTGAAGAATGCGGCATGGAAATCAAAAAACGCGGCTACCCCTGGGGAATGGTCAGCAACGGCCTTGCGATGACCCCCGAACGCTACACCAAGCTGCTGAACGCAGGGCTCCGCTCGCTCACCATCAGCCTCGACGGCTTGCAAGAGAGTCACAACCATTTCCGCGGCGACCCGCATAGCTTTGAGCGAGCGTTGCGCGCCATCGACATGGCCGCTCACACCGAAGGCCTCACCTTCGATGTGATGACCTGCGTGAACCGAGAGAACCTCAAGGAACTCCCGAAGATTCTCGATATGCTTTTAAAAATCGGCGTGAAACGCTGGAGAATCGCGACGGTGTTCCCGAAGGGCCGCGCGAAAGACAATCCGCTGTTCCAGCTCACGAACCAGGAATTCCGCCAGGTGTTCGACTTCATCCGCGAAGTGAAGATGCTGAACGTCATCAACGTGAACTACGGCTGCGAAGGGTTCCTCGGGAGCTACGAGAAGGACGCCCGCAACTACCCGTTCTTCTGCCGTGCCGGCGTGAACGTTTCTTCAGTGCTTTGCGACGGCAGCATCTCGGCATGCCCGAGCCTGCGCGGCGACTACATACAAGGCAACATCTACAAGGACGACCTCTGGGACGTATGGCAGAACCGCTACCAGGTGATGCGCGACCGCAGCTGGGCAAAAATTGGCGACTGCAAGACCTGCAAGTACTGGCGCTACTGCGAAGGCTCCAGCCTGCATCTCCGTGATGAAAAAACCAAAGAGCTTGCATACTGCCATGTAAAACGTCTTGAAGACGCCGGGGCATAAAACAACTCGTTTGCAGCTCGTGCGGTCATTATACAAAAAAAGCCGTGTGCCGCAAGTCGGACACGGCTTTTCCCGACAGGATTTCCTGCTGGGGCTAGGGCATGACCGCAGCATTGTTCTTAACCCCCAAACAATCCCCAACGGTCATCTATTTTCCAAACCACTCCCTAGCTATTGGGCGTTATGGCCTGTAAACAAAATAGGTTTTTAGCTTCCTATATCAAATATTTCGTAAAGACAAAGTGTTGTTCGCCATTACAACAGTTTATTCATTCGCAAAAGAAAGAGTCGATACTCAAAAAACCCTTATTTTTCGCTTATTTCGAAAATTTGCATACATCAATGCACCAATTTTTAGATATTATTTAGGGTGATGGATCAAACGAGCCTGACATCAAATCAAACGCACATTATCGATGTGCTTCTAAAGAAGAATCCTAACCTGGATCGTGGGATTCTAGAAAAAGCTGTTGCCTTTATTGCAGAGGCTCACGAGGGGCAGTACCGCAAGAGCGGAATGCCCTACACCGAGCATCCCTACGAAGTAGCCAAAATTCTTGCAGACCTAAAACAAGACCAGTCAACGGTTCTCGCAGGGCTACTCCACGACGTGGTTGAAGATACCAACCACTCCCTTGAAGAAATTGCCGAAAAATTCGGAAACGACACCGCCTTTATGGTCGATGCCGTTACCAAGATTACGGCCGCCCAGGAATCGAGCAAGACCGCCCAGAAAGCGGAAACCTACCGTAAGCTGATCATCGCCATGGCGAAAGACCCCCGGGTTATCATGATCAAGATCGCAGACCGCATCCACAACATGCGCACCATGCGATACATGAAGCCCGAAAAAAGGCAGATCATCGCACAGGAAACTCTCGACATCTACATTCCGCTCACCCACCGTTTCGGCCTCTACAAGCTGAAAAACGAGCTGGAAGACCTAAGTTTCAAATATGTCAATCCCGACGAATACCAGAAACTGGTAGACTTGCTCATCGAGAACAAGGAATCCCGCGAAAAGTATATCCAGTCGGTCATCGGCCCGTTGCAGATCAAGATGGCTCTCGAAGACTTCGACTGCACCATCCAGGGGCGCACCAAGAACATTTACAGCATCTACAACAAGATGCTTAGCCGCGGATGCCAGTTCGAGGACATTTTTGACATCTTCGCCATCCGCATTATTGTAGAGACGATTCCCGAATGCTACCTGGCCTTGGGCTACGTCCACAACCTGTGGACCCCGCTGCAGAGTCGCTTCAAGGACTACATCGCGACCCCGAAACCGAATCTTTACCAGAGCATCCACACCACCGTAATCGGCCCCGAAAACAAGATGGTCGAAGTCCAGATCCGTACCAAGGACATGGACCTGACCGCCGAAAAGGGATTCGCCGCCCACTGGGCCTACAAAATGGAAACCCAGCACGAGGGAGAAGAACTGGAATGGCTGAACCACATGGTAAAGCTCCAGTCCGAAATTTCGGACTCCAAGGAATACCTCGACTTCTTGAAGGTGGACTTGAAGCCCACCGGCATGACCGTGTTTACCCCCAAGGGCACCTCGATTGAACTCCCGCAGGGATCCATCGTTTTGGACTTCGCCTTTGCAGTCCATACCGAACTCGGCCTGCACTGCATCGGTGCCAAGATCAACGATGAGGTGGTGAACCTCGATACAGTCGTCGAACACGGCGCCACCATCCAGGTTCTCAAGAGCCCTAACCAGGAACCGAGCCCCGAATGGCTCGACATGGTGAAAACCGTAAAGGCCAAGCAGGAACTGCGCCGCTGGATGAAAAGCAGCATTATGAAACAGGCGCGCGACCTCGGCAAGGAAATCTGGGACCGCGAGCTCCGCCTACAAAAGATCGAAAAGGTCAAGCGTCCTTCCGAAGAAAGCATCTGCAAGTATTTTGGAACGCCCACGATCGACGACTTCTACGAAAGACTCGGCCAGGGCGAACTTCCGCTGGCGGACATCCAACGATTCTTAAACGATGGCGAAACCACGACCAAGGAATCGAACTCGCTTAGGTTCTTCCCCATGTTCAACAAGGACATAAAGGCCGACCGCAAAGATGAAATGCCCCTGCAAATTGGCCAGGAAACCAGCTTGGTGGTGCATTTTGCCAAATGCTGCAGTCCCGTGCCCGGCGACCCGATTGTCGGCGTATTGCGCCCGAAAATCGGTATCGAAGTCCACAATACGGACTGCCCGCAACTCAAGAACCTGCCCATGGAACAGCGCATCGCCGTCGAATGGAGCGAAGACATCAAGCATTCTTTCGAGGCGCACCTGACCATCGAGACCGAGAACCGCAAGAACATCACCTTCGACGTGCTGCAAGAACTCAAGCGCGCGAATGTGTTCCTCGAAAGGGTCACCTCGGCAAGCAAGCATTATTCAGGCCGCATTAGGCTCGTGTTCAAGGCTTTCCGCAAGGAACAGGTCGATTCCATTATCACCGCTATCAAGAACATAAACGGCGTAAAACAGGTGGTCAAATCATGATAAGTAAACTCCACCATAGCGACTATACCTTAAAGAACCGCGCCTTCAACTGTCGTATGCGCAACCGCTATTACGAAGAAGTCTATTACGCGTTTAGGGCAATTTTTCCGAACGAAATCTCAGACCACAAGGAACCGAATCCGGTGGCTGACACCATCTGGTTCCAGAGCCTGAGCAAGGAAATCAAGCGCTACGAAAGGCTGATCATGACCTGCCTCGAATATGCCCAGGCGGCAATCTTTTACGGCAAGAACGAAAACAAGGCAATGTATTCCAAGGACAAGCGTTGGGGTATATTGCAAGAAGAAATCTTCCTGGTCCATTTTTTGCAGGAGATGCTTTCGACCACACACTATGTTATCGCCCGTATTGACACCGACCAGATGCTGCAACAGTGGGCCGGCGAAATGCAGGACCTCAAAACCAAGCCTGTTGCCTCAGGCTATGTGAACGCCATTCAGGAAAAGCTGAACGAAATGAACGCAGCGACCTTGGATGAATTCAAAGATTTGCTTAAACACGTACTAGACCGATTCCAGATTGGCAATACGATCTTCGGAACCGTACAGGAGCTGCAGAATTTCTATTAGAAAAAAAAATTAGAGCTTAGAAGACAAATCATTTTTTCTAAGTTCTACCAACTGCGGCGAAGCCGCGAGAAATAATATGTCAGAATATATCATCCTATCCATTTTCCTTTTTCTGGGCGCGTTTATCGCGGCGGCGGCCACCATTACGGGGGTACTGCTCGGTTACCGCACCAAGAATACCAAGAACAAGATGGCGCCCTACGAATGCGGTATGGAAACCATCGGAAACGCCCGAATCCAGTTCAAGGTGGGTTACTACCTGTTTGCGCTGCTGTTCCTCGTTTTCGACATCGAAGCGCTGTTCCTGTTCCCCGTCATGGCGAACTTCAAGGAGATTATGGCTGGAGGCACGATTCTCACCCCTTCCATTGTCATTATCGACTTAGTCATTTTCATGGCAATTCTCGTTTCGGGACTTGCCTACGCCTGGAAGAAAGGAATCCTTAAGTGGGAATAACCCTATGGGAATTATAAACCTAGCTCCTAAGATTTTAGATCCGATACCCGGTGGAAAGTACCTCGTCAACGCGGTTGACTACGTTGTCAACTGGGCTCGTGCAAACTCCATTTGGCCGCTCACCTACGGCACCAGCTGCTGCGCCATCGAAATGATGAGTAGCTCCATGGCTCGCTACGATATCGCCCGATTTGGTTCCGAAGTGTTCCGAGCTTCGCCCCGCCAGGCGGACCTTTTCATTATCGCAGGAACCATTACCCGCCGTATGGCGCCCGCTCTCCAGATGCTCTGGGAACAGATGCCGGGTCCCAAGTACGTGCTCGCGATGGGCGCCTGCACCATCAGCGGTGGCCCCTTCATTTACGACAACTACGCTGTGGTGCGCGGGGCGCAGAACCTGATTCCGGTGGACGTATTCGTTCCCGGCTGCCCGCCTCGCCCAGAAGCTCTGTTCCACGGTCTACTCACGCTCCGCGAAAAGATTTTGAAAGAAACCTGCCGCGCCCCCTGGCACGAAGGCGAACCGAAGGACGTTTCGACCATGGACCGCTACCGCGAAGCCGCGAAGACCTGGGCCGCCCTTGAACGCATCAAGGACGAAGAAATGGCCGAAGCCCGCGCGAAGTTCAAGGAAGAAAATCCGGATTACAAGAGCAGCTTCAAGCCCGTGCGCGTGAAAAAGGAAGACTTCCCCGAAGTCGAGCGTGTCGCCTGCAAGCGCTTTGGTTTAAGCCAGCTCGACATTTACAAGAAACTCAAGGCGAAGTTCCCGGACATCACCGTGCATACACACAGCGAAGACCCCATCGAAGATGTGGTGGCCGCCATGCCCGCTGACCGTCCGCTCGAAGTGATGATCAGCGTCGAAGACTACTTGCCCGCCGTGGAATACGTAAAAAACGATCCCGAATTCAAGATGAATTACCTGATCGACGTCACGGCAATCGACTACGACGACCACTTTGACATGGTGACGCAGCTCCGCAGTATCGAAAAGGGCCACAAGGTCTTCTTCTGCGTGCAAATCAAGAAGAACTTCGACATTCCCGAAGAAGAACGCCCCACAGCGCTGCTCGGAAGCGTTCCGACCATCAGCCACCTGTACCCGGGTGCCGAAGTCAAGGAACGCGAAGTCTACGACATGTTCGGCATCAACTTTGAAGGGCACCCCGACCTGCGCCGCATTTTCCTGGACAAGGACTTTGTAGGTTACCCCTTGCGCAAGGACTTTACCCACCCGCAAATGATCAAGAGGCCCGTATGAGTATGACAAGACTCCCGCCGGGATTCAAGATTACCCGCGATACCAATACCGAAGAATTTTTCATCAACATGGGTCCGCAGCACCCGAGTACCCACGGTGCACTCCGCCTAGCCCTGCGTATGGACGGTGAAACGATTGTAGAAATCGTACCGCATTTCGGCTACATCCACCGTGGCATGGAAAAGCAGGCGGAATCCATGAGCTACCTGCAGTACATAGCGATGTCCGACCGCCAGGATTACCTGACGGCCATCCAGAACAACCTGGGGGTCGTGATTGCACTTGAAAAAGGCATGAACATAGGCGTTACCGAAAAGGCCGAATACATCCGCGTGATGCTTTCGGAGCTGGGACGTATCGCGAGCCACCTGGTGTTCTTCGGCTGCTTCGGCGGCGACTTGGGCGGCCAGACCTGCTTGCTGTTCGGTTTCAAGGAACGCGAAATGATCCACGACATCCTCGAAGAAGTCACCGGGTCGCGCCTCACCACCAACTTCTTTAGACCGGGTGGCAGCCGCTTTGACGTTCCCGAAAACTTTATTGACCGCGTGAAGGCGTTCCTCAAGCACCTCGAAGGCGCCATGAAGGACTACGAAAGGTTCCTTTCGAAGAACATCATCGTACTCGAACGAAGCAAGGGCATCGGCATCCTTTCCGCCGAAGACGCCATCGCTTACGGATGCTCCGGCCCAGTGCTCCGCGCAAGCGGCGTCGACTTCGACGTCCGCAAGGCGAACCCCTACAGCATTTACGACCAGCTGCAGTTCGACGTGCCCGTGACCTACACCGGCGACTGCTACGACCGTTATACGGTACGTATCGCCGAAATCCACGAGTCCATGCGCATTCTGTACCAGTGCATCGAAAAGTTCCCTAAAGAAGGACCGTGGAGAGCCAAGGAAAAGCCGGTACGACTTCCGGTCGGTCGCTACTACAGCGAAATTGAAACAGCAAAGGGACTGTACGCCACTTACGTGGTTGCAGCCACGATCGGCGAAAAGCCATACCGTATTCACACGCGAGGGCCCAGTTTTCCGCATATTGCCGCCCTCAACAAGATGGCGCAGGGTCACAAGATTTCGGACCTTGTGACCATTATGGCAACGCTTGACCCGGTGATTCCCGAAATTGACAGGTAATATATGTTTGTACCTTCCATTACACATCCTGTAGGCGACTTTATTCGCGAATGGGTTCCGAAGCTTACCGCTTATTTGCCGGACGCTTTGCACAACGCAACCCTCGACAGCATTGCCGCCTTCTTGATTAATGCGCTCCTCTGCATTATCGCAGTCTGCGCCGTGAATATCGGTTCTGCCCCGATCTTGATTTACATGGAACGTAAGGTTTGCGCCCACGTGCAATGCCGCTTAGGACCCATGCGCCTCGGCTGGCACGGCACCATCCAGACGATCGCCGACGTGATCAAGATGCTCTTCAAGGAAGTCTATTCCCCAAGCGGCGCCGACAAACTGATGTTCTATGTGGCTCCGCTAATTGTGCTGATTGCCCCGTTCATTATCGCAGCCCTGATTCCGTTCGACCACAACCTGATTGTCGCCGACATCGATATGGGCATTCCGATGATTATCGCAGTGAACGGTTTTGGCGTGCTGGGCATTTTGCTTGGCGGCTGGAGCAGCAACAACAAGTATTCCTTGCTTGGAGCTTTGCGTAGTGGCGCCCAGATGATCAGCTACGAAATTTCATTCGCGATGATTCTTTTGTTCGTCGTGATGATTTCGGGATCTACGAACCTGATGGATATCGCCCAGGCCCAGGACGGCACGGTTCTCGACTGGTTTATCTTCAAGATTCCGGTACTCGGCTTTATCGCCTTTATTCTCTTCTTTATTTCGAGTACCGCCGAAATGAACCGCGCTCCCTTCGACATCGCCGAAGCGGAACAGGAACTCACCGGCGGTTACCACACGGAATACAACGGCACCCCGTTTGCCATGTTCTACCTGGCCGAATACATCGCACTGGTGACGAACTCGGCACTCGCCGCCACCTGCTTCCTGGGTGGATTCCATGCGCCCTGCATCGGCGTTGCCGCTATCGATGGCATTCTGCAGATGGTGCCCGGAGTCGTGTGGCTCTTCGCGAAGATTTACTTTATGATTTGGTGCTACATGATGGTGCGCTGGACATTTGTGCGCCCGCGTGTGGACCAGCTTATGGACTTTGAATGGAAATTCCTTTTGCCGGTGAACCTGGTGCTCCTCGCCGCCGGCGCCGTGTGGATGATTTTTGTAGGATAATATGCAAGAAAGACTTTCAACACGCAAGTACATCAAGCGTTACCTGAAGCGCTGCATCACGGGCCCGTGGAGCCTGATTTGCGGTCTGTCCGTTTCGCTCAAGTATTTCTTTGACCCCAGACGCATCGTGACCGAGCAGTATCCTGAAAACAGGAAGACGCTCAAGATGCACGAACGTTACCGCGGCCGCCTCGAAATGATCGAAGACGCCGAAGGCAACAACCACTGCACCGCTTGCGGCATGTGCGAACGCGCCTGCCCGAACGCCTCGATCAACGTGCTTTCGACCAAGAACATCGCAGGCAAGAAGGTACTCGGTCGCTACGTCTATCACTTCGCGAGCTGCACCCAATGCGGGCTCTGCGTCGAAGCCTGCCCGTTTGGCGCTATCCGCATGAGCCAGGCATTCGAAGTCGCCACGACCGACCCGAATACGCTCGAAATGATTCTTAACAAAAAGGAGGGTCAAGGCTAATGATCCAGAATCTATTGGCAGGGCTTATCCCGCAGAACGTCGCCTTCCCGATGGGTGGAATGGATTTGGCGTTCTATCTGGTAGCCTTTATCATCCTTGGGACCGCCGTCTGCACGGTCGCCGTCAAGAACATCTTGCAAAGTGCCGTGTTCCTGATTTTCTCTTTCGTTGCAACAGCGATTCTTTACCTGCTCCTGCATGCGGAATTTACCGCACTCGCCCAGGTGATGGTCTATGTGGGCGGCGTCGTGATTTTCATGGTGTTCACGATTCTCTTGACAAGCCGCCTCGGCGAAGACGCGTTCTCGGTGAAGATTCCGAGAATCTTTGCCGCATTCGCGCTCTCGATTATCTTTGTGCTCGTGATGGTCGAGTGCCTGCTTCCCATCGAAGGACTTTCAAACGGCGTCGTTGCCGCACCCGAAGGTTACGCTTCGCTCAAGGCATTCGCTCTTAGACTGCTGGGCTACGGCGAAGACGGATTCGTGATTCCGTTCGAAGTCGTGAGTATCCTTCTCCTGATGACGCTGATTTGCGCCATCACCATCGCCCGCAAAGGCAAGGAGGAAGAAGAAAAATGACCCTGATGAATTGCCTTATTCTCGCATTCCTGCTTTTCGGCATTGGCGTGTGGGGCCTGATGCGCCGCCGTCACCTGATCGGTATGCTGATTTCGATTGAACTCATGCTGAATGCAGCGAACATCAACTTTATTTCTTTTGCCTACTTCGGCGCAAGCGACTCCACGGCGGGTGCACTCTTCAGCATCTTCGTGATTGCGGTAACCGCCTGCGAGATGGCCATTGCCCTTGCAATCATCGTGTCGATGTACCGCCGCTACAAGAGCCTGGACGTAGAACAGTTGAGGGACCTCCATGATTAACGACGTTTCCATCAGCTATCTCATTTTCTTGATGCCGCTTATCGTCTTTGCGGTCAACGGACTTTTCCTCGGACGTAAATCCGACAAGGCTGCCGCCGCATTCGCCGTTGCCGGAAACGGCATCGCCATGGTTTCCGCGCTGATTGTCGCGGTACACTACTTCAGTTCCACTTTCGCCCCGCAGAAAGCGGTCCTGTTCGACTTCCCGTTCCTGAGTTTTGCGGAAAATTTCGCCGCAAAGATTGGTCTGCTCATCGATCCGCTTTCGGTGATGATGCTCGTGGTGGTCACGGTGATTTCGTTCCTCGTGAACATTTACAGCATCGGTTACATGAGGGGTGACCGCAGCGCCGGCCGATTCTTCTCGATTCTTTCGCTGTTCAGCTTCAGCATGCTCGGCCTCGTGGCCGCCACCAACCTTTTCCAGATGTTCATCTTCTGGGAACTGGTGGGCGTTTCCAGTTACCTTCTCATCGGTTTCTGGTATCACAAGCCCTCGGCTGTGAGCGCATCAAAACAGGCCTTTATTCTTACCCGTTTTGCGGACAGTTTCTTCCTGCTCGGAATCGTGATCGTGAGCTACGTGGTGCAGAGTTTCGACTTCTTCGCCCTCAATGGCCTTACGCTCGCCGCCTTCAAGAAAGAAACGATAGACCTCGGCCTGATGGTGGTCAGCAAAGCAGACGCACTCATCCTCGGTTCCATCCTCATCTTTACGGGAGGCTGGGGCAAGTCCGCCATGTTCCCCATGCATATCTGGCTTCCGAACGCGATGGAAGGTCCGACTCCGGTGTCTTCGATCATCCATAGTGCCACCATGGTGGTCGCAGGCGTTTATCTGGTCGCAAGACTCTTCCCGTTCTTCGCCGTGTGCGGCAACTCGCTCACGCTGATTATGTGGGTCGGCGCCTTCACGATGGTCTTTGCAGCCGTTATCGCCTGCACGCAGAAGGACATCAAGCGCATTCTCGCCTACTCGACGCTTTCGCAGCTCGGCTACATGATGTTTGCTCTTGGCGCCTGCAAAACCGGCGATGCCGTCATTGCTACTGGCTGGACAGCCTCCACCTTCCACATCTTTACGCACGCCTTCTTCAAGTGCGCCTTGTTCCTCATCGCAGGTTCCCTGATTCACCAGGTGCATACGAACGATCTGGACGCCATGGGCGGACTCCGCAAGAAGATGCCGCTCACCTACTGGAGCAGCCTTATCTGCGTGCTCGCCATCGCAGGCATTCCGCCGTTCTCCGGATTCTTCTCCAAGGACGAAATCATTTTGGCAGCCTTCCAGGGGCATCATTATGTGGTTTTCGGCCTCGCGATTCTCACAAGCGGCCTCACCACCTTCTACATGTTCCGTCTGTTCTTCCTCGCGTTCCACGGCGCTCCGCGTTCCGAATCGGTGAAGCAAGGGCATGTGCACGAAGACTTCTTCATGACGCTCCCGATCGTGATTCTTGCCGTACCGGCCCTGTTGAGCGGCCTTCTGGGCAAGGGCATCTTCGAACACTACTTTGTGCCGGGTAGACTCCGCGTGCCGCAACTGGTGTTGCTCCCCCACGCCGAATGGATCCCGTACGTGGCTGTAGCCGTTGCCGCCGTCGCTCTTTTAATCGCCTGGTTCTTCTACGCAAGCCCGAAGGCAAAAGTGGAACGCGCCCTCGACGAATCCAACCGCAGCGCACTCTACAAGGTCGTTTACCACAAGTTCTACTTCGACGAGATGTACTACGCCGTGGTGCGTCAATTCGTGATTGGCGGCATCGCCCGCGTGGCCCGTTTCATCCAGGACTACATTATCGAAGGGATCCTCGCATTCTGCATCTGGTTCATCCACAAGTTGGGCGACCTCGTGCGTTACGCGCAGGGCGGCAACCTGAGTTTTTATCTGGGTACGCTGATCGTAGGCGTATTGCTGTGGCGTTTCTTGGGACAACTCCCCTTCTAGGCGAAAGGTTTAACTATGGATACTTTGCTTTTTAACCTTATCTGGATCCTCCCGCTGATTACGGTTTTGGCCTGCGCTCCGATTTCCGCTCAAAAGGAAACGCTCCTCAAGACCATCCACGCTACATCGGGAACGATTGGCCTTCTGCTTGTCGGTTATCTTACTTACAGGCTCTACACGCTTGGTGTGGACAGCGCAGCCAAGGAATCGGCCCCGCTCCTGTTGCACTACTACATGGACATCCCCTGGCTTCACATGTTCAACGCCCACTACATTGTCGGTGCGGACGGACTCAACATGTTCCTACTGTTCCTTACGGCGGTCATCGTCTGGGCGGGCATTCTCGTCAGCTGGAACATCAAGGGCAACCAGAAAGTTTTCTTCGCGCTCATTCAGCTCCTGGCAACAAGCGTCTACGGCGTGTTCATGAGCATGGACCTGGTGCTGTTCTTCGTGTTCTACGAAATGGAAGCGCTCTGCATGTACCTGATGATCGCGGGCTACGGCTCGGGCAGCAAGGACTACGGCGGTAAAAAGCTGACCTTGACCCTTGCATTCGGTTCCTCGATGATTTTGGCGACACTCTTCGGACTCTACTTCGAAAGCGGGATCTACAGTTTCAGCCTTGTCGAACTTTCCAAGGTGACGCTCCCGATGGATTTTCAGATGTGGGCGTTCCCGCTCATGTTCATGGGATTTGCCGTTTCGAGTTCCCTGTTTCCGTTCCACTTCTGGAGTCCGGACGGTCACTCCGCCGCTCCGACGGCAGTCTCGATGCTTGCCGCCGGCGTGATGATGAAGATGGGCGCTTACGGTTGTCTTCGCGTCGCAATGTTCCTGATGCCAGAAGCCGCCAAGATTTGGCTCCCGTACGTTGTCGCGCTCCTGATTTTCAACGTGGTTCTCGGCCCCTTCATTGCACTGCGCCACAAGGACCTCAAGTACATTACCGCTTACAGTTCCATTAGCCACTTGGGCCTGATTTTCCTCGGTCTCGCGGCGCTTACTCCGGTGGGACTTCGCGGAGCATCTCTCCAGATGATTTCGCACGGATTCCTGACGGGACTTTTCTTCGCGACCATCGGCATGATCTACGAGCGCACGCATACCCGTGACATCACCGAGATGGGTGGCATTATGCGCAAGCTCCCTTTCCTCGGCGTAGGTTTTGTTATCGCAGGCTTTGCAGGCCTTGGTCTGCCGGGTTTCAGCGGGTTCATCGCCGAAAGCAACATCTTTATCGGCGCATTCCAGCAGGATTCTACGCTTACGCGCATCGTGACCGTGCTTGCAATTCTCTCGATTACGACGACCGCCGTTTACATTCTGCAGACGGCCAACCGCATGCTGCACGGCAATATGCCAGCCAAGTACGAATCGCTTACCGACGCGACCTTCCGCGAGAAACTCGTGGTCGTGGTTCTGGTGCTCTGTCTCCTTTTGATAGGCGTGTTCCCCGGATGGATCGCCGACATGCTCGACCAAAGTATCGCACCTATGATGAGGTGGTAATTTAATATGTATATTCCCAATTTTATCATCCCCGACTTACTGCTTCTGCTTTTTCCGTTCATCGTGATCGGAAGCAGGCTCTTCTGCACCGACCGTTCCAAGGTGCCCTGGCGCATTGCGAACATCGGTTTCATCGCCATCTTTGTCCTGTTGAACTTCATTCCGCTTTCGGGCGGAGTGGGCCGGTTCTTCATCACTAACTGGCACATCGACGATTTCGGCGTTCTGATGCGCGAAGTACTGATGGTTTCGGCCATTCTCGGCATCTGGCTTGCGAAGGACTACTTTGAGCACGGCGGAGACGGCAAGCCCGCCATGCACCAGATTGCAGAATTTATCGGCACCGTGGCATTCGCCACCTTCGGCGGATTCACTGTCGTTTCGGCCTGCGATTTGCTCACGTTCTTCCTGGGCCTCGAAATAGCAACCATTCCGATGTACGCCCTTGCCGCATGGAACAAGCGCGACCAATACGGTTCAGAAGCAGCCACCAAGTATATCCTGATGGGCTCCGTCGCGACCGCCTTTGAGCTGTTCGGATTCAGCTACCTTTACGGTTTTTCAGGTTCTATCCACTTTGATTCCATCCAGCAGGCCGTTGCAAGCGGAAGTTCTCCATTGCTGTGGATTGCCGTGCTGTTCCTGTTTGCAGGAATCGGTTTCAAGCTGACCCTGTTCCCGTTCTATACTTGGGCACCCGACGTCTACGAAGGCGCTCCTACGCCCGTAACCGCCATTCTTTCGGTAACCTCCAAGGCGACCGCAATCGCATTCCTCGTCGTTCTGGTCTATGGGCCGCTCTCCCCCATCAAGGAACAGATTGCCCCGTTCATCGCCCTTCTTGCCGGCACAACCTTGTTCGTCGGAAACCTCGGAGCCCTCAAGCAGAGCAGGCTGCGCCGTTTCATGGCCTACAGCTCCATCGCACAAGCGGGCTACATCATGGTGGCGCTCCTCGGTGATGCCGTCATGGGAAAGACAGCCATTATCTATTACTTGTTCGTGTACGCCGTTTCGAACTACCTCGCGTTCTTCATCTTCGGCATCATCGGTCACCACCGCGAAGAAACATTCGATTCCCTGCGCGGACTTTCGAAGCAGAAACCGACACTTGCGATTGCACTTGCCGTCGCCATGTTCAGCCTCGCAGGTATCCCGCCGCTTGCAGGATTCTTCGGAAAGTTCCACCTGTTCTTCAGTGGCGCTTCGACAGGTCATTACGGCATCGTGGCATTCGCCGTGCTGAACAACGTGCTTGCGCTGTTCTACTACCTGCAGCTGATTAAGAGCGCTTGGATTGATCCTACAGACCGCTCGACTCTATCGCAGCAAGAACTTACGACATCGTCTCGCTCTCACCTACACCATCAGCTTACGCTTGAAGGCTCCGGCTCACAGGACACCGCCGAAATGCACCTGAATCCGTTGCGTATGACCAAGCGTCAGCGCGGCGTCATCATTCTCCTGACCGCAGCGGTAATTGTGCTTGGAGTGCTGCCGTTCCTGAGCGACAACATTTTCGCCGGTTTTACTTTCTAAAGACCGCTCGCGCCCAATTATATAAGTACGGCCCCAGAGCACTCGCTCTCACCACCGCCCCAGCTTAACGCCTGGGGCTTTGTGGTTCACGGCAAGACCGAATCGGCTAAATTCAATAAAATCCTTACTCTGAAGCCGATTCTCTCGCGAATCAACTATCCGTGAGTCAGCCTTATAAAGAAGCTAATGGAATTGCGCTCATGTTCTTCCTTGTCGTTACCGTCTTCAAAGACGGTGACATTGATATATGCAATGCCCACGCCGAGCGACCAGGTATCACTCACCCACCAATCCTTGCCCAATTCAAAGCGCGTATAGACACCGCCATTCGAAATGAGAGAAAAGGAATCATCCAGATGAGAGTCAAAACCCTCGAAGCCCCCGGAAGCACCGATATACAACCCATTCAAAATCGATTCCGGATCACGGAACGGATAAACGGAAAGGCCCAGGCCAAAGGATTCAAAAAAAGCTAAAGCGCCGTCCTTCTTCTTTTTGGTTCCATTGGGAATCGTATCAATTGATGTCAGGGTGCCAGAGCGGTCGTAACGATACGAAAGCTCCCTGTTCATTTTTTTATGAGAACCTTCCCCCTGGTAGATACCCGTCGAGAAGATGGAATACAATGCCACTAAATTTCCGATAGACTTTCCAAAGCGAAATTCGATAATCGGCGTGGCCCAACCGGAAAATTCCTCATGGAGTATCCTTTCACGTTCATACTTGCTTTGAGGAATAAAGTTTCCATCCAAGTCCGTATACCCCCCACTCGAACTGTTCTCCACATTTGATTCGTCTACGGATGTCGTCACATACGAGACACCCATGCCCATACTGAAAAAGAATCCGCGATGTTCATGGGGCGGGCGCACCTTCTTCACACGAGTCTTTTTCGCCGGAGCGACAGGTTCTGCCGCAAGAGCCGGGTTCGGATTTTGCGGAGCGCTCATCATCGGCATTTCCACCGCGGGACTTTCAACCGGTCCCATCTCGTCCTGAGCCCACGCAGCGACAGCCACCGCCATCGCCACGAATAGACTTTTACACATCTTCATAGTCTATCCTCGAGTGAGCCTGAACGAAAGTGAAATTACGTTATCTGTATCGTAGGACTTGACCGTGTTCCAGACCAAACCACTACGCGCATAACCGAGACCCACGCCGATAGACAGGTGATCGTTCACCCACCAGTCCTTTCCGAGTTCCACCTGAAAAGCCGCCCCCGCATTCGCCGATGCATTTTCAAGGCCGTCATTAATCATTGTCGCAAAGAGAGTATAACCGACGGATCCTCCGACAAAGAGGCCATTCATTATGGACTGTTTGTCCTGAATCGGGTAAATGGTCGTACCGAAACCAATATATGACCTGAAACTGTAAGCGTCCGAAGACTTATCCCTAACCCTTTTCTTTTCCAGTTCTTCCTCTATACAGATTTTATTTTCGCCACATTCCTTACGGTACTCTGAAAAACCTTCCTCTATCGTACCCGAGAAGAGACCCATATTAAAAACAGTATGGAACGCCAGCAAATTGGCGAGTGCCACACCGAACTTGAATTCAACCATCGGGAACGTGCCGCCGCTATACTCGAAGGTATTGATTTCGCGATTAACGACATTTGTGCGTCCACTGTAGTATTCGTCTTTTTCATTCTTGCTGTTTTCATACCAGTTGTAGGCAGCTCCGAAAGAAACGCTGTTATAGAAACCACGGTGTTCCATGGGCGCAGGCGAACTAAGCTTTGGAGCAGTTTGGGCACTAACGAGCGCAACCAAGGATAACAGCACGACGAAAAAAATTCTTTTGTTCATATTCCTAATCACTTGTTAAAAATTCAGCCCAAATATATAAAAATACAGCAAAGGGGGAAGTCTCCCCCTGCCTTCAGCCCCGGCTCCACTCAATCTCAAGTCAACATTCCCGCCGGGTCTTCCGTCACCCCTTCGAACGGGGCCTCAGGCGCCGGCCCCGTAACACCCCGCTTCGATTTACAAAAGCTTCATTTTGTAAACACTTTTCGCAAGGTTTCGCTATTCGTAAGCCCCCAGAATTTGTAACTTTATACTCGTAAAAATTTAACCCTATTCATGGAAATAACTATGAGCATCAAAGATTACCTCGCCGGCGCCAAACAGGCCGGTTCCGTCCAGAAGCTGATGACCCCGGGCCTCGCCGTGGAATTTATCCAGCCCTGGTATACCCCGCTTTCTACGACCCCTTCTACCACGGGTATTGCTGTCGGCGGTATCGGCTCGACATTCACCGCAACGCCTGCGGGCACCACTCCCGTGATGAACGTGATGCCGGGCGTACAGGTCCGCACCGAAAAGCCCGCTGACCTCCGCTTCAACAACTTCTTCTTCCGCGAATCCGTAATCGACGCGAAGGCCGCCCTCGAAATCGTCGACTTCGCAGGCTTTACGCAGATGCTCGCCAAGTACCCGCTGGTGGACGCGAAGGGCGAAGCACTCTTCAGCGCCGCTGAACTTGCGAACCAGAAGAAGGCCGAGGCCAAGCTCAACAAGGCCATCGCCGAGAAGGAGTTCTTCAAGAACAACCAGGCAGACTTTGAACGCTGGCACATCGAATGGAGCGACCGCACCGCCGCCCTCCTGAACAAGGCCGGTGCAGAACTCAACCGCAGCGCCGTCATCGACTTCTTCAACGGTGTCGTGGGCGAAAAGGCCGTGCGTCAGGGCTCCCTCACCGCCGCCTGGGCAAACGACACTGAATTCCTGGGCCAGGCCGGTTACGATGCCGCCAAGATGCAGTATGCCGCCCTCTACCCGGTGAGTGAAACCAAGTACGAAGGCAAGGGCGTGCAGATTACCAAAACCCAGTCCAGCTACGTGACCCCGGGTGACGAACGCCTCTCCAGCCTCCCGGTGAACGCGACCGTTTTCACCCTCGAAAATACCACCAAGGAAACCCGCGAAATTACGATCGTGCAGGTACAGGACTGCATCGCCGGTTACATGGCTAAGAAGGACCGCCAGGGCGTTCAGGATTCCAGCTTCGTGCTCGTGCCGTCCGCACGTTTCCCGAAGGGCGTGAAGTTCAGCAAGCAGGTCCAGGACGGTCGCGAAGTCCGCGGTCTCGAATTCTACAACGAAAAGCCGCTCGCCGAAAGCGACTTCAACGGCTGCATGGGCGTGTCCGTCGCCTGGAACAAGAAGGATAACCTGAACGTTTCCGTGAAGCCGATGTTCTACCAGGATGACGCCGCCTCTGTTTTGAAGGGCGCTCTCCGCAGCGGTCGCGTTTGCGAAGCCTGGGTCAAGAACGTTTACAGCGGCCGCGAGACGATGGCCGGTGCCGTCGCCGTGACTGCCGTCTTGAAGCCGAAGCAGAAGGTTTCTTTCCAGTTCAACCTGGTGCTGGACTTCCCGGAAATCAAGCTGAACAAGCTTACTTCCGCCAAGAAGTACACCGCATTCTTCCCCGAAGCATACGGCCGCGTGGGCGTCATCCTGGTCGAAGCCCTCGCCGCCGACAAGAACTTTGACGCACGCCTCAAGGCATTCGAAGCCCTCGTCCCGAAGAAGGCCGTGGCCAAGCTCTACAAGACTGCAGCCAAGCAGGCCGAATTCAAGAGCCTCGCTATCAACACCCTCAGCTTCCTCGCCGAAGCCACCGTGTGGGACAAGGACGACCGTTTCTTGGTTCGCGAATGTGCCGACTATCCGTTCTTCAACTCCCTGGACGTTTACTTCTACGGCAGCTTCAGCCTGATGGCCCTGATGCCGCGCCTCGACGGTGTGGTGATGAAGCGCTTCGGCGATGCTATTCTCGCCGTGAACGACAACCGTCGCCGCCACCACGAATACGTGAACCACCCGTTCGCCGACCTCCCGGACCCGAAGCTGGAAGGCCCGCGCGCCGTCCGTGGCGCCGTGATTCACGACCTCGGAAGCCCCTTCGATGCAGAACCCGATGCCTACGACTGGCACAACGTGAAGGAATGGAAGGATCTCGCTCCGAAGTATGTGCTGATGGTTCTCCGCCACTACGTGAAGACGCAGGATATCGAAAACCTGAAGGACTGCAAGGAAGCCGTCTACGCCGCCATGCAGTACCTGGAAAAGATGGTGAACGAAGGCGAAAACTTCCCGCTCACCCACGGTACCGACGACACGTTCGACAACCTCTCCAGCCACGGCATTTCCGTGTACTGCGGTAGCCTCTGGATTGCAGGTCTCCGCGCTGCGGCAAAGATTGCCGAAATCCTCGGCGACAAGGCACAGGCCGACACCTGGAACGCGAAGGCTGACTCCGCCAACAAGGAATTCGAGGTCGCCTTGTGGGACGAAGCCGAAGGCTACTACCACTTCTTCGTGACTCCGATGGAAGCGAAGGATGTGGTTGCAGACAAGCTCCCGCAACTGGCTGACGCCATCAAGGACACGCTCGTTATCGATGGTAACGATGTGAAGGCATCTCTCAAGACCATCAACGAATGGCTGAACTCCGGCGCAATCCCCAGCGATGTGGAACTTTCCAAGAACGAACTCCGCGGCCTCAAGAAGGCTTGGCTCACCGCCCAGTGCAAGGAAGCTTTCACTGCCAGCTGGAACGCAAAGATTGCCAACGACTGCGACGACGTATTCGCCGACACGATGCTCGCCGACACTTACCTCCGCCTGCTCGGCCTCAAGCCCATCAGCGACGAGAAGAAGGCCAAGGCCAACCTTCTCCGCGTTTTCAACACGAACTACAAGGCCAACAGCCCGCTCATCGGCGCCGCAAACCTTGTGCGTAAGGACGGCAGCCCGCTGGATGAATTCAACTTCCAGGCACACGACGTGTGGATTGGCATCCAGTACAGCATCATGTGCGCCATGATGCACCACGGCCTCGAAAAGCAGGCTGCCGACATGGGCGATTCCATGATCCGCAACCTCTACGAAGAAGCCCGCATCCCGTTTGCCGCACCGGAAGGATTCAACGGTTCTTGCCGCCTGCACCCGGAAGCGCTCGTGAAGGCATTCGGCCTGAGCGCCACCGCCGCCGACAAGATGCATAAGGAACTCCTGAAGAAGGGCGCCCTCCTTGCAGACTCCCGCATCAGCCCGAAGCTCCCCCGCAACCTACCCGCCTTCACCAAGGCATTCGGCAGCATCGCGAAGTCGAACAAGGTTGAAGCAAGCGCACTGTTCATGCTGCTCCACAGCACGGCACTCAAGTACACCGCCGGTAAGTACTTCCGTCCCGGCATGGTGTTCGCTCTGTTATACTAATGAGACAAGTTGTCATTCTGGAGCGTCCGCAAGGACGCGATAGAATAGTGAGCAAGGCGAATCCAGCAAAAATATGCTAGCATATTTTTATTGGTGAGCCGCAGCCACGGACGGCAAAGCCGTCAATCCAAAACTTAAAACAGGTGTCCCAAGCGGGGCACCTGTTTTTTTTAGCACAAATCTTTGGCATTATGCGTATTTACGATTTCAACTCCATTAAGTCGTAATACATAAGTCGCGTATGCGGGTCGCTGTCTTCAGCATTCATGAAATTGAATTCGTTCTTAACATAAAACGGAACAGCATCCAAATATGCATCAACCGTCAAGAATCGACATCCCGTCTTATTTTCAATGACAAACATAGACTTGATGTAATCTACTACAGCCGTACCAATTTGCCGACCTTTTGCCGTATTGTCAACCCCAAGTCGGCATAACTTGACTGCTGGATAACTTTTAAGACGTTTCGAATTCGGAAAGCCCTGTTCTTTACGAAAGCGGTTGAATTCTGTCTTATCCTTAAAATCAGTAATCGCGACCTTATCGTTTGCAAGGCTACAATAGGCATAAACCTTGCTTGCGTGAATTCGTAATTTATTTTTATTTGCAAAAGTTCAAGCTTTTTACAACCCCAAAATATCAAAAACAGGTGTCCCTGTGGGGCACCCGATTTGGGATAAATATAATCCAAAGCAATCTGCCGTTCTAATAGCCCCATTCAGGATCAACCTCATACATAATCACATCGATCCAGTACACGACATCCTTGAACATGACATACTTGGCAGCCGTATTTTCCGGCTCAAGCAGGAAATCAATTTTTTCCAAATTGCAGATGCACTTGGTCACGCCAGTTTGGTCATAATAGTCCAACATCAAGGTGTCACCGACCATCTTTTGAGAAACCTTCGCTTCTATTCCGCAATAGTCTATCACATTTTCCAAAGTCAGAACAGTTTTGCCGTTCAAATAAGTAATCTGCTTTGCTTCGGGAAGTTCAGAGGCTGCATTCTTTGCGACTGGCTTGGCGGCCAAGCCATCTTTCAGGCATTGACCTCTTTCATAGCCGTTCAGTTCCAGTGCCGTCAGGTCTGGCCCCAGACTAATCTCCTGCGACGAAGAACTTTGCTCGAGGCTAGATGAAGATTGCTCGCCCACGCCTTTTTCCTTCGCTAGCGGCAAAGTAGCCCAGACTTCAAACGAAACCCACGATACATTTTCAAAAGCGGGATCATTCTGCACCCTGAAAGACATCTCCGTCGGGCATATACAATCGAAAAATGAATCCACAAAGTCACCCGTAACATAGAGAGTATCGCCAGAGACTACGGCCTTGAGATTTTCATAATAAGACCCACAAGGCATCTCCGCTACATACCCCATGTCAACGAACGAAAATCCTTCTTCATCCGGTTCGTAAATAGTCGCTACCGGACGCAATGCATTAATGTCATCCGTTTCAGGCAATTCGACATATTCGTGATTACACACAAAGTGCGAATTCTTCACCAAAAGTGACGGTTCCTGCACGGCAGAAGATGACCCTGGAATCGGATTTATATCGTGACCGCCGACCGAGCTACTGCTCATGTTCTTCGGGATGTCATTCGACGAAGAACTCATTTCAGACGAACTGGATCCACCCACATCAGGATCAACCGACGAGGAACTCATTTCAGATGAGCTGCTCGCATCGGCAATGGAATTCGGGTCAATCGTTCCACCGGCAGTCGTACCGGCGTCACCACAGGCCATCAGCGACAGAAGTGCGATGCTCCCCGAGATAAAAGTAAATTTCTTAAGCATGATGTCCCCCTATGATTTTGTCCGTTACCGGGAAAAACTGGAAATTGATTCTGCAGACCTGATCTTGGTCGCTGTATTCGTTCGCAATCGCAAGTACCTTTCTGCAGCAGGCGTCCAGTTCTTTAGCAATCCGTTCGCTCGCCTCTTGATTTACGCTGAGCGTGACGCCTGTAAAATGGCGCTCGCTTGCGGAATAGCGATCTACGGCACGCGCCGCCATGTTCGCCATTTCTTTATGCATGGCACGAATAGCAATAGGAAGCGCTTCCTTGGAACCTATTACGATTTGTTCCGTCTGCGAATAGACCTTTTCGCCATCCTTTTTCAGGAAACCGGCCTTCACCAAGAAATTCAACACGTCGCGCACTTCCTCGGCAGACACATGTTCCTTGCACGTATCGGCCAAATCGCGGGGAGAGGCCCCCGGCATCATCGGGGCGAGTTCACGAAGCACTGGGTACTTCCAGGATTCATAATACTGGAACGCATCGCTATCGACCACGCGCACCTTGTGCTCCAACGCAATCCTCTGCATTTCGAGGAGGGCCGCCTTCTTGGCCTCATCCTTTTCGGCATTGCAGAACGTAACCATTTCGCGGAAGTAATCCGCGTCGTCGCCCACAAGACCCATCGCCTTCGCGACATCGCCCACCTTGACTTTGCTGAGCTTGCTTTGGCCCATGCACACAAGCTTCAAGAAGTTCGGCGAAGTAAATCCGGCACTTTTGCAGAATTCGCGCCACGAAAACGCACCCAGACGCTTGCGTTCGTCGTAGTAATCCTGCATAAAGAGGTGATAGTCTTTATATTCAAACACCGATTTCATACTAAGGAATATATCTAATTTGAGTCACCTAGTCAACACGCAAATTATACATAATTTAGAATTTTAATGCAAAATTGCAAATTTCGCACTTTATTTAAAAACATTTTTCATTAAATTATACAAATTGTATAATACAAGATTTTGGGTATCCTCAAAAGGCAAATCAGTCGTTCATTTCGACATGAAGGTGCTCCATCTCGCCCTTTTCCCAAAGCACCCTGAAGCGTTCGCCCAATCGATCCTGAATCATCTCGACAATTTCGCGACGCTTCGTCACAGGAACGTCGTTGATGCGGAAATCCATCGCCGCGTTCTTGTAATGCTTCGAATTCGGCTTATGGTACGGATAGTCGTTACCACTCGTAATCACGGGAACATAGTCATCGCCCATTACCTTATGGAAGCAATGGACAACCTCGATACCCGCCGTATCCATGGCTGGAAGCAGGCTTTCCAGATAAACGCCTTCTTTCTGGCGGGTTCGCTTGAGGAGCAACCGATGGACCTCACGCTGGTTAAAGGGCTTAAGGTTCAAATGGCGCATATATTCTTCGGCAGACCAGGTTTCCACAAACTGCTGCGGCTCGTACTTCGGAATCGGGCGGCTATTCGCCTGAATTAACTTGTAAACACCGAAAAGAGCGGACAGGGCAAGAATCGGGGCCAACAAATACAAATGTTTAACAAAAAATTGCATTTTCTCGCATTCAAAAATACTATTTTATGGACATGAAGAAAGCAATTCTTATTTCCGCAACACTTATTTCCTCAATGTTCCTTTTCGGCTGCGGCAACAATAGTGCCAACTATACCGGTTGCTGGAAAGGCGAAGCCAATATGATTTTTGAAGTCCTGACCGACAACAACCAGGACTACACCATCCGCAATGTGAACGGCGACCTGAGCGCCACCATCCAAGACGGCAAGCTTTGTGGAAAGAACTCGCTCGACATGCCTTACTGCATGAGCGTCAAGGGCGACTCCGCCTACTACGAATTCGGTGGCATCACCACCGGTTACGCACGCATCAGCAAGGAAGAATACGAAGATATCTTCGCCTCGCAGAAAAAAGCGGCCGTACAGTAGCTTCTACTCGATTACGTCCTTCAGGATTTGCTCTATCATGTACTCGCTGGGGGCACCGCTCCATACGCGTTTGATGTAGCCATCCTTATCCAACAGCATCAGTGTCGGAACAGCGTGGATGCCATAGCGCATCCACATTTCTTTTTTAGCATCGCGATAGAGCGGATACGGAGATGCGTGCTGGTGTGCGTAGAAATCGTTCAGGACATCCACGGACTCGTCGGCGATCCCAATAACCTCGAGCCCCTTGGAACTGTACTTATTATAAATGTTCGCAAGCACCGGGAGCGTCTTGCGGCAAGGGCCGCACCAGGTCGCCCAGAAATCGAGCAATGTCGCTTTCGGCTTTTCCTTGCGTTTTTCACCATTCTTGTAAAAGTTTTCGCCGAACTTGGCGATCTTACTGCCGATGGCGGATCCCGTCAAGTTGCTGATATCGTCGGGGCGTTCGGTCAGGGCAACCGTCAGAGTTTTCTTCTTGTCCTCGCGCGAAATTTCAATCTTGATTTTCTGCCCCGCCTTGTGCCCTGCGACAGCCGACTGGATTTGCGACATATCCGAGAGCGGGCTCCCCTGCACCCCGACAATCAAATCACCAGCCACCATACCCGCTGCAAAGCAGCCGGACTCCGGGTGAACACCGATTACGTTGAGAGCAAGATGGTTCTCGAAGGAAGTCTTCTTGAAAGTGACTCCGAGCCAGGGAACCGCATAGGAAAATCCCGTTGCAAGAAGCAAAGCGAAAAGAATATTACGAAATAACGGTTTCATTTTATGAGAAATCAAACGGACTTGGTCTGCTTCGGATTGTGGTCATCGTAATCTGTGAGCGTCGAGTACCCCGATTCCAGCAGGGCAGCTTCGAGTTCCTTGCGCATCGCATGTGCGGCCATCCAGCGGAAGGCAACCACCGAGTAACATTCTACAGCATCGACCCCAAGCTTGATGAGATCGAAAATCTTGAACCCATGGTCAATTCCACCACAGGCAATCACGCTGATTTCCGGATAATGCGTGCGGATGTAGGTCACGTTCCACATCATGTTCTCGTAAAGAGGACGGCCAGACATTCCTCCACAGTCTCCGTCGGCGCGGAGCGGTGTCAGGTCCTCGTACTTCGCCTCTACAGGAAGTTCGCTAATTTTCTTGGTCGGGTAAGTATTGCCCACCACAACGCCGTTTACGCCCGTACGCACGAGCATATCCATGATGTTCACCAAGTGGCGTTCAGAAAGGTCGGGGCTGATCTTGGCATACACGGCCTTACGGATAGCCTGAGCATTCCTGTACTTCATGATTTCGCCGAAGATTCGTTCGGTAAGCGACAAATCCATATCGACTCGGGCCTCGCCGGTATTGGGGCAGCTCACGTTGATTTCGATGTAGTCGCCGGCCTTGTAGGCAATCGCAAAACTTTCAAGCAGGTCCTTCAGTTTATCTTCGTCATTGGTAAGCCCCGGAGTTTCCGCCACGGACACCCCCACGCAAAGCCCGACCTTGTGCGCCTTGGTCAGCTGTTCATCGGTGCGGCGAGCGATGACTTCGACGCCCTCGTTATTGAGGCCCATGCTGTTGTGGATGGCACGGTCGTTTTCCAGAAAACCGATACGTGGACGGTGCGTATTGCCTTCGCGGAACTTGCGGGTAGCCGTACCTACGGTAATACCACCGAAACCCATATTCGCATAATCGCAAATTCGTTTCGCCGTCTTGTTCGCCCCTGCCGCCAAAATGATAGGGCAACCGAGATACAGGGAATTGCTGTGATCGGGAAAAGTGATGACGCGTTTGAGAGTCTTGCTCAGGTCAGGGCGGCCGCCCATAAACGGAATAAAGGGAGCTAATCGCGCGGCATGCTTCAACGAATCGTGACGAAATTCCGGATTGTTATGGAAAATACGGCGAATGAGCGCTAGGACACGGTCGCCAAAGTTCAGGTAATACTCGTGATTCACGCAGTTGAAAGACATGGGTAATCCTTTTTGCCAAAACTTACTCCTCAAAAATAGAAAATATCTATCACCAGTGACCAATTTTTACAAGGTTTACTATTTTATTGAGTAGAAAAGGATATGTCCGCTTTTATCATCTGTTGAGTTGAATTATGGAACAGAGTACTATTGATTCAGTCGTCGCCGCCATCCACCAGAAGATGCCTGTCTATATCAAGACCCTGAGTGACTTGGTCAGCATTCCCTCGATTAGTTTTGACAATTTTGACCAGAAATTCGTACTGGACTCCGCCGAAAAAGTCAAGGAACTTTTCTTGCAGGCAGGGCTCAGCAACGTGCAATTCCTGTTGCCCCCCAGCGGGCGCCCTTCCGTGTACGGAGAAAGCCTCACTAGCCCCGACAAGCCGACGGTTCTACTGTATGCGCACCATGACGTACAGCCGCCCATGCGCGAAACCCTCTGGAATACCAAGCCGTTCGAAGCCAACCTGCAAGGGGACCGCCTTTACGGCCGCGGCACCGCCGACGACAAGGCGGGAATCGTAACACACCTCGCCGCACTCGAACAAGTGCGAGCCCTGAAGAAAAATGACGGACCGAACCTCAAGTTTTTGATCGAAGGCGAAGAGGAATCCGGCAGCGCAGGCTTCGCCGAAATCCTTAAAAAGCACGCCGAACTTTTAAAGTGCGACGCCGTCATCGTGGCAGACCTAGGCAACTTCGCCAAGGGAACGCCCTCGATTACCACGACCCTCCGTGGTATGAGCGCCGTAAGCGTGGAACTCAAGGCCACCAAGGCTCCGCTCCATTCCGGAAGTTGGTCAGGCCCTATTCCTGACCCGGGCCAGGTGCTCTGCCACATGATTGCAAGCCTGAGTGACGGTAAGGGAAACATCCTCATTCCGAATTTCGAGGACACGCTCATTCCTCCGACCGAAGCGGAACTCGAAAGTTACAAGAGCCTCGGCATGACCGAGAAGATTTTCCGCAACGACGGTGGCGTTCTGGAAAGCGTTCAGCTGAAGGTTCCCGAAGACGAAATCCTCTTGTCGCTATGGCGCAGGCCATCGATCGTGGTAACCGCGATGGAAGTCGGCAGCCGCACTAACGCAGGAAACGTTCTACAGGACTCCGCCTACGCCCGCATCGGCATTCGACTCGCCCCTGGCATGGAAGCCGATATTGCGACTCAACAGCTGGTAGAATTCCTGCAGGCGCAAGTGCCCTACGGCCTTGAATGCAGCATCGTAACCGAAGACGGAGCCAACCCCTTCGTTACCGACACGACGCACCCGTTCTTCCAGAAGATGAGCAAATCAATGGCTCGCGCCTACAATGCCGAGACCAAGTTCATCGGCTGTGGCGCAAGCATCCCCGGTGCGGAACTTTTCCGCAACACCTTCGGCGAAATTCCTATCCTCTTGACCGGTCTCGAGGACCCCGAATGCAATGCCCACGGCGAAAACGAAAGCCTTTACCTGCCCGACTTTGAACACGGCATCGTGGCAGAAACCCTGTTCTTTGGAGAAATTTGCTAATGAGTACGAATAAGTTTCCTAGACTCGTTGTTCTGACCGGTGCCGGCATCAGTGCCGAATCAGGCCTTCGCACCTTCCGTGGCAACGACGGCATGTGGGAACATGAGAACATCGACGACGTGTGCACGCCCGAAGGCTACTACCGCGACAAGAAACGCGTGAAGGATTTCTACAACTTCCTGCGCAAGGGGCTCAAAGAACACGAACCGAACGCAGCGCATTTCGCTCTCGCCGAACTTGAAAAACGCCTTGGCGATGATTTTTTGCTCGTCACGCAGAACGTGGACAACCTGCATGAACGCGCCGGATCCAAGCGCATCCTGCATATGCACGGCGACCTGATGCGCCTGACCTGCGAACACAATCCCAAGCATGAATTCATGTTCGACGGCGAAGAAACTCTCGAAACCCGTTGTCCGTTCTGCGGTGCGATGACCCGTCCGGACATCGTGTTCTTCGGCGAACAGCCGCTTTACATGGAAGAAATCCAGGACGCCCTGCAGCACTGCAAGGAATTCGTCTACATCGGCACAAGCAGCGTCGTCTACCCCGCCGCCGGCTTCAAGAGTTTCGCCAAGA
This sequence comes from uncultured Fibrobacter sp., assembly GCF_946062555.1. GTDB lineage: Bacteria > Fibrobacterota > Fibrobacteria > Fibrobacterales > Fibrobacteraceae > Fibrobacter. Next base: position 29,451 of record NZ_CAMGVQ010000024.1, read on the forward strand.
GCTTTGGCGCCAAGGTCACCTGCCTGAACCTTGAAGTTCCGACCAGCGATCCCTACACCGACGTTTTCGTACAAGGTAAAGCGACTGAAATCGTTCCCAAGTGGTGCGAAGAATTTGTGTAATGTGGAATGTAAAATATGGGATGAACAATGTCACATTGCTCATTTCACATTATAAAAAACAATTCGCTTCGTGATTCGCAGAATCCGGAGCTTTTTGTTTGGGCGGAACTTGTGCTGACTTACATTTTTCACGCATTTCAGCAGAAGCGTTCACGCATTTTTCGCAGCGGTCGGCAAAGCGACACCCCTTTGCAAAGTCGCGTGGATGCGGCACGGAGCCTGGAATAGACTTCATGGAACGCATGTCACTGTGATTTTCAGGAATAGCGGCCAAAAGCCCCTGCGTATACGGGTGCATCGGGTTATCAATCACATCGCGGACACGGCCGATTTCTACGATGCGGCCCGCATACATCACTGCCACACGATCCGCATACTGCGACACGATTCCCATATTATGCGTAATCAGAAGAACCGCCGTTCCGGTGCGGCTCGCCATATCCTTGAGAACGGCAAGGACCTGCGCCTGCACCGTCACGTCCAGGGCAGTCGTCGGCTCATCAGCAATAATCAGCTTGGGCTTGGACAGCAGTGCCATTACAATGCATACGCGCTGGAGCATTCCACCCGAAAGTTCGTGCGGATAAGAATTTAAGACTCGTTCGACATCCTTGAATCCCGCAAGAGCCAGTTGTTCGCAGATGACGGACAGAAATTCTCCCTTCGGACGCCTGCAAAACTTGAACACTTCCATCAGCTGTTTCCGAATGGTCACCACCGGATTCAGAGCCTGCATCGGTTCCTGGAAGATACATGAAATTTCCGAACCGCGAACTTTCTGCAAGTCCGCAATCGGTAACTTTGCAAGGTCAACGGGAGCGGCATTTTCATCTGCATTGTAAAGGACAGAGCCTTCCACAATTTTTGCACTCGGCTGCGGCAACAGACGCAATATGCTCATTGCCGTCACGCTCTTTCCGCAACCGGACTCGCCCACCAACGCAAAGAATTCTCCCGCCGCAATTTCGAAACAGACCTTGTCGGTCACCTGCAGCGGAGTCTTTCCATCGCGGGGCTTACCGTTCTTGTCGAAACCGAAAGCGACCGAGAGATCCTTTACTTGCAAGACAGAATTCATCGTCCCAGGAACTCCCTGATTTCATCCAATCGCGCTTCCGCAATCCGCCGGCCGATATCGTAGACTCGCTGCAGTTCGTTCACATTTCTTTCGATGCGGCTGATGTTGAGAGATTCCTCGGGGCAAAACACCAGTACATTCCCCGCCTTTTCCTGTTCGAATACATAGCGGGTCTCTTCATTGTACATTTCGTGGCGGTGTGCCGTCGCCTCAATAAACTTCGGGTACTTGCGATAGACCAGTCGAATCAATGGCATCAGGCTATTCGGCTTTTTCACATAATCACGCGGTTGGGTCAAGATGACCACATTACGGTCGTACCCCTGCGACTGCATGAATGCAAGCGGAATCGAATCGGCAATGCCGCCGTCCATATACTTGCCCCCGTCAATTTCTACGATTCTTGCGGCAAGCGGCATCGAGGCCGAAGCCAGCATCCAGGCGAGTTCCTTGTCGTTACCGTCGATAAACTTCGGGAAAAGGGCCTTGCCGGTTTCCATATCCGTGACGCCCATATAGAATTCCATCGGGTTCGCCTTGAGTGTTTCAAAGTCGAACGGATCCAGTTCCTGCGGAATCGTCTTGTAGCAAAATTCGGCATTGTAGATATCGCCGGTCATGATCCACGAACGGAAACTACAAAAACGCTTGTCCCCCGCAAAGCGCCGATTGTAGCGCAGGGCGCGTCCCGGCTGTCTGGACTTGAGATTGCATCCGAAGCAGGCCCCGGCGGAAATACCGACGGCACCGTCAAAGTCGATTCCCTTTTCCATAAAAGTATCGAGGATACCGCAGGTATACAACCCACGCATACCGCCACCTTCAAGAACAAGACCGTTTTTACTCATACTAGATCCTTCGACTTCAATACGTCCCTTCGGCAGGCTCAGGGAACTTACAAGGCTGGTGAGCTTGTCGAACCACACTCAGGAAGACAAACGCGAATTTAAACATACCTATCCCCGACTTCGGATCTTCACACGACTCCGCAATCGATCTACACTGACTTAAAATGTCTAAATCGATTGCTCCGCGCTCCCACGACTCGTCAATACGAGTCGTTCTCGCTTGGCATGGATCCTTCAGTCGATGGCTACTAAACATAGCGATCTCCCGACTTCGGATCCATTGCATCCCGCACGCCTTCTCCCACGAAGGTGGTCAAGAGGAGCGTGACAAACAGCGCGGCGACCGTGCTCACCGAAATCCATGGTGCATACAAATTGTTGAGCCCCTGGCTCATGAGTTCACCCCAGCTAGGAGTGGGCGGTTGCAGGCCGAAACCCAAGAAATCCAACGAGGTAAGGCTTCCGATACCGCCGATTAGCGTGAACGGGAAAAGCGTCACCACGGGGGTCATCGCATTCGGCAAAATTTCCTTGAAGAAAATGTGGCGGTGTCCCATGCCCAAAACTTTCGCGGACTGCACGTAGGTCATGCCACGGAGCTTCAGGAACTCCGCACGCATATAGTAACTGAGCGAAATCCAGTTGAATGCCGCCATAATCAGAATCAAGAGCCAGAAACTGCGCCCGTAGACGCTCCCAATCAAAATCACCACGTAGAGCATCGGAAGCGAGGACCAAATTTCGATAAAACGCTGCATACCCGTGTCCCAGAACTTACCGAGGTACCCCTGGATTCCGCCGATGACAATCCCGAGAAAAGTCCCGAGCACCGTCAAGAGCAGGCTGAAGCTAATACAGATACGAAAGCCATGAATCAGGCGGGAAAGAACATCGCGACCGTTGCTATCTGTCCCGAGCCAGTGCCTTGCACTCGGAGCAAAAGGCGGGGCACCGTCTTCGCTCAAGTCCGCCTTCAATGGGTCATGCGCAATCGGAGGCATCAGCGCCCAAAAATCAGGACAGCCCCCAGCACGCGTAAAGCCCTCGGCGGCATCTTCTTCGCACTCCCGGACCGTTGCAAAAAGTTTTGCATAATCCTGTTCCGTCCGGTATTCCCCACCAAAATCTTTTTCGCTGTAACGCACGAATGCCGGGAAATACGTCTTGCCCTCGTAACGCAACACGAGCGGTTCATCATTGACAGTCCATGGACTCGTGAGCGAAAGTAGATACGCCAATACAAGTACCACTAACGACCAGAACGCCCGCTTGTTCTTGCGGAAACGCTTCAGGCGATTCAAAGTCTCTTGGGTCAAACGGATTTTCATTTAGGCTAATAATAGAAAAAAATGAAGACAAATAAGAACATGTTCCTTTTTGGAGCCTTTTGTTCCGAACGGGATGATTCGTCCCAATTTTTATTCCTAATTTTTTCAGGAAGGGCATTTTTCATAGTGAAACGCCGTAGTCCGCAAAGTATCTTTAAAAAAAGAAACCAGCGGCTATACCGCGCAAAAAAAGGACGACAAAATGCTATCAAGGAATTGTTTGGGAATTTCTTCGCACCTTTCGCTAGGGCTCCTGGCCCTCCTCGCGGGATGCTCCAGCGACTCTTCTACCACCTCCGCCACTAACGACCTCAAATCGAGTATCGAAGGGGCAATCGATAATACCAACATCTGTCTCTATGACGGCTACTCCGCCATGCAGGGTGCCACGGGCGAAATCCTTTGCATGGACGCGGCAGGCAATCTTGCCTTCTGGATAAACTCTGACGGAAGCTACGGCTTTCCGGAAGCCGCCCAGGAATCCGTCACCGTTCCCGCCACGGATTCAAGCGCCAACGAACCTGACGTAGAGACACCCGCCTCCTCCGACAGTGTTTCTACAGGCAATGTCGAATCGAGCTCCTCCGAAACAAGCGACAATGAAACTCCTGCAAGCTGCACCGACAACAAGGCCCTCTATACCATCAACGGAGTTTCGTACTACCAGAGCGCCCAAGGCTACATCTACTACTTCGACGAATCCTGCAACCAGATCAAGGTGGAAACAGCAACTTCCAGCAGCTCCGCAACGCCGCCAATTGAAAGCAGCAACGATATGCAACCGACTGTAAGCAGTTCCTCTGTCACTCCGGATGTCAACAGTTCCTCCGCAACAACCGTGACAAGCAACGCCTCCACTTCTAACGGCAACACGCCCACCATCAAGTACGCAAGCGCAACCGCAACCCTTGAAAACGACAACGGATGCGTCAGTATCGATGGCGGAACAGTCACCATCACCTGCGCTGGCGATTATTACTTCAACGGCAACGGCAACGGACAAATTCAGGTGAACGCCGCAAGCACCGACAAGGTGGAACTCTACTTGAACAACCTAACGCTTTCCAACTCAAGCGATGCACCGCTCTACGTCCGCAACGCAGACAAGGTCATCATCAACCTCGAAAGCGGCACCACGAACACATTTACCGACGGTTCTAGCAGAACGACATCCTACGCCAAGGCCGACGGCAGCCTCGATACCACGGGAGCGGCAATCTACGCCAAGGATGACCTCACCATCAAGGGTAGCGGTACACTCAAGGTAACAGGAAACTACAATAACGGCATCCATTCCAGCAACGACCTGCGAGTCCGCGGCAATCCGACCATCAACGTGACCGCCAAGAACAACGGCCTCAAGGGCAAGGGACTTGTGGACATTGAAGGCGGCAACATCACTATCTCGGCGACAAACGGCGATGGTATCAAGAGTGACGAATGCACCGTGAACGGCTCCGATACCACCATCACCGAAGGCAAGGGAATCGTTGACATCAAGGGAGGCAACATTACCATCACCAATGTCGGCGACGACGGAATCCAGGCTTACAACTACATCTTTGTCCGCGACTCCATTTCTGCACCGACCATCAACATTACCTCTACCGGCAAGGGAATCGTCTCGGATAACAGGGTCTACATCAACGCTGGTAAGATCGACATTTCTTCTGGCGATGATGGCGTCCACTCCAATATGAACATCTACTTCAACGGAGGCTACACGACTATCGCCGCACCCAAGAACGACGGTGTACACGCCGACTCCACGCTCATGATCAACGATGGTACCATCTACGTGACCAATTCCTACGAAGGCCTCGAAGCCTGGTACATCAAGGCAAACGGAGGTGTCACCGATGTCTACGGAACCGATGACGCCTGGAATGCAGCCGGCGGCAACGACGGCTCGGGCAACACCAATCAAAGCGGCCAGCCCAACTGGGGATTCGGCCCCGGAGGCGGCATGGGTAGCAGCAGCGGATTCTTGACCATTACGGGCGGCGTACACCACGCAAAGACTGGCTCCGGTGACACCGACGGTATCGACAGTAACGGAGAACTCACGATTTCCGGCGGCGTCGTCATCGTAGAATGCCAGATCAGCGGCGGAATGGGCGGCTCCTTCGATTCCGACGGCTCTGCAAGCCTTACGAGCAAGACCGTTCTCGGTTTCAGCAGCGGATCTTCGGAAAAGGGCACCAATTACAGCGTTTCCTTCAGCACCAGCGGCTACTATGGAACTTCCAATGTGGCCTTCAAGCCCACCATTTCCGGCAGGTACATGGTGACCACCACGGGTCAGCCCTCACAGATTAGCAACGTCTCCAGCTACAGCAAGAGCGTCACGTTCCCGTCGGGCAGTACGGTCTACTACAACTAAAAATCCTACTCCAACCCAACCACATAAAAGTCCCCCGCGGATGCGGGGGACTTTTATCACTTATATTCAAGATGCTTCGACGCAAGGCCCTTCGGGACTCGCGTCTTCCGCCTAGGCTACATCCAGCTGCGTTCAGAAGTACCCGAAATACCGCGGATCTTAAGATCGAAGTCATCGGGGTTCGTAGCAGCGTTCATCGCCGTTTCGAGGGAAATCTTTTCATCTTCGTAAAGTTTCAGGAGCGCCTGGTCGAAGGTCTGGCTGCGGTACTGCATGTGACCCTCGGCAATAGCCTGTTCGATCAAGTCGTTCTTGTCCTTGTCTTCGATGTATTCCTTGATAGCGGCCGTATTCACCAGGATTTCGGCAGCAGGCACTCGCCCGTTACCATCCTTGGTCGGCAGCAAGCGGAGCGAAATAATGCCCGCCAGCACTTCGGAAAGCAGCAAGCGGATTTCGTCGTGCTGGTGCGGCGGATACATCGAAAGCACACGGTGAATCGTTTCCGTCGCGTTCGTGGTATGGATCGTCGCAAACACCATGTGGCCCGTATCGGCAGCGGTCAAGGCAATCTGCATCGTTTCCAGGTCACGAATTTCGCCCACCAGAAGCACATCCGGGTCCTGACGGAGCGCCGCACGCAAGGCGTTCGCATACGAAAGCGTATCCACGCCAATTTCACGCTGCGAAATAATGGCCTTGTCATCGCGGTAAAGGTATTCAATCGGGTCTTCGACCGTAATGATATTCACCGCTTCGTTCTGATTGATGTAATTGAGCATGGAGGCCAATGTCGTCGACTTACCCGAACCAGTAGTACCTGTAACCAGCACGAGACCGCGCTTGGTCAGAGACATGTCGCGAATCACATCGGGCAAATGCAGGTCTTCGAAAGCAGGAATCTTCGCCTTGATATGACGAATCACGACTGCAATCGTTCCACGCTGGCGGAACACGTTCACACGGAAACGACCCATGTCGCGGGCACCCACGGCAAAGTCACATTCCTTGTTCGCTTCAAAGCGCTGTTTCTGGTCGCGGTTCATGATATCATCCAAGAAGGAATCCATCATCATGGAATCGACTCGGATATCAAACGGACGCTGCAACGCACCGTTGATACGATAGACAGGAGGAACCCCTACGCGCAAATGCAAGTCAGACGCATTGCGGTTCACCATTTCACGAAGCAGCTTTTCAATACGAAGTTGCGGTTGCTGATCAGCCATTAGGCATTGCCTCCGAACTTGTCGTTATAGAGTTTTTCAATTTCGTCCTTGCGCTTTGCAATTTCCTCGTTTTCGGGTTCCTTCTGGGCGAGGTCCTTGTAAATTTCGAGAGCCTTGCCGTACTTGCCCTGATCAAAATAGATTTCGGCCAAGGTCGGTGTATTCAGGCTTTCGTCCAGGTCATAGGCTCCACGATCCAACGGAGCATCAGGATTGTTGATCAGTCCCGCAGAAATTTCGTCGTCTGAATCACCGGACATCAGAAAATCGACACCCTTGTTAGAAGGCTTGTCTTCTTCGGTCAAGGAATCATCATCCATATCGAACAGTCCCTTGAAAGCACCGGAAACCTCCGATTCAAGGGAATCCAAGTCTTTAGGAGCATCCGCCGGAGCAGCGGCAAAAGTGTCTTCGGCATGGGCAGCCTCGATGGTCGGCATCGTCAGGGATTCATCCAATGTCTCGGCGTCCTCCGCAACTTCATCCTTTCCGAACAAACTATCAAACGAATCGTCCAGGTCCTTGGAAATCGATTCTTCAGACAGATTGCCGAAAGATTCTTCGATAGCGGCACCAGTCGCTTCCTGGTCATTAGACACAGATTCAGGAACAGCTTCCGTCTTTGCAGCCGGAAGGTCCAAGTCATCGTCTTCGTTACCGAACATCGATGCAAAGGCGCCACCCATTTCCTTGGCAAGGTCCGTATCTTCAGACTTGACTTCGGGCATTTCAAGTTCAGTCTCGGCCTGGTCCACTTGTTCCGCAAGACTTACGGTTTCATCTTCCGTCGCCGGAGCTTCGGCGATGGTTTCAGGTTCGGATGCCTGCGGTTTTTCTTCGGGCAGGTCATCGTCGCTACCGAACAGAGAATCAAAAGCGTTGTCTACACTGAAGCTCGCATCAGATGCAGGTGCCGGAGCAATTTCTTCAGCAACGCTCGGACGTCCCTCTTCGACAGGAGCAGGTTCGTCAAGAGCAGGTACAGCCTCTTCGGTGAGCGGCGCCATTTCATCAGCCGTAAAGTTCAGGCCTTCATCTGCAGCCGGTTCTTCAGGAAGAGACAGTTCCTCTTCGACAGGATCGGGTTCATCAAAAACAGAAGCATTTCCTTCGATGGCAAGGGTTTCCTCGGCGAAAGCATCTTCTATGGCGGGAGTTTCTTCCACCGAAGCTCCATCAGGAGTCCAGTTACCCGTCAGGTTCATATCGGCATCGGCAGACTTCTCGAACAGGCCTCCTTCTTCAGACGGCAGTTCAAGGTCATCGGAAAGATCCGCAGCAACATCGGCGGAAGATTCGGCAGTCTGCGGCTTTTCTTCGGGCAATTCATCTTCGCCGAATATCGAATCGAAGGCGTTGTCGATCGTGGTCGGTTCATCGGCCTTGGGTTCATCTGCCGAACCTGCCGTCAGATTCATATCGGCGTCAGCGGACTTCTCAAAAAGGCCTCCGTCCTCGGACGGCAGTTCAAGGTCATCGGCAATGGGTTCTGCAGCGGATTCAGCGGCAATATCGGCGATCGGTTCAGAAGCCTGCGGCTTTTCTTCAGGGAGTTCATCTTCACCGAAGATATCACCGAACGCGTCGTCAATGCTCTGCGGCTTGTCTTCCGCGGGAGCCGATTCATCAGCCGGAGCGTCAATCGAAGCCTGCTGCGGCTTTTCTTCAGGGAGTTCGTCTTCGCCAAAAATGTCGCCGAACGCATCGTCGATGCTCTGTGGCTTGTCTTCCGCGGGAGCTTCGGGAGCTGCGGCACCGAAGATGCTCGCCGCATTCGCTTCGGCATTGTCATCAATGCTTGCAGGAATATCAGAAGAAGCCTCGGCGGCAGGAGCGGAAGCTTCTTCCGGTTCAAGGTCATCTTCAAGACCGAACATATCGGACAGGGCGGAACCAACATCGCTACTGGAGATATTCTCGTCTTCGCTCAATTCTTCAAGCGGCTTATCGGCAGCAGATTCGTTATTGATGGCATCCATCGCCGAATCCAGCGAAGCGGAGAGATCTTCCATCGCCGAGTCATCGGCATCGTCATTGCCCGGAAGCATGGAGGCGAGGGCTGCAAACGGATCGTCACCAGCAGGTTCAACCACATCGGTTGCAGAAACATCGGCTTCCTCCGCCTGCGGTTCGTTCAGCGTGAATTCATCGGCAGGAGCGGCACCGACGGATTCCGCAGGTTCTGTGGTAAATTCATCACTCAGGTCCACATTACCGTCATCGGGCATGCTGAAGTCGATATCGGAAATTTCACCGGCCATCGCGGCGGCAGCGGCGGCGCCCACCACGACATCGTATTCTTCTTTCCAGAAGGTGTTCAGCGGGTCCATATCGTGCAAGCGACGATAACAGACGTTGCGTTCCCCAATGTTTTCCAATTTATCGTAGGCATCACCCATAATCCGCTGGGCAGCCAAGTTAAAAGGATCAGCAACAAGGACCTTCTCGCATTCCTGGATACAGGCATCGTAGCTTTCCTTCTGGAACAGGATCTTGGAACGGACAAGCATTGCCGACACATCGTTCGGATAGAGCGTCAAGCCGCCATCGACCCTCTGCAGAGCCTGGTCCAAGTTGCCCGCCTCTCGTTCAAGGTCAGCAATCCATGCGAACGCCCTAGAGTTCACATTCTTCTTGCCAATCTTCTTTTTAAGGGAATCCAACGTCACCGCCATAATCACCTCTTAGAGCAAAATTGCTTCGTCCGCCAAAAGGACAGGTATTCCTTCGCGAACCGGATACACCCTGGAACCGTCTTCGGTGGCCAACGCCTCGGTCAGGGGTTCAGAAACTTTTTCACCGGCAACGTTCTTGGCAGAACCGGCAGAAATAGCATTATTCACCTTGGCAATGATTTCGTCAGATGCCAACTTGAGCTTTCCCCTGGTTTCGGGGCAGCAAAGAATATCCAAAAGATTTGTATCGAACATAAAACCTTAATAATCAAATACTTACACAAAAAATAACTCATTTTTGTGCAACGTGTAAAGTTTTTGTTGGAAATTGCCGTTTTTAGTGCAAATATTTCAGGTTTACAAGGGCAAAATTGCCCTCGGCCGCATTACCGATCAACAGGAACACGCGTAAACCGAGGCTATCGAGCCATTTGATGTCAAACGGTTCGCGGTATCCCGAGAAATTGGAGACCACCAGGAGCTCGCGACAGCCGGTCCGGTTGCAAATGGACTCCATCTCGGAAACATTCCCCAACAGGTGCTGACGGTTTTCTTCGGAAATCTTTTCGGGTTCCGAACTCACGCAACCAAGAATTTCGATGCCGGGAATCACGTTGTAACGGTCGAACCAGTTGTTTAGAGAATCTTCGCGGCCACCAAGCAAGATGGAGCGATGGCGTTTTTTCGCGAAAATGCGGTAGAAATAGTTTATCCAAAATGCGACACGACGCCAGGCAAGGAGAGCTAGCGGAATAAAGAGGCAGGAACAAACGACATAGACGCACCAGCCAATATTGGGATAAATTGTAGACCTGTCTCCTGGGTCATAAGAAAATTGTGCAAAGTAACGGAACGCCTCGTACCCCCCAACAACAAGAAGGTTCAGCGGCACAAGGTACCGCAAGAACTTTTCGCCCTTGAGGCTGGATTCTGTGTATTCCCCACGGAAAACAAGAAAGACCATATTAATAATGGCGACCAAGCCGACAAGCCACCAGTCTTCAAAAATAGTTATAATCCCTATGGATTTCTTAATGGAAGAAAAAATGTATCCATCGTTTCCCAAACCGGGCAAAAATACAAGAGCCCATACAGCTACCACGCCCAAGTCCAGAAACATCTTCCAGAACTTCGGGATAAGGCGCGAGAACATGCCCACGAAGGCCGCAAACATGATACCGAACGACACGAGGAAATTCGGAACAAAATAAAGGTCCTTGTGCTTACGCACAAAGATAAGCATCGCCTTGTAGAAATCCAGGTAGGAATCCCAGCGGCGGGTACGGCAGCTCTGGCCCTTGAAATGCAGAATATTCGTCGAAGGCGTGTAGTAGTTCTTGCAGCCGGCAACCTTCGCCCTGAAACACAGGTCCAAGTCCTCGCCGTACATGAAAAAGTCTTCGTCGAAACCGCCGAGTTTTTCGTACAGGTCGCGACGCATGCAGAAGAACGAGCCACTGATGGCATCCACCTCGGTCACTTCGTCCGGGTCGGCATACGTCATGTTGTAGCTTGCAAGGGTCTTGTTCTTCGGGAAGAGAGCGGCAAGACCAATCGTCTTAGAAACGGCAGAGACAATCGTCGGGAACGAACGTCGGCAAGCCCACTGGAGCGTGCCATCCTCGTTCAGAATGCGGCAGCCGACAGTACCCGATTCAGGGTGTTCTTCCATGAAGTCGAGCACCTTGGTAAAGGAATCGTGGGAAACGACCGTATCGGGATTGATAAAGAACAGGTAGGGCTTGGTTGCACGCTTTTCGGCGAGGTTGCATCCCTTTCCAAAGCCGAGGTTTTCCTTGGAATCAATCCATTCCACTTCGGGGAAGAACTGCCTGATTTCGGGCAGAATCGGCTCGACTGAGCCATTATCAAGCACAATAACCTGCGCATCGATCCCCTCGCATGCATCGCGAACGGACTTCAGGCATGCGGGAATGAAATCGCAAGAATTATAGGCAACAATGATAATGGAACAAGAGTACATAATAATTCAGAATTCGGAGTTCAGATTTCAGAGTTCGGAATAAAAAAATTCCAAATTCATCACGCAAGTCCTAGGCGAAGTTTAAGGACCAGGAAAAACGCTTCGGAGATAATGCCGCCGCTCATCTTGGAAGTACCGCGGGTACGGTCGGTAAATACGATGGGGATTTCCTTGACGCGGAGGCCCTTTTTCCAAATCTTGAAGGTCGTCTCGATCTGGAAGCAGTAACCATCACTTTTCATTTTGTCGAGGTTCAAAGCCTGCAGGGCTTCGCGACGGAAGCACTTGAAGCCGCCCGTAGCATCGCTAATCGGGAGCCCCGTCACAATACGAGTGTACACGTTTGCTCCATAGCTTAAAATCAAACGACGCAAATCCCAGTTCACCACGCTAATGCGGTGATTCTGGTAGCGGCTGCCGAGCACAAGGTCGGCTTCTTCGGCTGTTTCCAGAAAGCGGTTCAAGTCGGTCGGCGCATGGCTAAAGTCGGCATCCATTTCGAACACACGTTCGTAGTCGCGTTCAAGAGCCCACTTGAAGCCCGTCACGTAAGCGGAGCCGAGGCCCATCTTGCCCTTACGGCGCAACAGGTGAATCCGCGGATTCTTTGCCGCCTCCGTTTCCACCATATCGCCCGTACCGTCGGGGCTACCGTCGTCTACCACGAGAATTTCGAGGCATTCGTTCTGCTTTAAAATGGCCTCCATAATGAGCAGGATATTTTCCTTCTCGTTATAGGTAGGCACAATGACCAAACTTTTGGGATACGCCATAAACAATCTTCTCCTAACCTAAATCTACAATTTCTCGAATGGATTCGGCCACAGGATAGCTCTGTTTTTTGCTTCCGTTCATCATTTCGCCCAAAAGGCCAAGCGACATGAACTGCACGCCCATCACCAGCGAGAATCCGCCCGCCAAAAGGAGCGGTCGCACATGGAGTGCACCCGTCTGAAGCCATTCATAGCCAAAGTAGCCCGAAACGCCAAAACCGATGAGCATAAAGATCAGGCCAAGGAGCCCAAAGAAATGGAGCGGCTTGGAGGCAAAGCTCCGCATAAACATCAACGACACCAGGTCAAGGAATCCGGACACCAGGCGGGACACGCCATACTTGGAAACACCGTGAACACGCGCACGGTGCGCCACGGGCATTTCGGTAATGCGGAAGCCCTGCCACTTGGCCATCACCGGGATAAAACGGTGGTAATCGCCATACAGGTGGATAAAGCGCACCACGGAACTGCGATAAGCCTTGATGCCGCAGTTAAAATCGTGCAGACGCTGGCCGCAGACGATAGAAACCGTCAAGTTGAACAACTTGGAAGGCCAAGTCTTGTGCCACGGATCCAGGCGACGAATTTTCCATCCGGAAACCAGGTCGTAGCCGCTTTCCAGAATCTTGATCATCTTCGGAATTTCAAGCGGATCGTCCTGCAAGTCACCGTCCAGAGTCGCCACGTACTTGCCGCGCGCCTTGGAGAAACCGAAAGCGAGTCCGGCAGCCTTTCCGCAGTTGAACTGGAAGCGAAAAGCGCGGATAAAGGAATACTCCTTCGACAAGTTCTCAATCACGTCCCAAGTATTATCGCGGCTACCGTCATCGATAATGATCACTTCGAACTCGAAAGCCGTCGGCTTGATCGCATCGACGATTTCCTTAAGGAGTTCGGGAAGATTTTCACTTTCTTCCTTGACCGGAATGACAAGACTCAAATCCATGAAATTACCTTAACTTATTTTCAAGCTCGATTATTCTGCGGCTGCAACCACCGCAGGTTCCTTTGCAGAATCCTTCTCGGCGGAATCCGTAGCAGGTTCAGCCGGAGCTTCGACCTTGAGCGGTTCGTCGGACATCATCTCGATCTGGCGACCACTCATGAGGAGGCGTGCGCGACCGCCTTCTTCGTAGGCAGGCACGTTTTCGAGACCGCGGTTCAGCACTTCCTGAGCCTTGGCCTTCTGGCCAGCAGCTTCGTAGACAAATGCGGCAGCCCAGTAATTACGCCATTCGGAGGGGAACTGCTTCATGCCCAATTCAAGGTACTTGGAAGCCAAGGCGGCAAGGCTATCCACCTGGGCCTTCTTTTCGGCCGTAAACGGATGGCTGTTGCGGAGGTTCGAAATCTTGTCGCGGGTATCGAACGAAATCTGCAGGTAAAGCGACACGTAACCCGAAAGGAGACGTTCCGTTTCGCTGTTGATATAAGCGGTACCGTCGCCAAGTCCACGGAACTTGAACACAGAATCTATCAAATTTGCCGTGTAGGCGGCATCAAAAGCATTACGCTTCGGGTTCAGGTCACCCTTCACGAAGTTGTAGACCATGCCTTCTTGCACCATGTACTTTTCAAGACCCATGAAGTTGGACGTACCGACGGTCGTCGAAATTTCAATCGGCTTGTCCATATTCTGGAGAGCAAGGTCAATCACCAGCTTATGCTGCGTGAGCATCATGCCGCTACGGGTACGGTTAGCCCATTCGGTAAAGGCATCCCACACCTGGTAATGCACCTTGAACTGCATGAGCTTAGCGGAATCGGCCGCAGAAAGCTGCTGGCCTTCCATAGCATCGATACGGTTCTTGAGCTGCGGCATCAGGCGCTGGGCATTTTTCACCCAAGTAGACACCTGATGGTTCGGGTTAGAAGCAGAGCTATTGTCGAGCACCATATCGCGGTCGATAGCGGCCTTGTCGTAGCTGAGCTTCAGAATCGGCTCGTTGTCGAGCATCTGCTTGATGTACCAGTCGGTATTGCCGAGCGAGAGGTTCACCACGCGAACATCCTTACGCACACCAGCCACTTCCTGGGCAAACCAAAGCGGGAAGGTATCGTTGTCACCGTTCGTAAAGAGGATGGCGTTCGGACGGCAGCTATTGAGCAGATTGAAAGCGTAATCCCAAGGAACCCAGAGGCCGGAACGGTCATGTTCCTTGTAGTTCGAAATGCAGGGCACCAGGAAGGACACTGCCACCAAGGCGGCGGCCACCGGATTTGCAAAGGCGGCAAAGGAGGATGTCGCCACCAGGAACACGAGGATACCGGCACCGATACCGTAAATCATGCTCATAAAAATGAAGGCGGGCGTGTAGAAATAGTCACGTTCGCGGACTTCCAAATGAACGGCATCGGGGAACGGAGCACGGGCACCCACCTGAGCAAAACCGTTCTCGATTTTCTGCCAGTTCTGCCAGACGGCAGAATTGGAGTAATCGTCGATTTCACGCTGCAGGGTTGCAAGCTGAGCATCGTTTGCACCACGAGCCTTGAGCGTTTCCATACGGATCTTGGCATGCTCGATATTCTGACGCATGTCGATGAGATCGTTCGGATCCGGAAGAGCCGTAATGCCCATGCCACGGCTGTTCAAGTCCTGAACGTTGCGGCTCATTACGGAAACCCAGTAATCGCGTTCGCGCTGCTCCATACGGGTGCCGTCGGCAAAGTTGATGTAGAACAGCAAGCCGAGGGAGCAAAGGGCGTAAAGCACAGAAACGAACACACCCATGTTGCGGTTACGCTTCCAGACGAACACGCAAACCATGATCAAAAGGCCATTAAAGATCAGGAACATGAGGAACTGCGGAAGTGTCGCATCGCCCATGAAACTCATCTGTGTGGGGAACTTGATTCCGAAACGTTCCACCGGCTGGTTATCTGCAGCATCGAAGGTATAGATGCCGTTGGCATAGTTCACGTCGCCAACCTTGTAAGGCAGGTACTGCGCCATCTGGTATCCACCGTAACCCATATGCGGGAACGAGAGGAACTGGTGGCTCACGCGGGCACGACGGTAGAAGGCACGGCTAATCATGCTTTCGGAGCCATACTGCTTACGTTCGATGAAGTTATTGAAGGCGACCCAGTTTTCGTCCTTGAACAGGTTACCGAGCTGCAGGTTCCCCTGCTCGTCGCGGATGTTGATTTCAGGATCGTTTTCGTCGATAATCGGGTTCAGTTCCGAACGGATCGGAATGTAAAGGTGCGTGCTATAGCCAATGAGGGCAAAGAAGGCAAATGCCAGGGACAGACGCATGCTGCGCTGCACGCCCTTGCTCTTGAACGGCTTCGCAAGGCAAAGGATCGAAAGGGCTATCAGGCAGACGAACGAAATTTCGATAAAAGCGGACACCATGTAAATGACGGAGCAAAGAAGCGTACCCGTAATCCAGATAGGAATGCGTTCCACAATCTTCTTGGGTTCCGCCACGAGCAGGAGTGCAAACACGGCTGGCACCGTAAGCATGGTGTAAAGATGAGCGCCCACGCCGAGGAACGCGATATAACAAATGAAAATCAGGATGCGGTCGCTGTACTCTTCGTTACGCTTGTTGTACCAGACGAGGCCAAGGTAAGAAACGAGCATCAATATAAGCATGGCGATGCCGTAGACTTCGGCTTCGACGGCGTTGAACCAGAAGGTGTCGGAAAAAGTCAGTAGGAAACCGGCCACGAGAGCGGCGGAGCCAAGCACAGCCGTGCGGACCTTACCGGTAATCTTTTCGGCAAGGGCATCGGTCTTAAGGACCGTCGCCAACAGTTCCCAGGCAAAGAGAGCCGTCACGTAGACGGTCGCCGCAGAACTCACCACCGAGATGTAGTTCACGCGCTTTGCAATTTCACCCACGAACGGGAGCAGCACGATGACTGCGCGGGCAAGGAACACAAAGAAGGGCGTTCCAGGAGGATGCGGAATGCCAAGCGTATTGGCGCAAGCGACAAATTCGCCACAGTCCCAGAAGCTGACCGTGGGGGCCATCGTGAGTACATACACAACCAGAGCCACGAGAGCAGCAATGCCTGCGAAGATATGTTTCATCCATTTTTCCTTGAGCATCTTACTTTTCCTTGGGTTCGGTGACAACCATGCCACGGTTACGCATAAAGCCGGTCAAAAGGCCATTGACAAAGGAATCCGAATTGTCGGTGCTGTACTTGGCGGCAATCTGGACCGCTTCGGTAATGGCGACCTTCATCGGAATTTCGGGAACATAGGAAAGTTCCACCATCGCAATGCGGAGAATAATACGGTCGAGGCTCGCCATACGCTCGATGTCCCAATGGGCGGCAGCAGTCTTGATATTGTCATCAAGTTCTTCGCGATGGGCCTGCACCAGGTCCACCAGCTTCATTCCATACTTTTTCTGTTCAGCATGGAGGGGTTGAGATTCCAAAATTCCAGGGAGAGCCTCTCCCGCAGTCTGTCCCGTAATTTCCATCGCATACAACAGCTGCATGGCAAATACACGGGCGGGTCTGTAAGATATTTTCATATAGATAGTCGATAGTTGGTAGATCTTAGAGCTTAGAGAAAAGAGAATGTTCTAAGTTCTAAGTTCTAAGTTCTAAGTTCTAAGCTCTAAGCTCTAAATTTCTTTATACAAATTTGCCATTTCGACGGCGGTGGATGCCCAGCTTGCGCCGAGGTTGCCGGCCTTGAGGCCTGCACGGTTCATGGCCTGGTCCACGGTGTCGGTGGTGAGGATTCCAAGAATCACGGGGAGCTTGCCTTCGGCGGCAATGTTTGCAATACCGCCGGTAGAAGCATTCACCACCACGTCGTAGTGGCTGGTCTCGCCGCGGATCACCGCACCGAGCGCCATCACGGCACTGTACTTACCGCTATCAGCGAGACGACGGCACACGCCCGGAAGTTCGAATGCACCCGGTACATGCGCAACGGTGATATCCTTGTCTGCTACACCGAGAAGTTCAAGCTGACGCACAGCCCCTTCCAGGAGCTTGTCGGTCACGACCTCGTTAAAGCGGGCAACGGCGATTGCCACCTTGAGGCCACAACCATTGAGGGAATTCTTGATTTCGTTCACCATTTACGTTTCCTCTTTCAAATTCTCTTGGGGTGCAGCGCCGTCGATATGCAGCTGGTGACCCATCTTTTTCTGCTTCGTGAGCAGGTAGAACAAGTTTTCCTTGTTCGGCTTAATTTCGATCGGCACGCGTTCCACAATCTTAAGGCCATAAGCCGTAATGCCCGAAATCTTGCTCGGGTTATTCGTCAAGAGACGCATTTCCTTGACGCCGAGGTCTGCCAAAATCTGGGCGCCCGTACCGTACTGACGCAGGTCCGACTTGAACCCAAGGTGCAGGTTCGCTTCGACCGTGTCCAAGCCCTTTTCTTGCAACTCGTAAGCGCGGAGCTTGTTGCAGAGCCCGATTCCACGGCCTTCCTGGCCGCGCATGTAAAGGAACACGCCACCGTGCTCGCCGATGAACTTCATGGCGGCGGCAAGCTGTTCGCCGCAGTCGCAGCGAAGACTGCCAAAAATATCGCCCGTAAGGCATTCGCTATGCACGCGCACATAAACAGGCTTGCTGAAGTCGGGGTTACCCGCGACCCAGGCCACATGTTCCACACCGTCGGTCTTGCTCTTGTAGGCGTAGGCGGTAAAGTCGCCGTACTTGGTCGACACATGCGGAGCGGCGACGCGTTGCACGAGCTTTTCGTTTTTAAGGCGGTAGTCGATCAGGTCGCGAATCGAGATAATCTTGATGCCGAATTTTTTTGCGACTTCCTGAAGCTGCGGCATGCGGGCCATGGTACCGTCTTCGTTCATGATTTCGATCAGGGCGGCCGCCGGGCGCAGGCCTGCCAACCTAGCCAAGTCCACCGCCGCTTCGGTATGGCCTGCGCGACGGAGTACACCCTCTTCCTGGGCGTACAGGGGCGAAATATGCCCCGGCCGCCCAAAGTCGCTGGGCTTGGAATTCGGGTCCGAAAGGGCGAGAATCGTCGCCGCACGGTCGTGAGCGGATACACCCGTGGTGCAGCCTTCAATTTTATCGACCATGATGGTGAACGGAGTCCCAAGAATCGAAGTATTCTCGGCGGTCTGCCGCGTGAGGTTCAGTTCATGGCAGCGCTTGATCGGGAGCGGTGCGCAAAGCACGCCACGACCTTCGTGAAGCATGAAGTTCACCTTTTCGGGCGTAATCTTTTCGGCGGCGATGACAAAGTCGCCTTCATTTTCGCGGTCTTCGTCGTCGACCACAATCAAAAACTTGCCGTTCTTAAAATCTTCGATGGCCTCTTCAATCGTATTAAGCAAGGTCACGTTCCTTCAGATAATTTTCAATATACTTGCCGAGCATGTCGACTTCCACATTCACGATGGTTCCCGGAACCCAGTTGCGCAGGTTCGTGCGGGCCAAGGTTTCCGGAATAATACACACGCGAATGGAATCTTCGAATTTTTCAGCGACCGTCAGGCTGATTCCGTTGAGCGAAATCGAACCGCGGCGAATCACGTAGCGACGCAGGTCTGCCGGAAGTTTCAAATCCACTTCCACACCCGTTTCACGCGGAGTCACCTTGATGACTTCGGTAATGCAGTCCACATGGCCCATCACAAAGTGACCGCCCATAAAGCTATCAGCACGGCACGGAAGTTCCAGATTCACCAACTTGCCGACAGCGGCCTGCTTAAAGCCCGTGTTTTCCACCGTCTGGTGCATCAGGCAGAAAGTAGCTTCGTCATCGGTGCAAGATTCAATGGAAAGACAAACACCGTCGTTCGCGACACTGTCGCCCAACTTACAATTCTTAAAAAAGCCCGGTGACTTAAGGCGCATAGAAAGCGCATCGCCTCGAGTTTCAATCGAAACGATTTCACCGGTAGATTGAATAATTCCCGTAAACATACGGGGCAAATGTAGAAATTTAGATGAGAGACGAGAGACGAGAGACGAGAGAAAGTAGGCTGTAGGAAGCACTAAAACTTAATCGGATACAGCAAGTACCAGTGGAATTCGGGATAAACTTGCACGGTGGGGGCAGGCAACTTGAAGTAATTCAGGTACTTCACGATGGTGCGCGCCATACGACTCTGCGGGCGGAAAGCTTCCAGGTCGTAATCGAGCGCGATATAGACTTCACGATGCGGGTGCGGATCGTCCGTAAACACACCCTCGTCGATGCTGAGGCCAGCCGCCAGGGCAAGCCAGCTCGGATAATACGCACGGGCGGCCTTCGGCAACAGGCGATAAACCTTGAACGAAGCCCAGAAGGTCTGATTGCAGTAATCGTCCGTGAACACGCCCGTATCACTTTGTCTGTAATACGCCTTGGAATTGATCCAGTAACTCCACTTGAGATCTACGTACTTGAACACGGGAACGTAGCGCTCTGCCATAGGCAGAAAGCCTCCCAAGGTACCCGACAGCACGTCGAAAACACTAAAACCCCACTTGGGCGCAAAACCGTCCTTCACGTCTATCGCCACATGCGTCGCAAAAGCAGAAAGTCCAGCAAAAAGGTAAGAGTTGAACTCGGAAATTCCCGCCCAACGGTAAGCCTCGTAGAAGGTCTCGCCCATCATGACACCCGAAGCGAAATGTCCGAACTTATCCAGGTTCAGTGCGTAGTCAAAGTCATTCTCGAAATGGAAATCGTTCCCCTGTTCGTCCCACCATCCCTTGTGGAAAACGAGCCAATAGGCTGCACCATAGGCAATCAAAACCGTCGAGGCCACGCCCACGCCCTTGGCAATCGAAAGTTCGGTCGTATCACCGGGGTCTTCGCTGCGGTAATCCCACGTAGAATCGCGCCAGGTCGGCGGATCGTAAGGGGCGGCCAGCAAGGAAACGCTTGCAAACAGGAGCGCCACCAGCGCAATCGATAGGGAACGAAAAAATTTCACGGGGACAAAGATAGAAAAAAACAGGCAGACTAATTAATTTGCGGACTAAATTGAGGGCTTTTTAATTACTTGAGTCATTCAACACATCAAGACTCTCTATCATCAGTCTACATTATAAAGTATCTTCATTTTTTTTACAATTTCAGGAAATTCAAGCTCATTCACTACAAATAATTGAAATCCTTTTTTGAAAACAAATCGAACAATTCCATTTTTATCTGTTTCCTTTTTATATGGGATGGTTTCATCAAAGGCGGATTTTCGTCGCTAACGCGACTTAGGTTTGTAGTTTAACTTGCGTATA
>NZ_CAMGVQ010000025.1:0-49872 GCF_946062555.1 uncultured Fibrobacter sp.
GAAAACCGCTGCTTAGACTCCTCCCAACCCCTCCACACAAACTGCAGAAGCCTCGTAAAAATGCCCTTATTTTGAGCCTTTCGTTTCAGTAAGACCGAATTCCCGGCGGGCCCAAGTTTCCATATAGGGCAGAATTTCCTTGTAAGGCACCACGATCATCACGCTGCCGTGGGAATGCCAGCCGATTTCGAAAGAGTACCCGTCAAAACCGATACCGTCCTTCAAAAAAGAAGGTTCTAGCTTGAAATCCATGCCGATGGCATTGGGACGTGCATCGTATTTTTCCGCATATTTGCGAAGAAGCGATACAATCTTTTCCTTTTCTTCTGGATTGAATAGAACTCTTCATGAGTACTCAAGATGCTGATAACGCATTTGTCCTGGCCGAACACGGCCTTGAAAACCTTGATTACATACACGAGGCCGCGTTCAAGCTCGGGTGTAAGCTCCATTTCGACACCTGGTTTCTGGAAGGTGCTCGGGTCGAAAATGAGCTTATAGCCAACGATGAGCATGATGACTATAAGGATTAGCCCTAGGAAGATTTTGATAAGGTTGACAAGGCATCCCATGGTGACGCCTCCGTTGTTGTTGGTTTATTTTCCATATTGTTCGTCATAGAGGCGTTGCAAAGCCTCCTTGTATTGAGCATCTCGTTCGGCCTCGATTTTCTGTTTCTGGATTTCTTGCGAGTGGTCCACATAGGGGTTATGGTTGTGCCTATGCGTTGCAAGAAAAAGCAAGACGACTGCAAGTACGATGATGATAAGCAAGATAGCTTGTGTGAAAAAGTGAGTTATGCTTTCAAGAATGTTGCTGATGAAGTCAAACATAGGTTACCCGTTGGCTGTATTTCCTATATAATTATCGTAGGTAATTCTGCCAATGTAAAGCAAACCAGTGAAAATTGTAAAAAAAGTAAATAGCCTTGTGCTTTCCGCTTAATGCTTTGAGTGCTAAGAAGGAATGCCCTGCAAAAATCGGGTGCTGAACCTTATGTAAAAGTGCTTTTTTGTGCATTATTTATAAAATGTCATAAATTGTCGGTGGTAATTTGTTATATTAGTGCACATGGTAGCACTAAGTAAAACGAAAGCGAAAAAAGAAATTGAGTTCCTCTGTACCGAATGCGGCAATACCACGCCAAAGTGGGCTGGCAAGTGTCCGTTCTGCGGGGCGTGGAGCAGTCTCAAGGAGCATGTTGTAGAAAGTGTTCTCGACGGTGGGCGAGCTTCTCGTGGCCTTGGCGGTCCTGTCCATAAGGTGATTCCGCTGAAGGAGGTTGCTACAGAAGAGACGAGGCGGCTGAGCACCGCCAATACCGAATTTGACAGAGTGCTAGGGGGCGGGCTTGCACCAGGTTCCCTGGTGCTCATCGGTGGCGATCCTGGAATCGGGAAATCCACCCTGGTGCTGTCCACGCTCGCCACCATGACAGCCGCCGGCGTCAAGACGCTTTACGTGAGCGGCGAAGAAAGCGCGGTGCAGGTCAAGCTGCGCAGCGAACGCTTGAATGTGGCGGGTTCCGAAATGCTTTTGCTTTGCGAGACTAGCCTCGAAAAAATTTTGCAGCAGGCGGCAGAGATCAAGCCGCAGGTGCTCGTCATCGATTCTATCCAGACGGTCTATAAAGAAAATCTTTCGGGGACTCCGGGCTGCGCCACGCAGCTTCGCGAATGCACGCTCGACCTGATGGTGTTCGCGAAGAATACGGGCTGCATCACTATTCTTATCGGGCATGTCACCAAGGACGGTCAGATCGCAGGGCCTCGCATCCTGGAGCACATGGTCGATACGGTCGTGTATTTCGAGGGCGACCGTAACCATCAGTACCGCCTAATCCGTACCATCAAGAACCGCTTCGGCGCAACGGACGAAATCGGCGTATTCGAGATGACTTCGCACGGGCTTTCTCCGGTAGAAAATCCGAGCCGGGCCTTTCTGCAAGAGAATGTTCCTCCGACGCCCGGAAGCGTGGTCTGCTGCACGATGGAAGGGACGCGGGCGATGCTTTTCGAAACGCAGGCGCTCGTAAGCCAGACCACCTTTGCGGTACCGCAGCGCGTGGCCGCAGGGATTGACCCGAAGCGGCTCACCATCATCCTTGCGCTGCTTGAAAAGTTCGGCGGGGTAATCGTCGGGGCTTCCGACGTGTTCGTCTCGATTGCCGGCGGGCTGAAGGTCTCCGACACTTCGTCGGACCTCGCCCTCGCGCTCGCCGTCGCGAGCAACCACCTCGCCATTCCGCTCGGCAGGCAGTCCATCGTCATCGGAGAACTCGGACTGTCGGGCGAGGTCCGCTCCGTGAGCCTTTTGGAACAAAGGCTCAAGGAAGCCCGCCGCCTGGGCATGACCGAAGCGGTCGTCCCGGCGGGTGGCCGCCTGCCGGAGAATTCCTCGGGCATGAAGGTTGTCCAGGTGCATACGCTTTCCGAAGCGGTGAACTGGCTGATGGACAAATGCGAAAGGCGAGTTTCGCAGTCACGCTCGCATGGCTATGACCGAGCCTAGAGTTTGATGCTTGAACGAAGCGATAGCATAAAAAAAACACTAAAAAAGCCTCGGTTCGTCACCGAGGCTCTTCAATTCCGTTTTTGGTTAACGACTATTCGTCGTCATTGTCCATTGACTTTCTTTTCTTGCGCTTCTTCTTCGGCTGGTCTTCGCCGTCACCGGACTTCTTCTTGCCTTCGACCTTGATATCGGCGGCCTTTTCACCACGCTTGGTGAAACCATACTGACGCGGGTCAAAGCCTGACGGGAACTGGGTCTTGTTGTCGTAGATTACCTTCTTGGCGGTGAACTTTTCGATCTTGGCGCCTTCGAGGTTTGCGCCAGAGAAGTCCACGTCTTCCATCTTGGTGTCGGCATCAATCTTGATGCCCTGCATGTTGGCGTTGGTGAAGTTCACCTTTTCGAGCTTGGCACCGGCAAAGCTTACACCGGCGAGCTGGGCGAGAATGAAGTCGGAACGTTCAATGGTGGAATTCGCGAAGTTGGCCTTGGTGAGGTCAGCTTTGTCGAAGATGTTCTTGCGGACGTATGCACCGTCGAACACGGCCTTCAGGAGTTCTGCGTTCTGGAAGGAGTTCTTGCTCACTTCGGTATCGTAGAAGGATGCCTTGGAGAGCTTGGTCTTCACGAAGGAGCTCTTGGAAACGGAGCCCTTGTCGAACACCACGCCCGTGAGGTCCTGGTTGTCGAAGTTCATGTTCTTCAGGGTGGACTGGGCGAACTTGGCCTTCTGGAGCTGGGTCTTGGAAAGATCCACGTCATTGAAGGTGGTCAGGGAAAGGTCTGCTTCCCTGAGGTTCACGTTCTTGAATTCGGCACCGCTGAAGTTGGCCTGGGAAAGACCAGCCTTGGCGAAGTTCACTTCGATGAGGTCCACGCCCTTGAAGTTGGCGGCGATCAGGTTACAGGCGGTGAAGTCCGTCTTCACGAGGGTCGTCTTGCGGAGGTCGCTGTTTGCCATCAGGGAACGCGAGAAGTTCGCGTTGGTGAGGTTTGCCTTGTTGAAGTCGGCGGCAGTCAGGTCCACGTCCATCACGGATGCCTGGGTGAGGTCAGCCTTGCTGAAGTCGGTCTGGTCGGACACCTTCATGGCGTCGAGGCGGGCATTCTTCAGGTTTGCCTTGGGGAACTGGCTATCGAGGAGCGTTGCACGGTAGAGGTTCGCTTCCTGCATGTTGGCGCCTTCGAAGGAGGAGCCACGGATGTCGGCACCGCTAATGGTTGCCTTGACGAGGCTTGCATTTTCAAAGTTTGCGTTGCTGATCACCGCATTCTGGAAGGAAACTTCGTTGAGGTTTGCGCCCGTGAAATCTGGGTTTTCACCAGTTGCACGGCGGAAGTCCGTCGTATGGGCGACAGCCTTCGCATTCTTGAAGTTGAAATTGTCGATACGCTTGTTACTGAAGGACACGTTCAGGTCCTTGCCGGCCCAGTTGTCCTGAGCAAAAACGTTGAGGGCTAGTGCGCTGACTAGGCACAAACCAAACTTTGATACTCTCTTCATATTCATATACATTCCCTTTTAAGGATAAAACCAAATAACGGATAGCCCTAAAATAACTAAAAAAATTGGCAAATAACAATAAAAAAGAAAAAAACTTTATAAATAAATGCTAATTTGTTCCCCGAAATGGCAAATTTTGCATCAAATCGGTATGATGTGGTGGTTTGCGGGGCCGGTCCTGCCGGTCTCATGGCCGCCTGCACCCTGGGGCGACTGACTGGCGGTGCTAGACGTATTTTACTTTTGGACAAGAAAGAACCGTGGAAAGAGCCGATTTTTTGCGCCGAGGCCGTCTCTAATGACAGGCTGAACGCCCTGTGGCCGGTGGATCCCTCTTTTGTCCGTGGAACGCTTTCCGGAATTTATTTTACCTCCCCCAAGCGCTATCGAGCTGAGTTCTACAGCAAGGACTGTGGCCTGATCCTGGATCGCAGGATTTTCCACCATAGCCTGGCGGAAGGATGTAGCGCGGCAGGCGTGGAATGCCGCTACGATGCCTTGATCAAGAAACTTGAAAAGACCACCGATGGTTGGAACGTTTCTGTGTCCGTGGCTGGTGGCGAAGTCGAGACGCTTTCGGCCGTTGCCGTGGTTGACGCTTCGGGCCCGAGCTGCAAGCTGACCCGCGGTATCGAGTGCCTGCAGGGAATTGAATCGGGCGATGCCGACCTGGAACCTGCAATCTTTGCGGTGGCCGAAGGTATAGAGCATAGCAAGGAACATATCGAGCTTTTCTTTGGCTCCGAATTCGAATCGGGGTACGGCTGGATTTTCCCGCGCGACGGCAAGGAAGTGAATATCGGCTTTGTGCTAGGCAAGGATGTCAAGCATAAGGTGCCCCTGCGCCAGAAGTTGCTGGACTTTATCGCCCGCGACTATCCCGAGGCAAAGGTCAAGGCCGTGTACGGTGGCGCAATCGCCTGTACCGGAACCCAAATTCGCCCCTTCGCGAAGTGCGGCCTCTTTAAGGCGGGCGATGCGGCAAGCTGCGTGAATCCCATCAGCCGTTCGGGAATCGTGGAATCGCTCCTGTGTGGAAAGGTGGTCGCGGAGTCCGTGAAGGAATGGCTTGACGATTCCGGTGCAAACCGTGAGGCAATCGAGGCCAAGACGCTTGACCGCTGGATGGCTGTTCTTGGCAAAAAGCACCTGCAGGTGGCGCGAGCCAAGGCGGGCTTCAACAAGATTAGCGACGCCCAGTTTGATCGTGCCGCCAAGAAACTATCGAAACTTCCGCGCGAAAAACAGACGTTGTTCAGAATTTTCTTTAATGTGCTGTGGGCCGCACCTTCGCTCATCTGGAAGATGCGTTCCTTCTTGCGTTGATGGTGATTTTATGAGTGATGTGATGGATTCTCGTTTGAACGAAGTGCGTGAGACGTTTGCAAACTTTGCAGACGAAGACGGCAAGTGGAAGTACCTGCTTGACTTGGCCCGTGCCCATAAGGGGATGGACACCGCGCTCAAGGACGAAAAATTCATTATCCAGGGGTGCGCCTCGACCATGTACCTGGTGCCTAAGTTCGACGGCGAAAAGATTCACTTCGAAATGGATGTCGAAGGCGGTACCACGAATCCGCTCATTAGCCGCGGCCTCGGCGCGCTTGCGCTCAAGGTCTATAACGATATGGCTCCGGCGGACATTCTCGCGGTCGATCCGAAGTTCTTCCAGGATATCGGCCTGAATGTAGGCCTTTCGCCGACGCGTTCGAACGGCTTTGCGAGCCTGGTCAAGCAAATTTATTTGTATGCACGGGTCTTTGCGGCCCTTGCCAAAAAGTAAGTGTAAAAAAGTAGGTAGAAAATGTTCAGTTTCTTGAATGGAAAAAGCCCCTTTGACGAAGCCGAAGAACGCCTGGAAGCAGGCGACACCGTCAACGGAAAACCGAGACTTCCCAGCGGCCCGATCATGGGCTGGCAGGACGGCGTGTTCCTCCTGGTCATTGTCGGCCTGATTGTGGGCGGTTATCAGTACTATCAGCATGTGAAACGCAGCTGCGCCGAAACGTTTGCACAGTGCGATTCTCTGTATGTCGCCGCGACCGCAGATGCGACGAAGTTTGCCGAAGTGGAAGCCT
The DNA here is from genome assembly GCF_946062555.1 of uncultured Fibrobacter sp. Taxonomy (GTDB): domain Bacteria; phylum Fibrobacterota; class Fibrobacteria; order Fibrobacterales; family Fibrobacteraceae; genus Fibrobacter. The sequence goes on from NZ_CAMGVQ010000025.1 coordinate 6,097, forward strand.
GCTACGAGTCCACCTGGGACTTGGCTTTCGTGAGCGATACTCTGGAAGTGCTCCGCCAGAACCGCCTCGGTGAAATCGAGGATATGCGCAACGCCCAGAAGGACTTGCTCGCAAATGCAAATGATGCTCTCGACAAGGGCGATACAGCCGCTGCCGCCAAGATCGTGACGGAATACAAGGGTGCCATGCTCCTGTATACCGGCGACAAGAGCGAATGGGACGAAATCGTGAAAATCTCGGAAATTCAGGCCGCGAAGGATGCCGCTAAGGCCTCTGCGGTCGCTGCTGCTCCGGCTAATTCCGCTGCCGACTCTAGCGCGGCAAAGTAGTTCTCAGAAACTTTAAAACGCAAATTTTATTGCAAATGAAGACGCAAAGCCGTTCCATAAAGGAACGGCTTTTGTGTATAGCTCCGTTTTTGGGGCGAAGACGTGCTTTTTCCTAGATTTTGTTCCATTTTGGGGTTGTTTTTGAGTGCTTTTTGGCGAAGTGTACCTATAAAGTGCTGCTTAGGACAATTTTATAGGTAAGAAACGGATTGCAAATTGTGCCTGTTTTGAATATATACCTATAAACAGGGGTTATTTGTTTGTTTTATAGGTGCTTAATTGTTTAATTTGTACGCAAGTACAGCAAAAGTTGAAAAAATATACCTATAAAGGGTCCGTTTTCGATTTGTTTATAGGTACGATTGCAAAGAGCGTTTTTTTTGTTACCTATAAACGAGTTGCTTTATGCCGGTTTATAGGTACACGCCGGCCCTGCTGCTGCTCGCGGCTCCAGTGGCATGGGAAATTTAAAGCGTAGTGACGGTGATATCCCTCTTGGTTTCCGAGAGGATTTTTATTTCAACCTTATGCGTGAGGCCGGGGTCGTTGTCTTCGAGGCGTTCAGGCCATTCGATCAGGCTAATCCCCTTTTCGAGGTAGTCGGGGTCGAGGCCGACCTCGTTCAGGTCGGCGCCGCCGTCCAGGCGGTAAAGGTCGAAGTGAAAAATCGGCGGGTTGTTCGGGTATTCGTGCAGGATGGTATAGGTGGGGGAGCAGACGGACCCCGTGAAACCGAGACCTTTGCAGACCCCGCGACTGATGACCGTCTTGCCGGCACCCAGGTTCCCGTAAAGGGCCACCTTGTCGCCCGGCTTCAGGCTACGCCCGAATTCTACCGCCCAGTTATAAGTTTCTTTTTCCGACTTAAAAATCATAATGCAATTAAAAATTCATTGATCATTATTCTCGAAATCTGAATTTTCTTAGTTCTAAGCTCTAAGATCTGAATTCCGAATTCTGAAATCCGAATTAATTACAGTTTCTCCTTGAACTGCTCGTAAGTGAACTTGTGGAGCAAATGGAATTTGCCCTGTTCGTCGAACTTGCCGATGCTCGGGTGGCGTACACCGTTAAAGAATGTGGTCTTGACCATTGTATAATGGATCATGTCTTTGAAGATAATCTTGTCGCCTACCTTGAGTGGCTCGTCGAAGGAAAAGTCTCCGAGCTGGTCGCCTGCGAGGCAAGAATTGCCTGCGAGTTTGTATGTGAATTTCTTTTCTCCAGGCATTCCCGCGTCAATCACTTCTGGGCGGTATGGCATTTCCAAGCAGTCCGGCATGTGCGCGCTGATCGACACGTTCAGGATGGCAATGTCCATTTCGTTGTGAACAATGTCTCCGACTGAGGAAACCAATTCGCCTGTCTGCCAGCCGACAGCTTCGCCCGGTTCCATGATGACGGTCAGGTGCGGGTAGCGGCTATGGAATTCTGTTAGGATACGCACGAGCTCTTCGCGATGGTAATCCTTGCGGGTAATGTGGTGGCCGCCGCCGAAGTTCACCCATTTCATTTGGGGCAGGTACTTGCCGAAATGTTGTTCGAAAGCTTTGAGTACGCCCTCCAGTGCGTCGGCGTCCTGTTCGCAGAGGGCGTGGAAGTGCAGCCCTTCGATGCCGTCCAAGAGTTCCGGTTTGAACTCCGCTTCGGTGACTCCGAGTCTCGAAAACTTGCCACACGGGTTGTACAGGTCGGTTTCTACGGTCGAGAACTGCGGGTTCACGCGGATTCCTGCGCTTACTCCTGCGGCGAGAGTCTTGTCTTTGAATCGCTGCCACTGGCTAAAGCTGTTGAAGGTGATATGTCCCGCGCAAGACAGGATCTGGTCGATTTCGTCGTCTTCGTAGACGGGGGCGAATACATGGACTTCCTTGCCCATTTCTTCCTTGGCGAGCCTCGCCTCGTTCAGGCTGGAGGCTGTTGCGCCAGCAAGGTATTCTCGGATGAGCGGGAAGGATCGCCAAAAGCTGTAACCTTTTAACGCACAAATTATTTTTACATTCCCTCGCTTTTGGATATCGTCCAAAATTTCCATATTACGGCGGAGTCTTGCCTCGTCCAGGACAAAACAGGGGGAGGGAACTTGGGTATAATCGAGCTTTTTTTCGAACATAGCCCAAAGATAGCCTTTTTTTATCCTTTTTCCTACTTTTTTGAATATGCTTTAACTACATTTAAGTCGATGAGAGATTTCATGTACAAGCATATTCTTATTTCGTTTTTGTCCCTGGCGTTCGTAGGGATGCCTTTCGCTCAGACTGCAGCATCTGCTGCTAAGCCTGCTCCCGCTGCTCAGACCGCGCCTGCCGCTCCGGCCAAGACCGCAACCCCGACGCAACCGTCCGCTACTGCAGCGACTGTCTCTTCTTCGACGTCCCAGGCTCCTGCCAAGTCCGCTACGCAGCCCGCAAACCTTGCGAAGGTGGAAGCTCAGGTGGTTGCCGCTCCCCGCGGTGCGACTGCAACGCTTGACGAAATGATCCAGGCGAAGCTCGATTCTATGAACAGGGTTGCCGCTCCGACGGGCCCCCGCAATAGCGACAGTGTCGCCAAGGTTCAGGCCGATAGCGTCCGCAAGCAGATCCAGAGCGGCAAGTACGTTCAGCGTGTGCGTTACGACAAGAGCAACTTCGACCACTGGAATATCGATACGGTCCTCCAGAAGAGGATGAAGGAACAGGTCTTCGGCGTGTGGCGCACTCCGATTATCGCCCACGGCCATGCCTTCCGCGATGCGGAACTTCGTTTCGGTGCAAACGACACCCTCGTGGGTATTACCCGCACCTATTCCGATTCGGGCCGCTATCAGATGACCGGTGAATACACCTTCAAGGCCCGTTACCGTTTCGATAGCGATCAGACTCTCGTGAGCCGCGAAGTGTTCAAGGACCGTCAGGTGGTTCGCTGGGACTATATCACGTTCGAAATCAGCAAGGACTCCCTGCTCTACAACTTGAACAAACTGGAATTCCGCGACTTGAACGATAACTGGCTCAACGCCCTGCAGGGCTTTGACAATATTCCTGCCGAAATCTACCTGCGCGACCCGAAGGGCTCCGCCGAAATGAAGCAGGAAGCTGAAAAGAACAAGAAGAAATAAGGCGCTCGTGATTGGGGGACGAAATACGTTTCGAATCCTCACGGGGTTTGCCTTGTTGCTTCTGCTTTCGGCAACACTCTCTTATTTGACATTGTTTTCAGGGACGGTCGGACTGTCGTTGTCCGACGTTTTTTATGGGGACGGTTCTGTCCTGAACCGTATCTTTTGGGATTTGCGCGTGCCCCGACTGGTGGCGGCGGTCCTAGCCGGTATTTCGCTTGCGGTGTCGGGGCTCTCGTTGCAGACCTTATTCAGGAACCCGCTTGCGGGGCCGTTTGTGCTCGGCATCAGTAGCGGCGCAAGTCTGGGGGTTGCCCTTTCGCTGTTGGCCGGATTTAGCTTCGGACATTTCGGGGTGCTTACTTCGGCGGCGGCGGGTGCTTTTGCGGTGACATTCCTGGTGATGCTGGTGTCGAACCGCTTCCGGAACTCGACTGTGCTTTTGATCGTGGGACTTCTGGTCGGTTATTTTATTGACGCCCTGGTGAACCTGCTGATTGTCGGGAGCGATGCGGAAGCGCTCAAGGTATTTGTGTCTTGGGGCATGGGTAGTTTTTGCCGGTTGACCTTTGACGGCATTTGGATCTTTGCGGTAGCGGTCACCGTAGGGTGCGTGCTGATTGGTGTCTCGATCCGCTACTTGAACGCGATCCGTATGGGTGAAGATTTTGCGAAGGGCTTGGGCGTGAATGTGCGTCTTTACAAGAACCTGGTCTTGTTCGGGGCCTCGCTCCTGGCAGCTTCGTCGACCGCTTTTTGTGGACCGGTTGCCTTTGTGGGAATTGCCGTTCCGCATTTGGCGTTTATGTTGTTCAAAACGGGAAACCACCGCCTGCTTTTGCCGGGTTCTGCCTTGTGCGGCGCTGTTCTTTGCCTTGCGGCTGGGCTCTTCACGATGGTTCCCTTGAATGCCATATTGAGCTTGGTCGGTGTACCCGTGGTGCTGCTGGTCATTTCTCGCGGTAGAGGGGCGCGCGGATGAGCCTGCTTGCTTGTGAGAATCTGGTGTTCGGCTATGTCTCCCGATCTGAAAAGAAATCTGGGCTTGTCGACGCATTTGACTTCAACTTGGAAGCGGGTGAGGTGGTTGCCCTGATGGGGGCGAACGGATCGGGCAAAAGTACGTTCCTCAAGACGTTATCCGGGCTTATTCCGCCCCTTGCCGGTAAGGTAAGCCTGTGCGAGAAAACTCAATGGACTTCTCGCGAGCGGGCGCGGTTAGTGACGCTTGTCCGTATGGGACGCATGAACGGAGCTTTTTTTGACCGCATGACGGTGCGGGAGTTTGTTGGGCTTGGCCGCACGCCCTATGCGGGAGTCTTTGATGGGCATAGTGCCGAAGACGAACGCGTCGTTGACGAATCCCTGGAACTGCTGGACCTGAAGGATTTTGCAAACCGCTGGATGTCCGAGTTGAGCGACGGCGAATGTAGTCGCGTTTACCTGGCGATGGCGGTGGCGCAGCAGGTGAAGGTGCTGTTGCTCGATGAGCCGAATGCGTTTTTGGATATTCCCCGAAGTCGAAAACTTTTTGTAATGCTGCGGACCTTGGCTAGGGAGCGCGGCATGGGAATTCTGGTGTCAACCCATTCCGTGGAGTATGCCGAACGGTATTGCGACCGGATTATGGTCATTGCAAATGGCCTCGCGCATTGCGAGGCGGCCGGTGAAGCCCGCGCGAAGGGACTTCTGGACTGGACGGAAAAGTTTTGAATCTCCGGCTCCAGGCGACTTAGTATCTGGTAATTTCTTTAATGTCTACGCCTAGGTGATTAAGGCGGTTGTATAGGGCGGTGCGGAGGAGTCCCAGCTTTTGTGCTGCCTCGCGGACAGATCCGTTACATTCGCGTATTTTTTGAATGAGAAATTTCCGTTCCTGCTCCAGTTGCATTTGGCGGAAATTTTCGTAATCGGAAAGTTCCTTGCCCGTCGAGGATTGCTCGGTGGCAGCGGATGTGGCTTGCTTGCTGGATGCTTTTGCCGTGGAATCGCCAATCTGGATGTCTTCAGGGCGGAGGGTGCCTGCGCTGGTGAAGCAGAGTGCGCGCTGGATGACATTTTCCAGTTCGCGGATATTTCCCGGCCAGTCGTATTCCTGTAGCTTGATTAGGGCTTCGGATGAAAGCGAATAATTTTCGCCTGCCGTCTGGTAAGTACGGATAAAGTAATTGGCCAGGTCTTCGATATCTTCTTTGCGTTCGCGGAGTGGCGAAATCTGCACGGGAATCACGTTGAGACGGTAGTACAGGTCTTCGCGGAAACGTTTTTCGGCGATTTCCTGTTGCAGGTCCCTATTGGTGGCCGCGATGATGCGAACATCAATATGCTTAGTCCTGTTCGCTCCGAGGGGGCGGATTTCCTTGCTTTGCAAAACGCGCAAAAGCTTGACCTGGGCGTGTAGGGGCATGTCCCCGATTTCGTCAAGGAAAATGGCGCCGCCGTCGGCGGCCTCGAATAGGCCGATGCGCTCGTTTTGCGCTCCGGTGAAGGCTCCGCGGGTATGCCCGAAGAGTTCGCTTTCGAAAAGGTTATCCGGAATGGCGCTGCAGTTGACCGTGACGAATTTGTCGTAGACGCAGGCGACCGCCTGCGCAATCAGTTCCTTGCCGACACCCGTTTCACCTTGGATAAGTACGGGACCCGTATGTACGATTGCCCGCTCGACAATCTTGCGGAGACTCTGCATAGCTGGGCTTTTCCCGACTAGGTGACTCATGCGTTCGCGGAAAATCATTCGGGCGTTATGAATTTCCTTGAGCTTCGCGATTCGCGACATCAGGTGGAGCTTCAGGGATTCCACCGAAAGGACGCTGTCGTAAAGTTTGTTTGAAATTTCGCTGAACCGTTCAGGGTTCTCGGCATAAACGAGAATCAGCGTGTCCGGAGACTTTTCGCGGAAGGTGGTCAGGGTTTCCAGGTTGGATTCTGGAAAGGAATCCAGATCCCAGATGATTAGAGTGACTTGCGGAATGGCGTCCGCTGCGGGAACATCGTGGAAAAAGTCCAACTGATAGTCTACCGAAGAAAAGACGTCCTGGATGAACGAGGACGTTGCATTTTCTTTTGCGTATAGACTGATGGTCGCCATTGTTAGAACTTAGAACTTAGAAGTTAGAACTTAGAAAAAAATCTCTAAGTTCTGCCAACTAAGTTCTACCGACTGCGGCGAAGCCGCTATTTTCCCAGTTCCTTGCTACGGTCGGTTCCTGCGACAACAGCCTTGATGAGCGTGCTGCGGAAGGCACCTTCTTCGAGGGCATTGATGCCTGCAATCGTGGTACCTGCGGGGGAGCAGACCATGGCGCAGAGGTCGCTGGGGCTCTTGCCGGACTGTTTCACGAGTTCAACGCTGCCTTCGATGGTGCCAAGCGCAAGCTTGAGTGCCACATCGCGGGTGAGGCCCGCCTTCACGCCACCGCGGGTGAGGCCTTCGATGAATTCAAAAACGTAGGCGGGAGCACTGCCCGAAAGTCCGGTCACTGCATCCATCAGGGATTCTGCAACGCGGCAGGTCACGCCGATGTTGCAGAAAATCTTTTCGGCGATGGCGAGCGTTTCTTCGGTCACACCGTCGGTAGCGAGGCCCACGGAACCCTTGCCGACGGTAAGCGGCAAGTTCGGCATCACGCGGAGAATCTGATTCTTTTCGCCGAGAACTTCGATGAGGGCCTTGCGGGTGACGCCGGCCATGATGCTCACGAAGGTCTTCGATGTTTTTTCGGCTGCTGCAGCGGCCTTCCATTCGGCGGAAACCAACTTGAAAATCTGCGGTTTCACGCAAAGGAAGGTGACTTCTGCTTTGTTGATACCTTCGGCAAAACTTGCCACACGCACGCAACCGAGGGCGGTGACTTCGGCGGCTGCCTTATCGGAGGGGTCAAAGAAGAAAATGGTAGAAGGATTGGTGCCGGCCTTCAAAAGTCCGCGGAGAATTGCTCCGCCCATGTTGCCGGTGCCTGCGAAAAAGATTTTTTCTGACATAGAATCTTCCTTTTGTTAACGGAGGCTGTCCTTGGCCTTCTTTAAAAATTCGAGCAATTCGGCATTGGTCTTGTTTTGCATCATCATCTTGATGAGCTTGTCCATAATGCCGTTTTCAGTATCGTTCTGGGCGCCCTGACGGAATTTCCAAATAATATCCTGCTCGTAAAGGGAGAGCAAACGGTCTTCTTTACGGGTGCCGGACTTGAAAATATCAATGGCGGGCCAGGTGCGCTTTTCGGCCAGGCGGCGGTCAAGCACCAGTTCCATATTACCCGTACCCTTGAATTCTTCGAAAATCACTTCGTCCATACGGCTGCCGGTTTCGATCAAGGCTGTGCCGATAATGGTGAGAGACCCGTTCTTCTGGATGATTTCGCGAATGGGTTCGCCAGTAATGGTGTGAACGACCTGTCCGTTAGAATCCTTTTGGAAGTCTCCGAGTTTGTCGGCAATCTTACGGGCTGCACCGAAGAATTTTTTCGGGAACTGCATGGCGTTCGCGTCCACACCGCCCGAAAGGATCTTGCCGGAGTGCGGAATCACCACATTGTTCGCGCGGGCAAAACGGGTAATGGAGTCGAGCAAGACAACCACGTCCTTCTGCTGTTCCACGAGGCGCTTGGCTTTTTCGAGCACCATGGTGGCTACGCGGGCGTGATGGTCAGGCGGTTCATCGAAAGTGGAGGCCACCACTTCGGCACGCAGGTTCGGGTTTGCTTCGACCAGTTTGCCGATAATTTCACGCATTTCGGTCACTTCTTCAGGACGCTCGTCAATCAGAAGTACGATGATGATGATTTCGGGGTGGTTCTTGGCGATGGCGCGGGTCATGTTCTGCAACAGGATCGTCTTACCGGTACGTGGAGGCGCGAGAATAATACTACGCTGACCCTTACCGATGGGGGAGAACAGATCCATGACGCGGGTGCTAAGTTCTTCGGAATCCCATTCTAGCTGAATCTTTTCGTTCGGGTGAATCGGGGTTAAGTATTCAAAAGCAACGCGGCGCTTGATCTTTTCGGGATCTTCGAAATTTACTTTGTCTACACGGCGGAGCGCATAGTATTTGTCGTTCTGGTCGCGCGGCGGACGGGCAAGACCGGCAACGGTATCGCCGATTTTGAGTCCGAGCTTGCGGATCAGGTTCTGGCTTACGTAAACGTCGTCCGGTCCCTGCTGGTAGTTGAATTCGGTGTTGCGCAGGAATCCGTGGCCTTGCGGGGTGACTTCCAGGAGGCCTTCGGCGTAAACGATGTTGTTCTCGTTTTCGAGGCTCTGCAACAAGAGACCCAGGGACTGCTTGCGGTAACGCCTAAAGTCAAGATTTTCCTTTTGCGCGGCGAGCTCCTGCAAGTCGCTCATGGTCATCTTGCGGTACTTGCTCCAGCATTCGCGGGCCTTGTTCCAGGCTTCGGAGTCCGGTTCGGGGAGCGGAGTCGTGTCTTCTTCTTCGGGCTGGAATCTCTGATTCTGTCGGTAGTTCTTGTCGAAACGGCGGTTGTTCTTGTTGTTGAACTTGTTGAACTGGCGGTTCTGCGGGTTCTGGAACTTCTGCTGGCTGTTCCCCTGCTCGCCCTGGCTTGCATCGACCGCGACGCCCTGATTTTCGGTGGCTCCGTTGTTCTGGCCTTCGCCCTGGTTTTCGGCAGGCATGCCGGCTTGATTTTCGGCGGGAGCGTTTTGGATGTTTGCTTCGGAGGGAGCGGTTTCGTTGGTGTTTTTAATTTCTGTCGTGGCGGGTTCTACAGGGGCGTTGTCCGTAATAATCTTTTCTTCGCCTGTAGCGACTGCTTCTTGCTCAGGAATCTTCTTGATTTTCTTCGGTTTCTTTTCGTCATTGCCATCTGTCTTGGCAGCCTTGGTAGAGGGTCTGCCGCGCTTGGGCTTTGCGACTTCGGCGGGAGCTAGTTCGATGTTACCCTGCACTTCTGCCGGAACATCGATGCCGGTGGATTCTTGATCTGCAAGATGAGTTTCTTTAAGATTCTTTTTTGTTGGAGCCACGATAGTGTCCTATAGGTTTAATACAATAATGAATGATTTTGTAAGGATGATATTTATAATGAAATTGTGCCCAAAGTCGAGTTGCTAGAAATGACCAATATGGGCTAGTGTTGTTCTACTTCGCGTAGCAGGATACAAGATAATTAAAAAAAAGTATTTTGTCATAAGAAACCTCATTTTTTTCATAAAAAAATTTTTTATGAGATTTTTGGGCCTCTTTTCGTGTTTTTAACAGTTGAAAAGCTCTTTTTTGACAGAAAAGTGAAAATTTGAATATCTATATTTGCGACGTGGATTCTTTAGAAAGAGTTTTCATAGCCCTGGGCAGCAACCTCCCTGACCGATACAAGCATCTTGCCGAAGGCCGCGAAATGCTTCGCCGGATTTCGGCGGGTGGCTGGATGGAAAGCCCGATTTACGAAACACCTCCGGTAGGACCGGCAGGCCAGGGACCCTATTTTAACCAGGTCGTCAGTTTCTGGTATTCGGGAAATTCCACCAAGTTGCTCCATTACCTGAAAGGTTCAGAATTTATTTTGGGGCGCAAGCCGCGTGGCCATTGGAATTCTCGTGAAATTGATCTGGACTTGCTTTATTTTGGTAAGGAAGTTCGGCAAGGGCGTCCAAATCTGCCCCACCCCCAGATAGTGAGCCGTCAGTTCGTGCTTGTTCCGTTGAACGACATTGCTCCCGACTGGGAAGATCCGCAAACGGGACTTAAGGTCAAGGATCTGCTATCTGGCCTGTTGCAAAAAGAAGAAAAGATTCCGTTCCGCGTCGTAACCTCGGAGGAACCCTGATATGCTGAGAGAAAAGGGCGTTCATTTTTTGGCCATCGAAGGCGCTATCGGCGTGGGGAAGACTTCCCTTGCCAAGATTATCGCCGAGCGCTGGAATGCGATGTTCATCGAGGAAAATTTCGAGGAAAACCCGTTCCTTGAAAAGTTCTACCAGAACAAGCAGGCCTACGCTTTCCAGACGCAGCTCTTTTTCTTGCTTGACCGCCTCAAGCAGTTGCAGCACTCCGCCTTGCAGAGCGACCTGTTCCATGATCTCCTGGTGAGTGATTTTACTTACGACAAGGACCAGATTTTTGCGGCCCAAAATTTGTCCGAAAGTGAATACGCCATGTACGACCAGGTGGCGAAGGCCTTGAACCACGATATTCCGAGACCGGATCTGGTGGTTTACTTGCAGGCGTCTGTCCCGACGTTGCTGAAGCGAATTCACGGACGTGGACGAACCATGGAAAAGACTATTGAAGGGTCTTACCTGAGTGGCCTTATGGATCGTTTTGACCGCCATTTTTGGAATTATCCTTATGCGCCGGTGTTGATCATCAATACCGACAATATTGACTTTGTACACAACGAAAACCACCTGCAACTGGTGCTGGATGCGATTGCGTCCTGCCCCAAGCAGACGACCTACTTTGTTCCAGAAGGTAAATAATGCAAATCGTAACGACTGTTGATTCCCTGCGTCAAATCCTCAAACCGCTTTCTAAGGAAGGCAAGGTTATCGGGCTTGTTCCCACGATGGGTGCTTTGCACGATGGCCATGGGGCTCTTATCAAGGAATCCGTCAAGGATTGCGATATCACGGTGGTGAGCGTGTTCCTGAATCCGATCCAGTTCGGCAAGAACGAGGATTTGGACAAGTACCCGAAGCGCCTGGAAGCGGACGCCAAGTTCGCCGGTTCTCTCGGAGCCGACTATGTGTTCGCCCCGAGCGTGCAGGAGATGTATCCTGATGGTGACCCGCTGACGCTTGTTCGCGATGAAACCTTGGAAAGCCTGTATTGCGGTGCATACCGTCCGGGACATTTCCGCGGCGTGCTCACGGTGGTGTCCAAACTGTTCCTGATTTCGGGCTGTAACCACGCCTACTTTGGCGAAAAGGATTACCAGCAGGTATTCCTGATTGAACGTATGGTGAAGGACCTGAATTTTGACTTGCAGATTCACCGCGTGAAGTTGGTGCGCGAAGATTCCGGTCTTGCCCTTTCTAGCCGCAATGAGTACTTGAGTGAAGACGAACATAGCCGCGCCCTGGGCATTTATGGTGGCTTGAAGCAGGCGAAGGCCGCCTACGAGGCGGGCGAACGCAGCGTTTCCAAGATTCGTGATATCGTGCTGAAGTCTATCCTTGCCGCTCGCGGCATCGTGCAGTTCGTGGAAGTCGTCAACCAGAAGGACTTGCAGAAGTTCTCCGGGATGCTCGCTCCCGAAGACAAGGTGGTCATCTTGGTGGCCGCCTTCTTCGGAAAGACTCGCCTGATCGACAATATCGAGCTGAACTAGAACTTAGTCCGCTACGCTCTTAGAACATAGATCTAAGAGCTATGTTCTAAGCACTATCAACTATTTCTCAGTTGCCGTGAATACTCCGTCCCATATCTCGCCTTCTGCAACAGGCGGGGTTATTTTGTATGCCTCGCAGCGCTTGATGTAGATGTGCGACGGGGTTGTCTTGCTGCCCGGATCGCGGTCGGGGTGGTGCGGCTCGATTTCGAGGCATTGCTTGAAAAGTTCGATGGCATCATCCCATTGCATGTTCAGGTAACAGGCGCGGGCCTTTTCCCAAATGCCGACCAGTTCGGTCAGGCTGGCTTCGTTTTCGCAACCGGTCTTGTTCAGAAGTTCAAATGTCTTTACCGGCTGGCTCTTGCCTATCACGCGGATGGTATCGAGAGAACGGTAGATGAACCGTCCCGGTTCCAGGTGCTTTTGCGTATCTTCGCTAATCTGGATGTAGGCGCCGTACTGCTTGGCCGCACTTTCGAGACGTGCGGCGAGGTTCACTGCATCGCCCATCATGGTGTAGTTCTTGCGCATGGTGGAGCCCATGTTTCCTGTCACGATGTCGCCCGAGTTGATACCGATACGCATGTGCATGTCGTGAACGACTTTCGGCCATTTGTTGCCTTCGCTAGCCCATTTTTTACGGAGGTCCAGCAGCTTGTTCTGCATGTCCACGGCGGAGTCGCAGGCGCTCTGGGCGTGGTTAGGTAATGGCATCGGTGCACCGAAGAACGCGATGATGGCGTCACCTTCGTACTTGTCGAGCGTTCCCTTGTTTGCAAGCAGGGTGTCGGTCATTGCGGTTAAATATTCGTTCAAAAGCTCGACCAGCTTACTCGGGTCGCCGATTTTTTCGGAGAAAGTCGAGAAACTGGCGATGTCGGTAAAGTAGGCGGTAATGTTCGATTTTTCGCCACCCAGGGTGGGCATAATTTCGTTATCCACCATGGCGTCGATCAGTTCAGGAGAAATGTATTGCTTGAAGGCGTTGTTGATGAAGCTCTTTTCTTTGTTTTCAAAATAGAACTGTACCACCAGAGCTGTGATGTTGGTCAGCAGCATGGCGAGAACCTGCTTGGATACGCCGATATAGAGGCCGTTCTGGAAATATTTGTAGGCGACCATCACGTAGGCCGCCATCAGGATGACCGATATGGCGACCGAAAAGTAGCTTCGGAAATAGAGCCCGAGGAACAGGCTGATCAGAGCGAGCAGGATGACGATTAGCCGCTGGTAGTTTTCGGCCAGGGTGACGATGTAGTCGTCTTCAAGGATGTTCTTGATGATGGTGGCGTGGATCAGCACGGCAGGGTAGTTCTCTTCGCTGGGAACGGGCACAAAGTCGAAGAGGGCCGCTGCGGCGGAACCGAGAATGAATATTTTTCCTTGTTCGGTCCTGGATTCGCCCGAGGCGACGTCTTTGTAGGATAGGTGCTGGAAAGTGCGGCGGGAATCGGCGACATTGTATCGGCCCTTGAAATTAACCTGATAGCGTCCGAATTGATCAATCGGAATTCTTTTGGCGGGGCCGAAACGGAGTTCCTCGCCGGGCTTGAGGTTCGTGATTTTTTCTTCGTCTGTAGCCTGAATGTCGCGGATGACGGCGTCGGAGAGGATGACCTGGTTTGATTTCCAGCGCCTTAACTGCTTGTCATAGTTGATGTCCATGTCGAGTGACAGATAGACGGACTTGCCGTTAGGAATTCTTTTGATGGAATCGGCATAAAGTTGGAGCGTGTTGACAGTGTAGCGGCTGATGTTGATGAGGTCGTAGTCTTCCTCATCTTCTTCATCTTCCTCGCCCTCTTCACCTTCGTCGTCACTTACGCTATCCGGGTCGCGGATTGAAATGACGAAATAATCCTTGTCGTCTTCGTCCTCGTCGAATTCCAGTTTGGCGAGCTTGTTGAGAATGACGGGCTTATCCTCTTCGACGGAATCCAAGGTGGCTTCCGTAATGTTCATAATCAGTCTGGACTGCTCGATGTCGAGGGGACGTGGATTGTTGCCGATTTTCAGGGTGATCTTTCCCAGGGAATCCTTTTGGACGATAATGCGGAAAGAAACGTCAATGAATGTCTTGCTTGCTGTTTTTTCAATTTTCTTTTCGGAAAGTTTTTTCTTGAGTGCAGTGAACATGGGGTAGCTAAAATTCGGGTAAGTCGTGTGGAAGGTTCCCGCGGAGTCCCTGTAGATACCGAAAGGCTTGCCGACATCTATATATTGCCCCATCTTGATTTTAACGTTCTCGGGTTTTTGGTGGAATAGGTGCAAGATGGTCATCAGGGACATGGTCGTATAGATGTGACTGGAATCGATATGTCCGACTTCAAGCAGGGTGGTGTCCTTGGTAGGGGGAATGTCTGTATTCGGGAAACGGTAGAACATGGACACCTTGCGCACGATGCCGTCGTTGTCCGGGTAGGCGTTCACGGAACCGAGACCGGCACCTGCCTGGGCGAGTTCCGGGAAGATGTTATCGAGAAGGTCCTTGGGCTCGATATTTTCGGGCTTGTCGACTTGGCTGCTATTGAAGGTGGATCCGAGGCCGATTTCCTGGGCGCGCATTTCGCCGCTCAGCTTGCGCCATTGCGATTCGTGCTTGTATCCCTTCGCGTCGCCGAACACATCGCAGACGATGGTGTGGCCGCTTTCCTTGATAGCGGAGACGAGTATGGAGTCGTAGTTGTAGTTGGCGAGAATTTCGGGGTAGGTGGAATCCCACGGGGTGTCCGGGGCGATATTTCCGAGAACCTGCAGCACTTGGTCCGCTTTTTTCTTGCCGAAGTCGGCGGTCTTGAACACGATATCAAAACTGATTGCAGCCGCGTTGCTCTTGCTCAGGTTCTTGATGACGTTGGCGTGGACGTCGCGGTCCCATTCGTTAAAGGGACCTAGAGTTTCTAGGGAGGGCTCGTCGATGTCAACAATGAAAATGTTGGGGTCGTTCTTGTTCAATGCGTCTTTTTGGACAATGGTAATCTTTTCGTTCAGGGCCACATCGCTGTCGTCAACATAGGTGGCTCCCTTGAAAAACAAGTCGTAAAAGAGGTTCTCAAGGGCTTCGCTACTGTTTCTGGAGTTTCCGACGATATCGTTTTGTGTACTTCCGAAAATAAGGATGGCAACGACAATGATTGTCGATGCGGTAAAACCGGCAATGACTTTCTTTAGTTTCTTGGAAATCTTCGCTTGCATAAGAAAAAGATAATAATATGTTGTTATACAAAATTTTGAGGCAAAACGATAAATAAGTAGATAGGGACGAAGGAAAAATAAGGCGTAGTGGCGTAACTCGTTGACGGTCAATGTGTTACGGTATATTTTGCGAAGCCGGTGAGCCAAATATTTTTAGAAGAACTATATTTAAAAGGTAATTGCGGAGGCATTTTGGCTACACAAAAGAAATCGACATCGAAAAAGGCGGGAACGTCTTCTAAATCGAAAAAGGATTTAACTCCGAATTCGGATACTCAGGGCTTTGGTTCCATTATCGGGGGCTGGGCGCTTGTCGCGTTTGGCTTGTTTTTGGCATTGGGGTGTTTCTGTTCCGTGTATAGTGGTGAATCAGGAGGTTTCCTGGGGCCATATCTCGGGAAAATGTTTCCCAATGGGCTTGCTTATATGCTTGGCCGTGTAGCGTCCGTCGTTGCGGCGGGTGCCATGGTGCTTTGGGGCTTGACCCTTATTTCGTCAAGTCGGCGCTTTACATTTATCCGCTATGCCGTTGGTCTCTCGTTGTTGACGGTCAATTTCTCGTTTCTTTTTGCCATCCGCAACTATGGCCAGGTGAAGGTTCCCAAGGCCGAACTGATGCAGAACGGGGGCGTGGTGGGGCAGTTCCTGAACCAGTTCGTGGCGGCTCCCGTGTTTGGGAAGGAATCGTTCCTGATGCCGCTAGGCATTTCGCTCTTTTTGGTGGTTCTGGTTCTGGTGCTTGCTTTTGGATTGCGCCCGAGGCATTTTAAGTTTATCGTGCAGGCGACGGCTTGGTTCAAGTCGGTGTTCAAGAAAAGGGAGCCTATCGAGGGTGAAATTGTAGAACCTGTCGAAAGTACGCGTTCCGGTCGATATGCCCAGGTTCGGACGAATATGGACTTGCCGGGAGCAGGGCTCCCCCGAGGCGTTTACATGGACGACAATACGGTGAATATCAAACCGGATGGTTTCAAGATTCGTCGAAAGAACAAAGTGTCTCCGTTTAGTGGACGCAACAGCTGGATGGATGACGAATTCAGCTTGAACGGCTCGATGGATGAAATTCCCAATGTTCCGGATGAAGTGCTGCAGACCATGACGCCGCACCAGGTGAAAGAGGTGGTTCAGCCGCAACCAGAACCTACGAACAACGTGGCGGGCGAGTACAACTTGGACGAAGATCCTGAAATCCGCAGGCTCGAAGATTATCTGCGCCAGAATGGCGGCAAGATGAACGCTCTCGAAATCGTGGAAGTCAAGGAAAAAATCGCAGCCCTTAAGCGCGCACGCGACTTGATTGCTTGGGAAAAGGATCACCGCGGCCGTATGCAGGTGAAGGGCGATGTGCGTCGCGAAGGATCTCCGGTGACGGGTTCGATGGCGACGCGTACGGTGGCTGCAGGTGCGATTCCGACAGGAACGATGCCTGCTGCAAGGGGTGTAACGCAAAGATCCATGACGCAGCTCCCGACTCAAAATGCTGATGAACGCACGGTGATGGCGGGCGAGCCGACTCGCGGAAAAGTGAATGCCGAGGACTTGCTGGGTGGCGATGGCGCAAAAACAATCGATGCGGCAGCCTCTGATGACGAAACTTTTGTACCGGAAGTTTATGGTGCCGACGATGTGGGCGATGTCCCTGAAATGCCGGACGATCAGTTCCCTGAGCTTGCCGAAGGGGGGGATGGATCGATCGGGACTGTTCCTAGTGGTTCCTCGACTTCGGGAATGAAAGCCTCTCCGATTCCGCACCGAGACCCGACCACGGTTTACGACGAATACAAGGTGCCTGCCATTAGTGACATTCTGGAAGAACATGAACCGCAGACCGCCGATTATAGCGAAGAGGAATTGAATGCCATCGGCAAGATGCTTGAAGAAAAACTCGAAAACTTCAAGGTGAAGGGTCGCGTGATCGGTTGCGAAACGGGCCCGATGATTACCCGTTTCGAGGTGGAACCGGGCCCGGGCATGAAGGTGAGCCGGTTCTCTGCCTTGCAAGAAGACTTGGCGCTTCCGCTCCGTGTTTCGTCGGTGCGTATTCTAGCCCCGATTCCGGGCAAGGCGGCTGTCGGTATCGAAATCCCGAATCGTAAATTCCAGACGGTGTACAGCCTCGATGTGTTCCAGAGCGAAAAGTTCAAGCCGTCGCACGAAAAGATTCTGGTGGCGCTCGGTAAAGACATTACCGGCGAAGCGTTTACCATGGACTTGGCCAAGGCGCCGCACTTGCTGATTGCAGGTCAGACGGGTTCCGGTAAGTCTGTGTGCATTAACGCACTCATGGCCTCGATGCTTTTCAGTAAGACTCCTGACGAACTCCGCATGATTCTGGTGGACCCGAAGGCGGTGGAACTCAAGATGTACGAAAACATTCCGCACCTCTTGGCGCCTGTCATTACCAAGCCCGAAATTGCGATTCAGGCGTTGCAGTGGCTGTGCTATGAAATGGACCGCCGTACTGAAGTCCTAGCGTCTGCGAAGGTGCGTAACATTGGCGGCTTTAACGCGAAGTTTGAAGCGGGTGAGTTGCCCGATGAAGTGCCCGAAGAAGACCGCAGTCACCGCATGGCGTTCATCGTGGTGATTATTGATGAAATGGCGGACTTGATGATGGTCGCCGGCAAGGAAATCGAAAAGAACGTGGCGCGCCTTGCCGCAAAGGCTCGTGCTGTAGGCATTCACCTTGTGCTTGCAACGCAGCGCCCCTCCGTCAAGGTGATTACGGGCATTATCAAGGCGAACTTGCCGACGCGTATCAGCTTCAAGGTTGCCTCTCAGATTGACGCTCGCACGGTCATGGACCATGCCGGCGCCGAAAAACTCTTGGGGCGGGGCGACATGCTTTACAAGGCCGTGAACGATCCGGAACCGGTTCGTGTTCACGGTGCATTCTTGAGCGACGAAGAAGCCGAAAAGCTTGCCGATGCCTGCTCCGACCAGAACGTATTCTACCCGCAGATAGAATCGTTCGACGTCAGCGACGGCGAAGGCGACGAAGACGGCGAGGGCGGAGGTAAGGACTTGGGCAAGCTCGACAAGCTACTTTATGACGTAGCCGTTTGGGCGGTCGAATGCCGCGGGCTTTCGACCTCGGCGGTGCAGCGCCACTTTAGCGTGGGATTCAGCCGAGCCGGTAAAATTGTGGACCAACTTTCCAGTCTCGGCGTGTGTGGCCCTGCCAAGGGTAACAGCAAACCCCGCGCCATGCTCCTTGGAATCGAAGAAATCCAGAACATGGAACGCTCCGGAAAATTCGGGTAAGTTTCCTTTAAAATCGTTTTAAATGAAATGCTGTTCTATCGAACAGCTTTTTTGTAATATTATGTGTTGCTTTTTTTTTTCTGATTGAATCGCCGTGTAGACCATTTTGATGACTTTACGGTGATGGTCATTAGTTTTTTTTAGAAATATTTTTGCTAAGTTTGACACCATGAAAGAGTACGCTCCTGCTAAGATTAATTTGTTCTTAGATGTCATCCGCAAGCGTGAAGACGGATATCATGACTTGGGCACGCTGTTCCAGACCATTGATGCAGGCGATGCCGTGAGTGCCGAAATCCGTGAAGATGGTCGTATAACACTCTGTTACAATGAACCGCAGGACTACCCGCTGGAGTCTGACCTGGTTTTCAAGGCTGCCAAGCTCCTGCAGCAGGAGTCGGGCACGACGCTCGGTGCGGATATTTATTTGAACAAGGTAATGCCTTTAGGAGCAGGCCTTGGTGGCGGATCCGCAGACGCTGCAGCAACGCTTCGTTTGTTGAACCAGCTGTGGAAGCTCAAGTTTAAGTTTGATCGGCTTGAAGAAATTGGTGCCCGCCTCGGGGCCGATGTGCCGTTCTTGGTGCGAGGCGGCACAGCTTTCGCCGAAGGAATTGGCGAAAAGCTCACATTTGTAAAGCCGTTGCAACTGACGGGTGAACAATATTTGCTCGTGGCGACTCCACTTGATTCCGTGCCGACTAAGGATGCCTATGCTGGTGTGCCCAAGTCCGGCCCGGACCGTTGGGAAACTTACAGGGCGAAGTGTATGCGCGCGGGCGGCAAGACCGCGTCGATCGACTTTGCGCTTGCCAATTCCTTCAACGCTTTCGAAGAGTCGGTGTTCCCCAAGCATCCGCTTGTCGAAGAGATGAAAAACGAGTTCAAGCGCCTCGGGGCGAAATCCGTCCTGATGTCGGGGTCGGGGGCGTCGGTTTTTGGCGTCTTTGATTCGCGTAAACAGGCTAAAGAGGCTGCCGAAGAGCTGAAGCCGATCTCCAGGTACCTGGTTGTAACCCGCTTTTTTGAGGGTTTTTAGCGAAAACCCTTTGAAATTTTGGCGAAAATGCTATATTTGCGCCACCATTGGGGTATCGTCAAGTGGTAAGACAACGGATTTTGATTCCGTTATTCGTTGGTTCGAATCCAGCTACCCCAATGAATTTTTTTTAACCATTTACTTAATTGGAGTAAAATTATGGAACTCACAAAACTCGCAGCAACCTCGAGAGTGCTAGGCAAGAGCCGCGACTGCGCCCGTCTCCGCAAGGAAGGCAAGATCCCGGCTGTCTATTATGGTAAGGGTCAGGAGTCTGTGAATATCAGCGTTAGCGCAATCGATGTTCGCAAGGTTCTCGCCCCGGGTAAGCGTTACACGCTTCTCGACCTGGAAATTGATGGCAAGGCCGGCAACGCTGCCGTAATTTACAACTACCAGAAGAATCCGCTGACCCAGGAAATCGAACACATTGACTTCCTCAAGATTGAAGAATCTTCCAAGGTCAAGGTTCGCGTTCCGGTCAAGCTCTCCGGTCTTCCGGTTGGCGTCAAGACTCAGGGCGGTACCTTCGCTCAGCAGAACCGTTACATCCAGCTCGCTGCTGAACCGGCCAAGATTCCGGCTGTCCTCGAAATGGACATCTCCGAATTCCCGGCTCCGACGACTTTCTACGCCAAGGATTGGAAACTTGCCGACGGTATCGAACTCGCTTGCCAGCCGCGCACCGTGATTTTCACCATTACTGCCAAGAGCGGTAAGAAGGCTGACGACGCTGCTGCTGAAGCTTCGGCTGCCGAAGCTAAGTAATTGCTCCAAGCAATCGAAATTGGACCTGTCTGCTCCGTGCAGGCAGGTTCTTTTTTCACGCATCTCGCGCCTCGTGCTTCGAACCTCGTCCCTTTTACTATATTGCCGTTTACCTCACACCTCAAAGCGCCCTTGGCGCGACCTCATACCTGTTATGTACATCATCGTCGGTCTCGGAAATCCTGGTACTCAGTACTCTAACACTCACCACAACGCGGGCTTTATGGCTGTAGAAAAGTTGGCCGACCCGAACAAGGACTGGAAAAGCGAACACAAGGCGCTCACCATGAAGGTGAATATCGCGGGCGAGGAATGCCTGCTTGCTAAGCCGCAGACGTTCATGAACTTGAGTGGCGAGGCGGTGCAGGCCCTGATGACCTGGTACAAGGTGAAGGTGGATCATCTGCTGGTTTTCAGCGACGACATTAATTTGGATGTAGGCCGTATCCGTTGCCGCAAGGACGGCAGTCACGGCGGCCAGAACGGGCTCCGCAATATCATTGAGCACGTGGGTGACAAGTTCCCGCGAATCCGTTTTGGCGTGGGCAAGTGCCCCCCGAAATTCGACCTCAGTAACTGGGTGCTGGCGAAGTTCTCGCCCGAAGACCGCCCCATGTTCGAAGAGGCCATTGCAAAAGTGCCCGCGCTTGTGGAATGCTACTTCAAGCTCGGCATCGAAAAGTGCATGGAACGGTATAACGGCAAATAGGGCGACTTCTACGCTGCTCATCGCTATAACGCTCTTTTTTACATATTTATAGCGCTTTTGAGCTAGGATTTGCGCGTGAAAATTACTATATTCTATGCGCAAAAGAGGTACTATATGAAACTTTTGCCAGAAGCTTTGACGTTTGACGACGTCCTCCTTGTTCCCGCAGAATCTTCTGTTCTTCCGGCCCAGACCGATGTGAGCACGCAGCTCGCTCCGAATATTAAGCTGAACATTCCCATTATCAGTGCAGCTATGGATACTGTGACGACGGCTCCGTTGGCAATTTCCCTTGCTTTGCAGGGTGGTCTCGGCATTATCCACAAGAATATGTCCATTGAAGACCAGGCTGAAGAAGTTCGCAAGGTCAAGCGTTGGCAGTCCGGTATCGTGACTAATCCGGTGACGCTCGATGCCGATGAACCGGTGTCTGCTGCTTTTGAACTCCGCGCCCGCAACAAGGTGAGCGGTTTCCCGATTCTTTCGAAGGGTAAGCTCGTCGGTATGCTCACGAGCCGCGACCTGCGCACCGTGAGCGACATGAACGTGAAGATTCGTGCCGTGATGACCAAGAACCCGGTGACGGCAAGCCCGAAGGTGAGCCTCGCCAAGGCGAAGGAAATCCTTGCCGAAAAGCGTATCGAAAAGCTCCCGCTCGTGGATGCTTCCGGTGTCTTGAAGGGCCTCATTACGATGACGGACATCTTGAAGCGCGAAAACAACCCGAATGCAAGCCTCGACAAGAACGGCCAGTTGCTCGTCGGTGCCGCTGTCAGCACTTCCGCCAATACGCTTGAACGCGTCGCCGCCCTCGTGGACGCCGGCGTCGACCTGTTGATTATCGATACGGCTCACGGCCACCACATCGGTGTGCGCAACATGGTGAAGACCGTCCGCAAAAAGTATCCGAAGCTCACGATTTGCGCCGGTAACGTCTGCACGCCGGAAGCTGTCGAAGAACTCGCCAAGTGCGGTGCGAACATCGTCAAGGTGGGTATCGGTCCGGGTTCCATCTGCACGACCCGTATCGTGGCCGGTGTCGGTTACCCGCAGTTCTCCGCTGTCGTGGAATGCGGCAAGATGGCTCGCAAGGTCGGCGTGAAGATTATCGCTGACGGTGGCCTCAAGTTCTCTGGCGACATCGTGAAGGCTCTCGCTGCTGGCGGTCACGCCGTGATGGTGGGTTCTCTCTTTGCCGGTACCGAAGAAGCTCCGGGCGAAGTGATTCTCGCTGATGGCCGTAGCTACAAGAGCTACCGCGGCATGGGCTCTCTCGGCGCCATGAAGGCTGGTTCTGCTGACCGTTACTTCCAGGGTGGCGTCCAGGAACCGCGCAAGTTCGTTCCGGAAGGCATCGAAGGTCGCGTTCCGTACAAGGGACCGCTCCGCGACACCGTTTACCAGCTGATTGGCGGTATCCACTCGGCCATGGGTTATGCCGGTGCTGCAAACCTCGAAGAACTCTACAAGAAGGCAACCTTTGTCCGTATCACGGGCGCAGGCCTCCGTGAATCTCATCCGCACGATGTGACCATTACGAAGGAAGCTCCGAACTACAGGACGGGCGACTAATCCTTCTTTACAAAGGAATTAAAGCGGCGGGCATTAGCTCGCCGTTTTGTCATTTATGCTCCAAGTAGAAAAAACATTTGTTGGCTAACTGGAGAACCAACGTCCAAAAATATTCGCTAAATGTGAACCTTATTTTTACAGTTGTATTGCCAAACTCAGTATAAGTTGGAAATACTTAATTTTATTCTTCGAATGGAACTAAGGTAACGCAGTTCCTTTTTTTCTTAGACACATAGAGCGCCTTGTCGGCATAAGAGAGCATGTCTGAAACCGTTCCGTCTCCGAATGTTCCGCCAAAACTCATCGTTAACTTTACATTTGGGTAATATTTCAGTTTGATTTTTTCTGCCTTGGCGCGCATCTGTTCAAGTCTGATTTTTAGTACTTCATGACTGATTCCCTTGAACAAAATTAAGAACTCGTCGCCACCATAACATACTATGCGGTCCAGATTACGAACAGATGAATTCAGTATCGATGCAAGCGCAGTATGTTGGTTGTTCTTTGATGAGGCTTAGGGCGCTTTCGATTCGATTGCTGGTGCGAAGAATTTCCACCTTTTCCGTTACAAAATCGACTCCGATAACGGAGGCAAATCCGTTCATGAGCGCGTTAATCATATTTTGTTGTTTGCGGTTCTGCTCCAGGAGCTCCTTCTCTTGTTCCAGCTTGGTCATTTGCGCGTTCGCGTTTTCAACAAGGTACAGGACTCGGCGTAGAGGCTTTTCTTCGCCAATGCGGACAAATATCGCATTGCTCCAACCGTGTATCTTTCCATGAAAATTTCTGAAGCGACATTTGTATTATCGAAATGTACAGCTCAGTTGCGGCGTAGTTATAGCTGTGAAAAATTCCGCAGTGTTCACAGGAAAGTCTGCTATAAATTTTTTGCAATTGTCCATAACGGTTCTCGAAAATAATTGTTTTAAAGTTCAATATAGTGCGGGATGATGTCCTCGTAATTTCCGTCCTTGAGCAGGAATCCCTTGGGGATCACGCCGAGCTGCGTAAAGCCAAGCTTCTTGTAGAGCTTGAGAGCCGATGTGTTTGTCGCGACAACGGCGTTGAACTGCAAAATCCTGAAACCGATTTCTTTAGCTTTTGCGAGGCAATCCTTCACGAGAAATTCGCCGATGTGCTGGCCGCGCTTATTCTTCTTGACCGCATAGCTCGCGTTCGAGATGTGCCCGCAGCGCCCGACATTGTTTGGATGAAGAATGTACAGCCCGACCACCTCGCCGGAGTCCGCATCGATAGCGATGCCCGTGAATGACTGCGACTTGAAAAAGGCGTCGCCCGTCTGCGGGTCAAGCATTTCTTTCTGCGGGAACGCGATACCGTCTTCGACAATGTCGTTCCAGATTGCAATGGCGTCATTGATATGTTTTTCGCTGTAGGCTTCGATTTTGAGCATTTTTTTTATCCTTTTAAAATCCCAAAAAATACTTTTACGAGTGTTTTTTTCATAAGGGAAAATATATAAAATGTGCTCGGAATAGGAATTTTCTACATTTGAATCTAAATGGAAAAGTTACTTGATTTTGATAGCGAACATTTGTGGCATCCGTATGCGGCTCTGAAAAATACTCCCGCAAGATTTCTTGCAAAATCTGCTCACGGAACGACGATTGAAACGGCCGATGGTCTGAAATTAATCGATGCAGTATCGAGTTGGTGGTGCATGGCGCATGGGCATAACGCCCCTGAAATCGTCGAGGCGATTCAAAAACAAAGTGAAAAGATGTGCCACGTGATGTTCGGTGGTTTTACGCATGAACTCGCGATTGAGTTGGGTGAAAAGCTGGTGAACTTTTTGCCCGAAGGCTTGAACAAGATTTTCTTCGCAGATTCGGGAAGCATTGCTGTGGAATGCAGCGCCAAGATGGCGGTGCAGTACCAGTATTCCCTCGGTCATCCGGAACGCTGTAAGTTGGTCGCCTTGAAGGGTGGTTACCATGGAGATACCGCAGGCGCGATGGCACTTAGTGACCCGGACGGAATGCATACGCTTTTCCGCGGAATCATGCCGCATCATTATTTTGCGGAACGCCCGAACTGCCGCTTTGACGAGGCTTGGAACCAGGCGGATTTCGCTTCGATGGAACGTGTCGTCGAGGAGCACAAAGGTGAAATCGCTGCCGTGATTTGCGAACCCGTTTTCCAGGGTGGAAACGGCATGTGGCTTTACAATGCGGGTTACTTGAAGGCACTTCGCGAACTTTGCGACCGTTACGGTATCTTGCTTATTTTGGATGAAATCGCTTCGGGCTTTTACCGAACGGGGCCGCGATTTGCGATGATGCATACCGCTGAAAATAACGACGCCGAAAAAAACGACGCCGACTTTATAAAGCCGGACATCATGTGCATAGGCAAGGCGCTCACGGGCGGAAGTATCACGATGGCGGCTTGCGTTGCGTCCGAGAAGGTTGCCGAAACAATTACGAATAGTAAAATTCCGGCATTTATGCACGGCCCCACTTACATGGCGAATCCGCTTGCCTGCGCTGCGGGAATCGCGTCGCTTTCGCTGTTTGAAAGTCGCGATTGTGCGGGGGCGGTTGCTCGAATTGAATCTCGCCTCCGTGCGAACCTTGAACCGCTCCGAGCGCTTGACAATGCGGCCGACGTGCGTGTTCTCGGCGCTATCGGAGTCTTGGAATTGAAGGCGAAACCTTCTGCGGATGATGTTCTGCGCGTGATTCGCGAAACCGGCGTGTGGCTCAGGCCTTTCTGCAATTACGTTTACACGATGCCTCCGTTCATTACGACTGATTCTGAAATTGACCGCATCTGCGAAGCCATCAAGATGATTGGCGAATGTGAACCCGCGCCTGTCGTAGAAGGCGAAGACGAATTTCATGAGTAAGTAGACATCCTGTCATCCTGGAGAGACAAGGTGGGTGAGCTTGCCGAACCACGCCCCGAAAGGATCCATTGAGATTTTTATGGAATATTATAGTTTAAAAATGCGGGCCTCGCAGCAAGTGGGCGAGGGCGAGCAGAAACACGAACAGCATATTTCCGGTGCAGAGCGCATCGTGGGCAGGAATTCCGTTGAAGCGGTATGTTCAGCGATGGTGCGCCGTGCCATGACGCATTCCAAAGGCGACCCGGATTTTATCAACGTGAAAATCGAAAAGGTTTGTGAATGCGATATCCAGATTTTGAAGGCCTTGCCCGTGACGCGTATCGATGTGGATACCTGGCAGGAGGGGCTGGAGAAGGCTTTTGGGTTGGTCAGTAAAGCTGTGATGGATGTTCATAAAGAAAGTTCCCTGAGCGTGCCGAAGGGAACGAGTGAAAATGCCAGCCTTCAAAACTTCGCCGCAAATTTGCCAGAACTTTTGCGGGCGACGTTCCCGATGCGTGGTGCGATGCTGTACGATATCGCAACGGGCGCACGTCTGGAACCGGACCACGAACGCGGCGTGCGTGCAACTTATATGGACGCGCTTCATTCGAGCGAAGTGGATGGCTGCAAGAATCATTTTAACGAAGCGATTGTGCTTGCGACCAAGGTGGCGAACGCCCCCGGAATGGTGGCGGAATTTTGCGTGAGCGATGACCCGAATTACGTGACGGGTTATGTGGCGAGCAAGGAACTTGGCTATGTACGCATCATGAAAATGAAAGAAATGGGCGATGAAAACGGAGGCCGCATTTTCCTGTTCGATTCGCGCAAGGCTAAAGCCGAAGAGTGTATCGAGTACTTGCAGAAGAAAAAAGTGCTAGTGGATGTCTCCTCGAGTCTTCCTGGAGCGAAGAGACGGGATCCAGAGCTGATTTTTCAATAACAAGTCATCTCGAAAAAAATGGATTGTTTAGTAACAAGTCATCCTGGAACGACCGTAGGAACGATAGGATCCAATGAGAAATAGAAAGGCTAGATTGCCATCCTGAGTGGAGAACCGAAGGAAAATGGTTGAGTGCTTCGTAACAAGTCATCCTGGAGAAGCGAAGCTTCGAACGGGATCCAGAGAAAATTAGCATGAAAGAGAAAATTTTAGACTTATTTACAAGAGAAACATTAGAGACAGCGCGTGCGAATAACACTTACCGCTCCATGCGCTTGATGGAAACGCCGGAATCGTCGCGCGTGAAAATCCGCATGCCCGACGGCACTTCGCAGGAGCAGATTTTACTTGCTTCCAATTCTTATCTCGACTTGGCGAACGTCGATGAACTCAAGCATGCGATGTCCCAGGCGGTTTTGGGGTGGGGGACAGGTAGCGGGGGAGCCCGCCTTACCACAGGCAACAAGACTCCGCATCAGGAACTCGAAGAATTTATCGCCAAATTCAAGGGGGAAGAATCCGCCATCACCTTCAATACGGGCTATATGGCGAATGTCGGCACGATTTCTGCTTTGTGCAGCAAGAGCGACTTTATCTTTAGCGATGAACTGAACCACGCGAGCATTATCGACGGAATCAGACTTTCACGAGCCAAGTGCTATGTTTATAAGCATAATGACATGGCTGATTTGCAGCGCGTGATTTCGACTGCCAAAGCAGAATTCAGCACACGTGAAATGCCTGCAGAAAACAGCGCGGCCTCAGCCTTCCGCGGCCTCATCGTGACGGATGCTGTTTTCAGCATGGATGGCGACCTTGCGAACCTGCCGGAACTTTTGCGGATTGCGCACGAAAGCGAATGCCTCCTGATGATTGACGAGGCGCACGCCACGGGCGTGCTCGGCAAGACCGGGCGCGGACTTGCCGAACACTACGGCTGTGCTCACGCTGATGTAACTGTCGGCACATTGAGCAAAGCCGTCGCCGCCGAAGGCGGCTTCGTGGCGGGTAAGCAGCAACTGATTGATTTCCTCCGCAACAAGGCCCGCAGCTTTATCTTCACGACGGCGATGGCCCCTGCCGTTGCCGCTGCCGCCTGCAATAACTTGCGCTACATTGATGCGCACCCTGAACGCGTGCAGAACTTGCGCGAAAACGTGAAATTTTTCTGCGATGCCTTGCTACATGAAGGCGTGAACGTCGTGCAGTCCCCGTCGGCGATCGTTCCGATTGTCATCGGCGACGAAGCCCGCGCACTCAAAATATCCGCCGCTCTCCAAGATGCGGGAATACTCATCCCTGCAATCCGTTACCCCACCGTCGCCAAGGGACAGGCCCGCCTGCGCGCAAGCTTGATGGCCACACATACGCAAGAACAACTTCAGATTGCTGCAACAACCATTGCTCAAATCATAAATGATTGCTTGTGAAGCGTTGCTATTCCTAACCACTAATCACTAACCACTGTTTACTTTTTATGTCCAAAGGTTATTTCGTCACAGCTACCGGAACAGATGTCGGCAAGACCTTCATCACCGCCCTTCTCGTCAAGAAATGGCGCGATTCCGGCATCGATGCGGGCTATTACAAGGCCGCCCTCAGCGGCGCAGAACTTCGCGACGGTAAATGGGTCGCAGGCGACGCCGATTACGTGAAACGCATCGCGAACCTCCCCGATACGCAAGAGCAGCTCGTGAGCTACGTCTATAAAGAAGCCGTCTCGCCGCATCTCGCCGCCCGCAAAGAAGGCAACCCCGTAGAAATTACGAAAGTCCAGGCCGATTTCGAAGCGGCCTACACTCGCCACGAATTCATTTTCGCCGAAGGCAGCGGCGGAATCATTTGCCCCATCCGCTATGATGCCGACGAATCTAGCAACGCATCTGGAGCATCGAAAAAAATATTCCTCGTCGATATCATGAAAACGCTGAACCTACCGCTGCTTATTGTTACGACAGCGGCCCTCGGCTCCATTAACGCTTGCGTGCTCACCGTAGAATACGCCCGTAGCCGCGGCCTCGATGTTCGCGGGCTCATCGTAAACCGCTACGGCTCTAGCGGCAACCTAGAAATGGAAGACGACAACATCCGCATGGTGCAAGACTTGACAGGCCTCGAAATCCTTGCGAAAGTAAAAGACGGCGACACCGATTTAGGCGTGCAACCGTTTTAAACCTTAAAAATGGGGCGCTTGTCCGCTTCTATTCCCCCAGCACGTGCCGGAGCGTATCGAGGAAAAGTTCGCCCGCCCGCGTGAACTGCTGGCCCCGCCGCCAAATGATGTACATATTGGTGGTGAGCTCTGGCATAAGCGGTCTGAAGCACAAACGCGAAGTGCGACTCGTATCCACCAGACCATCGAAAGTGAGCAGGTAGCCAGTGCCCTCTTTGGCAAGCACCGAACCGTTGTATGAAAGGTCGAGCCCCACAATCACGTTCAGCTTCGAAATATCGTCGCCGAACCATTTCGGCAAATCCGCCACCATCGCCTGTCGCGACGCCATCAGCGGCTTGTCGAGCAAGTCCTTCGGCTCAATAAAATCCCGCTTGGCCAAAGGGTCGTTGCGACGCATCACCACGCCCCAGCGGTCCACCGAACGCACCGCAAGACAATTGTACTTTTCCAAATCGACGTTATCTACAACCACCGCGAAATCGAAAATGCCCTTGTCCAGCTTTTCCAGGGCGCGCTCGCTATCGCCCGAATATAAGTTGTACTTAATCTTCGGATAATCGTCCCGGAGAATCGCGATGCACTTCGAAAG
Organism: uncultured Fibrobacter sp.; assembly: GCF_946062555.1. Classification (GTDB taxonomy): domain Bacteria; phylum Fibrobacterota; class Fibrobacteria; order Fibrobacterales; family Fibrobacteraceae; genus Fibrobacter. Next base: position 34,929 of record NZ_CAMGVQ010000025.1, read on the forward strand.
AAAATTCACGTTCCGCGATTCCGCACAGGCAATGGCGATTTCACCCACCACCTCGTCTTCCTTCAGCGACTTGAAATCCTGCACCGTCCTGTCCGCCATCGAAAGGATATCCTCCGCACGCTCCCGCAAGAGTTCCCCCGCAGGCGTCAGCCGAATCGCGTAATTCGTGCGCTCGAAAAGCTTCTCGCCCAGTTCCTCCTCCAACTCCTTGAGCTGGCGACTCACCGTCGGCTGCGTCACGCAAAGATTATCCGCCGCGCGCGAGACATTTCCCAACCGCGCCGCTTCCAGAAAATACCGCAAAACTCGAAGTTCCATACCCGAAAACTAACAAAATTCAAGCCCCGCAGGTATGAATTTATAAAAATAATGCCCGAAAGGAATAACTGATTGATTTGACGGGGGAAGTCTCCCCCTGCTTGCAGCCTTGCCCTGTTGTCCCCCTGGAGCCATGAGCGTGTCATCCTGAGCGGAGCCCGTAGGGCGAAGTCGAAGGATCCAGACCGATCTAGGGCAAGTCTTCCAGCACCCCACCACCTAAAGGTGGCCATGTACACTAAGGCCTAAAGGCCAAGTGTCCAAAGGTCGCCTAAGGGGCTCCGCCCCCTAAAACCCCCGAGCTTCTGTCATTCCCGCTCCATTTGTCACCCCGGCCACTGTGCCGGGGTCACCGTTTTTTTCGTCATTGCGCAAGCGCATGACCGCTTCGGCTCGGCAGTAGAACTCGCAATCGGTTCTACTGCTCTTGCCTCGCACGTCATTCCGGGCTTGATACACGTCATTGCGAGGGTTCGTAGAACCCGTGGCAATACATCTCTCGCGATATATATTTCCCACAGACATAGCCCCATTCCTCGCGGTTTGGGGTGCGAGTTTAACGTTGAGTTAGCTCTCATTCTCGAAGTGGAAATCTGGTAAATTTTCAAAATACACGAGGGTAAGACGAACACTCACACCCTTTCGGGCGTGGGCCGTTTGTGCTTATTGTGTATTAGGTTTACCAGAGCCTCCATTTCGGTAAGTGCATTCGATGCCACGCTTTTTTACTCCTAAAAATGCGCGTGAATAAGGGCAATTCACCCAAACGGCAACAATGGACCTGTTGCTGTTAGGTTTCACAATGGTCCGATAAAGGAGCCTGTTATGGCTGATTATGCAAACTTTCTTAAAGAAGTCGTAAGGAATTATGCTTGCAGAAAGCGAATCGAAGATATTGAGAGCTATCTCGCTAAGCGCCTGTTGTAGGAATTACATATAAAGCATTTGAAACCTCTGATTACGGAAGTTCCCGCGTTTAGGTCTCTTCCGCATCCTTTTGGAGGAGAAATGAGGAACTGGAGTGTCAATCCTGCGGCGGAAATGCTTGATGTGCATGATTTGGCACAAAGTGTCCTTGATAACGGTAAAGACAGTTCTTTAGTTCAGCTGACGACATATCCCGGTCTGGGAAGTAGGCAATATCTCGATCCTTTCAATTATTACTATCTCAAACCCATGGTTAAGGGGCATGAATACAAGCATTTCTTGGCCCATAGCCTCCTGTACAATCTTGCGTACATTTACGGTCAGAAGGTGTATAATCATGCTAGGCAATCGGAACAGCAACTGTCCAGAAACGATATTGCCATGAAGATAAAGGCTTGGCTCGACTACAAGTATGATCCGGACTACTCCAGATTTGACTTCATGAAGGACCGTGTGGAAGATTTTGACGAATACTTGGATGACATGGAAAACGAAGAAAATATATATTATGGTTGTCCTAGCATTGAAGAGGAACTTTTCGATGATTACAAGATGTTCATTGACGAAATGGATCTTGAGTGAGGCTTTCTTGCTTGCACTCGCCGTGCATCCTGTCGTGAATCAAAAGGACTCGTCTGCTTGCTGCTATGCGGATGCGCAAAGCGAACGATCCATCTTGCGCGATTCATCTTTAACAGACGAACAACGAAAAGTCCATTATCAAAAATTACGCTATCTAAGAGACGAAAAACGGAAGAACTCGGCTACGGACGCCTCCAGTGTTCGTAACGACAATTCCGCGAGTCAAAAAAAGCCTCAAAAATAGCGGTTGCCGTCCTTTTTTTGTCGTCCTCGCGATTTCTCTCGTCATCCTCGCCCCGGAACGTGGTCCGGGGTAAACTCCGGCGGGCGGACAGCACTTAGCACTTTAGTGCTTAGTGCGCATGGCCACCAAGGTGGGGATCTCCTTTCCATACGTCATTCCGGGCTTGATACACGTCATTGCGAGGGTTCGTAGAACCCGTGGCAATCCATCTCTCGCATATTTATATATATTTCCCACTGACATAGCCCCATTCCTCACGGTTTGGGGCGCATAGAGTTTTCAAGCTCTTGTTCCTGCAACCGAAATCGCCAAATTTCAAATCTGATGGGAACAGGGTTGAGGCTCGCGCACTTTGTGCGCGGGTCGTCTTCCGTTTGTCATCAGATAGGTTTTGGCGAACCTAGGTTGCGACAAGCAAGACGATTCCTCGCTTTTTTATTCCTTATATAGAATTGTGCAATCGTATTGCTACAGAGCAAGAGCGCAACCCGCGGTTGCGGTCTTTGCCGTAGTCGCAAGGCGATTTGGTAGATGGAATTATTTGATAATGTAGCCAAGACGGTCAAGGACGACCTTCTCGATAAAATCCGTCGTGGCAGTCGTGTTTCGATTGCTGCGGCCTTTTTTTCCATCTACGCCTTCAACGAACTTCGCAAGCAGTTGGAAAGTTGCGAGGAACTTCGTTTTATTTTCACGTCCCCTACGTTTGTTGCGGAAAATTCCGAAAAGGAACGCAAGGAATTCTACATCCAGCGGCTAGAGCGCGAAAAGTCCCTTTACGGCACCGAATTCGAAATCAAGCTTCGTAACGAGCTCAAGCAGCGTGTCGTGGCTCGCGAATGTGCCGAATGGATTCGCCGCAAGGTAAAGTTCAAGTCGAACGCCACGCGCGAGGGCATGAACAATTTCTTGTCGGTAAAAAACAGCGACAACACCTACACTTATTCTCCTGTCAATTCTTTCACGACGGTAGATTTGGGCGTAAAGCGCGGCAACAATTTGATGAACATGGTAGCGCGTTTTGAAACTCCGGAAAGCGCGAAGTTCCTAGAAATGTTCAATGCGGTCTGGTATGACGAATCTAAACTGAACGACGTTACCGAGAATGTCATCAAGATGATTACGACGGTCTATCAGGAAAACTCTCCGGAACTCATCTACTTTATGACGCTTTACAACATCTTCAGCGAATTTCTGGAAGATGTTTCGGAAGACGTATTGCCGAACGAAGCGACTGGGTTCAAGGAAACTGCCGTCTGGAACAAACTCTACAATTTCCAGAAAGATGCCGCAGTCGCCATAATCCATAAACTGGAACAGTACAACGGGTGTATCTTGGCCGATAGTGTTGGTCTCGGTAAAACGTTCACTGCACTTGCCGTCATCAAGTATTATGAGGGGCGCAATAAGGATGTTCTGGTCCTTTGCCCCAAAAAATTATCCGAGAACTGGATGACCTATCGCGGAAACCAGGTGAACAATCCGTTGGCATTAGACCGCCTGCGTTACGATGTCGCCTACCATACGGATCTTTCGCGAGACAACGGTAAGATTGCAACAGGCCTTTCGATAAACAGTATCAACTGGGGTAACTACGATCTGGTCGTGATTGACGAAAGCCACAATTTCAGGAACGGCAACGGTACCAACAGCCATGGTGGCGAAAAAGAAAACCGCTACATGCGGCTCATGAACCGTATCATCAAGCCGAACAAGAAAACTAAGGTGCTGATGCTTTCGGCAACTCCCGTGAACAACCGCTTCTACGACTTGCGCAACCAACTGGCGCTCGCATACTGCGATAATCCTGACGAGTTCAACGGCAAGCTTTCGACAAGGGCGGATATCGACGATATCTTCAAGCAGGCGCAAAAGGTCTATAATGCATGGTGCAAGTTCCCCGAAAGTGAACGGACAACGGCAAATCTGCTTTCTCGATTGGATTTTGATTTTTTTGAGGTGCTGGACAGCGTAACGATTGCGCGTTCCCGCAAGCAGATTCAGACCTATTACGACATGAAGGAAATAGGCGCGTTCCCTGAACGGAACAAACCCATATCGCTACGCCCGAAGTTGACAGATCTTACTGGTGGCATCAACTATCACGAAATCTTTGAGTTGTTGCAGGTACTCAAACTTACCATCTATACGCCGCTCAATCATGTTTTGGACAGTGAACTTCCGAAGTACTTGAATGAGCGCGATACCGAAAAATTCCGTAAGGGGCGTGAACTTGGCATTCAGCGAATCATGGCGACCAACCTGCTGAAACGCATGGAAAGTTCGGTACATTCCTTCTTGATGACGGTTCAGGAAATTTGCGATTACCTGAAGAGAACTTCTGAAATTATCGAAAATTTCAGCAAGCGTAAAGGCTCAATCGCTTCGGTCACCCTAGAAGCAAACCCGCTCTCTCTTGACGAAGATGATCAGAATACCGATTTCTTTACGGTGGGCAAGAAGGCTTCCGTTGACTTGCGCGATATAGATTACATAACGTGGAAAAACGAAATTGATAGCGATATTAGGACGTTTGAACAACTTGTCAAGATGGTGCAGAGTGTGACGCCGGAATACGATTTCAAGCTGAACGAACTGAAACGCATTATCCGCGAAAAGATTGCCTCCCCGATTAATCCCGGCAACAAGAAGGTCCTTGTGTTTACGGCGTTCTCCGATACGGCGGAATATCTTTACGCCAACCTGTCGGAATTGCTGAAAAAGGAACTTGGTGTAGAAGTGGCTCTCGTGACGGGCGATATCAATGGTCGAACGACAATCCCGAATTTCAAGACGAACATCAGCCATGTGCTAGCCGCATTTTCGCCAAAGTCCAAGGATCGAGACGTCCTTTACCCGAATGACAACGCGAATATCGATATCTTGATAGCGACGGACTGTATAAGTGAAGGCCAGAACTTGCAGGATTGTGATTTCTGTGTCAATTACGATATTCACTGGAACCCCGTACGCATTGTTCAGCGTTTTGGACGAATAGACCGTATCGGTAGCCAGAACAAGGTAATTCAACTGGTGAATTTCTGGCCCGATTTGGACTTGGACGAATACATCAACCTTAAAGAACGCGTCGAAACCCGTATGCGCATATCGGTAATGACGGCAACGGGTGACGACGACTTGATAAACCAGGACGAGAAGGGCGACCTGGAATATCGCAGGAACCAGCTCAAGAAATTGCAGGAAAAAGTCGTTGACTTGGAAGACATGGATTCGGGCGTTTCCATTATGGATTTGGGCCTGAACGAGTTCCGCATGGACTTGCTTGCCTATATAAAGCAAAAGACGGATATGGACCATGTGCCGTTTGGAATCTATGCGGTCGTAAAGGGCGAAAAACCTGGCGTGATATTCGTGCTGAAAAACGTCAAGAGCGACGAGACGATTAGAAGCAAGAACCGCCTGCACCCCTTCTACATGGTGTATGTCGGGAGTGACGGCGAAATTGTCGCGAATCACTTGCAGCCCAAGGATATCCTTGACATCATGCGCCTGCTGGCAAAGGGAAAATCTTCGCCCGATAAGGTTCTTAGCGATGAGTTCAATGCGGAAACCCGCGATGGTCGCGACATGGGTAAAGTTTCGGAAAGTCTAGGAAAGGCGATTGATTCTATAGTCCGCAAGAAAGACGAAAGCGATGTCGAAAGTTTCTTGAATGGCGACTTTGTGGATTTCGGTAAGGAGTCTGTGAAGGGACTAGATGATTTCGAATTGATTTGTTTCTTGGTGGTTCGTTGAGGGCAGTAAAGATGTTTGGACTGCCGAAAAGCACCGAAGAGAAGAAAATCATCCCGAAGGAAACGTTCTTTGGGCGAGTCGGAGCGTTTTCTGCGATGACAACGACGCAGAAGACTGCTTTTAACGAAGATGTAACGCAAGTGGCAATCACGAATGTGGTCGGCCCCCAAAGAATGCCCGTAGCAGCAGGCGCCCGCGTAAAGGGCTTTTATGTGGCTCGGGTTACGATGAAGCGAAAACAGTTTAACCCGAAGAATGTGGAGACCCTGCTGCACCGCATTGGACAAAAGAACATCCTTCTCGCTTTGAGTTATGGCGATGTGGTTCGTTTTGCACTGAAGTATGATGAACATGTCGTGGTATCGTTGGAGTGGCTGCTGGCTGAGGAATTCCGCTTCAGCTTTAGCGGCCTCAACTTGGATGATGTTTGGAACGGAATTGTGAAACAGGTGGCGGGCACCCCTTGGAAGGATGCCTTGAGTGTTTCCGAAAACTTGGATATTCAGGAACATATCGCCAAGTTGCAGAAGGAAATTGCGAACCTTGAAAAGAAGGCTCGCTCCGAAAACCAACCCGCCCGCAAACTGGAATTTTTTAACCGCAAACGAGACTTGGAATCTCAACTTACGGAGTACCAAAATGGAAAAAGCGAACATGCACAGCCTTGATATGGTGAACGAAAACATCAAGAAAATCGGGAACCTTTTCCCGGAATGCGTCACCGAGACTGTTGACGAAAATGGCAATGTCAAGGCCGCCATTGACTTTGAAAAATTGCAGGAAAACCTGAGCCACGCCACCATTGGCGAAGGCGAAGAACGCTACCAGTTTACTTGGCCCGGCAAGCGCGAGGCTATCCACAATGCGAATGCCTCCACCAACATGACGCTGCGCCCCTGCAAAGCGGAATCTGTAGATTTCGACAATACGGAAAACCTTTACATTGAAGGTGACAACCTGGAAGTTCTCAAGCTACTCCAGGAAAATTACTTGGGAAAGGTCAAGATGATTTACATTGACCCGCCTTACAATACGGGCAACGACTTCGTGTATAATGATGACTTCAAGGAAGATACGGAATCATTTCAGTCCAAGAGCGGAATGTATGACGAAGACGGAAACATGCTTTTGCAGAACTTCGAGAAGAATACCGAAAGCAACGGACGCTTCCATACCGATTGGCTGAACATGATGTATCCGCGCTTGAAAATTGCAAGGAATTTGCTAAGTGATGACGGTGTGATATTTATCAGCATTGATGATAATGAAGTAGAAAACTTGAAGAAAATATGTGATGAAATATTTGGAGAACAAAATTTTGTTGCTGATATTATTTGGAAACGTAAACGAGGAAGAGATAATAGTGCAAGATGGTTTAGTAAGGCTCATGAATATTGTTTGTTGTTTGCAAAGAATAAGGAAAAATTTAATACGGGTTATCTTGAATTAGACGAAGAAACGAAAAGTGCATATAAAAATCCTGATAATGACCCGCGTGGAAATTATCGTATGCTTGGATGCTGGGCAAGAGGAACTCAAGGTGGTGTAAAATATGATTTTACGACAAAGGATGGAACATATTTTAAAGAACGGTTATGGCTTTTTAGTAAGGATAATCTAAAAAAACTTGATGACGATGATAAGTTGATTATTCGAGGAGATAACATTTATCGAAAAATGTTTATTTATGAAAATAAAGGAAAAATACCTGAAACACTTTGGGATGATGTTTCGAATGCGGCTAATGCATCTGACGAAATCAAGCGATTGTTTGATGAAATTGTATTTGATACGCCGAAGCCGACTCCATATATAAAGCGAATGATTGAAATCGCATCAAGTACGGATTCATTGATTCTTGATTTCTTTTCTGGATCGGCGACAACGGCAAACGCAGTATTGACTCAAAATATGTTTGATGGTGGCAAACGTAAATTCATCTGCGTTCAGCTTCCTGAAGCGACTGCAGAAGATTCCGAAGCCAATAAGGCTGGCTACAAGAACATCTGTGAAATCGGCAAGGAACGCATTCGCCGTGCTGGTAAGAAAATCAAGGAAGAATTTGGCGAAAAGGCAAAAGACCTTGATATTGGATTCCGTGTTTTAAAACTTGCTAAAAGCAACATGAAGGATGTGTATTACAGCCCTGCAGAAACAGATTCCGCAGACATTTTTGACGCAAACAATGTCAAGGAAGACCGCACTCCGCTCGACTTGCTTTTCCAGGTTATGCCCGAATGCAACCTGCCGCTGTCCAGCAAGATTGAAGAACGCACCATCGAGGGAAAGACCGTCTATTTCGTAAACGGCAACTATCTCGTCGCCTGTTTTGACGAAGGAATCACCGAAAAACTCATCAAGTCTGTCATCGATGTTCCCGATAGCGACAAACCCTACTACTTCTATATGCGGGGTCTCGGTCTCGAAAGTGACAAGGTTCTTGACAACTTCGAACAGCTCTTTGTCCACTACAGCCCTACCACCAAACGCAAGGTCATTTAAGGCGAGGGCTGCATGAAATTCAAGTTCAAGATTCAGCAATACCAGACCGATGCTGTCGAAAATGCCGTAAACGTTTTTGCGGGGCAGCCTTGCTACGACAATACCGTTTATCGCCGTGACTTGGGCAAGCGCAAAGGTCAAGTAAACGTATTCGATCAGGATGAAGCAGGCTTCCGTAACCACGATATCGAACTTTCCGAAAGCGAACTGCTCGCAAACATCCACAAGTCGCAGGATATCTGCGACATCAAGCGCTCTGCAAGCGTGGTAAAGTCCGGCGTGGAAGCTTGCCGCCTCGATATCGAAATGGAAACGGGTACAGGCAAGACTTACGTGTATCTCAAGACCATGTTCGAACTCAACAAGCGTTATGGCTGGAGCAAGTTCGTGGTCATTGTCCCGAGTAAGGCCATCCGCGAAGGTGTCTATAAGAGTTTCCAGACGCTTGAAGACCACTTTATGGAATATTACGGCAAAAAGGCCCGCTATTTCATCTACAATAGTGACCATTTGCAGCAGATTGATTCCTATTCGAGTGATGCCGGCATTAATGTAATGATTATCAACGCCCAAGCGTTTGCATCTTCGTTCAACGAAGAAGATTACAAGAAGAAAATTGCCGAAGGCAAGAAAATTCCCGAAGCGAACAGGAAAATTTTTGACAGGCGCGATGAATTCGGGAGCCGTAGGCCCATTGATGTGCTGGCGGCAAACCATCCGATTGTCATTCTGGATGAACCTCAGAAACTTGAAGGAACTGTCACCCAGAAGACCATGCAGGCGTTCAAGCCGCTGTTCATCTTGAACTACTCCGCAACGCATAAGATCCAGCACAATCTCATCTATGCCTTGGATGCTCTTGACGCCTACCGCCAAAAACTCGTGAAGAAAATTCAGGTCAAGACGCTTACTGCAAAAAACTTGGCGGGAACGGCTGCATACCTGTATCTAGACGATATTATCCTAGATCCGAAAAAGGCTCCTGTTGCAAAAATTCAACTTGAAGTCAAGAAGGGTACGGGAATCAGCCGGGAATATCGCAAGTTTGAATATGGCGATAAGCTTTCTGTTGCTAGCGGGACCAATGCGTATGACGGCTTCACCATTGCGGAAATTGATCCGCTCGCAAACCAGGTTGTATTTACTAACGGTAAAGTAATTTACAAGGGCCAAGTCGTAAACGATACGGACGCAAAGACGATGCAGCGTCTGCAAATCCGCGAAACCATCGAAGCCCACTTCAAAAAAGAAGAAGAACTCTTCAAGAAAGGAATCAAGTGCCTTTCGCTGTTTTTCATTGATGAAGTCGCAAATTACAAGAGCTATGAAGGCGATGACGAGGTCAAGGGTTTCCTCTGGAAAACGTTCGAAGAAGAATACAACAATATCGTTTCAGAAAAGCTGACCTTTTTCGATGACGATTATCAAAAGTATCTAAAAGGGATTACTGCCGAAGATACGCATAAGGGATATTTCTCTATCGACAAGAAAGGCCACGCCTGCGATAGCAAGGCCGAAAAGAAACTGGACGGAATGAGTGATGATGTTTCCGCGTATGACCTTATTCTAAAGAATAAGGAACTCCTGCTCAGTTTCAAGAGTCCCGTGCGATTCATCTTTAGCCATTCCGCACTGCAGGAAGGTTGGGACAATCCGAACGTGTTCCAGATTTGCACGCTTCGCCACGCCAGTTCCAATGTCCGCCGCCGGCAAGAGGTGGGGCGTGGGCTACGCCTTTGCGTGAATCAGGATGGCGACCGCCAGGATTTGGAAGTTCTGGGTGATAACATCCATAATCTGAACAAGCTTACCGTCATTGCTAACGAAGATTATGCCGCATTTGTAAGTGGTTTGCAGTCCGAAATCAGGGAAGCGCTTCGCGATAGGCCGACGCTAGCCAACAAGGATTACTTCTTCGGCAAATCGATTGAAATGGTCGGTGGTGAAAAGCATACGCTGACCGATGCCGAAGCAAGCCTTGTATTTGCATATCTTTACAGCAACGATTATGTCGATGAAAAGGGCCGCGTCACCGAAAGATACAAGATGCACAAGGATGCCGGAACGCTTGCTGCGATGGGTGGTAAACTGGCCGGAATGGAAACAAGTATCCATAGACTTGTGCAGGCGACATTCGATACGGAACTTGCGCTCGAAACGATGGTCGAAGATGGAAACGCAACCGAGGTTCCGGCAAGCGTTTTGAATGCAAACTACTACAAGCAGGAATTTCAGGATTTGTGGAAACGCCTGAACCACAAGTATGTCTATACCGTCGATTATGACAGCGCAGAACTTGTGGAAAAGGCAGCCAAGAGCATCAATGACAATTTGATGGTGAACGAGCTGACATACGTGATTACCGAAGCCGACCAGACCGGAGTTGATGCGTTCGGTGCGACAAAGACTGTCCGCAAGAAGGCTTCTACAGTATCTTCGTCGACGGTAAAATATGACTTGGTGGGTGAAATAGCCGAAGGCGCGAAACTTACCCGCAAGACGGTTGTTGAAATTTTGAAAAAGACGGAAGGCAAGTTGTTCATGTTCCGCAACAATCCTGAAGAGTACATCAAGAACGTGGTGAAGCTCATTAAGGAACAGAAAGCGACCATGATTGTGGAACACATCGGTTATTCTGTGATTGACGGAACATACGATAGCGATATCTTTACCGCCGAAAAACATGCTACGCTAGACAAGGCGTTCCTGACGGAAAAGCATATCACCGACTACATTTTTACTGACGGCTATGCTAAAAAGCCCGAAGATAGCGTAGAAGCACGTTTCGCAAAGCAGCTTGAGTCTGCCGACGAAGTGGCCGTGTATGCAAAACTCCCGAAGGCATTCCAGATTCCGACTCCGGTGGGCAACTACTCGCCCGACTGGGCAATCGCCTTCAAGAAGGATTCCGTGAAGCACATCTTCTTTGTCGCCGAAACCAAGGGCAGCATGGATTCCATGCAGCTCAAGGCCATCGAAGATGCCAAGATTCACTGCGCCGAACGCCTTTTCAACGAAATCTCGACCGAAGACGTAAAGTACCACAAGGTCGCCAGTTATGAGGATTTGTTGAAAGCCATGGAGGCGGTGTAGGGGAGGGGCGACCCTTTGCGTTGTAAAATTAACCCAAAAGTTAACTTGGTTAATTTTTAAGGCTTTAGATACAATATATTGTGTTTTTTTTTGAAAAAATATAAAAATACTTGACAAAGTGATAATTTTGTTATATATTGATGAAAAACGGGAGATACATTATGGCAGAGCCTTTTAATGCGAGATTACAGCGCCTTCTTTCAAATTCTGGCATGACTCAGAAAGAACTTGCTGCTCAGGCTGGTGTGACGGAGGCTGCGGTGTCTCACTATATAAAGGGGGATCGCGTTCCCCGCTCTTCTGTAGTTCTCAAGCTTGCTGAGACTCTGGATGTGTCGGTGGATGAATTGATGGGGCCGGATAAAGTTCCTGATTTTGAGGATATGTATAGAATTGTTGCTCGTGGAGTTGAACAGTTGAGTGCTGAAGAAAGATTGAAACTGGTTAGAGTCCTTTTGAAAGACGGAAAAATCTAGAATGTATTTGGATGATGAGACATATGAAGAAATCAAAGGAGAAGTTGCACACTATCTGTGCGAATGTGATATGTCTTATCCTCTTGATGTTAATGAGTTTGCTCGCCGGATGAATCTGAATGTTGTTCCCTATAGCACGCTTGGATGTGATGCATATATGGCTGCGATGCGAACTAGCCGAGATGGTTTTTTGTGCGAAAAGAATTATGCGTATGCTTATGTATTCCTCAATGACGAAAGGATGAGTGAACGCCAAGATTCATCAATACTTCACGAAATTGGCCATTTTGTAATGGATCATAATACAACGCCAGACAAATCAGATGATGTGAAAGAAGCCGAAGCGAAGTTTTTTGCGAAGTACGCCAAGGCTCCGATGCCGCTCATTCACTTGCTCCCGATTGTAACGACAGAAACAATTCAAAAAGCTTTTGGTTTGAGTCGCGAAGCTGCAAAATATGCTTTGGATAACTATTGGAAATGGCTTGACCGGTTCAATGGAACCTATACGGATTACGAGCAGAAGATTTTAAGTCTCAAAAGAGATGGGCTAAACGCCGATATAGAAGAATTGAAATTTCAAAAAGAACGTTCTTCCGTTCGCTACCAACGTGCGGAAGGGCAAAAGTACAAACCAAACCTTGCAAGAAAACCGCGTGGACAAGCAGTTCCTTTGCAAGATTGTAACAGCACAGTTGTGCAAAGGAACTTATATGAAGTTCGACAAATGGCGGGACCATGATGTCCTGAAGCAAAAAATACTAGAAGGTTTGCCTTTGGATCCCAAATATGGGATGCCTGTTATGAAACGGGTCGCGAAGGCTGACGTTAGAAATCCGATTCCATTCAATTGCCTTGGCTCAACGAAGAATAGGAAGGAACTGTGGTTCCATTTCTACATCGACGATTATCAATTTGAGCGTATATGGAATAACTTCGTAACGTATGTTCCGATGTTAATGGACTGCGAGGGAGGTTTCTCGCCGGACTTTAGCCTTTATCTGGGAATGCCTACTGTGCTACAACAATGGAATTCGTTCAGGAATAAGGCCATTGGGGCACGCTTGCAAAGAATGGGTAAGACTATTATTCCGAATGTCGGGTTTAGCGATGAAAAAAGTTTGGACTTCGCATTTGCAGGAATTCCCGAAAACAGCGTCCTTTCTATCACGACGCAAGGATGCTTGCAAAATGGTGTGTGTAAGCAGTCTCTTTTGAATGGTTTGCATGAACTTTGTAGACAGAAATATCCGACAAAGTTGTATGTAGTCGGTCTTTTTCCTGAAAAATGGAAAGACAAGTTCCCGATGCCTATTGAGACAGTCCCGACTTTTGCCGGAACAAGATGGGGTGGCAACCATGGGTAGAGGTCGCGGCGGCTATACGCAACATCAACTATCTTACAGAGATTCCGGTGGAAGGAAGGTTAAGGATAAAGGCTCAATATTTGTAGCGGAGCGATATATGGATTTGGGGTATGAATCTGTATTCCGACGTGAAATTGACGGTGTAAAGCGTTTTGATTTGACCATCAAAACGAGTGATGATGTAAATTTTGTGAAGAATATCGAAGTGAAACAAGTCATTAGTCCGAACTCTAGCCGAATTGCCGAAAATATTCGAAATGGGTTTGAACAGTTGGCCGGTGAAGGTGGCGGTACGATTGCGCTGTATGACGCAAACCACAACCAATCACAAGATAGAATATCGTTTATTCAGAAAGGAATTGACGAGGCTAGGCGAAAAGGTTGGATTAAAGGTCCGATAGAAGTTTGGTTTAAAGATAAAACTTGTGTAAAGATGAATTAGGAGGCTCAAGATGGCTCGATTAAAATGCAAATGCGGAAATTCTCTTTCCAATTCTACCGACTACGAAACTGATGTTTATTACATCTTTTCCAAGAAGGAAATCTTAGAGGCTATTCAGGAGAATCCGCAATTACTTTACTGGGATTTTTATACGGATAGGGAAGCAGAATGCGACTACTGGTTCTGTCCTCGTTGTAAGCGAATGATGGAGTGTTCTTTGAAAAAGGGTGTTGTATTGAGAATTTACAAGCCGATCCGCATCAAAGAAAACGACCTAAACCTTGAAACGGATTCATGGGCGGAATTTTATTCCTATAGCGACAATGAACTTCTTGTTTTGACGGATAAAAATTACGAGCAGGGGTATAAGATGACTCTTCGGGAGTTCTATGAAAAATATCCTCGCAAGTATTTCTATCGCGTTTCGCCTGACGAAACAAGAATATTTGCTTTCGAATCAAATTCTAAGAAGTTGGCGTTTATCTATGGTCTAGAGGAATGGTCCCCGATAGACCCGGATATTCAGAAATAAAAAACTCGGCAGAAGCTACCAACAACTGCCGAGTGCTTTTGCAAGGAAAACCTCGCGGACAAGCATGGATAATATAGTTTTTTTATGTGGGTTGGATTCGTGAAACTTGCCGAAGATGAAGTTCTTGGTAGTGTTTGCTTTTTTCTGAAATCTGATCGCTTATGCAGTCATTGATTATCAAACCCTCTTGACAACCGCCGTCTAGTAATTTATATTTAGTGCACAAATGTGTAGAAAGTTGTTTTTTCGCGCACGGTGTAAAACAAGCAAAGCCCCGCCTTTTTATGCATGTAGGCGGAGGGAGGAAAGATGAATACTAGCCAAACAAGGCCTGAAAATGTTATATTGCCATTAAGCAATATGATGTACCCCTTTATGACACTTGACGACAACGCGGAAATTGTCCATTCCGAAATGGGCAAGGATGGCCGCGTTAAGGTGTACATCGAAAAACCCGACGCAAAGGACGGCTTCCATCGGGCGACATGCTGTTTACCCTCCTATACATGGGAAGATATATTCGGTTTTTCAGATGAGGAAATCAATCACTATAAGAAGGTGATTGAATCTACGGCTCATTTGATAATGGAATTTTCTCAGAAAGGTGGGTTCAACAATGCCGCAAATCTTTAAAATAGGGTCTTTCTGGGTTTATTGTCCAAAAAATGGTTAAAACCCTGCACTTTCAGTGCAGCGACTTTCAGT
>NZ_CAMGVQ010000026.1:0-49337 GCF_946062555.1 uncultured Fibrobacter sp.
CCCATCCGCATACGACATACAAAACCCTGCACTTTCAGTGCAGGGTAGTTTATTCGGTTGCGATCAACTTATTCTATAAAAGAATTTGATTGTGGTGACAAAGATTTAAATGATTTTATATTGAATAGAGCTACACTTTTTGATAAGTATAGGCTGTCAGTAAGTTATGCTTGTTCAGATGCGGATTCTGGACAATTGCTTGCCTATTGTAGCTTGGCGAATGATAAAGTGGCTGTAACTGATTTTAAGGATAAAACGGAATTCAACCGCTTTCGCAAGAAACAAGGTTTTCCGAACGAAAAACGTCTGAAAAGTTACCCTGCGATTAAATTGTGTCGCTTGGGTGTTGATGAACGAGCTAAAGGCCATCAAATCGGAACGACTGTTTTGGATTACATTAAATCAATGTTCTTTTTCGAGAATAAGGCGGGGTGCCGTTTCTTGACGGTAGATGCCTATTTGAAAGCAGTCCCTTTTTATCAAAAAAATGGATTTCGGTTTATGAATTCAGAAGATGATGATCCGCATACGCGGCTAATGTATTTTGACTTGATGGATTTGGAAGCCTGATTAATGTTTTTTTTCCGTGAAAAAAGCTCGTTTGCCTTGACCGAGAAATTTTTGTATATTAGAACTATCCGCCAAAGTGGCGGTTATTGGTATATCCCGCGGCAGGGTCATTGCCTATCCCGAGAGACATTTGTCCAAATCTTTGGGATTCCTTAAAATTTTCGTTTACTTGTTGCTCCCGCTTTCGTCCTTGAGGGGGGCGACTCTTGATTTTGTTGATACGCCCTTGGCGGATGTCATACGGGCGATGTCGCGCGCTTACGATACGCCGGTGCTGGTGGATGATTCGCTCAATTTCAGGGTGACATTCCATTTGGACGGGGTGGGCGTCATGGAGGGACTTACGGCCCTTTGTTCGGCACACGGCCTGGAGGTTGTGCAGGAAGGCTCTGTTTTCCATGTGCGGCGGGCACGGGCGCGCGGCGAGTCGGAATTCCGTATGCAGGATTCGCTGGTGACGCTTTCGGTCAAGGGGCAGGAGGTGAATGACTTCGTGCGTGAGTTTGCGCTGAATTCGGGGCTGAACATTTTGGCATCGCCGGGGCTTGAAGGGCGCATTACTGGAACTCTCAGGGGAATGCCTGCGGAAGAGGCGTTCCGCGCCCTGATGGGGGCGCACGGCTTTCGCGTGTGGCGCGAAGGAAAATGCCTACGCATCGGAGAAAAGCGCCGTCAGAGCGCGAAAGCCGGGGCGAATGACCGTGGCGGAACTTCGTCAGGTAACATTCGCCTGGAACGCGACGGCGACTTGTATTCGGCGGAAATCGCAGAAGGAGAACTCTTGCAGGTGCTTGACGAACTGGCGGATCTTTCGGGGCTCAACTTGGCGGTCTACGGGGACGTTCACGAAACGGTTCGCCTCAAGTTTGACTCGGCGACTCTCGATAATTTGGTGGAGTCGCTTTTCAGGGGGCGTCGCTACAGCTATGTACTTGATGGCAATACTTTGTATGTGTCCGAAGGGGGAATGCGCAACGCCCTTTCTACGACGTGCCTTTATCCGTTGCGCCATATCCACTCGGAGCGTGCGCTGGCTCATCTGGGGAAGGTCTCGCCGAGTGCGAATTTCGTCTCGACGGAAGTCAAGGAACAGAACGCCCTGCTTTTGGCGGGTTCGCTTTCCGAAATTCAGATGGCGGTCGATTTGCTGAAACAGGTGGACCTCCCCGCGATGCAGGTGACTCTTTCGTGTATCGTGGTGGAATTCAAACGGGGGCGCGGTTTCGAAATCGGTCTTCATAGTGGCGCGACGCGGAAAACGTCCGAGCGGGATATCGGGGCGCGCGGTTATCTTGATTTTATGAGTAAGGATTTCTCCGTGTCGGGAGCGTTCGGGAAAATCGGCTTGCTGCCCGATCGGTTCGAAATGGAACTTGCCTCGATGGAAGAAAATAATGTAGCCGAGGTCTTGGCACGTCCTCGCCTTACGACTCTCAACGGCAACAAGGCGGAACTCAATGTGACGAATACTGTCTACTATCTGGTCAGCCAGGTTTCTGCCGATGGTTACCCGATTACGGATTACCGTTCGTTCAACGACGGCATCTCGCTGGAACTCACGCCGTCAGTGACGCAAGATGGACGCATCACTCTGGAAGTGTCGCCTGAAATCAAGACGGCGGGCCGCAGCTCCGGTGACGGCCCCCGGGACATCAGTACGCGGAACCTGAAGACGGTCGTGGTGCTGGAAAACGGTGAAACGCTTTGTCTGGGAGGCCTTATTCGCAAGAGCAAGTCCGAGGTGCGTTCGGCGGTGCCGTTCCTAGGAAGTATCCCGTTGCTTGGACGATTGTTCAGTTACACTTCGGAACAGGAAGAAGAAAATGAATTGGCGATATTCATTACGCCGCATGTAGAAAAGGAGGGGCAATGATGTTGCGAGTGCATCCAGTAGAAGCAAGAATTTTTACATGGGATTGCCCGGCGGAATATGGCGAGTGCGTTTCGTCGCAGGATGCGGAAATTGCGTTTGCGCGGGAGTTTCCCGAAACCAGTTGGCATTTGAAATCAAAAGGGGGGAACTTCGCCGTCTTGCCGCTAGTCTCTTTTGTTGAATCGCATCAATCCGTTTCGCGGTGCCTTGTTGTGGTGAGGGCTGCGGAAAATGTAGAAACGATAGCGAAGGGGGCTTCAAAAAACAGGAAGTTTCCGGATCGCTTTTGGATTTTTTCGAAGCGGTGGCGTCTTTTGCCGCGTCAAATCGCACTGTATTCCGCAGCGGAAGAATTTGTTTGTCGGAATACGACGGAAGACGATGACGGTCATTTCTGGTGCTATGCGTTGGTGGATGGCGTCCTCTATTCGCAGGTGTTTTTCGAGGGAAAATTGGCGTATTGGTCCGAGGAAAGCGGCATTGGTAGAGAAGGGACTTCCCTGGAGGCGTACTTGTGTCGGTTCCGTTGTTTTCTGAAGACGGATGTGCTTTTTTCGCGGGTAGGGCGTTTTGCTGAAATTGAGTTGCCGCCCCGATTTGAAAGGCGAAATTTCAAGAAGTCGGCGCAGAGTTTTCTCTGGAATGAGGTGAATTTGCAAGGCATTCGTCGAAATTTCTGTTTGGAGATTCCCTGGAAAATGCTCGGAACGGTATCGCTCCTATGCTTGGCGTTGTTGTATGAATTTGGGGTGGTGTACAGCGGAACGGATTCCTTGTCGTGTGAAAACTGTGTCGAGGCCGCCCCGGTGGAACTGCTGTCGACTCCCGAGATGCCAAAATCAATGGAACCGATAGAAAAGGGCAGTGTCGAAAAAGCATTTGGCGTGGAATCGGCTGTCGCTGGAAAAAAATGCTCGTTGCCTGGATTCCGCTTGAACGGGGTGGTTGGCGAAAAGTTGGCGATGTTTACTGTGGCGACGGAATCTCGTGTCGTTTCGCTGGGAGATTCTCTCGGTGATTTTGCCGTGGAAAACATCGGCCGTGCCGGCGTTCGTCTTGTCTGTGGCGATTCGGTGGTCGTGCGTGGAGTCGGCGATGGGTAACTGTTTGCGTGGCTATGTGGCGGGGCGTCGGGGGGCAGTTTTGCCGCTCGTGCTGGGGATTCTCCTTGCGGTAACACTCCTGCTGACGTCCCTTTTGCAGATGCCGGGAGGGGTGCGGCGTGGTGCTCTTCGGCAGTTGCAAAAACAGCAGCGGATTTACGATGCGGAATCGGCGCTGATTGCGAACCTGTCGGGGTTGCCGGCGGATTTCTTTGAGCTCCCGCCATGGAACAGGGCGCTCCCTAAAGTAGATCGGGGGCGTCTTGGCCCCTGGGCGGTCTTGTCGGCGCCTATGTCATCTGCGAATTCGGGTGGCGCCGACAAGCGGATTCGAATCTTGG
This sequence comes from uncultured Fibrobacter sp., assembly GCF_946062555.1. GTDB lineage: Bacteria > Fibrobacterota > Fibrobacteria > Fibrobacterales > Fibrobacteraceae > Fibrobacter. The sequence goes on from NZ_CAMGVQ010000026.1 coordinate 3,888, forward strand.
CGGGCGTTCCCTGCGATTGTGCTTGCTCCTTGCTGAATTCCTATGAACGCCGCAGGGAAATATACGAGGGGTTTCGCCAGGAACTGATCCGCGAAATCTCGATGGCGAAGCCGCCGCTCGCCCTGAAAGTCAAGTCGGGAAACCGTCGCTTTTTGGGGCGGATGCAGCCCATGTCGCTTTGGGTGCAGGAAGGCGACTTGACTCTGAATTTGGATGGAATGACTTCATCGGGGCGCTTTAGGGTCGATGGTTCCGCGGAAGTGCGGGGGAATGTAAACTTTGATACGTTGCGGGTATATGCGCGAGGACCGATTACTTTACGCGGAAATGTCCGTGCGCGCTGGCTAGAGGCTTTTAGCGAAGACCGCATCGAAATTTCGCAGGGGCTTGAGTTCTCGGGTGTTGTCGTGGCGCGCCGAGAGGTGCTGTTCCCGAACGGGGCGCGAAAGGTGCGTCGTCGGTACCCTTCGTTTGCGATGTCGCTCGAAAGCGGAAACCTGGGGCTTGATTCGATGCTGATACCCGCGTTCATTTCAGGCCAGTTGCAACCTTTTGAATGGAGCTTGAAATGAAAAGAGGCTTTACCTTGATGGAAGTCGGTATCGCCCTTGCCGTACTTTCGGCGGGCATACTCGTGTTTGGACGCTTCCTGGATGGGTTCAATCGCTTGCGGGCCTTGGAGTGGGCTAAGGCGAAATCCGTTGTCGCCGTGGGTGAAACTGTAGAAGAACTTGTCCGAAAACCGCCTCGCTGCAGGGATTCCTCTTTTGTCCGTAACGAGGTGAAGGTTGTCCTGAATGCGGTTCCCGGCGTAAAGCAGCTGGCATGGGTCGAGGTATCTTCGGTGAAAAGGCGGGAGGTTGAACTGCGGAGGCTTGTCCGGTGCGAAAAAATCCGCTAGGACCCGCAAAAAATCCGCTGTATCCCGCGGAAAATCGGATGAACCACGGCTTTACGCTGGTCGAACTTCTGGTGGCCGTCGTGGCGTCTTCAGTCATCTCGATTGGAGCGCTTGGCGTCTATTCAGGCTATTACAGGCTCTATCTGCAACTGTGCGGCGGCTACCAAAAAGAAACTGCCGCAATTCTCAATGAACTGCGGCGGATAAATCCGTATGAATCGGGGACTTGCCTTAGGCGTTAGCCTTCTTTTCAGCAGCCTTTTCTGCGGTGCGGGCCTTGTGCATTTCGATGAGGTTGCCGATGTAGTGCATGAAGCTCAGCACGCTCACCGAGAGGAAACCGACGGAATAGAGGGCGAGGAACGGTCCGATAATGAACTTTTGCGCACCGATGTATTCCAGAAGACCGAAGATGCAGTAGACACCGACTCCCAGTTCGACAACAGCCTGCCACGGGAACTTCTGGGCGTAGTGGCTCTTGGCCTTCTTCTTGGAACCACCGCTCTTCGGAGTGCGGACAAAGCTGCCCTTGGCGCCGATCACGGCAGAAAACACGGCGCGGGAGTTGCTCACTGCAATGCCGACACCGAGAGCCATGAGGATCGGGAGGCTGAGCAGGCGAATTTTCCAGCCGGTATAGCCGGAGCAGCGCTGAGCCACGAAGTAAAGAACAGAAGGAGCGATTGCGGCGAGGAAGATAAAGCTGAAACCGACGGTGTAGGCCCAGGTCGGCAGGTGTGTGACCGGTTCAAAGAAGGCGAGCAGCGGCCAAGCACAGAGGGCGGTAAACAACATGCAGGGGTGAATCGAGTAGTGCGTCGTGTGGAGGATTGCGCCAATCTTTACACGGAGAGGGACCTTGGCCTTGAGCACGCGCGGCAGAATCTTGATGGCCGTCTGGATAGAACCCTTTGCCCAGCGGAACTGCTGTGCCTTGAAGGCGTTGATGTCGTTGGGGAGTTCGGCCGGAACGATCACGTCGAACACGAACTTCATCTTCCAACCAGCGAGCTGGCTGCGGTAAGAAAGGTCCATATCTTCGGTCAGGGTGTCACCTTCCCAGCCACCACCGCCGTAGATGGCCTGCTTGCGCCAGACACCTGCGGTACCGTTGAAGTTCATGAAGAGCTTGCCCCAGCTGCGCGCCGACTGTTCCACCACAAAGTGGCCGTCAATACCGATAGACTGTGCGAGCGTAAGACCGGATTCGGTGCGGTTCAAGTGGCCCCAGCGACCCTGGACCAGGCCAATCTGTTCGTCCATCACCAGGTAGGGGATCGTCTTGAGGAGGAAGTCCTTCTCGGGGACAAAGTCGGCGTCGAAAATCGCGAGGAATTCGCCCTTGGCCACTTCCATGGCTTCTTTAAGGGCGCCAGCCTTGAATTCCGAGCGGTTGGTGCGGTGGATCAACTTGATGTCGTAACCCTTGGCGGCTAGTTCGGCGACTTTCTTCTTGGCGACTTCGTAGCATTCGTCGGTGGAGTCGTCCAGCACCTGGATCTCGTGCTTGTCCTTGGGGTAGTCGATGGCACACACGGCTTCGAGCAGGCGCTCGACGCAGTTCGCTTCGTTAAAGACCGGCAACTGGGTGGTGACCTGCGGAAGGTCGTCCATGGAATGTTCTCGATAGAACTGCAGGATCTTTTTCCTGTCGGAAAGTCGCGTGGTGCGGCTATTCTTCAGGAAGAGATAGATGCTATAGTAACAGCTGAAACCATAGATGACCAGTCCGATGCCTGCGATGACGTAGACGACGAACATAATGTCGAGTAGGATTGTACTGATTGCCATAAAACCGTATAACCTATTTAAAAACTTTTTGCCCCTTTTCGGAACTTGCGGCCAAATATAGAAACCCTATACAAAGTTTGCTACATTGTTAACCGAGTTTTCACAAAAATTTATCAAATAAACTTGGGTAACGGCTATGGATAAGGATAAAAGTCCCCTAGAAAAGTGGATCGAGGCCCAAAAGGGAAATCCTGAGTTTGATGCTGCACTCCGGAAACTGGTTTCGTATGCCTGTGCGGAATGGTTCCGTCGCGAAAATCTGGTCGCGGTGGCTCCGGAAGAGGCTCTCGCGCGAGTCCTTGCGACAGATATGCCGGAATATCCTCTCGGAAATTGGTTGGACTCGCCTGCGAGGTTTGCCCCTGAAATTGCCGATTTTTGCGAAAAAACAAAGATTGCCCCTTTGCCGAAGGCTTTAAAAGGAACGTTTCCGGAACACCTGGACCTGCGTGGCGTAGTGTGTCCAAATAATGCGATGCGGAGTCGTCTCGTGATGGCGGGGCTTCCGGAAGGGGCTTCTCTCGACATTTACCTGGATGATGGATCTCCTATCGAGAATGTGCCTGGAGCCCTAGTCGCCGATGGCCATATTGTCAAAAAAAGGCAAAAAAAAGAGAATTTTTGGTTACTTTCGGTGGTCAAACGCCCTTCAAGAGTGTAGATTATATATGTAATGGAAAACAGGATTCTGATTATCGGCGACGAACTTCTCGGAGAACAGGGCGAGGCTGCCAACCGCTTTGCCGAAATTCTCCTTTGTCGGGAAGCCAACAGACCTGTACAGTTTTCGATTAACGCACCTGCGCCCCAGAGCTTGCGCCAGCTCTTGGACCGCGCCTCGGCCGACATTATTGGCAAGAAGGCGGGAAGGATTATCCTCGGGCTCGGACTCAAGGAACTGAAACGGGGCGGAACTGATTATAATGGGGTATTTACCCTGTACCAGGCCCTTGCCCACGAAATCTTGAGCAAGACGCTCGCGACGGTTCATTTCTTGACGGTTCCCGAGGACATGTTTCCGCAGGCCCCTTCGCAGGTGGTCGCCTTGAACGATTTGCTCCGGGGACTTGCCGCCCAGGATGACAAGCGTGTCCGGATTATGGATTTTGCCGCCTATGTGGCGGATTTCAAGGAAAAGCAGTTGGAAAGAGGAAAGTTCGGGCGTAGCCTGTATACGGACGACGGCTTGCCGACATCGATATGCAACACGTTCCTCTCGCTGTTCCTATACGACTTTGTAAAGAAAGAATTGAAATAAAAAAGGAAGGGTAAATATGAGTTTGACAGACGATCATTTCGCACGCAAGATTGCAGCCCAGAGCAAGGCCTGGGAAGAAACGAGCGACGCTCCCAAGAAGGAACGTTCGCATGAGGCTGCCGCTCCCAAGATGGGTATTTGCGACAAGTGCAAGAAGGAAGCCCTGCTTCGCTCCTACCGTTTCAAGGAAACGTCCGTGAGCAACGGCGCCGCCAGTTTTGGCACGGTGACGAAACACCTTTGCGAAGACTGTGCCCCGAAGTCCCGTGCCCAGAAGGATGCCGAGGTGCCTAAGCTGAACAACAAGCAAATCAGGAACTTGATGCGTTCGGCCAAGAAGGGACTGCTCTAGTCGCCTTTTAAGGGATTTCTGTTCTTGGTGATATGAGGTTTTCGGGCATTAAAATGCCTGGGCTTTTGAAAGGGGGGCCGTTCCGTTGGGCGGTCGTCCTTTTTGCGGTTGTATCTTCGTTGTTCCTCGCCGATTTTCTGATGGGGGAACCGGCGGTACCCGAACGGGGAATGTCCTCGCTTCCTTTTGACCACGCCATTCACGGCGATTCGATAGGCCTGGACTGCTCCGCTTGCCATACAGGGGCACGGGCCACGGCGAATGCCTATATGCCTTCGATGGCGGATTGTATGGACTGTCATCGGCTCCCGATGAACGATAAACTTGCCGAAGAAGAAATGCAGGCGGATCGGTCTGAAAAGCCCTGGTCGCACAGGCGCCATTTGCCTGACCATGTCGTGTTTCATCATGGGGTCCATGCGGCGGCGGGGGTCGCTTGCTCGGATTGCCATGGATCGGGTTACCGGCAGAATCGTTATGGCGGCGAACAGTTCGACATGCAGTCGTGCATCAAGTGCCATCGAGGGGAAACCTTCAGGGAGCGTGGTTTTAAACCGGCGGCGACTTATTGTGCCGCTTGCCACCGTTGAGGCGTGAAGGTATCTTATGGGAATGGATCGTCGCGAATTCATTAAAAGTTGCTCGCTGGTGGCTGTGATGGGGTTACTGTTTGGCTGCCGCAAGCTGCCGCTCGACGAGGTGGCGAGGTTGGGCGATGGTCCGACTCTCAAGCAATTCGAAGATGAGGTGAAGCTTGCGGTTTCACAGGCGAAAAAGCAACTGGATTTGGTGAAGGTGTCGCGTCCGGGATCCTTGAGTATTCCGGGGGCATCGCCGGTGAACCGGTTCGGGATGGCAATAGACCTGGACCTTTGCGATGGTTGTGGCGAATGTATTCTGGCGTGCAACCAGGAAAACAATGTGCCCTTGGTACCCGCAGACGATGCGGCTCGTGGACGTTTTATGCACTGGGTCGATATGCGTAGCGGAGCGCCGTTTATGTGCGCCCACTGCGGTAAGGCTCCTTGCGAACGCGTGTGCCCGACGGGGGCGGCGAACCATACGCCCGATGGACTTTCGGCGATGGTGTATAAGCGTTGTGCCGGGAGCCGCTTTTGTGGGGCGAATTGCCCCGTGCAGGCCCGCAAGTTCAATTTTAACGATGCCCAGAAACTGGGACTTGCCCGCAAGTTCAACAAGGAAGTCCCGCTCCGTGACAAGGGCGTCATGGAAAAATGCAGCCTCTGTCTGCATCGCCTGCAGAATGACCGGCTGAAGTTCAAGACGCAACTTTCGGTCGCGGAAGGAATCGGGGGGGCGTCGGTGAAGAACGCTTCGGGAAATGCCGCGGGAAACGCCTCGGAATGGCGCGGTCGCGGTGTGACCACCGCATGCTCGGACGCCTGCAAGAGGCGTGCGATCATCTTTGGCAACTGGCTCGACGAAGAATCTCCGCTGGTCCAGTTGACAAAGGACCGCGTCCTGTACGTGCCGCGTGAAATCGCCGACCTGGATCCGTCCGTCGTGTTTATGCGGGGGAGGCGCTGATGTTCTGTTACCTGATGCTTGCGGGGCTTGCGCTGTTTTTGCCGGGGCTTTGTGCCTTGGGCTATTCGCTGTACGAAGGACCTTCGGCGTGGATGCTCGATTCGCGAACCTTCTGGGGTACGCCGATTAGCTTGTTTGTGTTCTGGGTGGGGCTTGCCCATGCGGGGACACTCTTGTCGGCCGTATTCTTGGCGCTCGATGTCAAGTTGGACCGTCGCACGGCCTTGATTGCGGAACTTTCGACACTTGCAAGCCTCGTGTTTGCGGGAATTTTCCCGCTGATGCATCTGGGATATCTTCAAAACTTCTATATGGTGGCTCCATTTCTCGATGCGCGGGGAAACTTTGCGAATGTGGGTTCGCCGCTCGTCTGGGATTTCTGCTGCATCGCGGTCTATGCAGTCCTTTCGTTGATTTTCTTTGGGGTGCACCTGAAGGCGCGGGTAAATCCTGCTTTGGACAAGTACCGCAAGCCCATGGCGTGGATTCTTTTCCCGTTAGTGCTCTGGGTGCATACGGTGGTGAGCCTCGATTTTGCGACGACATTTGTGCCCGAGTGGCGTGGAGCCTTTTTCCCGGTTTACTTTATTGCGGGGGCGATTTTCTCGGGAATTGCGCTCGTGAACTTGCTCCTTTGTACCGAAGGTTACCGCGTGCGTCTTCTGGAACGCTTGCAGCTGACCTGTTCCTGGATTCTCTGCGTCATCTGGTTCTGGGATTTTTTGCTCAAGGGAACTTTCTTTGCTTCGGCTTTTATTTTTGCGGGTGTTCTGCCTCAGCTTCGCCTGGTATCGGTCGTCCGTGAAAACCGTTGGGGACGAGCCGCACTTTCGGTGAGTGTGCTTTTCGGCTTGTTCCTTGAACGCTTCTACCTTGTATCGCCGGAGTATGGGACTTCGTCATCGTTCGGCGGGGTCGATTTGGGGCTCGTCGCTTTTTCTGTCGGCGGGTTTATGCTGCTGTTTTTCGGCGTGCGTCGTCTGCTGAACCGCTATGCGGAAAACACAGGGGCTTACTTTGGCGAAGTCGATGGCAGCGATATGGCGAAAGTGGAAGAAGCGGAGAAGGCTGAACGCGAAGCCGCTTCAGGACTTGGCGTTGAAAAATCGAAGAAGGGGTTCTACATCCAGCCGTGGTCTTCCGAGGAATATCGCATTCTGCGGTTTCCGCTGCTGGTCGGGATTGCCGTAGCGTTGATTTTTGTGGTCTGGGCCTGGGGACAGTTCCCTTTTGCGAATGTGGAACTTTCTTTAGCCAATGTTCTGCCCCTGATTTATCCGGTAATTGCCCTGGCGACGGTGATGACGTTGCTTGTGCGGATTTACTTTATCGAAAAGACCCTTGTGCTGCACCGCCTAGAAAAAATCCTGGGGGTTGCCATCCTGATTTTGACGGGTGCGTGCGCGGGAACTTTCTTTGCGGGGGGAGCTTCTGAGACATCGGGTGCTTCGGTTGATGCGGCTGGCCTCAATGAAAATGCCTCAGTGGACCTCGTTCAATCGGCTTTGGTGTGGAACGCCCGGTGTGCCACTTGTCATGGAGCAGACGGAAAGTTCAACGAAAAATTTGTGCGTGAATATTATCCGGTCCCGCCGAAATTGAATTTGCAGAGACTCGATAGCCTTGGAGAGGATTCCCTGGTCAAGGTTATTTTGAATGGCAGGGTAAATATGAGTGCTTATGCGAATCGGTTGACTCCTGCCGAAGCATTCGGTCTGGTAAACTATATGCGGTCGCTTGCGGCACGTGATTCTGGGGAGGGTGCAAGATGAATCCGCTTGTCAATGCGCTCGCCTGCCTGATTGCGCTTGGCTGCGCCTCTTTCTTATGGAAGAATGGGTCTTCGCCGTACCGCAACGGAGCCCTACTTGCTGGCTCCTTGTTGCTGTTCAGCGTGTTCACCTATTTCGGCGGCGAAATGTTCGATGCCCGCGTTGCCGATCCGATGCTGGAACATTACCCGTTCCGCATGATGGCTCTGAGCCTTTGCTTTTCGACGACATCGCTCGCACTGTATCGCAGGCGTTACCTGGTGCTAGCGCAAGCGCTGTGGCTCTGGATAGAACTCTTTGGTGGAATAGCGCTTTTTTATCGTGGGTTCGATATCGCCTGGATGCGAATCTTGGCAATTCTTGGCATGACGCTTTGCAGTACGTTCCTTTCCAAGATATCGAAGGAAATGGAATTTTGCCTGATGGTGTTCTGGATTGCGGTCTGGGTGTTCTTTTAGAATGGGCGATGTGGAATGAGTGGTGATTTATTTTTCATTCCACATTATTCATTACACATTTTTTGAGGATATTTCTTTCAGGTAATCCGCATTGAGTTTCGACAGTGCCGTGGCCTTGTCGCGCTTGAACTGACGGTGTTTCTTGCTTTTGTCAAACCCCAAGAATTTTGGGAGCATGGTCAAATGGCGGAACGTGAAGGCAGATAGCATGCCAACGGGGAGTGTCTTGTAATAAATCTCCCACAGTGGGGCGATTGCCTGCTTTTCGTGCATAAATTGCCCCGTCAATAGTCCGGTAAAATCGCCTTCGTTCAATGAGGCTACCAGGTACGGCACGTTGAACATCTTGCCTCCCGCATGTGCCATACGGAGTGCGTAATCTAGGAGTCTGAATTCAGGTGGCAGGTCCAGGTCAAAAAGCCCCGTGCGTTGTATAATTCTGCTTGAAAAGACGGCTATTGTCGGATTCGGTGCTGCGACAAATCGCATCGTCTCGTTTTCTGAAATGGGTGCAAATTCTTTCCCCTTGTTGAGCTGCAATCCACCATAAAAATGCCCGTTGAATTTTACCCTGGGTGCGAAGGCATCAACCATCGGAAACCCTTCGATAACTTGAGCCAGGTTGTTCAGGAAGTTGCGGTCGACCGTAACGGCGGGGTGGGCGAACACGACCCACTCGGCATCGATATTATGCAACGGGCGGTTCCAGTCGGAGTCGTGAAACCAGCCGAGCGCCGGATCTTCAAAGGATGGGCTCCATTGCTCAAAGCGGGGAGAGTCTTTTTCGAAAACAAAAACGTCGAATTGACGCATCTTGACTGCCTAGAAATTCAGCCGTAAACCGAGCCGGTGCTCATGCCCCATTCCTTCGGCAAGGTACGAGAAACTGTAATCCAGCGCGAAAAGGTCCATGGCGTAACCGAGGCCTGCGCTCAGCATGTGGGCATTGTTGGTCTCGTCGGGACGGTCTTCGGAGGCGAACAGTTCCTTGAAGTCGCGGGAGAGGTCAAGCCAGGTGCGCTGGAAACCGACGCGTGCAAAGAAATGCTGCCCGATGGCATATTCACCACCTAGACTGAGGAACGCTTCCTGGTAGCGGGGAAAGTCGCTGTCGACAAAGACCGTGAGTCGGGGAAGAAGCCTGGGACGGAAGTAGGTCGAAATCGCAAAAGTTTGCGACATCGGGTAATACTTGTCTTCGCCGTCGTCGACATAGTCACGTAACAGGCAGCCGAAGTCGCGGGCCATGAAGGCGAAACCGTAAAGTTTGCTCTCGGCTTGCCAGGCGATACCCCAGTCAAATGCGGCACCTAGGGCTGTACGGTCACCGGAATCGTCTGTCAATTTGTCTGCGGCGAACTTGAGCGTGGCGCCGAACCGGAAATGCTTGAGCGGAAAGGCGAAGGTCGCCGTTGCCAACTGGCTGAACGGTTCGTAGTCCTTGCCCGTAGCCTCGCCATATTCGTCGTAGCCTTCGATGGTACCGTAGGAGAGCCAGTTGTAGGAAATCTGGTAAATGTATTTGCCGTAATGTCCCGTGTAGAACAGGCTTCCCTGGTTGTCGGCCATGTCACCCGTTTGCCAGTGAGCCGATGCCACGTGGTCCTTGTTTTCGGGCATGACAAAGGCGGCCGGGTTTAGCTGCGTAATGGTCGGGTCGTTCGAAAGACCTGCGCCGGCGGACTTTTCGAGAGCGGCGTTTCGGGGGCTGTCGAACGTGTTGATGAAGGAAAAAACTTCTTGTCCGGCGTCGCCCTGGGTAAAGTAGGCGTGGCTTGCTGCAGGTATCGCGAGCAGCACTAGTGCCGAAGTCAAAAAGTGTTTGAAATTCATAGTTGAAATTTACAAATAATGTGGTTCGGATATGTGAAATATGCAGAAAAATGCGATGTTTTTTGGGGTAAAGGCGAGTTTCGCCTTTACAAATGGCGAAAGGTTTAATATATTTGGGTGCGTTCGGGCTACTAGCTCAGTTGGTAGAGCAACGCCCTTTTAAGGCGTGGGTCGAAGGTTCGAGCCCTTCGTAGCTCAGGAAACCGGTTCTAGATTTTCTAGAATCGGTTTTTCTTTTTAAGACTCGGCCTGGTAGAGCGTCTGTCGTGAGCCAACACGCCCTCGAGAGTAAACCGAGGGTGGTTGCGAGAGCAAAGTCTGTAGGACTTTGCAGTCTTATTGGGGAGCAGAATGTCATCAGTTCGACTAGAATCGTCGCGAGCGAAGCGAACATGACGATTCTAGGCCTTATCTTGAACGAAGTTCAAGTAAGCCCGAAGGGCAAAATACGAAACGAAGTGAGAATTTTGGCCATCTGGTTACCCCGGTCCGTCAGGACCGAATAAAAACTATAAATAACTTTCCAAAATGTTGAAATAATTTGCTATATTTGCCCTATACTCGGGGTGTAGCTCAGCCTGGTAGAGCGTCTGCTTTGGGAGCAGAATGTCATCAGTTCGAATCTGGTTACCCCGATACAAGATAAGCCCCCTTTTGGGGGCTTTTCTTGTATCATAGGTAACCAGATTAGCTTCACCGAAGGTGAAGCCCGAAGGGCAAGCCGGGCAGTGAGCGAAGCGAAACCGAAGCCGGCGCTGCAATCTGGTTACCCCGATACTTATGGTTGACGTTTTTTTCGGGGTGGGGGCGTTGCGGACGGACAGCACTTAGAGCAAAGCTCTTTAGTGCGCATGGCCACCAGGGTGGGGTGTCCCCGCTAGAGAGGGTGGTGAGCAACAGAGTGCGAACCAGGGAGAGACTTCTCCCTCTATAAGGATTTGTTGGCGCCGAGTTGTCCGCGTTGTAGGCCTTCTTCCACAGATACTTCTTCGCCGTCGCTGTTGAATCCCGTTATCAGAGAGTCGGCTATTATGTGTTTGAAGCGGGTGCTGCATCAACATTCGAATTCCGTTTCGCGGATAGTGCTGGATTTAGCTGAAAGAGTTTTTACAGAACAGTCGGGGCGGCCCTCGTCAAGACAATGATTCGCAATGACGGTCTTGGTTGAGTCCATTGGCGAGATGGTGGGGATGTAGACATTGTTTTCGCAGGGCTTGTCGCATTGTCCCAGATAAACTAGAGCTTCGGTCAGCGCTTGCTCGCATTCCGAGTAATTCTCGGTTGAAAGGGATGCTTCTGCCAGTAGGTCGTAGTCGTAAATCGGGGTACAGGTTTCAAGAGGTTCGCGGCCGTCGTCAGGGCCATAGGCTTAGGCGATATGCTGTATGGCCCAGAAGCTTGTGGCGATTCCGGCAAACCACTTGGGACGATTGGACCAGAAGAGGGCTGTTAGAACGCAGAGAAGTTTACGAAGAAAAGTAACCGTGTTAATTCTCCTAACAAGAATTAATATAAAATTTTTTCAACGAAAAGAATATTAGTTTATACCAATTTTCTGTCCGCAATCCATTTGCGCACGGCTTCTTCGGCGCGGGCGGCAAGAATTTCCTTCTTGTTCTTCTTCTTTAAACCTTCGTGGTGGGGGAGCAGCCCGAAGTTGAAATTCATGGGCTGGAAGTCTTCGTTTTCTTCGACCAGGCGGTTCATCAAGGACCCGATGCAGCTTTCGTCGGGGAGCGGGTCGGCATGCCCGTGCAAAAGGGTCTGTGCCATGTTCCAGGCGGCGTACCAGCCGGTGGCGACCGCTTCGGTGTAGCCTTCGCTGCCGGTAATCTGGCCCGCAAACCATGTGGGCGGAATGCCCTTGGCGCATTCAAGGTCCGGGCGCAGGCGAAGCGTCTTGTCCAGGAACTTGGGCGATTCAATGAAGGTATTACGGTGCATGCAGCCGAGGCGTGCAAACTTCGCGTTCTTGAGCGCCGGCACCATGGTGAAGATTTCTTTTTGCGTGCCCCACTTGAGGCGCGTTTGGAAACCCACCATGTTGAACAATGTTTTTTGCTTGTTTTCGGCGCGGAGCTGAATCACGGCATACCACAAATGACCGTCGTTTCCAAGCCCAAGCCCTATCGGGCGCATGGGCCCGTGGCGTAATGTTTCGTAGCCACGACGCGCCATTTCTTCGACTGGCAAGCAGCCTTCGAACAGTTCGTTCTTTTCAAACGGACGCGGCTCGGTGCTTTCGGCTTCGCAGAGCTTGCGTACAAACTCGGCGTAAGTTTCCTTGTCCAGCGGGCAGTTGATAAAGTCGGCCGTTTCGCCCTTTTCCCAGCGGTTGCGGTAAAAGGCGTGGTCAAAGTCGATGCTGTCCGTTTCGACAACCGGGGCGATGGCGTCAAAGAAATGCAGGCGGTTGCTGCCGAGGCGCTTGAATATGTCATCGGCGAGCGTGTCGCTTGCCAGGGGGCCCGCGGCAACGAGCGTAGGGCAGTCGCCTTCGAGGCTTGTGACTTCTTCGCGGTGGAGCGTAATGTTCGGGCTCTCTGCAATCTTTTTTTCAACCGATTCGCTGAAAATATCGCGGTTCACGGTGAGCGAGTCGCCTGCAGGAACGGCAGCTTCTCGGGCGGAATCTAGCAAGAAGCTCCCGAGCATGGTGAGTTCCTGCTTCAGGAGCCCGTGGGCAGATGCAATGCCCAAAGCCTTAAAGCTATTGGAACAAACTAATTGAGCGAGATGGCCGTCTTTGTGCGCAGGTGTATTTTTCACCGGGCGCATTTCGTACAAATCGACCTTAAAACCGCGGCTCGCCAGTTGCAAAGCCGCCTCGCAGCCAGCAAGGCCGCCACCAATTACACGTACACGTTGAGGCTTTGAGGTCGGGGCTTCGCCCCTTTGAGTAATGAGGTCGCTCATTTCATTCGCTTTCAGGTTTTGTGTTGCTAGATTCGGGGTTTTAGGGGTGTCCCCTAGGAGAAGGGGTAGCGAGCTACGAAGTGCGAGCGAGGGGAAAACTTGCCCCTCTTTACTCAGACCTCCGAGGGAGCATCGCGACCGGGCTCAAACCTCATACCTAGTTTGCTATCATCTTCCGGTAGCTTTTGGCGTTACCGATCCAGAGTTTTACGAGCAGTTCCTCGAGCGAGGCCGAAGTTACGTATTCCGGATCGGCGTCCTGAATCTCGTCGGAAATCATGTTCGCCTGTGTCGGGTTCAGCATCCCGTAATACAGAGCTTCCATGAGCTGTGACAAGAATTCCGGTGACACACGTGCCACGTATTCCATGTCGTTGAGCGGCGGAAGCTGCGTGTTGTCGGGGCTGAACTGGTCCAGGTTGTCCATGGTCCACAAGTCAGCTGCCTTACCCATATCGGCGGTCATGGCTACATTCTTGATAGCGGAACGGTATTCGTCCCACTCCTTCGCTGTAGTCTTGCCCGCCTTGCGAATTTTTTTCAGGAAGGAAAGGACCGTGTAGTACAGGTCCTTTTCCCGCTGGTTGATTTCCCTTTGAGAAGTTGGAACCATAGGCGACCCTTAGTGGCGGAAGTGCCTCATGCCGGTGAACACCATGGCGATGCCGAATTCGTCGCACTTCTCGATAGAGAGGTCGTCCTTCTTGGATCCACCCGGCTGTACAATGTAGCGTACGCCTGCATCGTGGGCGGCTTCGACGTTGTCCGGGAACGGGAAGAAGGCGTCGGAACCCATCACGACTTCGCCGAAGACCTTCTTTTCGAGAGCCTTGAGGCCGGCTTCGTTGATGCACTTGCCGTTTTCGTCAAAGAAAGCCTTGGCTTCTTCCATACGGGCGACATTGTCGCGCACGCGCGGCTGGCAAAGACGGAGGTTGGAGTCAATGCGGTTCGGCTGGCCGGGGCCAAGACCCATCACCTGGAAGTAGCCTGGCTTGTATTCGTAACCCATCACGATGGCGTTAGACTTGGTGTGCTTGGTCACGAGCCAGGTAAAGCGGGCGAGGTCTTCCTTGTTCTTCGGGAACTGGGCCTTCGTCACGCATTCAAACTTTTCGTAGGTGTCCACGTCGCGGTCCTGAACGAGCATGCCGCCGATCACGTGCTTGTACACCTTGCAGTGGGTCGCCTTCTTGATTTCGCCGACTTCGAGGAGGCGGATGTCCTTGGACTTGTTCTTCAGGAATTCGAGAGCGTCGTCGTCGAATGCCGGAGCGAGCAAGATTTCCACGAAGCGGCCCTTCAGGAATTCAGCGGTCTTGAGGTCCACCTTGCGGGTCACTGCAATCACGGAACCGAAGGCCGACACCGGGTCACCTGCCCAAGCGGCTTCCATGGCTTCGCGCAGGCTTTCGCCGGTAGCAAGTCCGCAGGGGTTCATGTGCTTCACGATCACGACAGCGCTGCCTTCGCTGAATTCGCGGGCCATTTCGAGGGCGGCGTCAGCGTCCACGATGTTGTTGTAAGAAAGTTCCTTACCCCAGAGCTGCTTTGCGGTAGCGAGGCTTGCTTCGTTGCAAGTCGGGTCGCGGTAGAACACTGCGGACTGGTGGGAGTTTTCACCGTAGCGCATCGGCTTCGGGTCAACGAATTTCAAAACGAGTTCTTCGGACATGATTTTTCCTTTGTTGTCTAAAATTGCTGTGGGGGTGAAGATTACTTCACACCAATGAGGCTCAAATCGCGGACTGCACCCTTGTCAGCAGACGATGCCATGGCGGCGTATGCCTGCAAGGCCTTGCTGACAACGCGGTCGCGGTGTTCCGGCTGCCATGCTTTATTACCGCGGGCTTCCATAACCTTCCGGCGGGCGGCCAGCTCCTCGTCGGTGAGCTGCACGTTGATGCTGCGGTTCGGGATGTCGATTTCGATGACGTCGCCCGTGTGCACGAGGCCGATGTTACCCTTGTTGGCGGCTTCCGGAGAAGCGTGGCCGATGGAGAGGCCGCTCGTACCGCCGGAGAAGCGTCCGTCGGTAAGCAGTGCGCAGGACTTGCCCAGGTGACGGCTCTTGAGGTAGCTGGTCGGGTAGAGCATTTCCTGCATGCCGGGGCCTCCCTTCGGGCCTTCGTAGCGGATAACGACTACGTCGCCCGCCTTCACCACGTTCGGGTCGAGAATGCCCTTCACGGCATCTTCCTGGCTTTCGAACACCACGGCGGGACCGGTGAACTTGAAGATGGATTCATCGACGCCGGCGGTCTTCACGATGCAGCCGTCAATTGCGAGGTTTCCGTACAGAACGGCGAGGCCGCCGTCCTTGGTGTAGGCGTGTTCGCCGTCACGGATAGCGCCCGTGGCACGGTCGAGGTCGTAATCCGGGTACATGAAGTTCTGCGAGAAGGCGACCAGGTTGTATTTACGGCCCGGGCCTGCGAGGTAGCGCTGCTTGGCTTCTTCGCTCGGGTTACGCTTCAGGTCGTTTACTTCGAGAGCTTCGCCCATGGTCTTTGCGTGGACGGTCTTTGCGTCCTTGTGGAGGAGGCCCATGCGGTCCAGTTCACCGAGAATGCCCATGATGCCGCCTGCGCGGTTCACGTTTTCGATGTGGATGTTGTGAACGGTGGGGGCCACCTTGCAGATGCACGGCGTGTTGCGTGAAAGGCGGTCGATGTCCTTCATGGTGAAGTCCACGCCTGCTTCCTGGGCCACGGCGAGCAAGTGGAGCACGGTGTTGGATGAACCGCCCATGGCGATGTCGAGGCGCATGGCGTTTTCGAAGGCGTCCTTCGTGGCGATGCTACGCGGGAGGATGCTGTCGTCGTTCAAATCGTAATACTGGTGGCAGAGTTCCACGATGCGCTTACCGGCAGCTTCAAAGAGTTTCTTGCGTTCGGCGTGGGTGGCAACGATGGTGCCGTTGCCGGGGAGGCTGAGGCCCAGGGCTTCGGTCAGGGAGTTCATGGAGTTTGCGGTAAACATGCCGGAGCAGGAACCGCAAGTGGGGCAGGAGTTCGCTTCGATGGCGGCCACTTCTTCGTCGCTGATGGTGCTGTCGGCGGAATCAATCATGGCGTCAATCAGGTCGAGGGCGCGGTCCTTGCCGTCCTTCGTGGTAATGTGGCCAGCTTCCATCGGGCCGCCCGAGACGAAGATTGCCGGAATGTTGAGGCGCATGGCGGCCATGAGCATGCCCGGAGTCACCTTGTCGCAGTTGGAGATGCACACGAGGGCGTCTGCGCGGTGGGCGTTTGCCATGTATTCGGTGGAGTCCGCAATCAGGTCGCGGCTGGGGAGACTGTAAAGCATGCCGTCGTGGCCCATGGCGATACCGTCATCGACCGCGATGGTGTTCATTTCTTTCGCGACACCGCCGGCGGCTTCGATCGCTCGGGCGACCACCTGGCCCAAGTCCTTCAGGTGAACGTGGCCCGGAACAAACTGGGTATAGCTGTTCACCACGCAAATCACCGGCTTGCCAAAGTCTTCCACCTTGGTTCCTGTTGCGTGCCACAGGGCGCGTGCACCGGCCATTTCACGGCCTTCCATAGTCTTGAGCGAACGAAGTTTCGGCATAATAATCCTCTTTTTGTGTCTTTAAGCTCTGCGACGCTACCCGTAAAAAATTACGGATGAAAACGCCAAATTTCGAATGAAAATGTAGAAAATTCTATTTTTATGCGTGCTATGTTTCACCCAATAAAACATTTCTTGACGATAACTAAGCACCGCAACGAGGTGATTCGACTTTGCTTTAAGGCGGGAATTGGCTTTCAGGGCCTGTTCCATGATTTGTCCAAGTACAGTCCGATGGAGTTTATTCCCGGGGCGAAGTATTATTTGGGTGACCAGTCGCCAAATAACGGCGAACGCAACGACAAGGGCTACAGCCTCGCATGGATGCACCACAAGGGCCGCAACAAACACCATTTTGAATTCTGGTACGACTACGAAATGGCAACCAAGAAGTTGGTGCCCATCGATATGCCCGACCGATACATCAAGGAAATGTTTTGCGATCGTGTGGCTGCTTCCAAGACTTATAACAAATTAAATTACACGCAAGAATCCCCTTTACTTTACCTGACAAAAAGTACCGCCCGTGAAAAGATGACGGAGACGACTTACAAAAAGTTGCTTTACTTGCTAAAGATGCTTGCCGAAAAGGGCGAAAAAGAAACGCTTGCGTTTATGCGCCGCACGAAGGTGTTGCCGACAGAGTAGTTTTTCGCTAGGTGTACCTATAAACATCGGGAAAAATGAAGTTTATAGGTACGAAATGCCTTTTTTTACTTCTGTAATTGGTTGATGTTTGGGGCATTGTACCTATAACGGTTTGTTTAAATAGGGTCTTATAGGTAAAAATAATAAAAATGATGAAAAACATTTACTTAGTTTGTTTGTGATTTAAGGCCGACTACCTATGAACATTCTTATTTTGAGTCTTTTATAGGTACACTTTTATATTTGCTTAGGGTACGTACCTATAAAAGATTGGCTTTAGCTTGGTTTATAGGTAAAATAGCTCTATTTAAAAATGCTTTGGCGAAAAATGGTCTGCGCCTGTGAATGTCACTAGATTTTTGCAATAAGCACATTCAGCGTAAGGCCGCCGTGGCTTGTGACGATGTGTTTGGCTGCAGCGTTGTTCTCCGGCGAAAGGGCGGGGCATTCGCGTAAAAGATTTGCGGTGCAGGTGTATCTGGCGCCATCGCGTGTATCGTCTTTCGGGGCAAGGATAGCGACGGTGAGAGTCTTGCCGAGTAGCTTTAATCCGCTTGCGAGCGAAGCGAGATGACGCCCGATTTTAGTATAAAGTTTCGGGGCGTCAAAGTCGAGGCGCTTGCCATAGGGGGGATTCAACACGAGAATGGGTGAGGTATCGCCGCAAAGGTCTGCAATTTCTTTTGAGGTGTAGCTGAAAAAGTCGCGGAGTTGCGGGGTGATGGGTGCAGGCTTGATTTGCGTGAGTGGACTGCACTCTATGTTGTGCCTGATAATTTCGATGGCGCGTTCCGAAATATCGCTTGTGACAATTTTAGCGATTGTTGCGGTTACCACCTCTTGTCTTTCATCTGTAGGGGATAGCCCGTTCTCTCGTCTAGTTAAGAACCTCCATGTCGCTTCTTTGAAGGCGGGCTGGTACTTGAGTGCAAAATCGCGGCAGATGCCGGGAATGAGTCCGTTCGACATGTACGCGGCTTCGAGGCTGAAGGTGCCGCTGCCGGACATTAAGTCGAAAAGGGTTGCTCGGAAGGGGGTGTCCTGTGTGAAAATGTGATGAGACTGATTTGAAGGACCGAGGGCGATACTTTGTGCTTCAAAGATCATCGCTGCAGCGATGGTTTCCTTGAGCGGGGCATCGTTGACGAACCGTTCGTGGCCGCGTCTATAGAGCTCTTCTCCGGCGAGGTCTAGCCAAATGGTGCAACGATCATCGAGGAAGGTGACATATAAATGTTGTTCGAAATTTTTTATTGGGTTGGAGATCCCCGCCTTTGCGAGGATGACTTTGAACGGGGTGTTGTGGGGTGTCCCCGCAGAGGGGGTAGCGGATGCCGTGACGGCAGGAGCGAGGCGGCGTCCCCCTTCGATAATATTCAGTAGCCTTTCTGCAATGGCTTCGCTGTGGTAAAGGCGTGAATGCCTGCAGGTAACGTGGATGTTGATGGTGTTACGAGCTACGTTGTTTGAATTAGTAGGATTTGATTTCTCGTCTATCGCCTGTTGGGCGCAACCCGTTCTCTCGTCTAAATAAAGTTCCCAAGGGATTTCGGCGGCTTTCTTTTCAAAATCGCGGAAGTTTTCAGCCTTGAAGTCGGCGATGTGCATCAGGATACGGTTGGCAATGCGGCTGCAGGCGACCGCTTTCCACGCGTCGGTGATTTTCGCGGTGAATTCTGCTTTACCGTCTCCGGTGACGTGCGGGAGAGAATTGGTGTCGGGGGTCTTGACCGAAGCGCCGTTTTTTAAGATGCTGCTAAGTTCGTGGGCGAGCGTTTTTTCAAAACCGAGCGGGACGACCGCCTGAAATCGGTGCGGCTTGCCGATGACTTGCCGCTTGATGCGCTTTTCGAAAGCGGAATTTGTTGCCGGAGTGTGAATCACACCCCAAATATAACTTTTACGAATGCCGAAGCATATAAATTGCGGAGAAAGTCTCTTTTATATGCTTATTTTGAGTAAATTAACTTTCCCTGTATGGGCAAAAGCATATGAAATCGAGAAACGGACGGTTTTATATGCCCGCCCGCCTCAAAAGACCCTTAAAAAGACGTCATTTTTCAAAAGATGTCAAAGAAAACACCTTTTTTGAACATTTGGCAAGGGCATTGAAAAAATTCACCTTGCGCGAGGTGAATTTTTTCAATGTGCTAGAACTGGAAGTAGATGAACGGGCAGCTGTCTGCGCTCATGAACTGGTAAATGACGAAGATGATGAATGCCGTCGAAATGACCATGAGCGGAACCGGTTGCGACGCAAATGCGATGCGGTAGCGGCTCTTGAACTTTTTCGGAACCCAGTGGATGAGCATGCCCGCGACAAACACGAGGATGATGTTGATGTGTTCCCAGGCGATGGTGCCGAGCGTGTCCCATTTCCAGGCGGTACCCATCTGCTGCACCATGTTCTTGGCGGTGTTCCAGGCGACTTCGTTTGCTTCGGCGGGGTCGAGGTTTGAACCGGCGCGGAAGAAAAGTCGCGTAAACGTGATGAACACGAAGGTCAGGGTGACGTTCCAGGCAACGTAAAGGCCGTGGAAGTATTTGTCGCTGAACAGGCGGAAAATCATGACGGCGTAGATGCCTGCAAAGAGAACGCCGAAATAGACCGCGGTAATCGCGAAGATGGCGGTGTGCGTCTGCTTGAAGATGATTGCACTTGCGGCGAAAAGCAGGAAGGCTGCCGAGGCGCGGAACGTCCTGCTGCGTTTGACCCAAAACTTATTGAATACCTGGCCGAAACCGTTGAGGCCGCCCCAGATGATAAAGTTCCAACTCGCTCCGTGCCACCAGCCGCCCACAATCTGCGTGGACATGGCGTTCATGTTGGTGGTGATGAACTTGCGGGAATCCGGCTTGAAATAAGCATAAATAGCGATGTAGAGGAAGAACAGGCCGAGGGCGATGCCGACCCAGACGCTACCGGAAAGGAGAATGG
Source organism: uncultured Fibrobacter sp. (assembly GCF_946062555.1). Lineage (GTDB taxonomy): Bacteria > Fibrobacterota > Fibrobacteria > Fibrobacterales > Fibrobacteraceae > Fibrobacter. The sequence goes on from NZ_CAMGVQ010000026.1 coordinate 23,879, forward strand.
CCACGAGGCTCAAGAAGGCCATCCAGAAGTAGGTGCCGAGGGTCGCGTTGCGGTTGCCGCCCAGCGGAATGTACAGGTAGTCGCGCCACCAGCTCGAAAGGGAAATGTGCCAACGACGCCAGAATTCGGTGGGGCTGAGAGCCTTGTAGGGGCTGTTGAAGTTCTGCGGTAGGCGGAAACCCATCAGGAGGGCGACGCCGATGGCGATGTCGGTGTAGCCGGAGAAGTCGGCGTAAACCTGCAGCGAGTAGGCGAACAGGGCAATCAGGTTTTCAAGTCCCGTGAACAGAAGCGGTGTATCAAAAACGCGGTCTACGAAGTTGGTGGCGAGGTAGTCGCTCAAGATAATCTTCTTGGCAAGTCCGTTTAGAATCCAGAAGACGGCGATGCCGAAGGTGCGGCGGGGCAGGAAGTATTTGCGGTAAAGCTGCGGAACGAACTTGTCGGCGCGAACGATCGGACCTGCGACCAGCTGCGGGAAAAACGTGAGGTAGAATCCGAAATCGAGAATGTTCTTGACGGCCGAAATTTTGCCGCGGTAAATGTCGATACAGTAGCTGATCGCCTGGAAGGTGAAGAACGAAATGCCTACGGGCAAGATGATGGTGTCGACGAGGGAATTCGTGCCAAACAGCTTGTTGCTGGCGGCAGCAAAGAAATTGTAGACGTGGAGCTCGATGCCGGTAAAGTCGTAAAGGGCGTCCAGGAAGAAGTAGGAATATTTATAGTAGCACAATACAAGCAGGTCAATAATGACGATGATGATCATCCAGAGCTTCTTTTTCCAATGCTCTTCGGCGCGTTCAATCCACTTGCCTATAAAGAAGTTCGCGATGACACAAAATACCAGGATGCAAACATAGCTGCCGCTCGTCTTGTAGTAGAAAAACATGCTGGTCGCAAACAGGAAGGCGTTGCGGAGCAGGATGCGGTTCTTGACGAGGGTGAGGAAAGCAAAGACGACAGCGAAGAAACCCCAGAAGTAGAACTGCGTAAACAGCAGCGGACTGTTCGGGTCAAACGAGAAAGTGCGAGTGAGGTATGGTATTAAATAGTCAAGCATAAGTTAATTCGGATTTCAGAATTCGGAGTTCAGAGTTTTTTCCTCTCAACATTCGTCAGCGCCTATGGCGCGTTCTCTCGTCTAGGTTCTGCGGGTAAATTTGCGATGTGTTCCTGATAGCTGTTGATGATAGCCTTGTAGAACAGGTCTCCGAGCAGGTTGTAGCCCGAAAGCTTGAAGTGAACCTTGTCGGCCTTGGCGAGGTCCGCCTTTTCCCACTTGGCCATGGAACCCAAGCCCCCCATGATGCTGAACTTGTCCCAGACGCCGGCTTGGTGCTTTTCGGCGAGTGCAAAGAACGCCTTGCGGGCGATGTCGCCATTGGGGTGCTGCACGTAGCGTTTCTTCTTGACCTTGCGGTACATATCGTTGTTGGTCTCGAAGATAATCGCTGCGTTCGGGTTCACGTTCTTAATGCGGGCAATCAGCTTATCATAATCGTCCTTGAACTGCTTGTCGTTAAAGTGCTGCACGTTGGCGTCGTTGATGCCGATGGCGAAAATGACTAAGTCGGGCTTGTAGTAGGCGAGTTGTTTTTCGAACAGCGGGCAGACTTCTTCGAAATAGTCATGAACCTTGGCTCCGTTGATTCCCACGGCCGTATAAGTGATGCCGGGAGCGTCGGTTTCGGTGAGAATGCCGGTGAGCGTGAAACGCGGACGGGCGTTCTTTTTCACGGAATCGGGAACGGCGATGGTGTCGGCGATGCAGTGCTCTTCGGCGATGTTCGTGGAATCAAGTTCGCCTTCGGCGTAGTTGACGGAGGACTTCTTCGCCATGTTGGCACAGCTGCGGGAACCGTTGCTTGCAGCCTTGTTCTTCGCTTCTTCGAGAGCGAGGCAGGCTGTGTCGAGAACGTCGCATTCTCCCTGGAACATGGAGTCTCGGGCAACATCAGGTTGCGGTATCGCTATGTTGTTGGGAATCTTGGCAGGAGCATCGGTTTCGATTTTTGAGGTCGGCGAGCCTGCCGAACCACGTTTGTCGTTTGCGAGTGTGTCTCCATTCGCTTTTTTCAACGAGTCCTCGACGGCGCGGGCGATGGAATCCTGCAACAGGGAGTCGGTAATAAACTGCGCAACAGTCGCCTGCTGTAACGAATCCATCCAGCGAAATGCAATTTGTATGGAATCAATCGGTCGCGGGGAGGTGAACATGTAACTTTGACTTGCGGTATCCAGCGTGCCGTAGATATCGGTTGAATCGACCCGCAGCACGGGAATGACATCGCCTGCGTCGCTATAGCCGAACAGGCGGAACTTGGTTTCGCCCCAGAGCGGTGTCGAATTGTACTTGTCCAGAAGAATTGAAATTTCGGCGCGCGGGTCGGAGGTGCTGACTGCGATGCCGAGAAGTCCGAGCGGCTTCTTGATTTCGCGTTGCACGTTCTTGTTCATGTCCCAGATGCCTTTATAGTAGCTGGCGTAGCTGGCGGGCGTGTTGGTGCGTGCCGCGGAGTAGGGGAATACGAAACCGCGACCGGCGGATGCTCCCGGATATTCCTTGATAAAGTGCTCGCGGATGCGTCCGGAAATCACGTCCGCCTGCAGGTGCGAACCGCCGACATGCAAGATGCGGACTTGTCCCTTATTTTCGAATACAAGCGTGTCCAACTTATTGAAAAACGGCGTGAACGCGGCGTTCCCCTTGGGGTACTGGATTACGTTCAGCGAAGAATCGATAAAGTCGTAGCGTGACAGGTCAATGGAATATGCTCCTGGTGCGGTTGGTTGCTTTGTCTCGCCTGCGAGGGCGTTCGTGGCGACCAATGCGATGAATATCACAAGAAGGAAGAGACGCTTCACTTGCTTTTCTCCTTTGCGCTATCCTTTTCGCTTTTTTTCCACTCGTGGATGTCTTTCAGTTTTTCGTCGCTGATGTGATGGCGATCGCGGAACTTGAAGTAGTCGTAGTGCATGCGGAGTGCTGCGCAGAAAAGGTCTCCCATGTAGGCCGCACCCCTGCGGGTAAAGTGGATGTGGTCTGTGAAACCGAGTGCGGGTTCCTTGTTGACCCATTTGATCATCGATCCGTTTCCACCCATGACGCGGTGCATATCCCAGTAGGCGGCGCCGTTATCAAGGGCCACTTCGCGGAGTGCCTTGATGGTCATGTTAAGCCCGGCGTAAGTTTGCCATTGCCCGTCTTTTTGGCGTGCCATGTCGGCGGGGCCGATGAAAAGAATGTCTGCATCGGGGTTCGCCTTTTGAATGGCTTGAATCTGGCGGGTGATAATTTTCTTTGTCCATTCGATGTTGCCGGAATTCGTGCCCGGAACGAGGTTGCCGCCGTATTCCATGATAATCAGGCGGGCGTTCATCGCCTTGTAAGATTCCGCAAGAAGTTCCGAGTCAATGCGGTGGAAAATCGTGCCCGAAGATCCGCGCATGGCGACATTGTCAACCGCGACACCGTAGGCTCCGTCTGCCGCAATGGCGTAGATTTCGGCGTTACCGGAAAGGTACATCTTGGCAATCGAGGTCGTGTCCTTGAGTTTCCAGGTGTAGACCTTCAGCTTGTTGTAGATCTCGACGGTGGGCTCGCCTGCGTCGACCACCTTGGTCGTGCGCTTTTCTTTCGGGTTGCCTTCGTCATCTTCACCGATGACTTCTACAAAAGTCTGGTTCACGTTGAGCTTCGCCTTGAGGTGCGCGCCCTTGTTCATCAGAATCTTGACGGTGCTGTAGCCGCCTACGTGGCTGAACGCGTTCTTGCGTTCCTTGCGCTTCTGAATTGTAATCGCGGCTTCGCCTTCGAGTTTCGCGAGCTGGGCTAGCGGTCCGTAGCGGCTGTGGTCCGCTTCATCTTCCTTGGGGCCGAACAGGATGTAACGCGAAAGGGCTCCGGAATTGGAGTGGCTCGTCGTCATCGAGGGTACGGTCATAATCGGCGGCATCATGCCGGGGCCTGCGCCGCCGAACTCGTCCTGCAAGTCTTCGCGGATGGTCGCCGAAATGCGGTCTTCTTCGAGCTGCGAGTCGCCGTAGTGCACGATGTGGACCACGTTCGAATCGAGGCTCGCCAATTCCAGATGCAAGAAGAAACGGTCGAACCAAGTCGGATCGTTGTTCGGCAAGTCGAAACGGGTCTTGCCCTTTCTAAAAAAGTCCTCGTAGAATTTGAGCGAGTCGCTGAAGGCTGCAAATTCCTTCCGTTTGGTCGCTTCCATCATTTCTCGAATGGCATCTTCGGGGTCCGCCGCCGAAGAATCCGCAAGCGAATCCCCCGTAGCGGAGTTCTGTTTCTCGAAGATTTCGGTGAGCTTCGGGTAACGGAGCGTGTAATCTCCGACATGGATGCCGCCGTCGGGGTAAATCAGGGCGATTAGCCCCAGCACGGCGAACAGGCTGATGATGGATAAGAGAACTTTTAAAGGGGACATCATAGACGGTCAATAATCGCTGCAACGTTTCCGACGAACATTTCGCCGGTGCGCATGTCCTTGTATTCGAATTCACCTTCGGCGGCCTTGGAACCGTCTACGTACACGACGATTTTGGCGCCTTGATAGTTGGCCTGGTCCAGTTGCTTACCCATCTTCATGGCGGCGAGCGGGTGTGCGACCGAGAACGGCTTGGCGTTCGTGTTACCTGCGGCGTTGCGGAACACTTGGGCGGTTTCGAACACCTTCTTCATGTCGTTTCCAAAGCTTGCAATGTAGAAGTCTACGCTCTGCTTGGGGCTCGGGAGCAACTTGTGCTCGGCAAGCAAGTCGGCGAGCACCACGTCGCCCATGCCGAATCCGACTCCGGGGATGCGTTCGCCACCGAGCTTTTCGGTGAGGCTGTCGTAACGGCCTCCGCCGGCGATGGCGCGCATGGATTTGCCCTTGTCAAACACTTCGAACACGATGCCGGTGTAGTAGGCGAGGCCGCGAACAATGCTGAGGTCCAGGTTCACGCATTCGCCGTAGCCTGCAGCGGTAAGCGTTGCGAACAGGTCTTCGATTTCGGCGAGGGCGGCAGTCGCGTTTTCGCTATGCACCTTGGCCTTGACTTCTTCGATGCTCTTGCAGCTCATGAAGTCGTCGAGTTTTTTCACCTGGTCTTCGCTGAGACCTGCATCGGCCAATGCCTTGGCAAACGCTTCGGGCCCGATTTTTAAGCGGCGGTCAAGCACCGGGTAAACAAGCGCCGGATTCGGGGCGCCGATTTCTTCGAGGTAGGTGGCCAAAAGTTTGCGGCTAGAAACGCCGATCGCAAATTCGCCGTCCTTGAGGCCGAATTTGCGGAGCATGGTAGCAATGGCTGCCATCAGGTCGGCTTCGGCGTAAATGCTTTCGGTGCCGATAATATCCATGTTCAGCTGGAAGAATTCGCGGAGGCGGCCCTTCTGCGCCTTTTCGTAACGGAACAGGCGCGGCATGCTGAACCACTTGAAAGGCTTCTTGAGTTCGCGGGCCTTCTGGATTACGAGGCGTGCAAGCGTCGGGGTCATTTCGGGGCGGAGCGCGATTTCGCGGTCGCCCTTGTCTTTAAAGTTGTAAAGCTGGCTTACGATTTCTTCGCCGGACTTGCCCGTATAAAGCTCCAGATGTTCAAACATCGGGCCTTCGTATTCTTCGTAGGCAAAAGATTCGGCGACGCTACGCCAGGTGTCAAAAATGTAGTTCTGGATGCGCTCGGCTTCCGGGTAAAAATCGCGTGTGCCCTTGGGCAACTGAGGGATAGAAATACTCATAGTGGCACGCAATTTAGAAAATATTAGGGCTATCTATAGTAAACCTACTGCGATTCACGCCCTAAATTGCAGGCGGATTTGAACTGTTTATTGAAAATTTGGTATTAATTTGTCTATAATACCGATTACGTCTGTAAAGGCGCAGACGGGGAGGCTCACGACGTGTTTCGAAGCCCATTCCGCATTTGAGCAGAGTTGCTCGTTCCCCTTCGAAAAGCAGGGCTGCTTGTGCAGCGGCATGGGGTAATGGATACAGTAGGGGATTTCGGCTTGCTTCATCTTGCCAATGAACGAATCACGGTCTTCGGCGAGCACGGTGTACTGCGCGTAAGTGCTCGTGTTGCCTGGGGCGATTTTCTGCAACAGAATCTTTTGTCCGTCAGGTGCAGTTCGGTTGTAAACCGTGAAAAAATGGTCGTATTTTTGCGCGTTCTGCTGTCTAACGGGGAGTTCCTCGGATAGGTGCCCGAGCTTGACCCGGAGGACGGCTGCTTGCAGGGCGTCCAATCGGCTGTTGATCCCGATGATTTCGTGGCAGTACCTACCCGAAGACCCATGGTTCGCTATCATGCGCATTTTGTCGGCGAGCTCTTTGCTCGCGGTGAAGAGTGCCCCGCCGTCCCCGTAGCAGCCGAGGGGCTTGCTCGGGTAGAAACTTGTGATGGATATGTCGCCGAAGGTGCATGCTTTGCTGGCGTTTCCTGCTTCACGGACGGTGGCGCCGAAGGCTTGGGCGGCATCCTCTATAACCCAAAGCCCGTGCTCGTTGGCGATTTTCCTTAATTCCTCGAAGGGGGCGCATTGTCCGAAAAGGTCAACGGCGATGATACCCCTGGTTTTCGATCCGATCAGCGAACGGACGCTTTCGGGGGAAATTTGCAGGGTTTCGCGGTCAATATCGGCGAATACCGGGGTCGCTCCAAGAAAGGCGACACATTCGGCGGGAGCGATAAAGGTAAAATCGGGAACAATGACTTCGTCTTCCGGTTGTAGTCTGAGTGCCGTCAGGGCTATCGTCAGGGCGTCGGTCCCGCTTGCGCAGGTCTGGACGTGGCACCCGCCCAGGAAGTCCGAAAGCTCGTTTTCCAGGGCTTCGACCTGTGGCCCTCCGATAAAACATCCGCTGTCCAGCACCGCCTGTTCGGCATTTTCGAGTTCAAAACGGTATTTTTCGCGCTGTCCGGTGAGGTTTACGAAGGGAATCATGCCTCCAAAGTTAGAATTTTTTGACTACCCCTTGAAATCTTTGAATAATTTACTAACTTTGTGCCAACATTTTTAAGTAGGTTTTCACCCGGAGATAATAAGGTGCCTCAACACAAATCTTGCAAAAAGCGTCTGCGTCAGGCTGAAAAGGCCAACGCCATGAACCGTTCGACTCGTTCTGCTATCCGTACCGCACTCAAGGCTGTGCGTACTGCAACCTCTAAGGAAGAAGCCCTCAAGGCTATGCCGGCTCTGTTCAGCATGCTTGACAAGGCTGCCGCCAAGGGTCGTGCCGGTTTCTGCGCCAACCGCGCCGCTAACTACAAGGCTAAGGCCGCTAAGGTCGTCAACAGCCTCGCTTAATTAGCGAATCTCGGCAAGTTGCCGAAACTTTTGAATAGGCCGATACACTGAGTGTGTCGGTTTGTTCGTGTTTTATAAGGTGTGCCCTTTGCTTGGCGGGTTTAGAAATCTTGCACAAAAAAAGGGTTGCCTTGATCCTAAAAGGTTTGTATTTTAGGGAAAAAGAGGTTGTTATGCGTGTATTCGTTACTGGTGGAACAGGTTTTATTGGTCACTACGTCGTCAAGGCCATTCTGGAAAAAGGCCATGAGGTGGTTATTGCCACGAGGCATCCGAACAAGGTGCCCACGCTCATGGCGATGCCCAATGTTTCTTTTGTAGAATGTGCACTGACTGATTTCGATGCCATGGCCGAGGGCCTGCATGGTTGTGACGCCTGTATCCATATTGCGCTCGGCTGGGGCGATACCCCGAGTGCCATGATGATGAACGATACACGTGCGACGGTTATGCTTCTTGAAAATGCAGCAAAGGCCGGCTGCAAGAAGTTTATTTACACGAGTAGCACCGCTGCCATGGGCCGTATGCGTCCTACGATGCGCGAAATCACGAGCAACCTGCCGATGGATCTTTATGGTGCTACCAAGGCCGCGGGTGAAGCTTTTGTCCTCGGCTTTACGCACGGTTACGGGACGCAGTTCCCCGAAGTCAAGATGACCCGCAACATTATTCGCCCCGGGTACACGTTTGGCAATCCCGCCTGGCCCGATGGCTGTAGCCAACCGGACCGCCGATTCTTTGCCATGGCTCAGGCCGTCAAGGAAAACAAGGATATCAATGTCATCAAGAATGACGGTACGCAGTTTATCCATGCCAGTCAGCAGGCGCAGCTTTACCTGAGCTTGCTTGAATCCGAAAAGAATGAGGAGATTTTCCTCGGTCTCGGTGAAGTGTGGATGAGCTGGAAGGAAATCGCCGAAATGATGATTTCCCAGAAGCCCGGCTGCAAGTCGAAGATTGTCGAAACGGATCTGGGCTGGGGTGATGAACCGATGCTTTTCGATGTCAGCAAAATCAAGGACCAGTTCGGACTGGCCTTCGATGCGCATGATTTCATGATGGATCACGTCAGGTGGACTTATAACCAAATTTAGACGAAAGAACGGCTCTTTGTAACTACAGAAGAAAGACGAGAGAATGAATCTCTCGCCTTTTATTTTTTAACGGTAAATTTTTACCCGCACCTTGTTTTGCTGGAATCGCTGCCGATGTAGTCGGGGTAGTCGTTGTCGAAACAGGCGGCGCAGTAGTTTTCGCCTTCGCCGGTACATTCCTTCATGCCTTCGACGCTTAAGTAGCCGAGGCTTTCGACGCCGAGCATCTTCGCAATTTCTTCGGGTGTCATGGAACTTGCGGCGAGTTCGCCTTGGCTCGGAAAATCCATACCGAAGAAGCACGGGTGTGCGACAGGTGGCGATGCGATGCGGATATGCACTTCGAGCGCGCCCGCGTCACGGAGCATCCTGGAAAGAATCTTGAGGGTCGTGCCGCGTACAATGGAATCTTCTACGACACAGACGCGCTTGTTCTTGAGGACGCCCTCGATTGGGTTGAACTTGAGCTTGACCTTCTGCTCGCGCACATTTTGTGTCGGGTCGATGAAGGTGCGGCCCACATAGTGGTTACGGAGCAATCCGATTTCGAAGCGGATGCCGCTGGCCTGCGAATAACCTAATGCCGCCGTGGTGGCGCTGTCGGGAACGGAGATGACGATGTCGGCGTCGACGGGGCATTCCTTGGCAAGTTGCTTGCCCATCTTGCGGCGGATCTTGTCGCAACTTTGCTCGAATATCTTGGAATCGGGGCGGCTGAAGTAGATGTATTCGAAAATGCAGTGGGCGAGGCGGTCCTTGTGCGTAAAGCGTTCCGAATGGAGCCCGTTCTTTGTAATCGTCAGGAGTTCACCGGGCTGGATGTCGCGAACGTAGTTTGCTCCGAGCAGGTCGAAGGCGCATGTTTCGCTGGCAACGCACCAGGCCTTGCCCATGCGGGCAAGCGAGAGCGGGCGGAAACCGAAGCCGTCGCGGGCCACGTACATGGAATCCTTGCTGATAAAGACGAGGCAGAAGCTACCGGTAAATTTTGCAATAGCCTTCTTAATGGCTTCACCCAGGTCATCGGCCTGGGTGCGTGCTATTTCGTGTAGAAGAATTTCGGAATCGGAGGTGGTCTGGAAAATGTGTCCGTCGGCTTCCATTTCGGCGCGGAGCTCGGCGGCGTTCGTGATGTTGCCGTTGTGGGCGACTGCAATCTGGCCCCATTTGCAACTTACGAGAATCGGTTGTGCGTTGGCGAGCGTGGAGGCTCCGGTGGTGCTGTAACGCACGTGTCCGATGCCTGCAAAACCGTCGAATTCGTCGATATTGTGTTCGCGGAGCAGGGTGGATACAAGTCCCATGGATTTGCGGACGCGGATCTTTTCCCCATCGGTGACTGCGAATCCGGCACTTTCCTGACCGCGGTGTTGCAGGGCGTAAAGCCCCATGGTAATATTCCTTACGACGGTATCGCCATTATAGATGCCGATGACGCCGCATTCTTCGTGCAATTCGTCGAGCATAACGCCTCTCTGGAATGTGTGCTTTCCTTACCTCGATGGTCATTGCCCACCTGTACGGGTGCAAGCGGGAAAGCGGACAAGGCAAATATAAAAAGGACTTTATTTGTTGGATAGGTTAAAAAAGCTGTCAAAAAAAATTTTTTTTGAGCCTTTTCGCCAAGTTTAACATAATATGAAAAAGATTTTCGCGAATGGCGAAAATCTTTTACATGAGGTGTAAATCGAAAAAATTTTTCGATAAACTTATTTGTTGTTCGCGCGGATGAGGTTGAGGGCGGAACCCGCCTTGAACCATGCCCACTGCTGTTCGTTGTAGGTGTGGCTGAGCGCGATGTTATCCACAGAGCCATCCTTGTGGTGGGCAACGAGGGTGAACTCGCAACCGGTCGCGAACTTGGTGAGGCCAACGATGTCGAACACGTCCTGTTCCTGGATCTTGTCGTAGTCGGCGGCGTTCTTGAAGGTGAGGGCGAGCATGCCCTGCTTCTTGAGGTTCGTTTCGTGGATGCGGGCGAAGCTCTTCACGATCACGGCCTTCACGCCGAGGAAGCGCGGTTCCATGGCGGCATGTTCGCGGCTGGAGCCTTCGCCGTAGTTTTCGTCACCGATGACGATGGAACCCGTTCCCTTGGCCTTGTAAATCTTCGCGAGTTCGGGGACTTCCTTGTATTCACCGCACTGGCAGAGAACCTTGTTGGTTTCGCCGTTGAATGCGTTCACGGCGCCGATGAGCATGTTGTTGGAAATGTTTTCCAGGTGACCGCGGTAGTTGAGCCACGGGCCGGCCATGGAGATATGGTCGGTGGTGCACTTGCCCTTGGCCTTGATGAGGAGCGGGGCACCGGCGATGTCCTTGCCGTCCCAAGCCGCGAACGGTGCGAGGGCCTGGAGGCGCTTGCTTTCCGGGTTGATGGAAACGGTAATCTTGGAACCGTCTTCGGCGGGAGCCTGGTAACCGGCGTCCTTGACTTCGAAGCCCTTCGGCGGAAGTTCGCACTGTTCCGGCGGGTCGAGCTTCACGGCCTTGCCGACCTTGTTCACGAGGGTGTCGGTCATCGGGTTGAAGCGGATGTCGCCAGAGAGGGCGGCAATCACGGCCATGAGCGGGCTAGCCACAAAGGCGTGGGTGTTCGGGTTGCCGTCGGCGCGCTTGGCGAAGTTGCGGTTGAAGCTGTGGACGATGGTGTTGAGTTCCTTCTTGTCGGCACCTGCACGGTCCCAGCGGCCAATGCAAGGACCGCAGGCGTTCGTCATAATCGTTGCACCGAACTGCTTGAACAAGTCGATGAGGCCGTCGCGTTCGGCGGTGTAGCGCACCTGTTCGCTCCCCGGGTTGATGAGGAGCGGGCACTTCGGGCTAAGACCCTTTGCGAGGGCTTGCTTGATCATGTTGGCGGCCATGAACAAATCTTCGTAGCTGGAGTTTGTGCAGCTGCCGATGAGGGCGGCGCTTACGACCGGAGTGGATTCCGGCTTGGTTTCGGTGGCCTTGAGGCTTTCTGCCATGTCGGTCACGGCAAAAGCGCGGTCCGGGCTGAACGGGCCGTTGAAGTGCGGCACTAGTTCGCTCAGGTTGATTTCCACGACGCGGTCAAAGTACTTTTCCGGTTCAGCTTCCACTTCGGGGTCGGCCTTCAGGTGTTCTGCAATCTTGTCGGCGGCGGCGGCAACGTCGGCGCGGCCAGTGACCTTCAGGTAGCGGCTCATGGAATCGTCGTAGCTGAAGGTGGAGCATGTTGCGCCCACTTCGGCACCCATGTTCGCAATCGTCGCCTTGCCTGTTGCGGAGAGGCTGCGAGCGCCTTCGCCGAAGTATTCGATAATGGCGTTGGTGCCGCCCTTAACGGTGAGGATGCCAGCCAGCTTCAGGATAATGTCCTTAGCAGTAGCGAAGCCCTGGAGCTTGCCGGTGAGCTTCACGCCGATCATCTTCGGGTACTTGAGTTCCCACGGGAGGCCGACCATGGCGTCCACGGCGTCTGCACCGCCCACGCCAATGGCGAGCATGCCGAGGCCGCCGGCGTTCACGGTGTGGGAGTCGGTACCGATCATCATTCCGCCCGGGAAGGCGTAGTTTTCGAGCACCACCTGGTGGATGATACCAGCACCCGGGAGCCAGCAGTCAATGCCGTACTTGGCAGACACGGACTGGAGGAAGTCATACACTTCCTTGCTTTCTTCCTTCGCGCGGGGGAGGTCCTTTTCGACACCTTCGCGGGCGATAATCAGGTGGTCGCAGTGCACGGAACTCGGCACTGCCACGCGGGCCTTACCGGCGGTGGTGAACTGGAGGAGTGCCATCTGGGCGGTTGCATCCTGCATGGCCACGCGGTCGGGGTGGAATTCGGCAAAATCCTTGCCGCGTTCGTAAGTCCTGTTCTCGGCGCCATCGATCAGGTGACTGTAGATAATCTTTTCGGCGAGGGTGAGCGGACGGCCCAGCTGCTTGCGGGCTGCTTCAACGCGGGCGGGAATGCGGGCATAGACGCCCTGGATCATGTCGAAATTGAAAAGCATAATAACCTCTTAATTTTTCGCGCGTAAAGATAGAAAAAATCCGCTTCATTCAGGCGCGGATTTCTTCTAATAGATGGTGTACCAGTCCGGTCTATTATGTGAGCCACAAAGCCCCTGTTATTAAACAGGGGCGGAGGCGCGAGTGAGGCGATATCACATTTTGATCTGCAATAGAGCCGAACGGTATTTATTCTCCGAGACAGGAATCCATTGCAGCGATAATCTTCTTCTTGTCCATGTGCTGGCCGATAAAGACGAGGCGGATAATGCGGTCGCCGTACTTTTCGTCCCACACCTTGAGAAGGTCCGGATTTTCGCGCAGAATTCGCTTTTGTTCCGCTTCGCTTTCGCTGGCGAACCAGGGGCCGAAATTCTGTGCGGACGCCTGCTTGCCGGCCTGTTCGAACAGGTAGCTGTTATCGCGTTCGTCTTCGAACCACACGAGACCCTTGGTGCGGATAATGCTGGTCGGGTAGTCGTCGAGCAACACTTTGAAACGTTCACGAAACAGCGGACGGCGGCGTTCGTACACGAACGTGCTGATGCCGTATTCGTCACCATGCGGATGATCCTTGTCGTGGTGGTGACCGCAGTGGCACACGCCGTGTTCATGGTCGCAGTGGCTGTGATCTTCATGGTCGTGGTGATGATGTTCGTGCTCGTCGTCATCGTGGTCATGATGGTGGTGCTCATGCTCGTCGTGGTCATCGTCATCGTCTTCAGGCGACGTTTCCTTCATGAGTTCCTTGGCCCAGGCGGCGGAGTTGCCGACCTTTTCGAAGTCGAACTGCTTGGTGTCCAAGATATCCTTCATGTCGACCTTGCCGTAGTTCGTCTCAATCATCTTGGCTTCGGGCTGCAAGGCGCGAACCACGGCCTTCACGTGTTCAAGGTCGGTTTTAGACAAACTATCAACCTTGTTCATCACGATGGTGTTGCAGAATTCGATCTGCTGAATGAGCAAGTTCGCAATGTCTTCTTCTTCGAGATCCTTGGACAAAAGCTTCTGACCACCGGCGAATTCGTCGGCTAGACGAGCCACATCTACCACGGAAACGATGTTGTCCAGGCGGAAGGGGAACGGGCGGCCGTCGCGGCTCTGGAGATGGGCAGCGGCCATGCAAATAGTTTGTGCGATAGGAATGGGTTCGCAAATGCCGCTGGCTTCAATCAGAATATAGTCGAACTTGTTCATTTCCAGAAGTTCGGCAATTTGTTCCAAAAGGTCGGTCTTCAGGCTGCAGCAAATGCAACCGTTAGAAAGCGGCACCACCTTGCCGGAGTCTTCTTTAGTGATGTTTCCGCCCTTTTCGATGAGCGTCTGGTCGATATTCACTTCGCCGATATCATTGACAATCACGGCGACGTGGTAACCTTGCTGGTTGTTGAGTACAAAGTTGAGGAGGGTTGTTTTTCCGGCTCCGAGGTAGCCGGTGAGCAGCGTAATAGGTACTGACTTTTTCATGATGTCTTAAAAATAGCAAAAAAAAGGTTGTTTAGGCAAAAAAAAACTAGCCCAGCGGAGCCGGACTAGTTTTTTGGGGGTTAGGAGGAGAACAAAGAGTTCTATGAAATAAAATATAAAATTTTTGAGTCTAGGCAAGTGTTTCCCCGCTAAAAAAAAACTTGCAAAATTATTATTTTGCGATTTTTTTATGTGATTTGGAATAAATGAATGGTACAAAAAGTTCCGTTTATGTAAAAAAAGGTCAGTTGATGATTTTTTGCTTGTTTGCTATATTTTGCCCGCTCTATTGAAACCAATAGTTAGTTGCCTGGATAGTTCAGTTGGATAGAACGGGTCCCTCCTAAGGATCAGACTCGCGTTCGAATCGCGATCCGGGTATATCGCTGGTAGCTTCGGCTGCCAGCTTTTTTTTATTTTTTCTTTTGTGAAAAAAATCTATATCTTTTTTGTCGTCGTTTTTGCAGTTTTATTGTTGTTGCCGTTTTCGGTGCAGACGGTTGCTGATTTACGCGGCGAAAAACGGTTCGTTAGCTTAGATATTTTCAAGGACATCGTTTATACGCCGTTTGTGCGTGAATCTAGGATGGTGGATTTGTCCACCAAGTTGAACGATGCCTGGCTTGCCGCTCGTGAATCCATTGCCGGTGGTGGCGATGTGGGCGAGTCGCTGGAAGGCGTGGTCAGTGCACTTTCCGATCTAGAAGCCGTTGCGCTTTCGGTGAACAACTATGCTGAACTTGATACGGCCGAGGCTGACTACAAGTTGTTAAAACTGGCTGATACCTTGCTGGCCGCCCTTGAAGATGAACCGGAATCATTCAAGATGGTGGATTCAACGCTGAAGGCTGTGGTGGCTGAATTTGGTCATTTGTCGGTTTGGCGCGCGATTTGTGGCGTCAAGCATTATGGCGTGTGGACAAGCCGTTACCTGCGAGCATTCGAAAAAAAGGTTGAAGACGAAAATGCGCTAGTGCTCAAGTTTAGGCCGCAGTACCAGCTCGCCGTCTGGAAACTTTTTAATGACCCCGGTGAAAAGGTGGTGCTAGGTTCCGATTGCGATTCCGAAAAGAATAATTGTGCTAAGCGTCCGGGCCGTTGGCTTTTCTACCGGCAGGACGTGGAATTCCTGGTGCAGCCGTCGCCGCTGGATGTGCGCAGCGCAAAGCTTGATAACCCGATTCAGGCGATTCTCAAGTTCCGGGATCAACTCAAGGCGAAGGGCGTAGAACTCCTGGTGGTCGTTACTCCGGGCAAGCCGAGTATTTATCCGGAACGTTTGACCGGAATCGTAGATTCCATTGTGGCGCCTGGACACGGCAAGATGATTCTTGATTCGTTGACCTCGCTTGGGCTGAATACGGTTGACTTGTATACGCCGTTTTTGGCCGCTAAAAAATACGACGAGCGTTTTGGCCCGCTGTACTTGGACGACGATACGCACTGGACTCCGCGCGGGGCCGAACTTGCGGCGGCGGTAATTGCGGGCTCGGTCTTACAGATGAATGCGGCAGGAGTGATTGATCTAGGTTCAGGCGCGTTGCGCTATGTGCCGGTCGATAGCTCGGCGGATCGCATGGGCGATATTGGCGAAATGAGTGGACTCAACAAGTTTGATGTGTTTAAGCCGCAGCAGGTAACGGGCCATGTGGTGTACCAACAGGCGATGGACGAACGTATTCTGGCGTCGAGACTTCTGGATGTAGACGATTCGGTGGCGCTTGAAATCGATACGACCATGACTCCATTCAAGGACGACTTCCGCAAGTCAAAGATTTTGATTCTAGGCGACAGTTTTAGCCGTATTTACCAGACGGATGCGCCTGTAAACGCTGGCTGGATTGCTCATTTTGCTAGGAATATCAGTCGACCGGTGTCCTCAATTGTGAGCGATGGCGGCGCTTCTACACTTGTGCGTGAAAAACTCGCCCGCAAGGCGGGCGTACTCAAGGGCAAGAAACTCCTGATTTGGGAATTTGTGGAACGCGACCTTCGCTTTGGTGCCGAAGGCTGGAAGGACGTAATTTTTTAGAACTTAGAACTTAGATCTTAGAACTTAGATGCTGAATTTTCTAAGTTCTATCCACTAAGTTTTACCAACTGCGCTGGAGGCGCAAAAGTATGGCAAGGCATGGAACGCCCACTCCGGGGCAGGCGATTTTAGAAGGCATAGAATGGCTCAAGATGGACAAGGCGGAATTTGCCCGCCGCATCGGAGTTCCGATGGAAACTCTAGAGGGCTTGATTGCGGGAACGGTTGAAATTACCCGTGAACTTGCCGAATCGCTTGAATCCGTAACGGGGAGCCCCGCCGCCTACTGGCGCATGCTCGCGTCGAAAGCAAAACGCGTCTCTCAATCCTAGCCACCAACCACTAACCACTGTTTACTATGAATATTACCGATGCTGTTTCTTGTATGTGCGATCTCGCGAAGGGCGAGGCGGAACAGTTTGATGTGATTGCCTCGAATTCCCATTCCGAGGGCTTGTCTGTTTTTCAGGGCCAGGTGCAGAATACTGAAATCTCTGATTCCGTAGGACTCGGTATTCGCGTCATCAAGGATGGTCGTCCGGGCTATGCGCATACGGAACGCTTGACGAAAGAGGCTATTGCGCAGACCATCAAGGATGCGGTTTGCCATACGCAGTGGACCGAAAAAGTTGATATTGAACTTCCTGCTCCTGCAAAGATTCCGGAAGATTGCCACGATTATAATCCGGCACTGGAATCGCTTACATTGGCAGACCTAAAGGACTTCTGCATCGAACTCGAAAAAGAAACGTTTGCGCGTTCTGCCGACATCAAGAATATTCCGTACCTGGGGGCCGACCTGAATCGTGACTTTTCGATTGTCGCTAACCATAAGGGACTTTTCTATACCGAAAAGGATAATTCCGTATCGGTCGGTGCGGGTGCGGTCGCCGTGCGCGGTGGAATCAGCAAACTAGGCAACTTTGTCAAGAGTGGTCGCGACTGGAGTGAATTCACCGTGGGTGAAATCGCCGACAAGGCCGCCACTTATGCCACCGAACTTTTCGGTGCAAAGAAAATTGAAGGTGGCAAGATTCCGGTCGTGTTCTCGGAACGAGTTTCGGGACGTTTCATAGGAATGTATGGATCGCCGTATATTGCGGAATCTATGCAGAAAGGAACTTCGCGCCTTGCTGGTAAAGAAGGCCAGAAGATTGCTTCCGAAAAGCTTTCTCTTTGGAGTGATCCTCTGGGTGAAAACTTCTGCCACAGGGTATTCTTTGACTCCGAAGGTTGCTTGACGCGTCGTGTCGAAGTCATCAAGGAAGGCGTCTTTAATGAAGCTCTCTATAATCTGGAAACGGCCGCCAAGGCAGGCCGTGCCACAACGGGCAACGGAGCCCGCAACTTCGGCTCCAAGATGTCTACGGCGTTCTGGAACATGCTCGTTCCGGCTGGGGTGTTCTCGTCGGCAGACCTTTTAAAGCTTTTCCCCAAGTGTCTCTTGGTGGTGCGCCTCGAAGGCGGCTCGGGCTGTAGCTCCGTGAGTGGTGAACTCAGTATAGGGGCCCATGGCTTCTGGTGCGAAAATGGCGTGATTCAACACCCCGTCGATGGCGTTACGTTGTCCGGAAACTATTTCGACATTATTCAGAATGTAGTTGGTGTCGGCAACGAATACTACAATCCGTTCTCTAGCGTGAAGGTGCCTGCGCTCGCCATCAGCGAACTTGCAGTGAGTTGCTAGTACTCTATCGCTTTTCTTGGTATTTAAGTCATACTCGACCAAGTGTAACGCGGGAGGGAATCTAGGGGGGGGGGCGTCGCTTCGCCCAAGTACCAAATGCTCGGCTCGGCCATGCTCAAGTAAACTTGAGCGCGGCTCTCGCCTTACGCATTTGTCCTACTTCCTACTGTCTACTACGTTCTTCTTCTGCCTGTAAATCAGCACAATCAGCCAGATTAAGCCCGTTAGGAACATGACGCTGCAAAGCGTCTGTCCGCGGCTCATGCCGAACAGGTCTATGCGGCCGAGGTGTGCGTCGGGCCTGCGGAAAAATTCGATAAAGAATCTAAAGAAACCGTAACCCATCAGATACAGGCAGGGCATCTTGTCGCGTAACAGCGGAATGCGCCTTAAGTTGTACAAGATTGCAAACAAGATAACACCCTCAAAAAGCATCTCATAAAGCTGGCTCGGATGGTGCAGAATCGGGTTGGTAATGGGACTGTCGTGGGCGAGCGGAAACCACATGCCGATTCCGCTAGTGGTGACTTCGCCAAAAAGTTCGCCGTTAATGAAGTTGCCCCAGCGGCCCCAGGTGTAGGCGAGCGGAGCAAGCATAAAGCAAAGGTTCAACCCTTCCCACACCTTCATCTTGTTGCGCTTGAGGCCGATGTAGGTGAAAATCGTTCCGAGGATCATGCCACCGTGGTAGCTCATTCCCGAAATACCCGTAAAGTGGTAGCCGAGCGCATCGTGGGTCATCGGGAAAATGATTTCGGTCGGGTTCGCGAGGTAGTAGCCCGGCTTGTAGAAGAACACGTAGCCGAGGCGCGCACCGATAATGATGCCTGCGATAATCCAGGTGAACAGGCTGTCGAACTGGTCCTTGGTGTAGCCCAGCTTTTCTTTCTTGTTCACGTGCATCAGCGTGAGGTAGCCCGTCACGAAGGCGAAAATGTACATGATGCCGTACCAGCGCACCGGGAAGCTCCCGAGCGTAAAGGCTGTTCCGTCAAAATAAGAAGGGATGAGGTTCCACCAAGTCGGTTCCATTTTATTTTCCTTGTTTGGGGAGATTCTGGTGAGCCCAGTAGTTAAAGAGCATCGCGGCGACCTGTGTTGCCGGCTGCGAACGCATACCCTGCAAGTCGTGCACCTGCATAATCACGAGTACCGCCGCCTTGTTCGGGTTTTCCTTGGACTGCGCAAAACCCATGAACCACTCGTAGCGTCCGTATGGGTCGTGTCCGTCGAGGGAGCCTGTCTTGCCGCCGATGGTGAGTGCGTTGAAATTCTTGCGGGCCATGTGCTTGGTCGATATGTTCTTGCGGGCGGTTCCGTTGGTCACGCTGCGGACCATCGCTTCGCGGAGCCCGTAGTAGGTGTTTTCGGTGAACTTGCCGACATCGAGGGCGATACGGCTCTTGGGTGCGTAACTGTCGAGGTTCTTTGCCCAGGGAATTTCCAGAGGCTGTTTCGTGAGAATGGCGCGAACCTGGGCGGCGGCCAGGAGCGGCGTGAGTGTCGTCGCTTCGGTAAAACCGCAGCTGGCCTCGGCGAGTCCGTAGCCGGTATCGGGCGGTGCGTATGTGGAGCGCCCGGGAAGCCCGGCGGGAAAATTCATGTTGTAGCCGAGTTTCTTGGCTGCCGATTTCAGGCGGTCAGCTCCCACGTTCATGCCTATCAGGGCGAGCGGCGGGTTAGCGGATTTTGCGTAGGCGTCCTGCATCTCGATGAACGGTCCCTTGAATCCGTCCCTTACGCGCAGCTGGTTGCGGTAAAGCGTGTGGCTTGCGCCAATCATCGGAATCTGGCTCGTGAGCGAGTAGCGGTTGCTTTCCATGGCGGCCGCAATCGTAATCGTCTTGGCAAGCGACGCGGCAGGGAAGGTGTTCTTGATGAAATAGTCCGGTTTTTCCTGCACGTGATTGTCGCGGCGTTCTCCCCAGGCAATAATCTCGTTGCTCTTCGGATCCACCATCAATATGATGGCGTGCTCGGGGCGGAAACGGCGCAACAGGTTGTCGATCTTTTCGGCCAGGAACACGTCGGCCTGCGCTTTGATATGCGTGCTGTCGATTGTTTCGACTTCGGGGGGCATCTCGGTCGGCGCGACGGAAGCGGCAATGGCACTCTGCATGTTCGCGATGTCTTCGGAGTCGGCTTTAGGGAATAGCCCGGTCGGGATTTCCCCTTGTGTCTGCTGTTCACCGGCTTCGGTGCGGGGGGCGTCTGTGCGGGAACCTTCGATGTCGCCGTTGGTATTTTCGGTTGTGATTTCCGTGTCGTTTTCGATTTTCTCGGGTTCGTGACCACCGAAAATGCAGGTGCCCAGCAGGGCACAGATTCCCATGAAGATTGCAAAAACAATAATGCGGTTACGCATCCTCACGGCGTAGGGGAGCCGTTCAATCGGCTTGTAGTTGTGACGGGGGTACTTGTTGAAATCCATCTTGAAAAAAAACTTATAAACTTGTCTTGAAAATCGTCTTGCGGTAGTATTCGAGTTCGGCGATGCTTTCGCGGATGTCGTCAAGGGCCTGGTGCTTTTCCATCTTCTCGAATTCGGGTAGCGTGGGGTACCAGCGGAAAGTCAGCTCCTTGATGGAGCTTACGTCGATATTGCGGTAGTTGAGCCAGCCTGAAATCCGCGGCATGTACTTGTACAGAAAACGCCTGTCCTGCGTAATGGAATTTCCGCAGAGCACGTTCCCGCGTTCGGTGGTGAAGGGCTTGATAAAGTCGAGGGTCATCTTGTCGGCGTCGGCCATGCTGAGTGTCGACTTACGGCAACGTTCCACGAGTCCGCTCTGGGTGTGGTGACGCTTATTCCAGTCGTCCATGCCCTCAAAGACATTTTCGGTCTGGTGAATCGCCAAGACGGGTCCTTCGGCCAATATGTTCAGGTTTGGGTCTGTGACGATTGTCGCAATTTCGAGGATAACGTCCCTCTCCGGCTCGAGCCCCGACATTTCGAGGTCCATCCAGACGAGGTTCGGTGCGCTTTTAATTCTTGCCATAATGCGCGTAATTTAGAAAAAAGGGCTGGGGTTGATTAAGTGAGAATCTGCCGCGTCGCCCCCTGGGTGTCTAGAACGGAGACTTACATACTATGACAAAGTATTTTACAAAATATGTAAAATAAGGGTGTGGATTTTACAATAAATGTAAATTAGAAAATTTTTGAAATTAGCTTATTTGTGCTGAAAATGGCGGTTTTGAATGGATTTAACAATTTTTGTAAAGTTGGCACATTTTTTGCAAATAGGGGGCGAATAAAAATAGAGTGCGAACAAAATACACGGTGAGTAATATATGTCATTGAATTTTTCAAAATGGACCGGATTGGGTAACGATTTCGTGTTGTATGAACCGGGACAGACTCCTGAATACGGTGCCGCCTTTACAGATCGCGTCGTCAAGCTTTGCGACCGTCGCTTCGGTATCGGTGCCGATGGAGTGGTGATTGTAACTCCGATGGATAACGACGGTTGTCTGGTGCTCGGCGGTACGGGCGTCGGAGCTAGCGTGGGGCCTGCTGCGAAATCAGCACCGAACGGTGTTGATTTTGAAATGCGCATCTTTAATGCCGATGGTTCCGAAGCGGCCATGTGCGGAAACGCCACTCGCTGTGTGGCAAAGTACATTCGCAGCCGCGGTCTTGCAAAAGACGTTGATACTAAAGTGTTTAATTTGCATACCAAAAGCGGCTTGGTGAAGCCCGCGCTTTTAGATGACGGTCGCGTGTGCGTGGATATGGGACTTCCGAGAAACTTCTTGGGCTCGATCAAGCTCACGGCAGACAGCTTCGACTTTACCGCCGAGACGGTCTCGATGGGGAATCCGCACGCGGTGATTTTCGTGGATGACATCGAAAAGATTCAGCTAGAAAAGTGGGGGAGCATTCTAGAAGTGGATAAACAGTTCCCCGACCGTTGCAACATTGAATTTGCCCAGGTGATCCCCGCTGCGGGAGCGGCGCCCACCCAAATCCGCATGCGGGTTTGGGAACGGGGTTGCGGAGTCACCATGGCCTGCGGCACCGGCAGTTGTGCAACCCTCGTTGCGGCCCAGCGCACGGGCCGCGTGGGCGTCGAAGCCGACGTAATCCTCGACGGCGGTGTTCTCCACATCAAGCACGAAGAAGGTGGCCCCGTTCTGATGACTGGCCCCGCAGAAGAAGTATTTAAAGGAACTATTTAAATGTGTTATTCGGATCTGTCATCCTGGAGCGTGTCATCCTCGAAGCGTAGCGGAGGGGAGACGGGATCCAGTGCTGGATTCCCTCCCTTCGGTCGAGAATGACGTAATGGAAAAAATATGAATTCATCAATCATCAACACTAACTACGACTTGCTGCCTGGCAGCTACCTTTTCTCGACGATCGCCCAGAAAATCACAGAATATCAGGCGAAAAAGCCCGATGCAGACATCATTCGACTGGGTATTGGCGACGTGACCACGCCCTTGATCCCGGAAGTCATCAAGGCCATGCACAAGGCCGTGGACGAAATGGCCGAAAAGGGAACTTTCCGCGGTTACGGCCCCGAGCAGGGCTACGATTTTGTTCGCGAGGCGATTGTTCGTGGCGAATACACCGCCCGCGGCATCGAAATGGACCCGAACGATATCTTCGTGAGCGACGGTTCCAAGTGCGATGTGGCAAATATCCAGGAACTTTTTACAGAAAATGTAAAGATTGCGATTCCGGACCCGGTTTACCCGGTCTATTTGGACTCCAACGTGATGGCTGGCCGTGCTGGCGTGTTGCAAAGTGACGGACATTTTTCTAAGGTAACCTACCTGGCTTCTACCGCCGATAACAATTTCCAGCCGGATTTGCCCAAGGAACCGGTGCAGCTGATTTACCTTTGCAGCCCGAACAACCCCACGGGTACAGTCCTTAGCCGCGAAACTTTGCAGAAGTTCGTCAACTACGCAAACGAAAACGGAGCATTGATTCTGTTCGACGGCGCCTATAACTGCTACATCCAGGACGAAACCCTGCCGCATTCCATCTTTGAAATTCCGGGGGCGCGCACTTGCGCCATTGAATTCCGCAGTTTCAGCAAGACGGCCGGCTTTACGGGCGTGCGCTGCGCCTATACGGTGATTCCGCACGAACTTTCGAAACTCCGTGCCATGTGGAACCGCAGACAGTGCACCAAGTTCAACGGCGTAAGCTACGTGACCCAGCGTGCTGCCGAGGCGATCTATTCGCCGGTGGGCTGGTTACAGACAAAAGAAGTCATTGCGGGATATATGCGTACCGCAGGCGTAATCCGCAAGGAACTGACAGCCGCCGGTTACACGGTGTTCGGTGGCGAACATGCCCCGTACATTTGGTGGAAAATCGCGGACGGCGAAAAATCCTTCGATTTCTTTGACCGCCTGCTTGCCTCCTGCGAAGTCGTGGGTACCCCGGGCAGCGGCTTTGGCCCCTGCGGCGAAGGATACTTCCGCTTGACCGCCTTCGGTGACTACGAGCGCACGAAAGTCGCTCTCCAGCGAATAAAGGAAAGGCTCTGAGCTCGCCTTGCTATGCAAGGCTTTGAGCTATGAGGTCGTTCGCCTTGTCGGCTCACTCTGAGCAAAAAAAAATAACTGATCGTTTTCGTACCTCAAAGTGCCGTAGGCACGTCCTCACACCTCAAACCTCTTTTGCTATCTTATGTCCATGCCATCTCCAATAGGTTCCGAAATTTCTGTCATCCAGAAGATTAGCGTCGCGATTATTCACGAACGCAATGTGGAAAAGTTGCTGGAAAACGTCCTTGGCATTCTGGAATCCGAACTTGGCATGTTGCGCGGAACGTTCGCGCTTCTGTTTGGTGATACCTTGAAGATTGAAGCCTCCCGCGGGCTTGACGAATCCGAAAAGCAAAAGGGCCTTTACCGTATGGGCGAAGGTATTACGGGCCATGTCGCAGAACGCGGCATCAGTCACGTGATTCCGGACTTGCGCAAGGATTCCCGCTTCTTGAACCGCACGGGTAGCCGTCATTATGATTCCCAGGTGGCGTTTATTTGCGTGCCCCTGATTCACGATGGCCAGGTCATCGGGACTCTTTCGATTGACCGCCCGGTAGACGGTTCTACGGACTTGGATCGCGATGTGGCGCTCCTTGAAATTATCGCAAACATCACCGGCGATGCGGCGAACGAATGCATTGAGTTGCACAATGAACGCGAGGCCATGCTTGAAGAAAACCGCAAGCTTCGCGATATGCTTTCGAACAACCCCGGCGAACTCGTGGGCAATTGCCGCGAAATGCAGCAGATTTACGAACAGGTACGCCAGGTGGCTTCGAGCGATGCGACTGTCTTGATTCGCGGCGGTAGCGGTACGGGTAAGGAAATGATTGCCCGCGCGATTGTGAATTTGTCTGCAAGAAAGGACAAGCCCTTCATTACGCTCAACTGCGCAGCCCTCCCCGAGAACCTTGTAGAAAGCGAACTTTTTGGCCACGAGAAGGGCGCCTTTACGGGGGCGATGAACCGCCGTATCGGTCGCGCCGAGGCTGCCGACGGGGGAACGCTTTTCCTCGACGAAATTGGCGACCTGACGATGCAAACGCAGGTGAAACTCTTGCGTTTCTTGCAGGAGCGCACCTTTAGCCGTGTGGGTAGCAACGAAGAACTCCATTCCGATGTGCGTTTCTTGGCGGCCACGAGCCGTAACCTGGAAGAGCTGATTTTACAGGGCAAGTTCCGCGAAGACTTGTTCTACCGCCTGAACATTTTCCCGATTACCATGCCGGATCTTGCAAAGCGTAAGTCCGATATCATCTTGCTGGCGGAACATTTCATCGAAAAGATGAACCTTCGCTACAACAAGAAGATTGTTCGCCTTTCGACGACGGCGATCAACTTGCTCATGAGTTACCACTGGCCGGGCAACGTGCGTGAACTGGAAAACTGCATGGAACGCGCGGTGCTTACCGCAAGCGACGACTGCATTCACAGCTACAACTTGCCGCCTTCGCTGCAGACAAGCCTGAGTGCGGGAACGGTCGGCGCGGTGACTTCGAAGATGGCTCCTCTGGATGTCATGATGAACAATTATGAACGGGAAATCATCACCGAGGCCATCAAGCGCAACAACGGCAACCTTTCTGCTGCTGGCCGCGACCTGGGCGTGTCTCCGCGTATGATGAATTATCGCATGAACAAACTCGGAATCAAGTCCGGACATTGATCTGTTCTGAAACCCTGTTTGTTGCTTGACGAAATAAGAGAAGATTTTTATTATACGATAGTGTATAAGAAGGACTATCGTATGAAAAAATTGGGCCTATCGGTGTTGTTGGCTGAAAATTGTCCTAAGAATAGTCAGTGTTTTGAAAATAAGGCAAAAAATAAACGTTTGGTAGTCCCTCCATTGAATGAAATGTTTGAATTGTGCGATGCTGTTCCCAAAAGTGAGTGCACAGGATCAGGAAAATCTTCTGCAATTACAATGTTCGTAAAATCTTCCGACGCCAAGTGGAACACTGGCCTTGGTTTTATTTTAGACGGTGACTTAATAACTGAAGAAAATGGAACCGAAGTAAAACTTGAGTCAGTGACACTTTCTCGAAAGAGTTTTTCCTACAAAAAAATAGATGGCTCCGCTGTTTCTCGGAAACATAATTCTGTTTATTTGCCAGCTAACATCATCTTGCTACGTCATTAGAAAGAAAGGAATATTCTTTGTATGAATCGTAATTTTTGGATTGTTGGATCTTTTGTATTTTTTTGTTCTTGCGGTTTTTCTGAATTGTTTTCGACTGTGGGAAATATCCATGATGGATGTTCAGAAGTTTTGAAAGAACATCCTGATAGATTGGAGATGTCAATTTATTTAAGATGTGTGATTATTCCGGGGTATGTTGAGCCACGAGTCCGGTGTCAGAGAGCCAGGGTTC
>NZ_CAMGVQ010000027.1:0-49282 GCF_946062555.1 uncultured Fibrobacter sp.
CTGAAAGTCGCTGCACTGAAAGTGCAGGGTTTTAACCATTTTTTGGACAATAAATACTCGAAGGCCCGCCGTTCAGTTTTCCGTCGCGATCCGTATCAATCATGTTGCCGCTCGCATAGATACTCTGGTTCTTGTCTACCTGGAACCACGGGTTACTTCCCTTCGGGCCATAGACAAAGTAATTGTTCACGATATCGTGATTGAAGTGCGTGCTCGTATGTGTCGTGTAGCCTGCCTCGAAGTTGTAGAGGATGTTGTTCACGAACACGTCATTAATCTTGTCGAGCGGGTTTCGGTTGTGCGTGTTCACGAAGGCATTGTAGTACCAAGCCCAAGTTCCGTCCACCGATTCGATATGCGCACCGAACTGTTGCCCGATGGGGTTTGCAATCAGCGAGTTCTGCACCGTTACGCCCGTCACGCGGTAGCTTGCATTGTCCGAAGAACCGCCGAAGTTATTCCATGGCGCAAGTTCCACCGAGCAGTGGTCCACGATTACGTTCTTCGCATCGTAAAGGTTCAGCGCGTCATCCTTCTCGGACGCGGTATTTTCGCCCGGACGGATTCGCAGGTAGCGGATAATGATATTACTCTGCTTGCCGGTACTGAGCTTGCCGCCGTGAATGGCGATTCCCTCGCCCGGAGCCGTCTGCCCCGCGATGGTAATGTTACTCTTGATGGAAACTGCCGTCTTGATATTGATGATGCCACCCACGTCAAAGACCACAATGCGGTTGCCCTGGCTTACCGCATCGCGGAAAGAACCCGCACCGTCATCGTTCAGGTTCGTCACGTGGTAAACGCTGCCGCCACGACCACCCGTGACCTGCGCGCCAAAACCCAGCGCCTCCGGAAAAGCCAGCGGCTCGGCACCTGCCCCGATAAAACCAAACACTGTTAGGCAAAGCGCCGAAACTGCCGTTTTTGTACCAAACATTCCCATAATCGACATCCTTTACGGGTCCGCACCACCGAACCCGACAAGTACAATATATTTTCTTTTTACGTCAAAAGAAAGATTCTTCCCTAATAACGGTTGTCTATGGACAACACACATTTATCTTGCCGTTTCATCAAGATTCTGCATCAATTTGTGGGTCTCAATAAGGATGGCGATGATCTTGCGGTAATGCGAGATATCGTCGAAGGTAAGTGTGCGGTTCTTGCGGTCCTTAAGCCACTTTTGAGCGGGTTGGTAGCCGCCGATGTAGAAATTCCAGGCTAGTTCAGGGACGTTGCCGAAATACTGTGTCTTGTTGATGTAGACTTTTTCCTTTTCAAAACGAATTTCACTTACAACATTGTCGCCTTCGATGTCAAAGGAGGTTGCCTGCGGAGGAATTTCTTCCATCAGGTGCAATTTGCGGAGTTTATTGCCGATGGAGACGATGCGTTCGAAATCTTCCTTGTTTTCGGGATACGGAATTCGCGGAAAATCAATTTTCAGGAATTCCTTGTATTTTTCACGATAGGACGGTGTATGGAGAACGCCGTAGATGTAATCAAAGATTTGTTCAGGAGTTGTAATATGCGAATTGTCATTCTGAGCGTAGTTCCCTGAGCTTGCCGAAGGGAACGGAGTCGAAGAATCTAGGCATGCGTCGATCTTGTGCCAAATTTTTTCGTCTAGGTTGGGCTTGCGAGTTTCACCGAGTTTTTCTTCACCTTCTGTTGGATAAAGGTAGAGAGGGAATAAATCTCCTGCACCAAGTTTCCCCGCACTTGCAATCAAGTTATGATCTCCGATTGTATTTGTGCAAAAAACATATTTCCAATCGCTAGAACATTGTCTCGGAACAACCAAAGCTACATTCGCTTTACGCAGGTGTTGCATTACATTAAATGCAGCTCGTGATACCAATTTTTCATCATAATAGATGTAATAGAAATCTAATACTCTATACTCTGCTTTTTGAATCTTAGAATTATCAAATTTACAGCATTTAATTTTGTCTGTAATTTTATAAGAGGAGGAATCAACAACATTATATAGCTCTATAAAATTCTTTTCTAATTGTTTTCCTGACAAAAGACTACTTATTCTTTCTATAAGACAGTCTTTATCACAATCATAAAACAACAAATCTCTATCAGTTTTTACACCAGAATTTCGGACTTTCATCAAATCGTCAACTTTGAATCCCTTTTCATATTCTTCCTGCACTGAAAAATCTTTAGGTACAAAGAAATACTGTGGTGCTTGCGGAGTGAGTTCATACCAAGGAATATCGCTAAACGATGTTTTAGCAAGAAATGCGTATTTTTCAAAACGTTTACCGAAGAGTTCATAATGGTAAACGCGAGCTAGAGATCCTTCGACTTCGCCCTTACGGGCTTCGCTCAGGATGACACTTTGTTTTTTCTTAACAAAGATGTTGATGCTTACGCCTTGCATGATGTCAAAAACATTTTCGTCTTTGCCACCATCAGGCGTGGTTTCTTTTTTTCTTGTATTTCCATGTAAATCAAGAATGTAAATTTCATCAAATGTTTCCATTAACGCTTTGCGCATTTGACGATGCGTTATTCCGTCAATAAAACTATTGTTTGAAATATATGCAAGAACTCCTTCGCCATTTTTTTCTACATAATAATGTCCGAGACGAATAAATTTGATATAATCATCATCTAGATTTAATTTTTTCTCATTCAGATTTCTCTTATAATCATCCAATAGCCCCTGAATCCAAGCGCTTTTATTGCTACTGCTTACGCTGTACGGTGGATTTCCAATCATCACCATTACGGGTGTATCGCGCTTGACAAGGTTTGCCTCGTTTGCTTCTTGCGCAAGCCATTGGGCAAACAATGTTCCCGTGTCGTGGTCACATTCTTCGAGGGAATTGGTAAGGAATATGCGGAGTCGCTTGTCCTGTTTTGCCTTGTAACCCGTCTGCGCCAGCACCATGTCCAATTTCAAGTGGGCAACGGCGTATGGAGCCATCATGAATTCAAAACCGTTCAGGCGCGGGAGCAGATGTTCTTCCACATAGTTTTGCCAAGCACCTTTCTGGTTCTCCATTCCAGAATATATCTTGCGGACCACTTCGGCAAGGAATGTTCCCGTTCCAGTTGCAGGGTCGAGGATTTGAACTTTATGGTATTCTCGCGTTTCGTATTTCTTGTGGTCTTTGGTGCGGTTGTCCGTGTATAGGTTCGACGTTTGACGAATCGTCACCTTGCTCGTGTCGGCAAGACCATCACTCAAATTGAAGCGGGTTTTCAGAATTTCGTCAACGGCATTGACGATAAAGTGAACAACAGGTTCGGGCGTGTAATAAACACCGCAGGCCTTTTTCTGCTTGGGGTCGTAATAGCGCAGAAAATCTTCGTAGAAGTGAATCATCGGATCGGCTTGACCCGTAGCCTTTCCAAAATTCTTCATGACCTTCGGCATGTCCGTCACTCGGAATGTTTCTGCCAGGTCATCTACAATCCATGCGATGCTTGTGTCGACATCGAATGCGGCGACATTCTGGAAAACCTTGCGCAAGAACGGATTAGTCTTGGGAATGAGCGCGGCTGCTTCTTCTCGACTGAATGTGTCGGGAGTATCGTCATGGAGCCTTGCCGCAAACATTCCGTAGCAGATTGTCTGCGCATAAATATCGGCAAATTGCCGTTCCGTCAAATCGTGGATCAACACCTTCTGGAAAGACTTCCATTGTCCCGCCAGTTCGCCCGTTTTTTCGCTATCGGTTTCAAGTGTTTTTTCGATCACTTCGGCAAGAAGGCGCGCCTTGGCGGCCATCATCTGCGCCAGTTTCGTAGAACTGGTAATCTTCTGCGGCATTGATTCCGCGAGATGAGCCACCATTTCCAAAAACATCGGAATGTTGGCGTCTAATACCGCAATCTTGTTTCCCCTGATTTCTGCGATGCGGATGCTATTGATAAATTCGCTGTTTTCATAAAGATGAAAATCAAGGTAATCCGTGAAAAGGATATGGTCCAGTGAGTTCTTGTAGCGGTTGAACTGTTCCTTGTGCTGGCGGTTTCCATCCAGGTCGCTATCGCCAATGTCCTTTGCCTCTACGAAGGCAACGGGAATCGATGTTGCGCCTTTCCCTTTCGCGATAATGTAGTCCGGAGCTCCGCACTGGATGCGACTGGGTTCGTTGGTGATGGTGAATTTGGGGAGCAAGTCGCCAAGGAGTTTCGCGAGTGCCGGGCGGTAGCTGTGCTCTGTCGCCTTGCCCGTAGAAAATTGCTTGGAAACCTCGTCGATGTATTGTGCGACGGCTTGAATCTTGCTCTTGTCCAAATCGGCCATGGTGGCTCCAGCGTTGCGAGAGCCGTTCCTTATTAAGCCACGATTTCCACAAATAAAAAAGGCGTGGAGTCGCAGTGCCTATCTAGTCTGCGGGCTACCACACCCTTCTACACAACAAGCACAAACGACCCACGCCCCAATAGGGACGTGAGCGTTCGTCTTATCCTCGTGTAGATTGAAAGTGGTAGTTTCAGACTAGAGAATAAGAGACGAATCTCAAAATTTCCGGTCGCTCCGAACCATTCGGTACGGGGCTATTTTCAACTGCAATATAGATTATTGGAATGGCAATTATTGCAAAAACCGACCCTAGGGGGCCGGTTAACGCAAATATAAGGCTTAGCCGAAACAGCCCTACGGGCTACAAGAGACTTTTTATTTCTTCGACAATCTGATTGGGCTCAGAATCGATGTTCACAAACCGGATATTCCGTCTTTGGATCTCGGCCGCATCGCATTTAGATTCCACACCGACACGGCAAATCGCTATATCCCTATAAGGAATGTAGATGGGAATAACTTCACCATTCGCAAACAGCGGCCTTGCTTCTAGGAACATCTTTAACTGAGGAAGATACCCCTTTAAGTACTCAAAAAGTCGTTCGTGACGCTCTATTTCCCATGAGTCACCGTTTGATTTCATTTCAATAGCCATCTTTTCGGCATCTTGGCAAACAGAAACTATTGTTTTACAGACAGGCTCCGCCGAAGCGTCAAACAGATTGTAAACTTTCGACTCGCATACGACACCAGGCAAGCCCAAATAGCACTGAACCGCATTTATATGTTCTGCCTTCGGAAGTTTCTTGAGCAGATTGTACCAGCCCTTCGCATTGTCATATTCAGAGAACTTTTGATAAAGGCAGAACTTGTATAGGGCATAGTTATCGCGAATGAACTTGGAATAATAACCGCCCGTAGCCATTATGATATCCATCGGATGAAGCGGAATATTTTCGCGCATGGCGACACCCACCCGCGATTCACTTTCTAATGAACAATGTCCATAGACACGTTGCATTTCTGACCAGTCCAAATAGCACTTGACATCACCACGTTCAAGGGCCAAATCCTCAATATAAGGCCCACACGATATGAAGAACGTTTCCTCCGTATAGTAGCGTTCACAAAGACGCATGAGAATCCCTTTTAAGGACTCGAATGCCGCCGATTGTCTTTTGGCAAGAAGTTCCTGAACATAAACCCACAGGTAGTTTACATTTTCTTCGATATCAATGTATTCTTCCTTATCCCAAATCGCCTTGGCCTGGTGGTAAAAAGCCTTTTCTTCGGGCAACATGGCACTTTCCGGCGTATGCGGCAAGGATATAGGGACTTTGTCTTTTACAAGACTTTTCCTTATCTTGTAAACCCGATCATCCATTATCGCGAGCAAATCACGATAGGCCTTATGGGCTTTCTTGAATTTTGGGGTTGCCTTTTTCCAAAAAGTATTTTCAAATTCGACTTGTTCTTCTGCGGAGAGTCTATCTGTATAAGGAATTCCGTGTAAATCTATAATTTCATATGTAAACCCTCTTACATTCCACAAATATTCGTATAGCGCATCTGTTTTAACCTTAAGTTCCGAGTCATTCTGAACAAGATCATTAACAACATCTCGGCCATCGTTAAAGTATCGTTCCATATTATTGATGCGTTCTTCCATTGCCAAATCGAACTGATACAAATCAATGACACAATCTGAAATCTGATAAAGAATGGCTGACCAAAGATTTTCAGGAACGCTAAGCAATTCCTTTTTTTCTCAAAGCAATATGCCAAAGAGCCCATGCACCAAACTAGGGATGCCCTATGGCGATAGAAATCTCCAAATCTATTAATGTATCGTTTGTCCATATTGACCAGCCTTGCTTAACCGTTATCGACGCTAGTATTTTTCCGTTCTTCTTTGCGTCTTTCTTTCCACATGAGCATAATGACCATAAACAATAAGCAGAAACAGTAGCAAAAGAAAAATAGCGTTCCAAAGTTTTTATCGAATCTACAGTCGAAAATCGAATTGATGGCGATAGATATTATTATAGCCTCTGCAAATGCACCTAGCGAAGCCGCCAACAGACCAGCAAACATGTCTGTAAAAATATCAGAGAAGAAACGGAGAACATAAGATATTCCGACAAACACAAAGATTGAAACTCCCATATACACACAATCGAAATCAAGGCAGAAATTTTCTACAAACAGCACAGCAATAAGCAGGACTGCCGCCACTATAGCTATAATTCTGCTCTTTTGACTTGCCCGCATCGGCAATTTAAGATTTATGATGTTCCGATCTGACATAAGGCGCCCTTACTGCAAAAATAGGAAAGAACGCAAATTCAGTAATATACTAATCCAAATACCAGACTGTTTCAACAGTATCTCCTGCTTCAATATCATCAGGGGTATAATCAACAGATTGCGAGCCGGAACTTTCTGCTAAATCAGCCACCATGTTATAATCTTCCCGACCAACATAAACGTCAATGCTACGTCTGGAGTAATCGACACTTACGATACCGCCTAGCTTATGTCCGAGCGTCATGGCGATCACCTCGGCTTTTTCGCGGGCATCCTTGACTGCCGATTCGAGAATTTGAAGCTTGACATCGTGAGAATCTTTCCTGATAAAAGATATGTTCACTTCAAGTTCAGGCCACGCGGCCCCCAAAGTCGACATAACCTTTGATGTAAGAACACTATCCAAAGGCAACTCAATAGAGAGACTTTGATTCAAATGATATTCGACAAGCCACCGGACTTCCTTGCTAATCCATTCCCGATGTTTACTTATCGAGAAATCTGATGTCTTAAGAGATTCCTTCGGAATATTCAGTTTTTCAAGAGCATCCCTCAAACCTTTGTTACCTAGGGAGGCCTCGTTATATGCCTTTTCATAGGAATCGTGCTTGGAATCTATCGAAAAAGTGAGTCTCGTGGTGTCCGGAGAGATTTTGACAAAGCCCGTCCCCATAACTCTAATAGTTTTCTGGTTCTGATTCATGATAGCCTCCATTTGGTTATACCACAAATATATATTCACAAACTGTCATAAAATGACAATTTATATTTTTTTCAAATCTCGTTTCAAAAAAAACGAAAATCTCTTGACATTCACCCCTTGTGGAGTTATATTTATTAGTGCACGAACGTTCTAGTGCCCAAAATTTCAAACACTACGGTTTTACGCTTGTCCGTAGCAAAAAAGGAGTAAAAGATGAAACGAATAAACGTCATGAACCGTGAAATCAAAACAATGCTCGTTAACGGCGTCGATTATGTCTGCATTACTGATATTGCTCGGCAAAAGAATCCTGTGGAGCCTAAGGATGTTGTGAAAAATTGGATGAGGTCAAAAAATACAATAGAATACTTAGGTTTATGGGAAATGTTGAACAATCCCGACTTCAAAGGGGTCGAATTCGACCCCTTTTTAAAAGAAGCTGGTAGCCATTCGTTCACTATGAGCCCTTCTCGATGGATTGAAGAAACTGGTGCAATTGGACTCATTTCTAAAAATGGTGTTAACGGCGGGACATTCGCACAATATGATATCGCCGTCAAATTTGCAAGTTGGGTTTCTGTCGAATTCGAATTGTACTTGGTTAAGGAGTTCCAACGCCTCAAGGCTGCGGAACAAGCTCAATTAGGATGGTCACTACGTCGTGAACTCTCAAAAATCAACTACCATATCCATACGGACGCCATCAAGCAGAATTTGATTCCGGCAACACTTACAAAGCAACAGATGAGCATGGTTTACGCAAACGAAGCCGATGTTCTAAATGTTGCTTTATTCGGATTTACGGCTAAGGAATGGCGCGATGCACACGCCGATTTGCAGGGCAATGTCCGCGACTATGCGACGGTAAACCAGCTCATATGCCTTTCGAACATGGAATCGTTGAATTCCGTACTGATTAAGGAAGGCTTGCCGCAGCCAGAACGATTGCAAAAGCTGAACCAGATTGCGATTTCGCAGATGACAGTACTGGAATCTATCGGAGAGAACAAGCTTTTGAAATAAGAAAGAGGGTTGTCGGCTGCTATCCGCAGATTTGTGCGACAGTGTCGCACAAATTCAAAGCACCTCCAGCATCGCTTATCGCCTTGTTTTTTGGCGAAATTGTGTATATTTTTATCATAATTCTGTAAAAATACACATTTTACAGAATTTAGGAAAGAAGCCGGGCTACAAGCCTTTACTTTGTCTCCCCAAAAATGGATTTCAGCTGTTGAAATAAAAAAGCCTAGACTCGTTTGAGCCTAGGCTTTGAGGGGATACGGTATTTCTTTTGTAGTTTACTTGCGCATGACCTTGATGGTTTTGTTCAGCCGAGAGCCGTCGCGGGCCATTCCGCGGACGTTCACTATATAGACGCCCCTACCGAAGGGCTGCAGATCCACCGAAGCGGAACCGTCTGCGGTCAGCACATTCTTGCTGAGCATCGGATTTCTGCCGCTCAAGTCCGTTACACGAATTTGTGCTTTTGCGGGAATGCCGTAGAGGCGCACGATGTTATCCGCAACGGTGTAGTGGAAAATTTTCACAGGAGAGAACGTCGCAATCGAAGTCGTCGAAGAATCCGTTGCAGTCGTATCGCCCGCGACAACAGATGTCGTGTCGTTTTCGTCTTGTCCGCCCTGCGAAGCGTTCACGGCAAGTCCCTGCGTCACGCCGATGTAGCGGCTAAAGGTATCGCCCGCATTGTCCTTGAGCGTAAACTGCACATAGTCCGCACCCGCAAAGCTGTCGGCGAGTTTCACCGTCAACTTGGAACCGTTCACGGTCGCCGTCACGCCGCTCGGGGCAGACACGGTGTAGGTTCCGCCGTCGTAACCGCGGGTAAACTGCGAAAGGTCTATCACCTGGGTTTCGCCCTTCGCGAAGGTGTAGTGCGCGCGGGCCATCCATTCCAAGTAGCGTTCCAGTTCCGTCCAGCCATCGCCCAGGCGATCACTGTTCGCTTCGCTAAAGTCACCGCTCTTCGACTTCGGATTGTACCCGTACATATTTTCCCACCAGTCAGGGAGCCCGTCCAAATCGCTGTCGTAATCATCAGCCCAACTCACGCTCGGGTAAGGCTCCCAGCCCTTGATGTTCGCCGTATCCTTCACGTCGGTTTCGCGGTCGGGAATGCCCGCCATGCCACCCACGGAGCCCTTCATGCTGTAGGTTCCGTTCTTGGTCTCGTTTATCACGCGGGTATCGTGATTGTCAAGTACCGGCATGCGCTGGCCCACATCGCTCAGCACATCCTTGTAGGCGGCCTTCGCGCTCTGGACAGTCGCATACGAGGCAAAGAAGGGCTTGCTGTTCCAGGGTTCCCAATCCAGCACCTGCCCGCCGGAAAGCGAATACTCGCGACCGCAATTATCGTTGGTGCCGTCGCAGGTGAACTTGCCGCCCGCAGCCTCGAGAATATTGTTGTGGTAGTAATATGCCTGCGAGCCCTTGCCCGTACCTTCGAACTGTGCACGCAATGTATAGCCGTGCAAGGTGGTGGCGGCGCCCTCCTTGTAGTAATTGCCCACGAAGTTTACCTCGTGCGCACCGCCATCGGTCACGCGGCTCACCCAGTTATAGACAACGTTGTTAAATATGTCAAGACGACCCGCATAATAGCCGTTCCCGTCGAGGCCACCGCCCAGGCTCCAGTTGCGGCCCGCATTGTGTGCAAGCAGGTTGTGGTGGAAGCTGCCGATATCGCCGCCGATGGTCGCCGCGTACCCGTGCCCCGTTCCCGCTGCATAGTTCTGGTGATCCGCAATGTTCAGCGCTTCCGAAATCAGCGTGCGCTGCAGCGTAAGGTTCTTGCCGCCTCGGCTGCTGAAGGCTTCGTCAATCGTCCAGCTGATGCTCGCATGGTCCAGTATGCTGTGGTCGCCGCCGGTGAGCCC
This sequence comes from uncultured Fibrobacter sp., assembly GCF_946062555.1. Lineage (GTDB taxonomy): Bacteria > Fibrobacterota > Fibrobacteria > Fibrobacterales > Fibrobacteraceae > Fibrobacter. The sequence continues at coordinate 10,181 of NZ_CAMGVQ010000027.1, forward strand.
CATGCCGTCGTAAGTGGCACCATAACCCAGGCGCACGCGCATGAAGCGGATGACCATGTCCTTGCCCGTGAACCCGATGGGGGCGCTCTTGATGGTAATACCCTTGCCGGGAGCTGTCTGCCCTGCAATCGTCACGTAATCCTGATTGCAGACTAGGCGCGATTTCAGCTGGATCATTCCCGACACCTTGAACATGATGGTACGCGGGCCAATTTCCGCCGTGCACGCCTCGCGCAGGGAGCCTGCACCGTCGTCGTTCAGGTTCTTCACGTACACTACCTTGCCGCCGCGCCCGCCGACCGCATTGCGACCGTAACCTTCGGCACCCTCGAACGCGACGCGGCCCGGCCTGAACGACCAGACATTCCCTGCCGTAACCGTTCCGTTCGCATCGACCTCATCTACGCGCCAGTAGTATGTCTGGAGCGGAGTCGTACCGCTCACCTTATACGAACTGCCGGATTGTTCACCCTTGTAAACCGCAGTGTTCGAAGGCGTTGCCGCAAGCACAGCCGCCGAATCCGTCCCGAAATAGACGCGATGCTTTACGACCGACTTCGCCGCCGTCCACGAAAGCGTCAGCGCCCCGCTTTCGTGCGGAGCGTGATAATCCAAATCCGCAGGCGAAGGGCCAGTTGCCTGCGCCGCCGCATTGGGCACATTCAGTTCAAAACCGTTCAGGGTAACCGTGCCCGTATTCAGCTTTATCGCGGTCGAGACACCCGTACCGCCTACATTAAAAGTCACGTAGGCAATCGCCGCCTCGCCTGTCGAGAGCGCACGATTCGTGGGCTTGACCGACGCCTGCTTCGAGTTGTTCACATAGACATCGATGCTGTTGCTTACCGCCGTCCCATCGACATTGTTCAGGTACAACAAGAGACTGTGCGTCCCTGCCGCAAGATTCGAGAAGGTGAGCGTAATCGCCCCACCGCCTTCGACCATCACGCCATCGCACACAAGGCGCGCATAGCTCGGGGACTGCACCCCGGCCTTGTACCAGTTGGCCTTGAGGTTCGCGCTTCCGGCGACATTCACCTTCACGCCCGAAAGCGTCGTGTCCTTCGAAGCGACACCCGAAACCACCCAGGGCACGTAATTCGGTTCCGTAACCTCGCTCGAATTGCGGCCGCTCATGTCAAAATCGACCTTGATGACGGGCGATGCGGCAAAGGCAAGCGCCGCCGAGATGCCCAATACGCGAATAGAGTTCAAACATCCCATACAAAACTCCTTTCTGCCCACAAAAATACCCTCGGATTTGCTCCGGGGGTAGGGTAAAAGAAATTTCCAGTTGTCCGCGGACTACGGTGCTGCTACTTCGTGAATGTGGGCTGCATTGCCTTGCGGTTACCTGCACGCAGAGCGTTTACCGCACGGCCGTTCACGTAGAACCGCTTGCCCGTGCGGGCCTTGGATACTTCTGCAGGGGCAACCTTGTGCAGCACGGTCGTACCGGAGTCTGCCCGTATGAACTCAATCTTGTCGATATTCGGGGCACCGTCTTCCGTGAGCGACGCAATTTCCAAGGTGTTTACGCCGGCAGGAATCTTGAGCGTCAATTCCGCATCGTTCCACGTGGTCCATCCGCCAGTCGGCTCCAGGTCCAGCTTTTCCACCAGAACCTTGCCGTTTACCGAAATGCTTACGGGGCGGTTCGCACTCCCGCCATTCGCGAAAGTCAGCTTGACCTTGCGTTCAACGCCTTCGGGCAGGCAAAGCGCAAACGTAATCGAGGAACCCACCGCATTGTCCAGGTTCGCGTAGCCCTTGCCCGAAAAGCCTTCGTGCTTGTCCTCGAAAAGCGCCTGCTTGAACATGGTATTTTCCGCCTCATACTTAAGCGAATCCTTGCCCACGAACTTGAACGCGGCACCAAGATTCACGTCCTTGCCGAGACTTGCCACAACGTATTCCTTGTCGAGCCCGCTAGCATCTCCGCTCCAGCCTGCAAATTCCCAGCCTTCCAGAGGTGTCGCGGTAAACGTGACGTTCGAGCCCTCAGGAATTTCCGTGCCGGCAATATTCTGGGCTATCGTCCCGCCAATTCCGGCATCGAGCGCCACCTTGTAGCTTTTGCCCGACTTGATAAGTTCGATATCGTCGACAGCAATCCACTGGCTAGAAGAACCCGTGGTGCTAAACCCGATGGTTATCTTCCCGTTCGTCACGGTGATGTTTTCCACCACCTTCTTCGTCCAGTTGCCTGCTGCCGCGGCAATAGACACGTTCTGCTCGCTGCTGCCGAAATCCTTCGCGAACATCTTCGCGGAACTCTGCCCGCCACTACTCTGCACGTAGGCGCTCAGGGTGTACTTCCCGTTCGGCACCGTCAATGTCTGCGTGAGCGACTTGCTGTCCGTCAGGTAGAGCCCCCAGCGGCCCGTGCGTTTCTTGGATGTGGAATTGATGTTGTTGGCATCGGCCTTGTCCAGTTTCCAGCCCGTCAAGGTCGTCTGGCTCACGCGATCCGCCTCGAATGTCGGATTCAGGCAATAGTTGTTACCCGCGCCCACGCTCCACGTGCCTTCCTTCACGTCGATGTTCCACTCGCTCAAGGAATGGAACACGGGTTTGCCCGTCTCGAAAGAAATAGGCAGCCACTGGTTGTAACCGAGGCCATTCCCCGCGAAATCGCTCCAGCGATCACCCGCGTTCACCACGAACGAACCCTTCGAGCCCTTCACCATGACAAAAAAACCGGTCTGAGTCACGTGACTAAAGTCGTGTTGCGTTCCTTCAAGTACGAACTCTTCGCTGTAGGGGCCCAGGATGTTTGTCGCCGACATGCAATATGTCTGCGAGGTATTCCAGCCATGCAAATCAGAAGAGCAGAAGTAGTAAACGCCATTCTGCTTGAACATGGCATTCCCTTCGCGGCCACCCACACGGCTCTTGTGGATATTCACCGTTCTGGAACCGTCAATAGCCAAGAAATCCGATTCACGGAGCGGCGCTACGTACAAGTTAGTACGGCCTTTCACGTTAGAAGCAATTACGTACGCCTTGCCGTCGTCATCCTGGAAAAGCGTCTGATCGCCGGTATTGTTGTTCACGAAGAACGTCATCTCGCTTTCGGGCTGCACGCGCGCAAACTTGAACGGCCCCGTAGGGGAATCGCTGGTGGCAAAATACTCGCCGAATTCCCAGCTCGGGCTTGCCCCCTGGCCCGCGAGCACATACTTCTTGCTCTTCGCGTTGTACACGACGCCAATGCGCCCGAACCATCCACCGCCCGCTTCGCTCGGTTTCAGCACGATTCCCTCGAATTTCCAGTTGACCAAATCCTTCGAGGAATAGCAGGTGACGCCCGCAAATCCGGTATCGTCGTTTTTCTTGGTAGGGTTCGCCGCGTATGTAACGGCGCCGTTGTACTTGACTCCGTACCAATAGAACGTATCGCCCACCTGAAGCACGCCACCGCCCTGCGAATAGATAAAGTTGCCGTCCGTATCTTTCCAGAAACGGTCATTTACGATAGTCTGCGCCGTAGCCGTAGCGGCAAGGGATGCGATAAGCAATCCCCCGGCCAGCACCGTCTTGAATAAATTCATCTTTTTCACAAGCCACCCCGTTATTTTGAATAAGTCCTGATTCTCGATGCCTTGCGGTCACCTGCACGCAGCGCATTCACCGAGCGACCGTTCACATAGAACAGGCGTCCCGGCTGCTGCATGTTCGGCCTGCGTTGCGGAAGCGGGCGCACAAACGTCGTCGAATCACCCGCAGAAACTTCCGTAGAATCCGCAATCGAATCGACCGGCGCAACCGACGTATCGACCGGAACGACAATCGGCGTTACAGCGGTATCCTTCGGCGTGGTATCGACCGGCACTATAACAGGCGACACATAGCCATATTCGTACGCACCCAAATCCGGAGCCTTGCCCTCGTACTTGAGCCCCACATTCACGCCCTTGTCAATCATCTGGCTATTTTTCGCGAGCTTCAGGAAGTCGATATCCGGAAGGCTACCGTCGGCCTGACGCGGGCCGAATGCACCACCGAGAGGCCCGAGTTCCTTGCCCGTCACAGTCATGCTCGGGTCCGACACACTCACGAAATCCGATTCCTTCGGGGTAATGTTCAGGTTCCAAGTATTGTATTCGCCCGCCGCATATTCACCGCCGATGTAGGCCGTCTTGTTCGGGAAGGCGATGTTATTCTTCATCACGTGAGCCTTGCTGCCCTTGAGCACGACGCCGTCGGTGCGGTTGTCGTTTGCATCCCAGGTACTCGCCCACATGTTGAACGCAGTACCGTTCATGTAGGCCGTATTGTTGAACCAGTCGTTACCGCCGCTGCTGTGGTTTGCGTAAAAGCCCGACGCCTTGTTTTTCCAGGCGACGCAGTTGCGGATGGTGTGACGCACACCCGTCTTGCTGCTCCCCGCCTTGAAACCGTTGCCGTTGCCGTCCTTCGGCTTGCCAGTACCGTAATTGCTGTAGCCGTGACCCATCGCCCAGCTGTTCTCGATGACTACCGGGAATTCCTGACTAATAAAGTCCCAGCCGTCGTCGCTGTTCCACCAGGCACGGCAACCGATGAACCTTGTCGTATCGCCACCAGTTTGGTAATGCACGCCAAAGCCGTCGGCATTCTGGCCGTCTCCCTGGCGCCCGTTCGGGTCGTAGTTGTCGTGACTGTCGCAGTTCAAGAACAAATGTCCGCCGCCGCTTCCCGAGCCCCTCTCGTTTACGAAGAAACCCGAACCGCCGTTGTGGTGACTATCAATCAGTTCCAAGAAGATATGCTTGCTGCGGGACACGTACACGCCCACATTCGATTCGCCCTTCATGGGAACGTTCTTGACTTCGAGCCCCTTCAAGTGCAAGTACTGCGCCTGAATGAGGATACCCGAAGTGTACCTTACGTTGTTCGAACCGTTGGCAATCGGCATTTTGCTGAAGTCAATGACTGGCTTTTCGCCTGGGTACGCGAGGTAATGAATGCGCTTGTTGTCACTTGAACCGCTCTTGGTCAGGTGAATGCCCGCGAACATGTTGTCATTTTTTACATAGTTCGTGTCCGTATGCAGGTAGGTTCCGCCGCGAATCCAGACGGTATCGCCCGCGTTCACCACGGAATTCGCCTTGTTGAGGGTTGCAAACGGACTATCCTTCGTTCCCTTGTTCGTATTCTTGCCAGCGGGGGCCACGTAGTAGGTTGCCCCGAAAGTTTCCGCAGCAGCCAAGGCAATCACGGCCGCACACAACACGCGCTTCATTTTCATAAACACCTCATCCCGTTACTTTGAATATATCTTGATTTTCGATGCACGGTTCTTCAATGCACCCGCAGAACGCCCGTTCACCAGGAAGTTCCGGCCACTGTTACGGAGCGTATTGCTACGCACGGGAATCCTCTGGAGTACCGTCGTGCCGCTGTCGCCCACCACCGAGTCGCCGGGATTGACAGGGACCACCGCGTTTTTATCCACGAACTCGATGCGGTCGATATTCGGGCCGCCATCCTTCGTGAGTGAGGCGATGGTGATGGCGCTTGCCCCCGCAGGCAACCTGAGCGTCACCGTACTCGAATCCCACGATTCCCAGGCACCCGTCGATTCGAAGTCCACCGATTCCACCTGCACCTTGCCGTTCACCGCGACACTTACCGGGCGGTTTGCCGTAGAGCCGTTCGCAAAGACTATCTTCACGTCCTTATCGCCCTCGCTTGCAGTAACCACGGAAAGCGTCACCGAAGACCCCACCTCGTTATCGAGATTCGCGTAGCCCTTGCCCGAAAAGCCCTCGTGCGTCGATTCGAGAACCGCCTTGTTGAACACGCCGTTTTCTGCTTCGTACTTGAGCGAATCCTTGCCCACGAACTTGAAGGTCGCGCCCAGGTTCACATCCTTGCCGAGACTTGCCACCGTGTATTCCTTGCCGTTACCCGTGTTGTCGCCGGTCCACGCCACGAATTCCCAGCCCTCCTGCGGAACGGCCGTAAAGGTCACCTTGCTCCCTTCAGCAATTTCACTACCCTCGATGCTCTGCGCAATCGAGCCGCCGTAAGCGACCGTCGTCTTCACGTTGTACTTCTTTACGGCCTTGCCGTTCTGCACCCAGCTTGGGAGCGTCGCGTTATATTTTTTCGCGATATCGCGAAGTTCCCTAAGGCGCGCGTTCGCCGTGTATTTCTGGCCATCGCGATCGAACATCGGTTTTTTGCTGTAACGGGTCGGCTCCCACACGAAGGTTCCCCAGCCCAAGTCGCCAAATTCATAGAACACCGAGTTCACGAGGGCCGTGCGTTCGCCCGTATATTCGCAGCTCAGCACCGCCTTCTTGTTCTTGACCACGAGCCCGAACATATCGCGCCAATCCTGCCCGTTGTTCGTGGTGCCGTAAGTGGAACCGCAAATGGCATCGTAGTCAATGTTCGCGTGAATCTTGTTGTACCAATCCGCAAAGCCCTTCTCGGGGCGCGGCTGGCCATGCTGCATCACAATCTTGATGGAAGGATCCGTCTCGCGCACCGCACGCACGCCCGAATTGATGATGTTCGCGAAGTCCGCCGTCTTGCTCAGCGAAACGCCTGCCACCTTCGAGTTGATTTCGTTGCCCACCTGCACCATGTCGGGTCGCAGTCCCGCCTTCATGAGCGCATCCATGGTCGTCTTCACGTGGTTATAGGCGAGCTTGCCCATCTCGGCATTGCTCTTGCCCGCCCAGGAAGCCGGAACATTCTGGTGGCCGATGGATGCCCACGTGTCGCTCATGTGGAAATCCAGGAAGAATCCCATGTTGTGCGCCTTGATGCGCTTGGCGAGCGCGATGGTATGTTCCAGGTCGCACCAGCACACGTTGGAATTTGCACCGGAGTAACTCTCCTTGGCGTAGCCGATGCACGAATTTACGAAGGTGCGCACGCGGATAAAGTTGATTCCGTGATTCTGCAGGATATCAAAGAGATCCTGCTGCTTGCCGTTATCGTAGTATTTTGCCCCCAAGGACTCGTCTTCGAGCACCCACGAGACATCGACACCCACGATATACGGGCGCGCAAGCGCCGCAACCGCCACGGCACCCAGAACCAGCGCCGTTTTCCTGATGATTTTTCCCAATCCAAACATCCGTCACTCCTTTGATTTTAGTTAATATTTTGTTGTACTATAAATTGTACTACAATTTTCCATAAATATAACTCTTTTTACTATAAAACGTACTATATTTTTTGAAAAAATTTAAAATCGCCGTTTTCGAGCGAAAAACGAGGGTTTTACAACCATTCAGTTATAAAATTGCAATAATAGACGTTTTTTTGTTGAAACATTACTTTTCTACAGAATCGTTTGCTATATTCTACACGACCAGTAAATAGCTGGCCAAGCTCACAAAAGAGCCGTTTTCTATATCGTATTATTTTATATGACGTAGGAACGGCTCTTTTTTTTGTTTTAACCGCGTGGCACAAGCCCACGTAAAGGAGCACAATGGATCCAAACCACGTTCCGTTCGAGGAACTGCCCATCACGAACCGCTTCATGTTCGCGCTGGTATTCAGCCGCAAGCACATCGCTAAGCCTTTCCTGGAAGCCATCCTCGGAATCAAGATTTTTGACCTGCAGGAACCGGAGCCGGAGAAATCCACCGAAACAAGCCCCTTCAACAAGGGCGTCCGCTACGACGTGTTCGTAAAGGAACAGGGACCCGATGGAGAAATAACCCGCGTTTTTGATATCGAAATGCAAATGGAGGACACTCACGATCTTCCGAAACGAACCCGATACTACCAGGCATTGTGCGATTCCGAAGCGCTGAACAAGGGCGAATCTTACCGCAACCTCAAGGAACAGTACATCATCTTCATCTGCCCCGACGATATTTTCAAGCAGGGTCGTGCCGTCTACACGTTCAAGAATCTGGAAAAAGGGCATCCCGAACACGAACTGGGTGACCTCTGTTACAAAAATTTTTATATATTCAATAAGTACAGGGATGTCGCCGAGCAGTCGGTCAAGGAGTATCTTGAATACTTTGCGACCAACAAGGCAACATCCAAGGGAACAAAGAACATCGAACTTCAGCGGCAATGGTATCTGTCGGACAACGAAACGAGGAAGCGCTATATGACTTGGCAACAGGAATTGGATGACTTGGTGTACGATGAGCGCCAGCGCACTAAAGCAGCCGAAAAGCGCGCCAGCGAGGCTGAATCCCGTGCTGACGAGGCGGAAACTCGTGCTGACGAAGAAAAGTCTCGTGCCGACAAGTACGAGAAGATTCTCAAGGAACACGGGCTTCTTTAAGTAAGCCCTTTTCAAGAAAATAAGCCCAAAGCCGGTCCGCAGGGGCCGGTTTTCACGGTTTTAGGTCGCTTTTTTGGAACAAAAACGGCAAGTGTCATCTTTTGCCATTCCAAAAATCTATATTTCAAGGCAAATAGAGTTTTCTCTTGTTCTCTATCTGAAACTTCGACACTTTCATACACAGGGAATAAGACGGACGCTCACGTCTGCGACCGGCGCAAGCCTGCCGCATCGTTTTGGTACATGCATATTTGATAAATCTGCCTGTAGGCAAACGGCCATTTTGGGGCGTGAGTTGTTTGCGTTTATTTGTGTAGGGCAGTCGAAGGCCTCAGGTAGGTAAATGCATTCAACTCCACGCCTTTTTTATTTTCGAAAAAGACTGGACAGGTGCGGAACGGGGGTGGACTCGCTGAGTTTTGCTCTTGTCCTCTAACTGAAACTTCGACACTTTCATACACAAGGAATAAGGCAATGACTCGCCATCGCCCGTGGATTGCATGGGCGTAGTGTACCTTGGGCGTATTGTATCCGCTCGGGATTTTGCGGGTGTATTGTATTCTTTTGAAAATGTCGCGCTTTTAGGCGAGGAGTGAGTCGGCTCCCCGCCGTTCTTTTTTGTCCGCACCCCGGCCAAGCGAATCGGCCAGAACCGCTCCCGCGAGAGTGAACTCGTTCACTTTCAACACGGAGCGAAAAGTGCCGAAGAATAACAATAAAGCAAGACGATTTACATCAATCGAATTGTTTGCTGGTGCTGGCGGACTTGCGATTGGTCTAGACAAGGCTGGTTTTGATCATATCGGTTTAGTCGAATTTAATAAAGCAGCCGCCGAAACGCTCAAAATCAATCGACCCGATTGGAATGTTTTATGTGAAGATGTTGCCAAAGTTGCACAGCGCAATTTAACTAAAGAATTTAAAATAAAGTCCGGCGAACTTGATTTGCTCTCTGGCGGAGCTCCATGCCAAAGTTTTAGTTATGCAGGAAAAAGACTTGGGCTTGAAGATGTTCGTGGAACAATGTTCTATCACTATGCAACTTTTTTGCACAAACTCCAACCAAAGATGTTCCTTTTTGAAAATGTAAAAGGATTGCTTTCTCACGATGGAGGCAAAACATATCAGACCATCTTGAACATTTTTGAAGATGAAGGATATGAAACATATCATCAAGTATTGAATGCATGGGATTATAACAATCCACAGAAGAGAGAACGACTGATAACCATTGGCGTTCGCAAAGATTTAGTTTCCAAAGTAAAATTCGAATTTCCGAAACCGCATAAGTATAAACCAGTTCTAAAAGATGTGAAACTGGATGTCAATCCTGACAAGGATCACTGCGCTCGATATTCCGAAGCGAAAGAAAAAGTTTTCGCTCTTGTCCCTCCAGGCGGATATTGGAGAGATATAGATCCAGAAATTGCCAAAACATATATGAAAACATGTTGGGATATGGAAGGCGGTCGTACGGGCATTCTGAGAAGAATAAGCCTTGATGAACCATCACTAGCTGTTTTAACCAATCCGGGAATGAAACAGACCGATAGATGCCATCCCTTGGAGGTTCGTCCATTTAGTGTTCGCGAAAATGCACGATTTCAGTCTTTTCCAGAGAAATGGAAATTTGCAGGAAAATTGGCTGAACAATATAAGCAGGTCGGCAATGCAGTTCCAGTCAACTTGGCAAAAGATATTGGTGAGCAAATTGCAAAAGTGTTAAAAGAGGTCTAACCATGTGGGATTTGGAATTTATATCAGAAGAAGATTTTGAAAACCACGTTAGGAAAACTATCGAAAATTACAGAGAATCCTTAAAGTCTATGACTTTAAAGGATTTCAACAAGAACATAATTGACCCGGTAAAATTTGCTTTTGATAAAGCTTTGTATGGAATATCTTGGCAGGAATTAATCAATAACGAAATAACTCGTCAAAGAGACAAGACGAATAATAATTATATAGGTTATTTCCACCAACACATATTTAAGTATATTGATAAATGCATCGTTCCTCCGAATGGCAAGGATGGGGGCTGGGATGTTATCTATAAAAATCCTGATGGATTATATTTTGCCCCCAATGATGAATGTGACGAATTAGTACATACGATTTACGTGGAAATGAAAAACAAGCACAATACAATGAACAGTTCAAGTGCCGAAAGAACCTATAAAAAGATGCAACAACAGTTATGTAATGATGATGATTGTGCTTGCTACCTCGTGGAGGCTATTGCAAATGATTCTCAAAATATCGTTTGGGAAACAACTGTTGACAAGAAAAAAGTGCATCACAAAAGAATCCGTCGTGTGAGCATAGATCAATTCTACAACATTGTCACGGGGCAATCTGATGCATTCTATAAGGTTTGTATGAAACTACCCGAAATAATTGCAAAAGTCGCGCCTCAAATGACAAATGATAAAAATGTTGATGACACCGTGTATTCTGAATTAAAAAAAGAGGCAAAACATTACAAGGCTGGTGATGAGGATGTAAATTTAACCTTAGCGATGTATATGCTTGGCTTTAGTTCTTATCTTGGATTTAATGGAACTAACTAATCTTTGCACTCAAGAGAAAGAAATTCCATCTTGGCACAAAAACAGTCATGCAGAACTACGCAAATAATCCTTCCGCGCAAAGAGAACTCACGAGGTTGACAGCATTGTGATTCTGAAATCCAATGCACGCGTCTCGTTATGTAAGATTTTCTCTGTGTTTTCAATTTGACAATCAGTGATTGTCAAATCTCCAATCCCCCAAATTTCACGCTAAGTTGAAGTCATTATCAGGCTCTCATGCGCATCAGGAATGCCGGCGAGCGGCGCTTTTACGAAATTGAGGCAACATCCGAGAGCAGACCTCACCCGTAAACAAGCCCTAGCGCGATGGCAAGCAGGCTGAGTACCGCAATCTGCTTGACGATGGCGAAATTTTCACGACTGAACATGCTTTACCTCAGCTCGATTTTCTGGATGCGGCCGCCGAGCCATACCACGTATGCGCCGGGAGCAAAATCCCTCACCGAAACTTGCGCGGCGTGCCCGCGGGCAACCACCATGCCGTGCAGGTTCATCAGGGCGTAATCCGCAGCCTGCGAGAACCGCAAACCATCCGCGCGAGAAGCCCCGACAATCCGTGCTCCGAAATTCACGGGCGTTATGGCCAGTGACGTAGTTTCTGCGGAACTGCTCGACACGTCCTCGAAGCTGGAACTTTCGGGCGCGACCTCTACGCTGGAAGAACTATATGCAGATTCATCGCCCATGTATTCGAACTTGAACGACTGATTCTGCGTCCCGGTCTGTTTCCACACGACAAGCGGCATTCCCGCCTCCGTAGAGATGTTCAGGACATCGCCCAGATATTCACTTGCGGTATCCGCATACAGGCGGTAACCATCATCCACGTTAAAGTTCTCGATGACGATGCGGTTTTCGGTTTCGACGGTCCTTGCGGTATCAAGCAGGTTTCCCTTTCCGAACGAAAGGAACTTTCCCGTTTCGATGTTCCTGAGCGTGTAGGCGTAACCGTCGATTCTTCTGAGCGCCCACAGCTGCGATTCGCTTTCTTCGGAATCCATCTGGATTACAATGCTACGGCTATCTTCGAGACTCAGGCCGCTGTGCCGCGCCTTGATGCGGTATACACCATCCCTGATCGGCGCGTGGTCAACCTTCTTTACGCCCGCGTCGGTCATGGTGATGTTCGCGATGGTCGAATCGTTTTCGTAGTAGGCGTAGTCCACACACAATGCACGGCGAAAACTGCCGCCAATCGCGCCCGTATGGTATATGTAATACCATTGGTTATGGAATTCGACGAACGCCTGGTGGCTCGTATTGGAATTCTTGTTGTAGCCGACAATGACCTTGGAATTGGACACGGGCCCGGTCGGGCTTTTCATGGTCGCCTGGCCAATGCGTTCTTCCCAGCCGTAGGCATACGTCAAGAAGTAGTAGCCGTTCCTTTTATGAACGTATGGCGCCTCGGTAAAGCTGGGCGGCGTCACGTTGAACATGCTGCCCTGCAGTTCGACCATATTTTCCTTGAGCCTGTAGCCCATCACGGCACCGTTGCCCCAATAAATATAGGCCTGTCCGTCGTCATCGATAAAGACGGTCGGGTCGATATCGTAATTCACGCCGCTATTCGCCGGAGTCGTGTCGCTGGTAATGAGCGCCTTGCCGATGGCATCCTTGTACGGGCCAGCCGGATGGTCCGCGACGGCGACGCCAACCGCAAAGTCCCTGCCGTCGTGCACGGTCACGTACCAGTAAAACTTGCCGTTCCGTTCGATAGTCTGGCTCGCCCAGGCACTGCCGCGTGCCCACTTGAACGACTTGATAGAAAGCACGGCCCCGCGATCCACCCAGGTATCCATATCCCCAGAAGAGAATATGTGCCAGTCGTTCATTATGTAACCTTCGTGACTGGCGGGCGCTTCGTCATGCCCCGTGAAGATATACATGGTATCGTTGTAAACGAGCCCTGCGGGGTCTGCCGTGAACATGTTCGTGACAACGGGATTGCTTGCCGCAAATGCGCCAACGGCAAGCGACAAGCCGACACCCATAAAGCCGCCCCGAAGGGCGTTTCCCAATCCGTACATCCAAACACTCCTGCTTTTAAGACAAATTACTTCCGCTAGAACATCACCCGATAAGGAATCGGCCTGTCAAAACTGCGGCCCTTGAGGTCACGGTAACCCTTGCGAGCAGGCACCTGCATTCCCTGGCGAGCGGCACGCGGAGCAATCGCGGTAGTTCCGCTGCTAGAACTTTCGGCCGCGAGTTCGCTGCTCGAAGAATTTTCGGCAACAACGGAGCTGGAAGATTCCTCGATGCTAGAAGACGATTCCGGTTCAACCGCCGGCGGGGTCGCCTTCGCGAGTTTCACCTTTTGGTTGTCGGCACCGGTGCGCACCCAGGTAATCACGGGCATGCCCGAATCCTTCGAGACATTCAGCACGTCGCCCACAAAGTCGCTGTCGTAATCGCCATACAGGTAGTAGCCCTTTGCGGCAGAGGCGTTCTCGATGCGGATTTCGCAGGCAGTCGCCGATGTCTTGACGGTATCGAGCAGCGTCTTGGGCGGGCAATAGTAGCGGCCGGTACCGTAATTCTTGAGCGTGTAATGGCGGGCATTTTTCGTGCTGCGTTCCACGGTCCAGAACTGGTTTGCATCCTTTTCGCTTTCGGGGCGCTGCACCACGATTCCGTTTTCTTCGACAAATGACAGGTTACTGTGCGAAACAGTCAAGCGGTACGTGCCGTTTTCCACAAGTGAGTTATTTACTTTGTCTACACCCGTGGTGGTACGCTTGATTTTCTGGATATTCGCATTCTCGTCATAGTACAGGTAGTCGATATTCACGGAGCGGCGGTAGGTCCAACCGCCCGGAGCGTTCGCGCCGTGATACATGAAATACCAGTGCCCGAGATACTTGAAAATCGCCTGGTGGTTCGTCTCGGAATTGTCGAGCTTGTCGTTCAGCACGCCCTTCTGCGTCCACGGGCCATTCAGGCTCGTAGCCATGGAGTAGTTTGTCGTAGAAGAGTAACCCGAGGCGTAACTGAAGTAATAGTTGCCGCGGTACTTGTGCATCCAGGGAGCCTCGAAAAAGTCCTTGACCTTGATGTCTTCGGGCGTACTTGCAAGTTCAATCATGTTTTCCTTGAGCTTCACGCGGCGGCCCGCGTTCCACGAGCCCCAATACATCCATATATCGTTCCCGTCGTAGAAAATTGCGGGGTCGATATTCAACGCGACATCGTTCTGGGTATCATCGGTCACGAGCGCCTTGCCAATAGCATCTTTCCACGGGCCCGAGGGGTGATCGGCCACCGCAACGCCAATCGCGAAGCCTTCGTCACGCACGACAGTCGCATGATGCACCGCCACGTACCAGTAGAACTTGCCATTACGGTATTCGCAATGGCCCGCGAAGGCGTTGCCGCTTGCCCACTTGAAGGTCCGCCACGAAAGTACCGCACCGTAGTCATGGTAGTTTTCCATGTCGTCGGTCACCAGCACGTGCCAGTCGTTCATCAAGAAAAACTTGTTGTTGTTCCCCCGAGCGCCCTGCTCGTCGTGGCCCGCAAAAATGAACAGGCTATCGTTGTGCACGAGCGCCGCGGCATCGGCAGAGTAGAATTTTGTAGTGAGCGGGTTTGCAGCCATCGCAACAGCCGCTACCCCCATCAGCATAGATAAAGCACGTTTAAACATACCCAAACATCCCTTTTTCTGTTAGCGATTCATCACCTTGAAGATGTACTTTCCTTTAGGCAGGCCCTGCAGCGACACTTCAGATTCCATGCGCACCGTCTTTCGAGCCATCAGCTGACCCAGCGGGTTCATCACGATGATTTCGTAATTACCGGGACGATCAAAATGGAAGGTATAGCCCAAAGCATTTGCAGTCAATTTATAGCCGGTTTTCAAAGACTTTGCTTGAGCGAGAGCCGTCGAAATTTCGCTGGAACTGGAAACTTCAGCGATGCTGGAGCTAGATTCCACCGGAGCCACGCTAGAGCTCGATGCAGGCGGATTCACGCTAGAACTAGATACCGGCGGTTCGATAGAGGCCGCCTTTCCGAAGCGGATGTTGCCCACCAGCACTTCGCCGCTCATGTCGCTACCCGTGAGGTAGAAGTCCTTGACGCCCGAAAGCTTCTTGGTGGCAGAGCAGTTCACTTCGGTCCAGGCGCCGTTTGCGCAGCTCGAAGGAACAGTGCACTTGGAAAGTTCCGTACCCGAGGCAGAACCCTCGCGGATACTGAGCGTCCCGCCGCTGCACTGTTGCAACTCGACCTTGACTTCGGTGCTCTTGATAGAATCCGTCACCACGTTTTCGAAGATGGCGTAGCCACCGTTCTTGACGGCAAGCTTGTCGTCGTTCGTGAGGCGCACCTTGATGCCGTTATCGAATCCGTTGCCCGGAATGGTATCGCGAATCACGCGCAAGAAGTCGATGCGGTCCAGTTCCGCAAAATTCTGGTCGGGTTCCACCTCGATAAAGTTGCCGCCGCGCTTGAACTTTGCAGGCACCATCACCACAGACTTTTCGGGGAAACTGCCCCAGGCGCCCGTCTTCGGTAGCTTTACCGTCTGCGCCTTTCCATTCACCGTTACTTTATGCGTAGCATCATTATCGCCGCCGTTCGCGTAGCGGTAACGCATAATGTAGTCGCCCGCCTGCATAATGTTCATCGGCAAGCGAATCTTGGAGCCCTTCGTATTGATATAGCCCACGTATTCGCCGTTCGAAGCTTCCTTCGTGTAATTGAAGGTCAGGTCATCCGTCGCACCGCGTGTCATAATGCCGTGTTCCGCCTCGGCACTCAGGTAGCGCCCGAGGAAGGGCTGCCCCATTTCGGGCCAGTTGTCGTCGGTAAACACCAGGTCGCGAATGTGGATGTGGTTGTACTTGTCGCCAGTCAGATCGTAGTAATGATGCACAAAGCGGATGCGGTTCAAGTCCTTGAAGGCTTCGCCGCCGCCCGGGCCCACGTAACGGCTGTAACGCTGCATCAGGATGGTTCCGCCGCCCTTGTTGAGTTCCTTGCCATTGCGGTCCTTGTAGGTTCCGTTCACCTTGTCGGCGCGGCCCATGGCCGTCTTGTAGGTGGTCTGTTCGATTTCGTTACCTTGTTTGCAACATACGTCCCAGGCCGTGAACAAGAAATACTGCCCGCCGTGCTCGATGAGGCTCGGGCCTTCGATACCCGTACCGCCGCGCGTCGCAATCATGTAGTTCGTCTTGTCGTCGCTCGCCTGCTTGCCCGTCTTGGGGTCCAGCTTGATCAAGCGGATACCGCCCGCATTCCAAGAGCCGTAAGTCATCCAGTACTGGCCTTCGGGAGTCACCACCACGTCGGCATCAATCGCGTTGTAGTTGTTGCTGTTCGTGGTGCGCGTTACCTCACCCTGGTCCGTCCAACCCTTTGCCGGATCCGAGAAGTTCAGGTTCGCGTTCGTCGCGACACCGATTGCAGAGGTGCGCTGGCCAAAAACAGAGCCGCAGTAGAACACGCCGTACTGGTTATTGAAATGGAACAGGTCCGGAGCCCAGATGCCGTCAGTCCTTCCGCCCACGGCATTCTTGAGCCACTGCGGGCTATCCCTGAAAATCTGGCCCTTCGAGCTCCACTTGACCATGTCCGTCGAGGTCCACATGGCGAGGTTGTTATTCGTGGACATAAGGATGTAGCCATTCTCGTCCCTGTACATGGAAGGGTCATGGCCCCCTTGGCGCACGTCAGTTGCATACCACGGCTGAGCGAACGCACCTTGGCCCGCAAAAGCGAGCGTGAAAATTGCCGCGGACACCACTCCGCGAGAATTCAATCCCATCACACCAAACATATTTATCTCCCTTTTTACTATAAGGTTTACTACTTCAAATATACGCTAATTTTTATTAAAAGTCAATAGTTTTTACGCAATTTCAAACTAAATGATATAATTTTTACAACACTTTACTTAAAAAAAGTCCACATTTCACAAAACACGCCTCGAAAGGCGCCTTAAACACCGTTTATTCCTTTATAACCGCATATTGCAGGGCGTAGAAGAGCCGCATCCAGTTGTTGGACTGCGTACCGTCAAAGAAGAACACCTCGTCAATACCGCCGCGAAGCCCGCCGTAGCCGATCGAGGGGTTGAATGCAGCCGCAAAGCCCTCGCCCGCTTCGAACTGCCTGGACTCCAGCAGCGTTCCGTCGATAAAGGTGGTCACGCTATCGCCGTGAATCTTGAACGAATAGTTATGCCACGTGCCGTCGAGCACCCCGTTCGCGCGGCCCACGACCGTGTTGTAGACACCCGTGCGCGTATCGAGCCTGAGGTTCACCGCACCCGATGTTCCGCGCTTTTGCAGGGTGAAGCCCACGCTATCCTTCTTGGCCGAAATAATTTGTGCGTACTCGCCCACCTGCATGGAATCGATATTGAACCAGATGGAGAGCCCCATGTAGTAGCCGTCTTCGGAGAAGGGCTTGAAATCGGGAATGTAGAACCAGTTGTCGGTAGAATCCACCCAGCGGGAACGGCCCAGAAGATCCTTCTTATCTTTGAACCTAGCGTAAGCGGAATCGGAAATTTCCGCATCGGAGAAATGGTTTCTGTAGGTACCCAACTGTAATTGCAGATTGTTATCTTCAACACACTTATCTATAATTCTGAATTTGAGTTTTCCCGTTCCAGAAAATTTCACCGCAGGAGCCTTGCCCCAATACAACACGCTATCGGCATAGTAATCACGTTCGCTCGCTTCCAGATTGATAAGGTTATCTTCCGCATCAAGCAAGCAAGGATTGTCAAGCGATGCCGGCAAGAATATCGGGAACGGGATATCGATAAAAATTTCGTCCGTCTTGGTCAAGTCTTCAAATCCTTCGGGCAAGGCTACGTCCACGCTGTCAAGGTTGCCTACATAAGAACTCGATATGAATATCGGCGTTTCAGATAAATTCCACTGTCTAAAATCTTCCTTAAAGCCGTTGGATAACCCACGTTCATTTGACACCCTTCTAATACTCAGCTGGTTGTAGAATCCTCCCGGAACGCCCTCAATCCTCGTCACACCTTTTAAAACATCCTCAGCCGACACCACCTTCGTTGCAAAATAATTGGTTTCGTGAAGCGTATCGCCATTCAGTTCCCTTTCGGAGCGCATCATCGAAAGGGTATCACCTTCGGCCATTTCGAAAGATTCTATAAAGAAGTAAAATTGGGCATCGCCCTCTCGCACAGGAGTAATGTCAATGGCAATGGGCTTCGCACCGTCAGAATCGATATAGTAGGATTTTGCCTCTTCGATATAGAACGAAAGTTTATGTTTCTTGGTTTCGCCGTTCGGCGACGTCACCAGCAAGGAATCATAGTGGCCGTAAGGTATAAACGCAAGCAAGGCGCTCCCGGAAGCCACGGTTACCGAATCCATCACCAAATTAGTCCAGTCATAATACTCAAAATGCGACACCACCAGCGTATCTTCAAACACGCCCCAATTTTCTGTCCCATACAGTTTCAGGGAATCACCCGTCTTTATATTGAAATCAGAAATAGACATATATACAAAGTCGGACAAGCCCGTCCAAGCCGACATTTCAACTACCGAAATTTCCTTCACGCCATCCACGTCGACCATATAGGTTTCGCCGTCCTCGACATCAACGTCCACAACATACGAGCGCTCACCATCCAGTCCGTAAATAGTCACGGAATCGTATTTCCCTACGGGAACGCTATCCATGTCAAACATTCCCGAAAGTACCGCAGAAGAATCCACCACCTTACGGTAGTCACTTTCATACACGAAGACCGTATCGCCCACGGTATCGCGATCAGCAAAAGCAAGCGAAACAGTATCTCCAGCAGAGAGGTCCCACAGTTCCGGAGCAACATATATGCGTGCAAGCCCCTTGTTGCCCGTATTCGTCTCGATCAAAATTCCCGCGGAATCCGTAGAAGACGTATTGCTGCAGCCCGCAAAGAAGGCGAGCGCACACACCGCGGCAAAAGCGAACGCGAGTCGCCCCGAACCAAAGATATTCCTAAAGCATCCCATAAACGCCTTCCTCCCTACGCCTCGCCCGTTCCGGACGGTTTATTGTTTTCGCGAATGTTGCTGAACACGTGCAGGTTCACATGCTCCACGACGGTCGGCATCTCGTTGTCGGCCATCACGATCTGGCGCACCTGCGCCTTGAATTTTTCGGCAGCCTTCTCGACCTTCGCCTGCGCGGATTTCGAAACCGCGAACGTGAACGTGGTCATGTCGCGGGATTCACTCCCTTCGGATTCCAGCGCCTGCTTCGAGAGTTCCAGGCACTGCTTCTGGAACTGGAGTACCATCTGGCTCTTGCTCTGCTGCACTGTGGCAAGGCTATCCTTCGTCGGCTTCCAGAACCCGCGCTCGTCCTTGCGCACGAGCGACATTTTCTGCATAAGTTCAAGGCTTGCCTTCAGGCGTTTCTCGGATACGGGCGGGAAAATCTTCGCCGCAAGTTCCGACACGTCGTCGCCCACATCCATCACCTCGAGAATCGCATAGACCGTGCTGTTGTACCAGTTGCCAAAGAACTCGTAGCTGTCCGGGTCCACAATCGCCTGCGGGTTCTTGTTCAGGCGCATCATGGCATCGAACGCCGCCTCGCGCACCTGGGCAGTCTTCCCCTGGTCGAAATCGACCATCGCCTCGAAATACTTTGCCTCGTTCCCCTTGAGCCCGATAACGTTGATAAAGCGTTCGCGCATGTTGTCGGTCACGCGCTTGCCCTGCACCACGTCGTTGAAATAGCTGCGGGTATTGGGAAGCCCCAGCAAGTTGCAGAACTCGGTACGCGAAAACGAAGGCTCCGCCGCCTGACGGCGCTCCTGGTATTCTGCCAGGAACTTGCGGAACTTAGTAAACTCGAAAATGTTTACGAAGGTATTCATGATATTAAATATACATAAAAATGTAGTACACGGTATAGTAAAAAAAATAAAAATTTAATTCATAATCGAACACTTCATAGCAAAAAAAAACATTTTTTCCATTTTTTTCTTGCTTTTTTTAAAATTTTATAGTACATTTTATAGTACAAGTACAAACGCGTGTAAAAGGGATGGTATTATGGAACAGGAAAAACAATTAGCAGGAATCGACATTGCGGTCAAGGTCACAACGATTCTCTTGGCGATAGCACTCCTCGGTGCATTCACATTAGTTGACGCCGCCGAAAACTACAAGTTCGACTTTGGCGAGGGCCCGGTTGCCGCGGGCTACACGCAGGTCAAGGCCAACACCAAGTACAGCGACTCGCAGGGCTACGGCTTCGAAAGCGGGACCGTTTCTTCGGTAGATCGCTTGTGGGACGACGACCTCACCACGGATTTCCTGACGGCGAAAGGCGACATGGTTTTCTCGGTGGCGCTCCCGCAAGGCAATTACAAAGTGACGTTCATTCTCGGTGACGGCGAGAACGAAAGCGAAACCACCGTATGGGCCGAAAACCGCAAGCTCATGCTCGACCGCATCACCCTCGCCGGTGGCGTGTTCAGCAGGCAGACCGTTTCGCTCAGGCGCATGGAAACAAAAAGCATGGATGGCTCGGTAACCATGAACATCAAGGACCGCGAAAAGAATTACCGCACCTGGGACAAGAAACTCACCTTCGTCATCAGCGGCAAGGCGCCCGCCGTCGCAGGAATCGAAATCAAGCGAAACGACAACGTGACCACACTCTGGCTCTGCGGGAATTCCACCGTGGTCGACCAAATAACGGCTCCTTGGGCGGGTTGGGGCCAAATGGCCCCGGGATTTTTCAAATCCAGCCTTGCCATCGCGAACTACGCCGAATCGGGCCTTACTGCCAGCGGGTTCTACAGCATGAAGCGCCTCGCAAAGATTCTCGCCGAAGTCAAGAAGGGCGACTTTGTGACCGTACAGTTCGCGCATAACGACCAGAAAAATCAAAATGACGTGAACAACTACGAAACGACTCTCACCAAGTACGCAAACGAAATCAAGGCGAAGGGGGCCACTCCGCTATTCGTGACATCCACCGCACGACAGAACGAGACTGACCCGAAAACAGCCGTGGGCGGGCTCCCCGAACGCATGCGCGCCCTCGGCAAAAAGCTCGGCGTCACCGTGCTCGACCTGAACCAGCACAGCATCACGCTCGGCAAGGCGCTCGGAGGCAACAAGGAAAAAATGTACATGTACACCGCGAGCGACAAGACGCACTTCTGCGAATACGGCGCCTACGAACTCGCCCGCGCGAACATCGAAGAAATCAAGGCGAAAGTGCCCGAACTTGCCAAGCACCTGCGCGACGACCACGAGGCATTCGATTCCAGCAAGCCCGATCCGCTCGACGTCCTTACACGGGCAAAAACGCCCATCACCGATGGAGGCTTGATTCAGGTGGAGCCGGAGTCCAGCAGTTCCGAAAAATCGGAATCCTCCTCAAGCGCAGAAATCGCCGGTCCGGAATCGTCCAGCGCAACAGAAGGCCCATCTTCCGGCACAGAAGATACCGAGGGAGTCACCATCGTTGAATCCATAATGCTGCGCAACGCAATTAGCGGCCATATCGACGGTAACACGCTCCTTCTTGAGGGCATCGACGGCGGCGCGCACAACATCAGCTTCTTCGACATGCAAGGCCACCGCATCGCGGAATTCCGCGCAGTGCAGGGAAGCGAACTCCACGTAACCCTACGGCAAGGCGCCTATCTCGTCAAGGTCGCGCAAGGCAACCGGACTCTCGGGATATTCAAGGCCGTAAGGCGTTAACACTCTCAAAACAACACACCTCCAACAAAAGCTCCCAAGCCGAGAGTCACGGGCAAATAAATTTGCCCGTGACCGAGGCGCAGAGCTTTGCATTGACCTCGTCAATGCAAAAGCACCCCGGCATTCGCCGGGGTGCCTTTGTTTGGTATCATCGATTTATCGGAAAATGTTTATCGATTTCGCTTCGCGATAGCTACCGGTCGTCACCTTCACGATATAGGTCGCCATAGGCAAGCCCCTCATATCAAACGCAAACGTATGCGCACCGGCATTCTGCACGCCAACCATTTCTTGGGCTACTAGAGCGCCAAAGCCCGTAAACAGGCTGATTTTTACATTGTCACGCAGCGGAAGCGTGTAACGTACCTCGATCTGTCCGCGACGAAGCGCAAGGTCAACATGAGTCGAAAGCCCCTCGAGTCCACACATCAACGCCGTTGTCGCCTCGCCACTCCCCTTTTCGTTGGTGATAGTCACATTTACCTTGAACAGCACCGACTTTCCGTTGTACGAAAGCCCCTGCGTAAAGCTGTATTTTTCGCCGTCCTTCACGCTGTTAGGATAATGTCCGACGGCAAGCGTACCCTTCGACAAGTCGGCTTCGCTGAAGACGTAGGCGGACTCGCCCCATTCCACCACCTTACCGTCTTTACCGAACCAGTGTCCCGGAGCGGTAGCGGTACTGTTGGTCACCACGTTGCCGTCGCTTTCCTGGGCAAAGAAGGTCGCCTGTGAAAGCGTCGCTGCTGTAAGTCCAAGCTTTTTCGCGATTTCATTTACATCAAATTTTGCCGCAACCGTCGCATAATTGTCGTCAATCGGCAGCGTCACCGTGATGGTGTACGTCGTGGCACCGTCCAAGACAACCTTTTCGGAACTGCTGGATGCCGGCACGCTGCTAGAACTTGCTGGCGCGACAGAGCTGCTCGAAGCTACAGAGCTACTGGACGCAACCGGGGTTTCGCCGATTTCTGGCCACTCGTAATCCAATTTGAAATCGTTGTAGTACTTGACGTTTGCAGCCCCTGCGCCACTCACGCCCGTTTCCAGTTTCAACTTATAATCGTAATGCAGCTTGCGAATTCCCGTATTGCCAGTGTACTGGTAATCGGTATTCACGATGACCGCGAAAACCATCGACGTGCCATTCGTCGAAGAAGGCGTCTTGTCCAAGCGAAGCGTCGCGGAGCCTTCACCCGTAATGGGTTCGCTGTACACAGGCGTACCGTCGGTCGCGCGGTAGCACAGCAAGAAGTTCATGTTCTTGTTATTGGAGTTGGCACCGTTCGGGTAGAAACTCACGGTTACTTCCTTTGCTCCGTTTTGCACCTTCAGCGGAACCACGTTCGAGCCAGACCAACCCGGAGTTGTTTCCTGATTCGGCACAAGGTAACCGTTGCTTTCCGTTACCGTCTGGTAGGGCGTCATGGTCCAGGTGTAGCTTTTCCTGTTGTTGTCCCACATGTCCTGTTCCCAGTAGGTGTCGCTTCCGAAATGCTGATTCAGCAGGTTCCTGATTTCGCCGGACCATTTTTTCATGTCAAGCATCGCAAGCCTTGCGCGGAATTCGGTAATGAGCCTGCGCACGCCCGCATCGCCAAGGCCCTTGTCGAGGCCGTAGGTTTCGAGCAGGTATTTGGTCTTGCCGTAAGCGTTTCCGTAAATCCAGCGCACCGCACCCGTTCCAATCCATGTGCCGATAAACGTCGGGAAGATGTTGCTGTACTGCGAGCCCCCCAGCAGGTAACGCTGATTCTTGCCGGTCACGCCACCGTCATCGGCACCGCCGCCGGGGCCACCGAAGGTACCGTCGACGAGCCAGCCCGAATAGCATTCGATCGGCATGAACGGCGCAATGACCGTCGCCGCATTCAAAAATCCCATACCGCTGTATACACCATCGCGATGACTGAACATATCCTGCTGAATCCAGGTGTTACCTGCTTCCTGAAACCAGTGCGCATCCTTTGCGCCGGGGTAACCGTTCGTCATCGAGTGGATTCCCTCGTGAATCATCGCATCCATCTGCGCCACACGATCGTGGTAAGGGCAACTCGTATTGAAACTGTACAGCGGATAAAACGAGGCCGCCACGGCCGTGTAGCCCGCGACCCACGTTTGCCAACCGCCCGTAGTATCTTCCTTCGCACCACCGGCACATGTCCCCGAGCCGTAGTAATAAACGGCGCTGTACTGGCCGTCCTGCGCCTGGGCATCCGGCGCCCAGCCCATCTCATTGTACAAATACTCAAAGTCAGTATCGTACTTCTTGAGAATCGAATCAATCGTCACGTCGGTAATGCGGCTGTCGCGATCCTTGCCCCAATAGAAGGCCCACCACTTACCAGCCTTCTTTCCGGTAACGCCCGAACAATTGTTATTGAACTTGGTCGGTGGCTGAATGTCGCCCAGATTCGATTTCGTATCGTAATCCAAGTCGCTGCGGTAGCCGGGCCACGTGTAGGCATCACCCGACGCCGCGTATGCGTGAACACCTAGGGCTGCCGACAAAACGGCGCCCGGAATCAATCCCAAACAACTTTTTTGCATAACACACTCCAACTTTTATGCTGACATAAAAATACTCCCTAGCAAGCTAAGGAGTATCGAAAACTTTATTTACGTGTTGTCTAGGGACAACGGGCTTCGCCGCAATTATGTTTTGCCTCTATTCAGCCGTAACGATCGGCCAATAATTTTCGGGACGCTGGTTCAGGTAGGTAAGGCGTGTCCAGTCGTCATCGCGGTAACAGCTACCGAGCATGAGTTCGTCAATCGTACCGGTAAAGCCGCCGACTTCAAAGTCTGCGACATCACGAGTGCCCGTCCAGGCGATTTGTTCCGGCTCCGTTTCAATCTTGCGGTCGTTCACGTAGAAATTGGACTGCGATATCGTATGGCGGCTAAAGGCGACATACACCCACTCGCCCGCCTTGATATCTGACATTCCCGACGACCAAGCATATTTCACAGAATCGGAACTTGAATCGGGAACCCAGAGATCCACGACAAAGCCAATCTCTGGAACATAGCGCAATGCATATTCCTTGGACTTTTTGAAAATGATCTGCTCCGCTTCAAGACTTTCGAGCTTTACCCACACCGAGAAACAGAAATATTCGCTACCGTCGTAATTCAGGTTTACCTTGCGCGAGGAATCAGCCGCACTCGAATTCTCGGCAACAATAACATCGCCTTCTTCAAGCTTTGCACCCTTGCCCACAACACCGTCGGCAGCCACGGCCCCTGTCGGCAGCCCCTCGAAGTAGCCCTTTTCCGCACCATCGTCTACAGGTTCCAGGCCACTATCGTAATGCCACACCAGAGAATAGCTGCGGTTCGTGGGGAACACATCCTTTGCGTACGCAGGGTCCATGGTGTTGTCCAAATGAATTTCCAACGAATCAAAAACATTCAGCGAATCGACGCTCACCCAGAACACGGCTTCCTTGGCAGAAGCGTCAAAGTAGGTTTGCGCAATAGGAAGCTTCTTGCTACGGTTTCCATCCTGCGAAATGCGCACGGCCTCCCAACGGCCGTTCATCACCTCCGCAGAATCAAAAGGAATTTCTGTCAAGCGGATGGCCAGCGGGAAATCGCTCACGACGACACCGAGAGAATCGATTCCTTCGGGGAGTGCGAGCGGAGCTTTCAATGTGTACGTCACCGAATCGCCCCAAACAGTCGTTTCTTCAGGCTTTACAGAAACATCCCTAAATTCAATCGGATCCATGCCATCCATGTAAACAACAATTTCAAAAGTATCCGCAGGGAGGCTATCGACCACGATTTTCCCGCTCTGCACAGAAACCTTTCTGCGAATCGTCGTCCCGATGACAATGGCCTCACCGCTTTGGTTTTCGCGGAATTCACCCGATACGAGAAGTTTGACCGTACCCGGACCTTGCAACGTGTCGTTTACGGTAAGCGGTTCATCTTGTTCGGCACTCAGGTTCTGCACAAGAAGCATCTGGCCCGATTCCTGATGGAAAGCCTCGAGAGTGAAGCTTCCCGACGGGATGGAATCAAACTCGTAGTTGCCGTTTTCATCCGTTTCGGTTTCGAACGCAGAGGGTAGAACCTGTTCAGCCTCGCTTGCAGCAATGATGTTGTAGTCGCCCGGCACGCACTGCACCCGCGCATGCACAGCCGGCTTGCCGCCATCCAAAACCAAGATGCCCGCGAGTTCCGGGGAACCCGTCTCGGCGCTATTGCCTGCGGTAGTGTCATGAGAAGAACACGCTGTCAAACAAAATGCTGAAATAACACCCGCCAAGCCAACGGCGGATACACAAAGCCAAACAGGCCGCGCAACACGGCATTTCCATACACTCATCACCACTAATATAAATATAGATTTGCAAAAACGAATCCAAAATAGTGCAAAAAATTACCCGTTGTTTCCGGACAACGCCCCAAAAAGCAAAAAAACGGCATTTTTTGTGTTCCCTCCCGCCACTTTTTATATACATTCAGGGTATGGCACCGCAAGCACTGAGACTTTCCGAGATAACGATTTCGAATCTGCGCTCTATCCAGAGGCAGACGTTTCCGCTCAGTAGCTTCACTGCCCTTATCGGTTACAACAATGCGGGCAAGACGAATATCCTGATGGGCATTCGCTGGCTCCTGTCCAATTTTTCGTTCGACATCTCGTACTTTGACGACCCGAATCGCCCCGTAGAAGTCATCGGCGTATTTGACGGTATTTCGGAACAGGTGCTCGGCCGCTTGGGCGAAGAGCGCGCCGCCGCGGTGCGCCCCTACTTGCAGAATACACCACAAGGGCCATGCCGACTGCGCGTCAAGAAGGTGCAGCGCATTCCCGGCGAAAATCCGGAAGGAATCGAAGTACTGGTCTTTGTGCCGAGCAACCACCGCAAAGGCGACAAGCGCGAATGGGTCAGGCCCAGCGAAGAATTCAAGAAAGCCTACCACCGCATGTTCCCCGAATCCATCGCCATTTGGGACTTTGAAGGGAACCAGGTCTTCACCAAGCTTCTGCATGAAATTTTCAAGCCGCTCGAGCGCCGCTTCGGAAGCGAAATCAACACGCTCCTGAACAAGTTCTGCGACCTGCTCTCGCCCGACAGCGAAAACCGCGCCGCCGAAATCGGCGCATTCGACCGAGAAGTCAACGAAAAGCTTTCGCCGCTGTTCCCGAGCGTGAAAGTCGAGTTAGACATTCCCATGCCGACCCTCGAGACGTTCCTCAAGAAGGCAAGCCTCAAGGTCATCGACGAAGACGACGGTTTCGAACGCGACATCAGCCGCATGGGCGAAGGTAGCAAGCGCGCCATCCAGATGGCCCTGGTGCGTTACCTCGCCGACGTGAAAAAGCACCACAACAACCATTACCTGAGTCGAACGCTGCTGCTCATCGATTCACCGGAGCTCTACCTGCACCCGCAGGCGGTGGAACTTGTGCGCGTCGCCCTCAAGAACCTTTCGAACGAAGGCTACCAGGTGGTTTTCGCAACGCACAGCGCCCAGATGGTCACCAGCGAAGACGTCAGCACCTCGCTGCTTATTCGCAAGAACAAGGCCCGCGGAACCTTTATGCGCAAGCGAATGGAAGACGCCGTGCACCAGGTGGTGCAGGACGCCCCGAGCCAGCTGCAGATGCTATTCAGCCTTAGCAACAGTAACGAGCTTCTGTTCGCCGATTACGTGCTGCTCACCGAAGGCAAGACCGAATGGCGCGTGCTCCCCGCGCTTTTTGAACGCATTACTGGGCAATCCTTCGCCCTCATTAAATGTGCACTGGTTCGCCAGGGCGGTGTCAGCAACACCCGCAAGAGCATGCAAGTACTCGACGCCATGGACATGCCCGTGCGTGCGATTGTTGACCTAGATTACGCGTTCACCACCGCCACCCGCGACGGATTTTTGGAAGCAAACGACCCCGACATCAGGTACTGCCGCGACCTGTTCCGCGAGCTCGCCTTCCACAATCACCTGCGCCTGGTAAATGGGCTCCCCGTCAACAAGCACAGCAATATCAGTGCCTCGACGGCATACGCCATGATGGCCTCGATGGAAGAAGCGCAACAACCCATCCGCAGCATTCACGCGAAGCTCCGCAGTCAGGGAATCTGGGTATGGACAAAAGGCGCCATCGAAGAACATCTAGGTCTCGAAGCCAAGAACGAAAATGCCTGGAGCAAGTTCATCGAGCGCAGCAAATCGCCGAACTTTATAAAAACACTCCCCGACTACGCAAGTATCGAGGAGCTGTGTAATTGGATTATTGAAGGCAGCCACGGGAACTAGTGAGCCATAAGCGACTCGTATTAACGAGTCGTGATGGTGAGAGCGAGGGCTTCGGGGTACGAACCTCGCGGCATTAGACCGAGCGGTCGTATTAGTGAACCGGGCGGTCCCTCTTATTAGTACGTACCAAGAAGGCTACGGACTTTTTCCATCATCGCCTTAGATTTTACTCTAGCTTTTTCTTTACCGTAGGCAAGGATCTTGTCGATTTCTTCGGTGTGGTTCAGCAAGTAGAAATACTTTTCGCGGGCTGCACCCAGATGTTCTTCGAGAACGTTCTGGAGCTCCTGCTTGGCGTGGCCCCAGCCCATGCCACCGGCGCGGTAGCGGGCCGCGAGCGCTTCGGTCTGTTCCGGAGTGGCAAACAGCTTATACAACTTGAACACGTTGCAAGAGTCCGGATCCTTGGGTTCTTCGATGCCCTGGGAGTTCGTCACGATTTTGCCGATTTTCTTCTTCAAGGCCTTGCTTTCGAGGAAGATGTCGATAACGTTGTCGTAAGACTTGCTCATCTTGCGGCCGTCGAGGCCCGGGATAATTCCTGTGGTTTCCTGAAACACGGGTTCCGGAATCGTGAACACATCTTCGCCAAAATGCTTGTTGAACTTGATGGCGATATCGCGGGCAAATTCAACGTGCTGCTTCTGGTCCTTGCCCACGGGCACGATGTCAGCGCTGAACATCAAAATGTCAGCATCCATGAGGCACGGGTAGCAATAAAGACCCATGTTCACGTTGGCATCCGGATCTTCGCCAGCGGCTTCGTTCTTCGCGACCTTGTCCTTATAGGCGTGGGCGCGGTTCATGAAGCCCTTCGGCGTAAAGCAGCTGAGAGCCCAGCTGAGTTCGAAAATTTCAGGAATGTCGCTCTGCTTGTAGAACAGGCCTTCTTCGGGGTTCAGGCCAAGAGCGAGCCAGGTCGCCGCAATCTTGTAGATATTGGCCCGCATTTCGGCGCCGTTCTGCACGGTAGTAAGCGCATGATAGTCGGCAATGAAGTAGACCGTATCGTAGGTCTTCGAAAGTTCAAGTGCCGGGCGGATAGCTCCCAGGTAGTTGCCCAGGTGAGGAGTGCCGGTGGGCTTGATGCCCGTGAGAGAAATTTTTTTCGTGGCCATAGAATTGAAGGGTTAATGATTAGAATCTTTTAACAGTTTGTCGAAATACACAATCGTCTTTTCGAGGCCCTGACGCAAGGGAATCGTCGGTTCCCAACCGAGGGCGGACTTTGCAAGATCGATGTTGGGGCGGCGCATTTTCGGGTCGTCACCGGGAAGCGGCTTGTACACAATCTTGCTCTTGGAGCTCGTGAGTTCAAGCACTTCCTTCGCGAGTTCAAGCATCGTGAATTCGCCGGGGTTTCCAATGTTCACCGGTCCAATAATCTTGTCTTGGTTCATCATGCGGACAAAGCCTTCGATAAGGTCATCCACATAGCAGAAGCTGCGCGTCTGGCTACCATCACCGTAAATCGTGATGTCTTCGCCCTTGAGCGCTTGCACGATAAAGTTGCTGACCACGCGGCCATCGTTCATGAGCATGCGCGGACCATAGGTGTTAAAGATGCGCACGATACGAATGTCCACATTGTTCTGGCGATGATAATCCATGAACAGGGTTTCCGCGACGCGCTTGCCTTCGTCGTAGCAGCTACGGATACCGATGGGATTCACGTTTCCCCAGTAGTCTTCAGTCTGCGGATGCACGGCCGGATCGCCGTAGACTTCGCTGGTGCTCGCCTGCAAGATGCGGGCCTTTACACGCTTTGCCATGCCGAGCATATTGATGGCTCCCATCACACTAGTCTTGATAGTCTTTACCGGATTGAACTGGTAATGGATGGGGCTTGCCGGACACGCAAGGTTAAAGATGCGGTCCACTTCCAAAAGGATAGGCTCCGTCACATCGTGGCGGATGAGTTCGAAGCGGCGGTTGTCGCGCAAGTGGTCGACATTCACCAGGCGCCCTGTAAAGTAGTTGTCGAGGCAAATCACCTCATGTCCGTCGTTCAACAGACGCTCGCACAAGTGACTTCCCAGAAAACCTGCACCACCAGTAACTAGACAACGCATATTAAGCTCCAATTATTCGAGCATAATATAGCTATTATGGCCATAAGTGACATTAATTTTCCCCTTCTTACTTGAGAAATATTATTCTTCCTCGGTGTCCCGCGTCTCTTCGCCGTAAGCAGCCGCAGTGGTTCCGTTCAAGGCGACCAGACGAATCCCTCGTAGCGTCAAGAACGGATCATACTTGTCAATCAAGGACGTCCTGCGAGCAATCGTTTTTCCCCAACCGCCGGTCGCATACACAGGCATATCGTCGCAGGCCATTTCCTTCTTGATTTTGCCAATAAGAAATTCCAACTGGGCCAGGAAACCATACAGAAGACCTGCGCGGATAGCGTCATCGGTATTGTCTGCCACCACGGCCTCTGGCCATTCAATCGTCACGGGCAAAAGGCGCGCGGCCTTTTCCGTCAAGGCATCCAGGCTCGCGTTGATGCCGGGAATAATCACGCCACCTGCAAAGGCGCCATCCTTCATGACGTCGAAAGTGGTAGCGGTCCCCATATCCACGACAATCGCATTATTGAAGCCTGCATCACGCATGGCAATCACATTGCACAAGCGATCGGCACCGGCCATCGACGGGTTCTGGTAATTAATCTGCAAACCCATGCAGTTCTTGGAATTCACCACCTGCACCCGCTTTTTCAGCAAGGAATCCAGAGCCTTGATCCAGGGGCGTTCCAAAGCGGGCACCACGGTAGAAAGTCCCACATGGGTAATCTCTTCGGACTTGATCTTGGAAAACCTCAAGAGACCACCCACCTTGTTCATCACTTCGTCAGAGGTGGTTTCTTTGCGGGTGGTCAGGCGCCAATAATCAACCACCTTGGTATCCTTGAAAATACCAATCACCGTGTGGGAATTGCCCACGTCGACCACAAAAGAAATCGTATTCACCGTATCAACCGTCTTTTTCAAGTCCTTTTTCACATCAACAATAATAGAAAAAGATGTTTTTTTTCAAGTTTCCTTGATTTGCAATGTTCAATATTTTTTCAAAAAAGGGATTTTTCCATTTCCATTTTCTATATATTGTCGACATGGCAAGTTTCGGCTACAGTCTCTTATTGGTATTGACGGCGTTCATTTGGGGGTCGGGTTTTGTTGCCCAGATTGAAGGGAACACCTTCGGGCCGTTTGCCTTTTCGTGCATCCGTTGCTTTATCGCAGCCGGGTTCCTTGCCTTAGTTTTCAAAATTCTTGATGCATTCGGCAAAAGTCCGCGCAGGCCGCGCTCCCCCGCCGAAACCAAGCTTCTTTGGAAAGCGGGATTCTTTTACGGGCTCGCCCTTTGCACCGCCATGAACCTGCAACAGCTCGGAATGTTCCTCGGCACTCCTGCCGGAAAGGCGGGTTTCCTAACGGCGTGCTACATCGTGCTCGTGCCGGTCGTAAGGCTCATTCTTGGACACCGCATTTCGCCTAAGACATGGATTTGCGTCGCGATTACCACCGTCGGGCTTTACCTGCTCTGCATCAAGGACGGTTTCTCTTTGGAACTTTCGGATGGCGTTTCGTTACTTTGCGCATTAGCCTTTTCGTTCCATATTCTAGTCATCGACAAATTCGTGAACCAAGTCGACCCGATACGCGTCTCGGCAATTCAATTCCTGACCATCGGCGTGCTGACCGCTCCACTGATGGTTCTTTTCGACTTGAAGTTCCCTGCATTGGACTTTAGCGCTGTTGCCGCAGCAGCAGTCAACCCACGGGCAGTTGCAGGCCTCTGCTTTGCCGCATTCTGTTCCAGCGGCATCGCCTACACGCTGCAAATCGTTGCACAGGACAAGGTGAACCCCACCATCGCTTCCCTCACGATGAGCCTCGAATCGGTATTCGCAGTACTTGCAGGCTGGGCCATTCTAGGAGAACAGCTTTCGGCCCGTGAAATTTGCGGTTGCACCATTATGATGGTCGCTATTGTCGCCGCGCAGATTAAGCGCTAGTCAAGCCGATTTCGCAGAAGAAAGTCAACATTACAATCGGGTATAGCCGCAACGCGGCCAAATCCTGCGTTGTAAAGGCGAACAACGGAAAAAGCCCCGTTTGGGATTCATTTTGCATTTTCGGATTTATTTTATTTGTACTTGCAGATGTAAAATTCATTGCATCTAGAAAGGATTGGGTAATGAAAAAGTGGAGAATCATCTTGCCGGTGGCAATAGCCGCCGGGTTTTGGGCCTGTGGAGACGAAAATAGCACCGCCTCAGAATGTGTAACTGAACAGTGCCTTATTGAAAAATATGGCCAATACAACGCCGATTCGGCCAATGCGGCAAATCAGCAGAACCCCAACGGGGACTCGATTCCGAGCCTCCTGGATCCGAACAGCCCGCTTGGTCCAAATACCCTCGTCGATCCCAATAACCCGCAGATTCCAAACGAACCGGCTTCTTCAAGCGACACCGGTATACCGCAGCCTGAATCCTCGGACGCCGCTCCGATCGTAGGATCTTCGAGCAGCCACCATCATTGGGGCAGCAGTTCCTCGGAGGCGACCTTGACAGAGTCCAGCTCCAGCGAAGCTGCCGTCGTTAACCCTGGTGACACCTTCAAGGAAGACTTCCGCGACGAATGTCCCGTCACCAACATCCCGAACATTGGAGCAAACGCCAAGCTCCCCGATCCGTTCACCATGTTCGACGGATCCGCTGTCACCACCAAGGACCGGTGGAAATGCCGCCGCGAAGAAATCGCTGCACTCCTTGAAAAGGTGGAGCTCGGTGAAAAGCCGCGTAATCCCGAAAAAGTCGAAGGAAGCTACTCCGGCGGTTCGCTCAAGGTCACCGTTACAGACAAGGGGAAAACCCTCAGCTTCAGCGTCAAGATTTCCGGTGCAGGCACCAAGGACACCCCGAAGCCCGCCATTATCGGGTTCAGCGGAGGAAGCCTGGATTACTCGGGATTGAATGTCGCCACCATTTCGTTCAACCAGGACAACGTCACTCCCGAAAAGCCGCGTGGATCGGGCGAATTCTATAATATGTATGGCAGCAACCACAGCGCAGGTTCGCTGATTGCCTGGGCCTGGGGCATCAGCCGCCTCATCGACGCCCTCGAAAAAACGCCCGAAGCGGGCATCGATGTTCACCACCTGGGTGTTACCGGATGTTCTCGCCTTGGCAAGGGTGCCGCCGTGGCAGGTGCCTTCGATGCACGAATCGCGCTCGTCATTCCGCAGGAATCCGGCTCCGGCGGAGCTTCCAACTGGCGTAGCGCCGCCAAGGACAGCGAAGCACAGCCGCTCAGCCACGCCTGTCAGGAAGCCGCCTGGTTCCGTTCCTCGCTCTGTAACTACGGCAACAGAATCAATGACCTGCCCACAGACCACCATTACCTGACCGGCATGGTCGCCCCGCGCGCGCTCCTGGTTCTCGACAATACCGGCTGGGTATGGCTCGGTGAAGGCTCCAGCTACGCAAACGCCATGTCCACCGTCGAAATCTTCAAGGCCCTCGGTGCCGAGAAGGATTTTACCTACAGCAAGGCAGCAAACCACATGCACTGCAGTTTCCCTGTCGAAAACAAGGACGAGCTCACCGCCTTCGTGAAAAAATACCTGTTCGACGACAAAACTCAAAATACGGGTAAGATCGAGGCGAAGGGCGTAAGCTACAACGCGGCGGACTGGCAAGACTGGACCACGCCCACCCTAAACTAGGATTTTTGCATATTTTTATCTGTTTTGGAGGCATTTTGCCCTTGACAAAGCCCCTAAAAATTTCTCTATTTGCGCATACAATTTTTAGTTTAACCCTTAACGGAGAAACAACATGCCTTGCGGAAAGAAAAGAAAGCGCAGGAAGATCGCGACTCACAAGCGTAAGAAGCGCCGTCGTCGTGACCGTCACAAAAAGAAACTTCGCTAATATCCGTTAGCATTCTATTGTGATTTCCTGTTAAAGACGGAGTGTAAAAGCTCCGTTTTTTACTTTTTTTGTTTTTATAGGGCTTGCCCAAAGGATAGAAGATGATTGATCGCAACAAGCATTTCCTCCGCCTCATGGACTGGAGCGAAGAAAAAATCCTGGAAACTATCGAAATTGCTTCTCGCCTCAAGGCGGAAGTTCACGCTGGTAAGGTATCCGACCGTCTTCACGGCCAGAACATTGCCATGTTCTTCGAAAAGCCCTCGCTGCGAACCATCACTACTTTCCAGGTCGGCATGAACCAGCTCGGCGGCCACGCCGTGTTGCTCGCCCCCGATTCCATCGGTCTTGGCAAGCGTGAAAGCGTCAAGGACGTCGCCCGTTGCCTTAGCCGCTGGGTGAACGCCATCGTAGTCCGTTGCTTCAAGCAGGATCTCGTCGAACAGCTCGCCGAATACGGCAGCGTGCCGGTCGTGAACGCCCTGACCGATGACTACCATCCGTGCCAGGCAATCGCCTTTGCCCAGATGATTTGCGAAAACCTGGGCGGTTTCAAGAACGCCGATGGCAAGCCGAAGACTGTCGCCTTTATCGGTGACGGTAACAATGTCGCCAACTCCTTCCTCGCCCTCGCCTCCAAGGTGGGCATGAACTTCACGCTGGCCTGCCCCAAGGGTTTCGAACAGCCCGCCAAGGTGGTAGAAGAAGCCGAGGCCGGCCTGAAGAAGCACGGTTGCCAGTACCGTGTATTCCACGACCCCAAGGAAGCCGTCAAGGACGCCGACATCCTCTACAGCGACGTGTGGGTATCCATGGGCCAGGAAGGCGAAAAGGCCTCCAAGCAGAGTCACTTCCTGCCGTTCCAGATCAACGACGAACTCCTGAAACTCGCTCCGGCTCACTGCAAGGTCAGTCACTGCTTGCCGGCTCACCGCGGCGAAGAAATCACGGACTCCGTCATGGACAACCTGGACGTGAACATGAGTTTCGAAGAAGCGGAAAACCGTCTGCACGCTCACAAGGCAGTGCTCTGGCAGGTGATGACGCCGTTTTCCCGATAAGCTTCGCTATACTGCGTTGTTCGGCCTCTCACGTACCTTTTAGTACGCTACGAGGCCTCGCGCCTTGTCTAGCTCGCTTCCCAGAAAAAATGAATTTAATTAAAAAAAGTCCGACTGGGTCGGACTTTCTTTTTATATACGCAAACGAGACGATTACGAATTTTTCAGAGCCGCCAGGAGCGCCGTGTATTTTTCCACGAACGCCGCGTGATTCTGCCTTACGAATCCAAGGTTACTTTCCTTGCAGGCCATTTCCAGCGCCTTTGCCGCCTCGGAGACTTTGGTCGCCCCGATGGTAAGCGAAGAACTTTTCAGGGCATGGACCACGATGCGGTAGTTTTCGAAATCTTCCTTTTCAAAGAATTCCGCCAGCTCCTTCGTCTTGTCGCCCTTGACATATTCTTCCTGCATTTCGCGATAAAACTTTTCATCGTTCATGCAGTAGGCTAGCCCCGTCGCCGTATCCAGAAAATCGGATAGAGACGGTTGCGCGTTGCTCTTTTCGGCAACCGGAGCCGCAGCAACTGGGGTCGGGTCAACCGAAGCAAGCTCATCGTCCGTTTTTTTCTTGACAACATGAATCAGTTTCTTCGGCAAGAACTTCTTCAAAGTCGCAAGCAAAACTTCCTCGCGCATTGGCTTCGTGATGTAATCCGAGAAGCCTTCGTCCATATAGAGATTCTTGGCATCCACCACCGCATTTGCGGTAAGCATCACCACAGGAGTTATGGAATTCGGATTTTCTTCCAGTTTCTTCATCTTACGGAAGGCTTCGATACCATCCATCACCGGCATCATGTGATCCAGGAAAATCACATCATAATGCTTTTTCTGTATATACCGCAGCGCTTCCGCTCCGTTGACAGCCATATCGATCTGGATTTTCGTTTCCTTGAGGAGTCCTGCAAATACCTTCAGGTTCATTTGCATATCGTCGGCAACAAGGACGCACGCATCGGGCGCCTCGAAGCACTCATGGGCCTCGCCCACCGTCTTCTGGTGCTGCTTGTACAGCTTCGCAAAATCACCGATAGGCGTCTCGTCGCTGACCTGCTGCAAAAGTCGAACGGTAAAGGTGGAACCCTGTCCATAGACACTATCCACATGGATGGTGCCGCCCATCATGTCCAGCAGCTGTCGGGTCAAATTCAACCCGAGGCCAGTTCCTTCGATATTGCGGTTCCGCTTTTCGTCAAGGCGGACAAAGTTCTGGAACAGTTTCCCGCGGTCGCATTCGCGAATTCCGATGCCCGTATCCTTCACCTGGATGCAGAGCACGACCTCGTTGGCGAACTTTTCGGACATCGGACTCAAATTGTTCTTCTCGGCACGCACCGACAGCATCACGGAACCTTCGTTCGTGTACTTAACCGCATTCGACAGCAAGTTGTTGATAATCTGCTTAATACGTACTTCGTCACCAAATAGGCTCGACGGAATATCAGGCGAAATGTCCATGACAAGATCCAGATGCTTGTCACGGGCACGGGTCGAGACAATATTGTAGCAGTCGCTCAGCACCGAGAAAACACTGTACTTCACCGACAAAATTTCCATCTTGCCCGATTCGATCTTGGAAATATCCAGGATGTCGTTAATCAACGAAAGAAGCGTCTGCCCAGCATTCTGAATGTTCAAGGCATAATCACGCAGGTTTTCATCACTGCATTCCTTGAGGAGCATGGAATCCATTCCCAGAATTCCGTTGATCGGCGTTCTGATTTCGTGGCTCATATTGGCAAGGAAGAGGCTCTTGGCCCTGCTTGCACTTTCCTTTTCCCGGAGCAGTTCCTTGTTTTCGCGAGCCTTTCTTTCGGAGAACACCACATAGATCATCGCAATGATGAACATGAAAATCAGCAATCCGAAAACCCAGAGGATCAAGAACGAGATGCTATCCTTTTCCGAAGCGACCACATCGGCGGGAACAAGCCCCGTCAACGTGAATCCCGGCAACTTAAGTTCCGCGACAAAGTAATAGTACTCGAAACCATCTACGTCCCATTTGGCAGCGGAAGCAATCGAGATATTCAATCCGCTTTTTAGCTTTTCACGAACAGCTCCGTAACCGTTTTCACCCCAAAGCAAATCACTTGCGAGCGAATCGTTCGCGGACCTGACGATGATGCTATCCCTGGAATCCCTGATGGCAGCATATCCCTTGCCACTATAGCATATGATGCCAAAATTCTTGACAACCTTTTCGTCCTTATAAAGCCTATAGAGTACATACTTGACGTTCTTTCCGCTATACACAGGAACAGAAAACATCAGTCCCTTTCCCTTAAAGTAACTGATATATCTCGATCCGTGAAACGATTCGGAAATTCCCTTGAACTCCGAAGCATGAACATCTTGAGGGCCGTCGGAAAAAATGTGTTTCCCGTTCAAGGCAACGACGCCATAATTATATTCATCGTTGCCGTCCTTCAGAGTCGAAAGCATATGTTCGAGATGTTGCGGTTCGGCAGAAAGTCCTGCAGAAATTCCCGCCAAGGATTTCAACTCAAGCACAAACCTTTCTCCTATGGCTGACGCATAATTTTCAGCCTGGAAAGCGACCTGTTTTTCAACATAGTTCTGGAAAAGGCTCGAGAACTTGACACGCAGCAGGACTCCCACCAAAAGGAGAACCAGGACAAAGAACAGGAGCCCGATCAGGGGACGCGCCCCGAATTTTTTGATCATGGTTCAACCGCGCCCTTTACAAGCCATTCCATATCGCTACGCAAGACTTCGTCGCTAATGGTTTCTCCCTCTTCGGAACGGACCTTGCCCTTGCTATCGACAATCCGACCCGAGAACATATTGTACCCTGCCTTGATTTTTTCGATAGCACCATTTACGAGCGTCTTTACAGAATCAGGTACTTCGCTTGAATAAAAAGACAATCCCACGGCATCTTTTTCAAGACCTAGCCAGTAATCCATATTCTCGTTATCCTTTTTCTGGATATAATCCTGGATAAAGTCCTTATAGATAATCACCCAGTCGAGTGCAATGGAGCTCAACATCTTGGACGAGAACCGGTTTTTCTCTACATGGTTTCCGATGCAATACACACCACGTTTTTCGGCCACCTCGATAATATAAGCCCTATCCTGATGGAACGCAATAACATCAATGCCGGAACTGTCGATTAACTTATTCGCATTTTCGGTTTCCACTTCGCCTTCGTTCCAGGAATTCGTCCATCGCACATAAACCTTCGCCTTGGGATTGACACTCTGAACGCCAAGGATAAAGGCGTTCAAGCCACGGTACACCTGAATATTTTTCATGGCAGCGACATAACCGACATGGTTCGTCTTGGTCATCGCCCCCGCAAGGATACCGGCCAGATACCTAGCCTGATAGATACGCGCAAAGTATGCCTTGTAATTGGGAGCCTCAAATTCCCAGTTAATTCCGTAGAACATCACGTCCGGATGGCTTTCGATGATATCCTTTATGATAATGGGATAGCTATAACTGGTGAGAACGATGATTTTAAGACTATCGGCAATCATATCGTTCACGGCCTTTTCCAGCGGTACCCTTTCTTCGGGAATTTCCGTAATCAGGGACATCTGGACGCCGAGACTGTCGCAGGCGGACCTGATTCCCCTGTAATGCGTTTCGTTCCAGCCATTATCCACCGTATCACTCAGCAAGACAAATCCGATGCGGAGTTTCTGGACTTCCGCTATTTTCTTTACTTCTTCATTACCGACCTTCGAGAAAGAAAGATACAGCAAAACGAAGAACGCGACAACCGCAAGCAATGCTATTATCGTGATTTTACTTTTCATCAAAGTTCACCCCCTTGACAAACCAGTTGAAATGATTCAACATATCATTATCCGACATGCTTTCACCATCATTAACGCGAACCATCCCCGTATTATCTTCGATCGGACCGTAAAACACATCAAAAGACCCATTCAAGATCTTCTCACGTTCAGCCTCAACCAACTTTACAGCTTCCGGATGCACATGCGCAGTAAACGGCGCCAAATCGACAATCCCCGATTCGATACCGTTCCAATAGCTTCTTCCCTCAAATTTGTGCTTGAGTACATTGAAAATATTCGGTGTATAGAACTTTTCCCAGCGCCATATCGGAGCCGTCAAGAAATGTTCCGGATAAAATTCCGCATTGTCTAGGTTATAGCCCACAATCCAGATTCCGAGGGAATCCGCAATTCGCATAGGCTCGCGGCTATCGGTATGCATCGCAAGGACGTCGATGGAATCTCCTGCCAGCAGCGAGCGCGTCGCCTTCGCG
>NZ_CAMGVQ010000028.1:0-45018 GCF_946062555.1 uncultured Fibrobacter sp.
AATGTTAGTTTATTTGTAAATAGTCGTTTTGGGGTAATTTTTAGAGGTTGCCAAATGTCTATGTTCCAACAATTGACGGATATTCAGAAATTGAACGAATCACTAAAAAATTCGGAAAATTCAATTAATTCGCTAATTTAAGTAGGCGAAATCCCCAAAGAAAGTAATATGCAAATTTTACATATTACTTTCTCCAAGTATAAGCCAACAATCAATCTAAAATTAGAGCGTATTGACATTGTCAATACAAAAGACTCCCTAAAGCCTGCAATATAATTGCTGGTTAAAAAAAAGCGTACTTCAACACAAACCAACTGTCAAGGAATACTTGACTGTTCAAACAGAAGAAAAACGAACTCGCATGCGCCATTGAGGAAATTTATTATATTAAATGCCATGGCAAAAGATGAAGACGAAATCGAAGAAGTTGAAGTTCACGAAATTCACCGGGAAGAAGTTCCTGTGGAAGATAATTCTTCGAACATAAAAAAGGCTTTGGCGGTGTTGCTGATGCTTGCCGCCTTGGCTTATGACGCTTCTCCGATAGACTTGATTCCAGACGTTCCCATCATAGGCTGGATTGACGATGCTGGCCTTACGCTCGCAGCAGGCATCAACCTGATTCAACAATTTGTCGGAAACCAGAACGCAAGCCTGGTTAAGCTCCTGAAATACGCCAAGTGGACCTTCGTCTCGATGGTCGCCATAGCCGTTTTGCTGCTAGGCGGTTTAATCGCCCTAATCGTCAATTTGATTGCCGGATAAATCAAACAATCCTTTACTGTTCCATTGCAGAATCAATGCAAGGAATCTTTTCAGATTCAAGGTAGTCAATGATTTCGTCCAAGGTCTTTTGCGGACTCTTTATTTCGCCAAGCCCAAGTTCAAACGACGGATCTCCCGTACTAGGATCCAATTTGAAGGCGAAGCGGAGCGTCTAAATATGATTATTATAAATACAATAATTAGCGAATCCTCAAAAAAACATCGTTTTCTCGCTTTTTGCCTAAAAGCCTTTTTTCAGCTATCCTCTAACCACTAATCACCAATCACCAACCACTACTTTTTCTATCTTTCCATCCGTATTTTATTGTACAGTAAAAACCAGGGATTTATCCCATAGGAAGACACAAATGAAAAAGATCAAGTTCCAGGACACCTCGTTCCGCGATGGTTTCCAATCTATTTTCGGTGCCCGTGTGTTCGCCAAGGACTTTATGCCCGCGGTCGAAGCAGCCGTGAAGGCTGGCATCACCCACTTTGAAGCTGGTGGCGGCGCCCGTTTCCAGGCCCTGTACCAGAACTGCGGCGAAGACGCATTCGACATGATGGACGAATTCCGCCGCGTAGTCGGCCCGAACATCCGCCTGCAGACACTTGCCCGCGGTATCAACGTGGTGGCCCTCGCCCCGCAGCCGCGCGACATGATCAAGCTCCATGCCGACATGTTCAAGAAGCACGGCATGACCCGTATTCGTAACTTCGACGCTTTGAACGACGTGAACAACCTCATCTACTCCGGCAAGTGCATTACCGATGCCGGTCTGGAACACGAAGTCGTCGTGACCATGATGGAACTTCCTCCGGGATGCGACCTCAACGCCGCCCACAACCCGGAATTCTACGAACGCATCCTCCGCAACATCTTGGACGCAGGTGTTCCGTTCGCTTCCGTCTGCTTCAAGGACGCTTCCGGTACCACGAACCCGACCAAGGTTTACGAAACCTTCAAGCGCGCCCGCAAGCTCCTCGGTGACAAGGTGGAACTCCGCATCCACAGCCATGACACCTGCGGTACCGGTGTGGCCCAGTACAAGGCCGCTATCGAAGGTGGCGCCGATGGTGTCGACCTCGGTCGCAAGCCGCTTTCCGGCGGTACGGCTCAGCCCGACCTGTTCTCCATGTTCCACGCCCTCAAGGGTACGGAATACAAGCTCGCCCTCGGTGAAGACAGCATCGTCGATGACCATATTCCGGAACTCATGGAAGCGAACAACGTCGCCGTTGAATGCCTCAAGGACTACAACTTCCCGCCTGAAGCACGCCAGATTACCACCGACGTGATCTTCAGCCCCATGCCGGGTGGCGCTCTTACCGCCAACACCCTCATGATGCGTGAAACCAAGACCTTCCACCTGTTCCCGAAGGTGATCGAGAACATGAGTGAATGCGTCCGTCGCGGTGGCTTTGCTTCTTCCGTGACGCCGGTTTCCCAGTTCTACTTCCAGCAGGCTTACATGAACACCCTGAACCAGGCTGCCGGTCGCGGTACTTGGTTCAAGATGACCGAAGGCTACGGCAAGATGCTCCTCGGCTACCAGGGCAAGACCCCGTGCGAACCGGATCCGGAACTCGTGAAGATCGCTGCCGACCAGTTCAACATGAAGCCGTTCAAGGAAGCCTATCCGGGCGTCCAGTGCGCAGAAGAAATTCTCGAACCGGGCATTCCGAAGGCCAAGGCTCTCCTCGAAGAAAATGGTCTGCCGGTTACCGACGAAACCATCTTCATCACGGGCTGCCTCCAGACGAAGGCTGGCAACAAGGGTATCGAATTCCTCAAGGGCAACCGCCACATTGGCGTTCCCAAGAAGGACCCGAACGCTGCTCCGGCCGTGGACACCAAGAACATGAAGGCCGGCGCCGCAAGCACCTACCGCATCGCTCTTGGCAACCAGAGCTGGGACGTGCAGGTTCAGACCCTCAAGTAATTTGTTGCGGCAACCGCCGCTTCATAAACAAATTAAAAAGAGCCTCCGGCAAATCGCCGGGGCTCTTTTTGTCTTTTCTCTTTTCAAGGAATCTTTTTAGAACACGAACTGCTTACCCGCATACACGGTCACAGACATCAGATTATTGTTCGCGAGACCTGCGAAAAACCCTGTCGGATGCGCATAGGTAAACTTGAGCGAAGATGTCCAGTTGTCGGGACTCCCCCTATGCAGGAAGTCATACTCCGCGACCAGGTTGCCATACTGTCCGTGTCGGCCAAGATGCAAACCCAACCAGTAGGCGGTCGCGAAAGCGGCCCCCGATTTTCCGTCCACATCGTCGACAATCCGCAGATCGTCCAGTTTTTCACGGGCATCGTCATAATCGGACGCGCCTTGGAACAACTGGGCACCACCGGCAAAGCCAAGAATGACGTACGCCCCCAGGTTGAAGTCGATACCGGCCAAGATACGTTCCTGGATATTCCAGAAACTGTAGCTTTCCTTGCCAGCATCGCTCCTAAGC
This sequence comes from uncultured Fibrobacter sp., assembly GCF_946062555.1. GTDB lineage: Bacteria > Fibrobacterota > Fibrobacteria > Fibrobacterales > Fibrobacteraceae > Fibrobacter. The sequence continues at coordinate 3,235 of NZ_CAMGVQ010000028.1, forward strand.
CACGCCGCGTACTTCGCGTCACCATCCAGCGGTACCGTATTCTCTGTTTTCGTAAGCGACGACGGATTGCACTTACTCCCTTCGTCGCAACCGAACTTCAGCGAACCGCCGAAACCGCCCGCCGCGATGTTTACGAAGAACGGCGACAACGCTCCGCCCATGCGGTAGGTAAAGCCTACATTTCCACCTCCCGCATTCAGGTCCTTCACGTTGTAGTCGTCACCCGTGTGCCCCCAGAAACCAGAAGCGGTCACGGACATTTCCGACGAGGAACTATCCGCAGAGGCACGGTGCATCAACGGGGCCGGCATAAGGGTCGCCCCCATAGAACGGGAAGTGGGCTCCAAACATCCAGAGACAAACAACGACAACGAGGCTGTCACCGCCATTTGCATGTATATTTTTTTCATTTTATCTCCATAAAATTAGGATTCACTTTCCAAACACTCTCAAGTAAAAATAACATATCCACAACAAGTTACTTCAAGACAATGTCATGAATCAGGCATTCTTCGTTAGTAACGACATTTTCAAAGACAAGCCTAGAGGCAACCAGTTTCTGTTCCGGAGTATAAAGCGTATTTACAATTTCGGCCAAAGGAATCTCAGAGACCATAAAATTGCCATCCATTCGGCCAGAACCTATCATTTTGCGGCCTTTTTTGAAGGAATCGAAATAGACTCCCGTACCGCTGCAAGTCCCCGGCCAATAAGTAATTTTAAGAGTCGAATAGTCTCCCATGAATTTTTCCCCATCAAGGTCAAGGTGCATTCCGCCCCCCGCTCGACCGAACTTCAACGCAGCACCATTTCCCAGTGCATCCGAGTAAGTGCTGGAACTTTGAGATTCTGTCCAAGGGACAAATTTGTATTCATTGGACGGATAAACCTGCGAGCGTACCTTTTCCGCAGGAACATTGAGACCTGCCGTAGAGACAAATAGTTCGGGTTCATGCATGGTCACATTGGCTCCATCGGAGTTCAAGACCACCCCGAACCAATGGTAACGATCAAGCGCTCCCGGTGCCGCGGGCATATTCCAGCGCAATACATGATACTTGCCATCCAAAGGAACATCTATTTCTTTCAGCTGAAGCTGACCACCCCCGTTCCTGCTCTTGTAGAGCAGGAGTTCCGCCTTCATCCAATTTCCCTTGGATTGATTTACCTTGATTTCAACTTCAATGACTGAAGCAGACGGAATGCTCGCCCCGTTGTCATGCAGACTCACCTTGTGCCAACCCGCTGGAACGCTGAACGAGACCAAGTCATTTAATTCAGAAGCCGTTTGCTCATACATATATCGACTATAGCCGGGCGCTGTTCTTTGGACACTTCCTAGCGTACTCAAGAGATGCGGAATTTTAGACGGGTCCATACAATTCGTGCCAGGAACGAAGTGTCCCGCCAATTTTTCGTTTCGGAAAGCCCTATACGTTGAATCATAGTCCTGATTTGCGAGTTCGCAAAGCAGGCGCCACAAATCAACGCGCATTCCATCTGCAACATTTGCATTTGAACCATCGGGCAGCTCTACATGACGACCACTCATCGGCTCATTATAGCGCGGATGCGTCGGATCGACCGCGTAAGCAGCATTGGCCGTGCTACGGTTTCCCGGATTCGTAAACGGGAATCCGTCCGAAGTTTGATGAAACGCACATGGTTTGTCGATGGCGAGAGTTCCATCGCATTTCATATCCATCGCACTTGCCGTAGGAATAAAGGTGCTGTTTTTCTGATTAAGCTGCTTTTCGTCCCAGTTTGTGGACAACCCCACCGAGAAAAACCCTACGCTCACCTGCATACTAGGCGGAATCGCACTTTCCATTCCGGAGAGCAAGCTGTTATACATCGTTTCCGCAAAAGGATATGTACTTCCCTGAACAAAATCGTACAGGGACGCCTGATTTTCTTGGCGTTTACGATCGTAATCCATTTTCTTGTAGGCCCTGTTATAAGCAATTCTTGCAGAATTATCCGGAGAATACCCCATTTCGCTAATGGCGCGCCCCATTACGACCGAAGCCTTAGATGCCGCGCGGTTCAATTTAAAGTAATTTAGATTTCCTTCGACAAGATTACCCTTCAGCTGTCCCTGCGCAACCAGGACTGACGGAAAACCCTTATATTCTGCCGCCTTGCGGTATTGCCCAAAAAGGAACCTTTCCGAAGATATATTCTTAAAATATTCTCTCCTTCCGTCCTTTTCAACATAGTCATACAGCAGCAAGCCGCTCGCACCAGGTCCATCAATCAAGTCCCGGAAAGCCTCCGCTTCAGCAGACCCGCCTTCTTTCGCCCAGAAATTAATCGTATAGTAAAGAGACAGTGGCAACACAGCCCCCTGATGGGGAGAATCCAGCGAGGCATAAAGCTTAATGGGAGCATCCGTTTTCGCTCGTTTCGTATCGTAAAGATACGCTCCATAGCGTCCGAGCACTCCACCTTGGCTAATTCCCATCACGACGAAGCCCTCCTGTTTATTAGCAAAATCAATAAGGCTATTATTATTCAAGAATTGGAGAAGCCTCGAGAAATCTGCCGCATTCTCTTCGAGCGAACGCCTCACCGTTTCGGGGAACTGCACTAAAATCGGCGTGTACCCCAATTCCGAAAGAATGTTGGTGAGGCCGATTCCATTGACTTCCTTTTCGAACGCGTCCAAGGTGCGCAAACCCCTTAAGTTAAGATAAATCCCGTCCAAAATAAAGAATGGCCTATCCAAAGCAAAACCGTACTTGGCAGAACTACTCCCTTGCGGTTCGTAGACGCGGATTCGAACGTTTTGAGTCATCTGAACGTTGCAAATCGCACCAGAGGCATCGACGAACCTTGCAGTAGAAGTTTCCCTCGCGCACAAGATCTGGTCAGCCGATTTAGCAAAATTGACAGTATAATTTCTTGCAAAAACAGATGTAGATGCCAGCAGGCACATAATAAGGATGCTCAGAAACTTCATTACTTTACCTCCACAAAGATATTCTGATTAACGGTCAATCCGCCTTCCGTCAGCTTAAGGCGAATCTTCTGGAGACCAGCCGATTCGAACTCCAGCTCCATTTCACTCTTCGGTTCAAGAACCTTCCACTGGTTGTCCGACCATATTTCCACCTTGGGCGGCGTTTTCCTGTTCGTGCTCACAAAATAAGGATCGTAGAATAGTTTCAGTCTGGAGCCACCGACATTTTCCGAAGGCAGGCCCGCAAGCAGAACACGAGAATTCTTCAGCAGACTTGTTTCGCAAGCGGTATCCGCGCAAACTCGGTAAGCGTAATCCACATTGCCCAGCAACAGAGGCATGGCGCGATTATCCGTTCCCGCCGCATAAATTTCGGCCTCGTAAAAGAGCGCCTTGGGATTCGCTATGACACTATCCTTCAAGCGATTTCTTTCGACAAAGAACATGCTCCGGAACCATCCGCTACGCGATTCCTGAGCGGTCAAGCTGTCCCTATTCACAAATGCCCCTATTTGAATATGTTCATCTTCGCTCAAGACGAACATGGCGTTTGTCGACGCCGTCAAGGCGGAACGTTCCTCGGAAGAATATGCCGCCGTCGTTACCGGGACCTTAGACTGCATAAACTTAGGCGAGCGTACGCTCCGTTCCGGAGAAATATCGCTGAAAGGATAAGCATCTTCCGTATCCGAAGCACCAACGTTTTCGTTGTCCGAAATTCCGCAGCTGAGGGCAATATCATCCACGAATACCGTCGTATACTGATGCGCCGGCACGTCGAAGAGTCCGACCCCCACCTTCTCGATGCGGGCACTGCCCCGACCAAGGAGATTTTCCACCGGAGCCGTCAGGGAATAAGTACGGTTCGGTTCGAGATTGTAGAAGGAAACGCCGCTATTCCCAAAGTTTCCCGCAAGCCAGACGCCAAACTTCGCCTTCTGCGAGACGCGAACCTTAAGGGAAAGGTTCCCTCCCTGGACGGTCGCAGGCAACTTGGAAAACGTCAATGCGCCCGTCCAGTCCCCCGCCTTGTCCTTCATACCGGACCAGCGGATATAAGGCGGGGTAAGCGCCTCCATTTCGCCCCAGTTGGCGCTCCATTCCGGCGCTTCCGGGAACGTCGTCCCCGCGGTTTCCACCTTACCCGATTCGCCATTCTTATACAGCGAGATTTCTTGACACACTTGCGCAAAACTCGAAAGGGACAATACGGTCCCCATCAAGGCTGCACACCTTGACATCCTATTTTTCATAGGACCTCCAACTTTATAATGTTATCAGAACACGACGGCACCCGCCGCCATGCAAAATCTACCAAGCCATATACCAATAGAGCCTAAAACAAAAAAAAGATACACCCATGGCGTATGGATGTATCTAATAAATATTTTTGCTCCGTACAAAATTATAGTTAAAGAACAAACTATTGTAAAGAGGTCCGGCTCATTTTTTTCAAAAAAAAATTCACCACTGGATCATCCCCATTCGGGGACCATGCGCACTAAGGTTACGAGTAACCAAGTGCTGTCCGCCGTCAGTCGTCACACTCCTTCCAGGACGACTTTTAACTCATTGCATTCCTTCCAAGACGACTTTAATTCGTTGCATCCCTTCCAGGATGACTCTAATTCGCGGCATCCCTTCCAAGACGACTTTAATTCGCGGCATCCCTTCCAGGATGACTTTAATTCGTTGCATCCCTTCCAAGACGACTTTTAACTGAAGTCATTCTCGACCGAAGGGAGGGAATCCACTACACTCATTTTTCATTTTCTAGTTTCACCTTCAGTTCACTTATATATATGCCGTTTTCAACCTTCGTTGTATAGGTATAGCGGTCCTTGTACATAAGCTCCAGCCTCTTCATGAATGTGGCAAGTCCGAGTCCACTTGACTTGGATTTACTCTTCCGCGGGAAGTTGCTGTTTTCGGCCCTGAAATAAAGTTCACCGTTCTTTTGTTCGATATAAATATGAGCAAAGCTTATCCCGTCCGGATTCAGGCAATGTTTCATCGCATTTTCCATCAGGGGCATCATCATCAGCGGCACCACCTGCGCCTGCGGATTTTCAAGGTTCATCTCGAACTTCAAATCAAAGGACTCGTCTAACCGCAACCTTTCCAAGTCCGCATATTTCTCAAGAATTTCCACATCCTCTTTCACCGAAATGTACTGATCAGACGTCTGGTAAAGCATCATGCGAAGCAACTGCGAAAGCTTCGTCATGCTATTTTCAGCAAGGCCCGGATCAAAGCGAATCAGGCTTGTGATGTTGTTCAGCGTATTGAATAAAAAGTGCGGACTCAGTTGCTGCTTTAAAAAAGTAAGTTCGTACGCCATCTCGGTACGGCGTTTTTCGCGCATCACAAACGCCCTCATGATCGAACGGCTCGCAAAAACAATGGCAATGCAAATCACGCATACAAAATTCAATATCAAGACGAAACTGACTATAGTCCAAATCGAAAAATGTCCCCGGACAGCCCTAAAACAATATATGGCAAAAAAGTCCGACAATGTCTCGGCAGGATTTTTAGTCATCAGGAAAACAACAAATTCCCTACAGGCGATGCCAATGACCAAAAGCAAGGCGTTGCACAAGAAATAAGCCAAGTATTTTTTTCGGACAAAAAGTTTCGGAACCAAGATGCGCAGGTTCACAAAAAAGATAATCATGGTCGCAAGGAGCGGCACATAGAAACTCACCATGTTCCACAAGTCAAACTCGTTTGCCATGGGAGCCGTCGGGTCAAGAATCAAAATCAGCGGGAAAATCAGGATAAAAAACCAGACCAGAATCGACACAGCATAAGATGGCACCGGATAAAGCTTGATGCTTTCGTCCTCGATCAGGGCGACAATCTCGCGTTCGCCACGATCAAACTGAGCTTCCTCCAATTCGGCCAGCCACATTCTCAGATTGCTAAAAAAGAGTTTCACTCGCTCGAGTATTGACGCGCAGCATTTTTCTTGGGAATTTTGGTTGTCTTTTGTCATAAAAGTGTCTCTCTGGGTACAAAAATAGCCCTTATTTGAGCAAAAAAAAGCTCCTTATGACAAAAACGTGACAAAAGTGCCGTTTTCCTTGACGAAATTCACAAAAAACTTTTGCGAAGTAAAGCGTAATCTATGACACTTCAAAATAGAAAAGGAGGTAGATTTACAAACGCAAACAAAACAACAAGTAACGAGGTAGATATGACAAAGAATACGCACGTTCGTGATGACAGGGATGTTTATTTCCAGTATCTGAACGATATTTCCAAATATCCGCTGCTTACCAAGGAACAAGAAAAGGTTGTACTCGCGAAAGTTCGCGAAGGCAGCCGCGAAGCCATGGACCTGCTTGTCAAAAGCAATCTCCGATTCGTGGTGAATATCGCCAACCTTTATAAGGGCCAGGGCCTTGACGTGAACGAGCTCATCAACGAAGGCAATATGGGCCTCATCGAAGCCGCTCGCCGCTTTGACCACTCCCAGAAAATCAAGTTTATCAGCTACGCCGTCTGGTGGGTTCGTCAGAACATTACCCGTGCCATCGCAGAACGCGGCCGTCTGGTGCGCATCAGCGCCGAAAAGGAACTCGTGCTCCGCCGCTTCGCCAAGAAGGGCGGCCAGATGCACCAGGTCGTCGGCGGTGGACTTATGCTTGACCCGAAGAGCCTCGAAGGCGTTAGCAAGTATAAGGCGAACGACATCGAAAAAATTCTGATGATGGGCAACAAGTCCACATCGCTCGACGCTCCCGTCGGTGAAGACGGCGATATAACCCTCGGCGACACCATTGCAGCGACTGAATTCCGCACCGACGAGCTCGCCGAGCATCACAACCGCAACAAGCTTTTTGACAAGGCGATGGATAACAGCCTTTCTGAACAGGAAAAAGAAATCATCAAGCTCTATTTCGGCTTCAAGATGGATTCCGACCTGAACCTGAAGGAAATCGCCCCGATGGTAGGCCTCTCCAAGGAACGCACCCGCCAGCTCAAGGATTCCGCCCTTGAAAAGCTCCGCAACGAGCAGCTGACCCGCGTCCTGAACGACGCCGCCTAACTTTTGACCTTTTTTTCTCTCTCTCCTAATATTAAAAACCGGCCTTTGAGCCGGTTTTTTCCGTTTTTCCCCGTTTGGGTCGCCCCGACAAAGAAATCAAATTGTATTTTTAGAGCATGAATTTCAATATGCTGAACTTTCGCACTCTTTTTGTAGCGGGTCTTTCGGCCCTCTGCCTTACGACGAGCCCTTTCGCGGCTAAAGACAAGAAGGACGCCCCGGGCGACTTCTACAATGAAGTCTCGCGCCTGAACAAGGTGCTTTCCGAAGTCAACCGCAAGTATGTCGAAGATGTTGATCCGACCGAGCTTAGCGATGCAGCCCTGAACGGCATCCGCAACATTCTGGACCCGCACACGACCGTTTTCTCCCCGAAGGACTACGAAAGCCTGAAAGTCTCGATGGAAGGAAAGTTCGGCGGCGTAGGCATAACCATCAGCCTCCGCGACAATATTCTGACCGTGATTTCGCCCTTGTCCGGCACGCCGGCCTTCCGCCTCGGCATCCGCGCCGGTGACCGCATCCGTAAAATCGACGGCAAGGACACCAAGGGGCTCACCCTAGACGAAGCCGTGAACAAGCTCCGCGGCAAGATCGGCACCGACGTGACCGTATCTATCGAACGCGAAGGCGTCCCCGACCTGATGGACTTCACCATCACCCGTGCCGAAATCATCGTGCACGCCGTGCCCTACTACGGCATGGTCAGCAAGGACATCGGTTACATCAAGCTCGCCACCTTTAGCGACAAGACCACGAGCGACGTGGAAAACGCCCTCAGGGAACTCCAGAAACAGGGCATGAAGAAAATCATCCTCGACATGCGCTACAACCCGGGCGGACTCCTGAACCAGGCTATTGAAATCAGCGAACTGTTCCTGAAACAGGGGAACGTCATCGTAAGCACCCGCGGCCGCACCCAGAAGACCGAAAGCCACGCCCGCAGGAACGGCATTGTCAAGCCCGACGTGCCCATGGTCGTCCTTTTGAACCAGGGTTCCGCAAGTGCCGCCGAAATTGTCTCGGGCGCCCTCCAGGACTGGGACCGCGCCTTGATTATCGGCAAGACGTCCTTCGGTAAGGGTTCCGTACAGACGATCTTCCCGCTGGACAACCAGGGGAACGCCTTGAAGCTCACCACGGCCTTCTACTATCTGCCTTTCGGCCGCTGCATCAACAAACCCGAGAACGGCATCAAGGGACTCAAGCTCCTGGAAGAAGAATACGCCGCCGAAGAAGAAGGCGACGAAAAGGCCGATTCCACGAAAAAGGATACCGCCAAGGTTGACACCTTCTACACGCACAACGGCCGCATGATGTTCGGCAGCGGTGGCATCACGCCCGACGTAGAAGTGGAACTCGCCCCGATGCCCTGGGTGGTGCAGGTTCAGGAACGTATGGCCATGTACTTCAAGTTCGCTGTCAAGATTCGCCCCGACCTCGAAAAGTCCGGTACAAAAATCGATGCAAACTGGGAAGTCCCCGACAGCCTGTTCACGCAGTTCCGCGATTTCTGCATGAAGGATACGAACTTCACCAAGGTCAAGAGCAACGCCCTGGTCGGTGTGGACCAGCTCGAAAAGAGCATCATCCGCGAGCAAAATTACATGGGCGACAGCGCGAAGACCGTAAGCGATTCCACGCTCGCACAGCGGATTGCCGACATGCGTAGCGCTCTCGAAAACAATCGCAACGCCCAGTTTGAAGAGAACAAGCAGTACATCAAGGACGGCATCAAGCGCGAACTTCTGACGGCGTTCATCAACGATTCCGTCAGTACGGCGTTCTCCCTGAAGCAGGACAAGCAGCTGAACGAGGCCATCAAGTACCTGAGCGACATGAACCTTTACAAGAAGGCCATTAGCGCCCCGGACAAGAGAGCCAAGAAAAGCGCCAAGGAATCCAAGAAGAAGTAGGGCTGATCCTTGATTACCATCATGAACAGGATCGCAGAAAGTCTGGGTAAGTTTATCCGGAAGTTTCTGCGTACGGTGGCAAGTTACCTGCACTTCGTGTGGATGTTGTTCAAGAGCATTCCCGGTGCATTCAGCAACTTCCACACGACGGTCGAGCAGATGCAGCACGTGGGCCTCACCAGCATTCCCGTAGTGGTGGCGGCATCCTTGGCGACCGGCGCCATCATGGCATGGCAGCTGGCATACCAGTTCGCAGATATCATTCCGCTGATGTTCGTGGGCATGGCGGTCGGCAAGTCGGTGATGGTGGAACTTTGCCCAATCCTTACCGCGATGGTGCTTGCGGGCCGCATCGGGGCATCCATGTGTTCGGAACTTGGCACCATGGCCGTGACCGAGCAGCTCGATGCATACAAAGTATTAGGTTTAAGCCCCTATAAGTTTTTGCTAGCGCCGCGCCTGATTGCGACAGTCATTATGCTCCCGACGCTGACAATTATCAGTATCTTTATCGGTATTGTGGGCGGCTACGAAGTGGCGCACCTCTACAAGGATGTTTCGTTCTCCGTGTTCTTCTACGGAGTCCGTATGTTCTACCGCGACTGGGACCTGGTCGTGGGCCTGATTAAGGCAACCCTCTACGGCTACTTTATCGCCAGCTACGCATGTTTCTTCGGGTACACGACCCATAGCGGCGCCGAAGGCGTGGGCAAGAACACCAAGGCCACCGTTGTCGCCGGCATGACAAGCATCCTTATCGGCGGATTCGTTCTTTCGAAGCTCCTGTTGCTGTAATGGATACACCTTACCGGAAAAGGCGCGGCAAGCCCATCTGCGGGAAAGACCCTGAAGACATCAGTGTGTTGTTGCAAATGCTTTTAGACAAGACTCATCTTTCCGACGAAATGGCGTTCGGAAAGCTAGAAAACAACCTCGAAAACATAGTGGGGCCGCTCATAAAACCGCATGTTCAAATCGTTAAATTCGAGCGCAATATTTTGACGCTAAAGTGCGACAGTTCCGCGTGGAAACAGGAACTTTTCTTGCAGAAAAAAGCTATTATTGACAAGTGTAATTTGTTGCTCGGAAAGCCTTCTGTAAAGAACATTCTTTTCATTTAAAAGCATGTCGAAAAGGCTTCTGGCATCAAGAATTTAGAAGAAGAAAACAAGGTAAAAAATGGCAGAAGAAACTGAAGAAATGAAAAAGGCCGAAGAAGCCTACAGCGGTGAAAGCATTACCGTCTTGGAAGGCCTCGAAGCGGTGCGCGTGCGCCCGGCCATGTACATCGGCTCGACCGACATCCGCGGTCTCCACCACCTGGTTTGGGAAGTGGTCGACAACTCCGTGGACGAAGCGCTCGCCGGATTCTGCTCCCATATTGAAATTTCCATTTTGCCGGGCAACGGCATCCGCGTGACCGACAACGGCCGTGGCATTCCGACCGACATCCACCCCAAGGAAAAGGTGGGCACAATCCAGGTCGTGATGACCAAGTTGCATGCCGGCGGCAAGTTCAACAACAGCTCCTACAAGGTCTCAGCAGGCCTCCACGGCGTGGGCGTGAGCTGCGTGAACGCTCTCTCGAACAAGTTGGTTGTTACCGTGCGCCGCAACGGGCGCGTGGTGCAGCAGGAATTCGCCCGTGGCGTCCCGTGCGGCCCGCAGGTGGACCTCGGCGAAAGCGACGGAACGACCGGTACTTCAGTCGAATTCTACCCCGACGATACAATTTTCAGCGAAACCGTCTACGTGTACGACACGCTCGCCACGCGTTTCCGCGAACTCGCCTTCCTTATGAGCGGGCTCCGGCTGACACTCACCGACGAGCGCACCGAAGAAAAGCACAGCGAAACTTTCTGCTACCCCGGCGGCGTTTCGGAATTCGTGCGTTTCGTGGACGAGCACCGCACCCCGCTGTTCCAGGAACCGATTCACCTGGTGCTCCCCGACGGCCAGTATCCTTTGGAAGTGGCTATGTGGTACAACGACGGCTTCCAGGAAAACTTCTTCAGTTTCGTGAACAACGTGAACACCTACGATGGCGGTACGCACGTGACGGGTTTCAAGACAGCCCTTACTCGCGTTATCAGCAAGTTTGCGCAGGAAATGCCCAAGGGCAAGAAGGACATCACCATTACTTCTGACGATATCCGCGAAGGCCTGACCGCAGTCATCGCCATCAAGGTATCGCAGCCGCAGTTCGAAGGCCAAACCAAGCGTAAGCTCGGCAACTCCGAAATCGCAGGCTATGTGGCTTCTGCATTCGGTGCGAAGCTCGAAGAATACTTCCAGGAAAATCCGGCAGCCGTCAAGACGATTTTGGACAAGGTTTACAATGCCGCCGTGGCCCGCGAAGCGGCCCACAAGGCACGCACCCTCGCCCGCCGCAAGAACGTTCTCGAAAGCGGCGGACTTCCGGGCAAGCTCGCCGACTGCTCCAGCCGTGACCCCAAGGAATGCGAACTGTTCATCGTGGAAGGAGACTCTGCAGGTGGTTCTGCAAAGATGGGCCGCAACCGCGAATTCCAGGCCATTCTCCCCTTGCGCGGTAAGATCTTGAACGTGGAAAAGGCAAGCCTCCACCGCGTGCTCGACACCGAAGAAATCCAGAACCTGGTGAACGCCATCGGTTGCGGTCTCGGCACCGAATGCAAGCTCGAAAAGCTCCGCTACAACAAGATCGTCATCATGACCGATGCTGATGTGGACGGCTCCCATATTCAGACTCTGCTTCTCACTTTTTTCTTCCGCTACATGCGCCCGCTCATCGACGAAGGCCACGTGTTCCTCGCCATGCCGCCCCTGTTCAAGCTCAAGGTCGGCACCAAGGACACTTACCTGTTCGACGAAACCGCCAAGGATGAAGCCATGGCGAAGCTCGAAGACAAGAAGAACGTGACCATCAGCCGATTCAAAGGTCTTGGCGAAATGTCTCCGGAACAGCTTTCCGAAACGACCATGGACCCCACCAAGCGATTCCTCAAGCAGTGCTATGTGGAAGACGCCGTGGCGGCCGACCAGATTTTCAGTATGCTGATGGGCGAAGACGTGGAACCGCGCCGCAAGTTCATTGAATCTAACGCTTACAAGGTCTTGGACGACCTGGATATTTAATTTCGATGGTGCCAAGTAAAGAAGACTTTCAGACTGTACTGGCACAAGCCCGCAAGCTTGTGCAGGAACAGTTGGAACTTACCGAAAAGGTTATTTTCGGTGTAGCCAAAAACGCACCCGCAGGCATTAACGAGCGACTGGAATCCCTGTTCCAGCGCAAGGGCAAACGCATCCGTTCGACCCTGCTTTGCCTGATTGCACAGAGCGGTTCTCAGAAGCCCGACAGCCTGCGAGTCGCACACGCATGCGCAGGCATCGAGTTGCTGCACCTCGCAAGCCTAGTCCACGACGACATCATCGACGGAACCGACATTCGCCGCGGGCAGAAGACTGCCCATAAGGAATGGGGCACCCAGGTGGCAGTACTCATCGGAGACTATGTGCTGTCACAGTCCATGCAGTGTGTGATCGATGAAGAATCTCGCGACATTCCGACGGTGCTTTCCAAGGCTGCGGACAAACTAATCGAAGGCGAAATCCTGGAACTGGACCAGTCCGGAAATATGCGACTTTCCTTTGAGGAATACGACCGCATTATCGATGGAAAGACCGCGTCTTTGATTGCGGCTGCAGCCCGCATCGGCGCAATCCTCGCCGGTTTCGACAAGGAAATCATCGACAAGTGCGCCCAGATGGGTAGCCACTTCGGCATCGCCTTCCAGATTATCGACGACCTTCTGGATTACGGTTTCGGGAGCAAGAACCTGGACAAGGCGAAGTTCACCGACCTCGGCAACGGCCTCATCACACTTCCGCTGTTGTACTACTTCGAAAGTTGCAACGAGCAGGAGCGCACTGAAATGGAAGCACAGATCGCAAGGGCAGGAGAAACTGGTGTTCCCGAAAGCATCATCGAAAAGCTGAACGAAAAGGATGCGTTCAAGAAGGCTAAGATTAATGCGCAGGGACATCTGGAAAAAGCTCTCGAAATCGCTCAGGGGCTTCCGAGTTCGCTGTTTACCGAAGAAATCGTCCAAATGTTTTCTTCGATGGACAACCGGGGTAACTGACACTTGACAACGTAGGCGCTTAATTCTATATTTCGCCTCAAACCTGGGGATATAGCTCAGTTGGTAGAGCGACAGGTTCGCAATCTGTAGGTCATGGGTTCGACTCCCACTATCTCCATAAAAGACTAGAACTTTGTTCTAGTCTTTTTTCATAAGTAGAGATTCCCGCATACGCGGGAATGACATTACAATTCCCATTTGAGACCGGCCTTAAGTTCGGAAAGCAGGGTGTTCTGCGGATAAATTCCCTTGTAATATGCGGGAAGGCCGTAATGTTTGTAGAACTGATCCAGCCCCAAATACAGGGTCAGCGAATTCGGTTTCCAGAAAACCGTACCGCCCCAAGAGCCGCTGAACTTCCTTATTTTTTCATAATCGCTGTCGGGACCGTCAAGGACAAAACCATAGAACAGGTTCAAACGCGCTTCAAGCGAAAGACCATTCCTGAATTTATAAGAGAGCCTCGACCGCAGTGTGGGACCAAGCCACGTTGCGTAATACATGGGAACAGCGACCGACACATCAGTGGCAGAATCCAGCGAATTCGCCGAACTTGAATCGGGACGGCTATGCGTCGACCAGTAAATGGAATCAATTTTTGAAATTTCCCATTCAAAACATTCCTCGCCGTACGTTTCGAGGCAGGCATCCATCGGATTCATGGCGCCACGATTATCCCAGCGTTCAGCGCCGCCCCCCTCAAAAGGTTCCCTTTCGTAAGGGGCGGCTTCATTGAAAGCATCTTGCAAGGCAGCCTCATACGCCGCCAAGTAGCCAACGTAGTCTACCGCGGAATCAGCCTCGAAGCGTTCCCCCACATAAACAGCCGCATTCCAGCCGTAAGTAGACGTTCTACGCCACGCCCCGTAAAGAGCAAAGGCGAGCGGACCGTCGGCATCGTAATACCCCCAAGCAGCCATCCCCAGCCGGTTCTTTTCTATCCGTACAAAATCCTTTTCTATCCACCCAAAAAAGGAAGGCGAGACATCTTCTCCCTGGGCAAAATTCAGGTCTACGCCGATATTCAGCAGAACGGAGCTTCCGACTAGCGAATACTCAAGTCCAAGAGAAAATTTCCAGTCATTCGTGTCAAGCGCCGGCATGTTTTCGTTGGCCAGGAACCAGTCGCTATTGAAACCGATGCCGAACGAATGAAAATAGTCCCCCGTCGTATAATCCAGGAACGGCGTCAGCGACAAGAACAAGTCTCCCCCATGCTCCGTCACCTCGTCGACACCACCAAACTCACTGTAACGTAGTCCGTAAAAGCCCAAATTTCCTAAAAAACGAAAAGACCACGGATTATCCGCGGAATCTTCCGATACTCCTAGAGCCTTGTAATATTCCTTGACGATTTCACGAATCTCTTCGGTGTACGGGCCAGGGAGGGCTGCAGCCTCTTCAAAAGATTCCAAAGCCAAGGTGATGTCGCCCGCTTCTTCCGCCTTGAGGGCGCGGAAATAAGCGGCTTCCTGGGTCTCTGCCAACAGCACAGACGAAAGCAATAGAATGACTACTGCAATCGAACGCATCTATCGGCGATCACGATTACCCTCGAATGTACGGTCGGGCATACCATGCATCGGGTTCATCGGAGCAGACTCGGGCCGCTCATAAAAAGGGCGTCGTTCACGAGACTGATTTTTCGGGAAATCCCCCTCGAAGCGAGGTTTATCGTCTCGTTTTTTCGAGACTTCCTGGCGGATATTTTGCTTTTCTGCAGCGGAACTGTTGCGCAAGTCCGTAAGAATTTGCTCACGGGCAGCACGACGCTCGGCACGCAGCCTTTGCCATTCAGCGCTTTCCTTCGCACCTAAATCCGGCATTTCTCGCGAAATTTCGGCGTTTTCGGCGGGGGTCGGGACAGAGGACTCAGGACGCGCAGAAGACGGAGCGGCATAGCCAAGTGCCGCAGCCATCAAAATCGTCGATATGAGATTCAACTTTTTCATACACATCTTCTTGCAAAATCCGTGCCAACTGTCTTTCGGGCGTTTATCAATATAGAAATTACTTCTTGAAATCTTCCTTCTTCATTCCAAGCCGCTCCATGATTTCACGGAGGACCTTACGGTCGATTCCGAGGATGGTCGACGCCAAGGTCAAGTTCGCGTTGCTGTCGCGGAGGGCGCGGCTGATGACTTCGCGTTCCACGATTTCACGGGCTTCCTTAAGGGTTCGCGGAGAATCCTTCGCCTGAGCCTGAACATCGTCTAGTCCGAGATCGCCCGGTTGCACCACTCCGTGGACTGCCTGGATGAGTGCCTTCTGGATCTTGTTTTCGAGTTCACGCACATTGCCCGGCCAATGGTAGCCAAGGAGCGCCTTTTCGGCATTGCGGCTCAGGTGGTATTTGCCACGACCGTATTCAGCCCCGTAGCGGGTCAGGAATTCCTCGGCGAGCAAGACGACATCCTGTTCGCGTTCACGCAGGGGCGGCACCATCATGGGCATCACCTGAATTCTGAAATAAAGGTCTTCCCTGAAGCGTTTCGCCTTGACCGCTTCTTCGAGGTCCACATGAGTTGCACTGATGACGCGCACGTTCACGGGAATTTCCCGGTTGTCGCCCACGCGCGTAATATGCTTTTCTTGCAACACGCGCAAAAGCTTCACCTGCATGTTCAGCGGGAGTTCGCCGATTTCATCGAGGAAAATCGTTCCGCCGTCGGCTTCTTCGAAAAAACCCTTGCGAGTTTCGATGGCTCCCGTAAAGGACCCCTTGGCATGCCCGAACAGGAGCGATTCCATCAGGTGCTCCGGAATGGCGCCGCAGTTCACCGCAATAAAGGGCTTGTCTGCACGCGGGCTATGACGATGGATATATTTGGCAATGACTTCCTTGCCCGTTCCCGTTTCGCCACGGATAATCACCGGCATCGGAAGGACGGCCAACTTATCGGCCAATTTTACCAGGTCGGTCATGACCTTGCTAGAATAGACGATTCCGTCCTTGCGGATCACATTCCTGAAGGTTTCGAGAGATTCCTTGTCACGAATGCGGTCAAACGCGGCGAAGGCAAACTTTTCACAAACGGACACGAAGGAATCGAACAGGGTGCTATCGTCTTCGGTAAAGGAATCGCTGCGGGCGGCACGTTGCAAATAAAGGTAACCCGCCTCGCTGTCGGGCGTACGGAATGGCGACACCATGATACTTGTGAGCTGGTTCTGCACTATTGACTTAGAAAGGTCTGCCGAATTATCGTCAAGCTGGTTCCACACCACCGCCCTCTTTTCAGCCTTGGCCTGTTTGACCGCAGAAATAGAAATGGATACCTGTTCCGGGTTGCTCAAGTGAAGCGGCTTTTCGCCTGCGATATCCAACACGGCCGCATCGGCATGGAGAACGCTGCGTGCCACTTCCAGAATCTTTACAAAAAGGGATTCCGGCTGAACCTCGTCAAGCAAGGTCTTTACTACATCAAGCATCTTTTCTGTAGCAAGCATCGTTTCCGACTTCATGGGGCACCTCTCAAAATATCTTCTTGCGAATCGACGGATTCCAGATTCCTGGATTTTTCCAAAAGCAGATTTCCCGTGGCATCGATGTCGGGAGATTTCGTTCCGAACGCAAGCCACAGGGCAACCAATAATAATATAAGTCCAAAAAAGCCCAAAATGGCAAATTTTCGGATCTTTTTTTGAGGTTGCACATCGCGTTTTCGATACGGAAGGGCCGTTTTTTCACCATCCAGTGCAGACAGCGGGAATTTTCGCCCCGTTTTTTCGTCGAAGAACTTTTCGGAAAAATGTTGCAGGGAGGTCCGGGCGGTCACCTCGCCAACCCCAAGAGTCGACAGGGCAATTTCCAAAAGTTCGTCCAGTTCATCAAAATCTTCGGGACGTTCCCCCGCTTCGAATCGCAAAAGTGATTTCCACAGCGGATCAAGGGCGGAAAGTTCCAGAGTCGAAAAGCAACCCATTCCATAAAGAATGCCTGTCACATCGATATTGTCGATAGAAGCAACCTGAGCGGCATAACCATCGTAATTGTTCGCCTCGAGCAAGTCGTGCCCCACCACCCAGCGGAAAAGCATCAAGCCGGTACTGAACAAGTCGCTCTTGACAGAAGCGGGCTTCCCCTGAAATCGTTCCGGAGCGGCATAGGCAAGCGCCCCCGGCCCCACAATACCGCAATCGATCAGGAACGCCTGCAAGCCAAACTTTGACGAGCAAAGAATGACATTCGACGGATTCAGATCGCCGTGATGAACATCCTTGCCGGCAAGGGCATCAAGCGTACGGACAAGTTCCCGGAGCAGGAGCAGCGCCACCGCAACGGGAATCTGCTGGACCTCGGCAGAACTCATGCCTTGAACAAAGTCGTAAAGAAGATACGTCGTGTTTTCGCGCACGCCCGATTCCCGGATTCGATAAAGCCCCGGAATATTCAAGTGGGAAAGCGTTTCGATGACGGATTCGTCAAAACGATTCTCAGAGCCATACCACTTTAGAACATACTCGTTCCCGTCGGCGACCACTCCATAGACATCGGCTTCGCCGCCGTGATGCAATAGCGTACATTCACGGACCTTATCTAAAATACTGGACTGATGCGGGACAGAATCCATCGAATCACCACCGCCTTACAGTCTACCCGAAAGCACCATGGACTTGAGAGAATCTTCGGCAACTTGCGTCCAGTATATCAGCGACTGATTCTTGGGGGAGCGTTCCAATCCGGCCGACCAGGTATCCCAAGCGCTTTCGATGTCGCCTTCGTCCCAGTAGATGTTTCCGAGGTTTACGTATGCCGAAATAAACTGCGGTTCGCGAGTCACGACATGGATAAAGATTTTCTTCGCATTTTCGACGCTTTCTTTGTCGCCGCGCTCCGAGAGAATCAAACCCTTCAGGTTAAAACTGAAGAAATTCAAGCTATCCAGCTGGATAGAACGGTCCAGGAGCGGAAGCACATTCGCAGCGGAGTTCTGCGCCATGGTCGCACGCGCCAGATAAAACAGGCATGTCGAATAGTTCGCATCGATGCGTCCGCTACTGTCGACCTTGGACAAGATATCAAACTCACGGGCCGTACGATTCCACATATCAAAAGTCGGCGTCTTCAAGTGTTCAGCTTCTTCGGCAACCGCATAATAGGAAAGCGCCAACCCATAACGGGCATCCCGATTTGCGGGTTCCACATCAAGGGCCTTGGAAAAATTCTGGATAGCCCTGTCATAATCGCCAATGCGAAGGGCATCGTTACCGCGCCTGACATCGTCTTCGACACAGGCTATCAGCAATAAGGTGGCACAAAGGGCCACTATGTAACAAAAACGCCCAAACATACTTTAAATATATATAAAAAAGATTCTTGTTTTCAAAATAATTTACCTGTAATGCGGTTACTTTTACTACCTTTAGTGCCAAAAGGAGGCTTTTTCATGACTTTGCCCAAGAAACTTTTCATCTGCGCCATCGGAGCCTGTTCTCTCCTGGCGGGTTGCGGCAGCAAAAGCAGCAGTTCCGACAAGAGCCCTTCGGCACCGTCGGCAGACATTCCAAGTACCCCTACCTTCAGTGTTTCTAGCTGCGAAGAAATTTCTGACGCAGCCATCGCCACCCAGATGGAAGAGGCAAAGGCAAAAATCGCAGACATCCTGGAATACCTCGGCGAAGGAAACTTCAGCAATGCACAGGCTATCAGTGCCCAGACCAAGGCAACCTTCAAGGCGGTCCTTGACAAGTACCCCGCCAACTGCGAAGCTCAGCTCGGCTATGCTCTCAGCATCGTGACTGACATCATCAACAATGCTGAAATCAAGGCATTCATCGACACGGTCGCCAACAAGAAGGACCTTGTCGACATGGACATCCACGACTTTAACAAGATCCTTGTAACCGGCGACGGAAAGCTTATGACAAGTGTCGCCCAGTCCGCAATGGCACAGGCAATTCCTTCCATGGATTCCGCCATCATCTATATGCGCAACATCGTGAGCAACAAGGACTTCACCTGCAAGTACACTTACGATGAACGCACCTACGAACTAGATCGCGGCGAATTCGCACCGGCACTTGCAGCACTCTTTGTCGCGAAAGCTACCCTTACTTTCGGCGCCAGCTTGAACATCGACTTTTCCAACAACGGCAAGTACGACTGGCTGAACGAATTGGATACTATCGAAGAGTTCGGCTCCCCGACTTTGACGATGCAGCAGGTAGAAAAACTCCTTGACACGAAGAGTTCTTTCACCACTGTTTACGAAAGTTGGAAACCCAGCTACAAGAACATCCCGAACCTGCTCGACAGCGCCATTTCCTATGTAGAACTTGGCCTGCAGTACGGCATCGAAGAATCGCAGTCGGGCTTAGCCACTCAGCAGAACGACCCGTATGTCGTGGGCGAAGGCGAAATGGCCGACGTCAGTGTCGCCGACTTCCAGAAGGCCATCGACTCCCTGGAATACTATCGTCAGGCCCTGCGTACCGGCGTCGAAGTCACACTTCCGCATGGTTCCAAGGTTACAATCAACATCGCCAAGTTCTTCGAAATCACAGACGGTTTCCAGGAATACCTCCCCTACCATCACATCAATAAGGAATCCGAATGGTACACTCCGGTGGACGGATTCTACTGGTCGGCAGGTTTTGATGACGCCTACAACATTTACGCAGTACGCGACATTGCCTTGGCTATCAAGAAGGATTTCGAAAAGAACCCGCAACTCACAAACCTCGACCCCTATATTCTCGAAAACTATTTCTGGGATGAAAACTATGGAATCAAAGTCGAGTGGCAGGCATGCATTCGTTACAAGTTTAACGGTCAACGCGACCGCAAGTGCTACAGCATGGCTTTCAATAACTGCACCGTTTCCTTCGAAGAATACGTGAATCCCTACGATACAGAAACCAACCAGACCGTATCGGTAGCACCGGCTCCGGCAACGATTGGTTCCGCATACTGCAAGGTTGAAAACGGACAGACACTCTTTGCAAGGGCTTACCGCAACGCCGTCAAGAACATGTTCTACTTTACCGATGCAAAGGGCAACAAGACATTGTCGATTCAAGCTCTTGAAAACGGCTACATTGAAGGCGACGAGCTGAAAGAATACAACGCTCGCAACCTGGGGAACTACATATTCTTCCCGGACATCACCTTCGGCGGAGTCCTGCCCGGCATGACCGCAGAAAAGTTCTGGAACATCATCGCTACGGAAGATGATGACGAAGAAGAAGACAAGGATTTTTTCTACGCAGATCCAGTCGCTCCGATTAACATGGACGATTTACGATAGTCTTGAAAAAAACTCGCTTAATTCTTCTTGTACTTGGGGTCGCAAATATTGCGGCCCATTCTTTGAGTAACATCGGTTTCACTGATTGCAGTGGGCTGTTTCTGTTGCACACGAGCGACAAGCAGTTTTCCATAAAGCAATGCGGGGTCTCCGACACCCTCGAAGTTCAGGGACTCAAGGTTTACGGCGACTACCGACACATCGCCTACCAAGGCCGCTATACCGACCAGTGGGACGACAAGGGAAC
The DNA here is from genome assembly GCF_946062555.1 of uncultured Fibrobacter sp. Taxonomy (GTDB): domain Bacteria; phylum Fibrobacterota; class Fibrobacteria; order Fibrobacterales; family Fibrobacteraceae; genus Fibrobacter. The sequence goes on from NZ_CAMGVQ010000028.1 coordinate 23,791, forward strand.
AAACAAACTCGACATTGCCACAGTCGGTTTCGAAAGCAGATTCAGGTACATCACCCTCGGAGTCGATGTCAACAACCTTCCTTTTGTAAGGTCTACACTCGCCGTCCATCGATCCGATTCGTTATTCCGCTTAAGCACCAGTATCGCCCGCGGATCCATTGAACTCGGCAATATTCGCTGGATTCCGCACTACGATTACAACGTCATTCCCGAAATTTCGGTGGACTGGGAGACACATCTGCTGTCCCACACCGTGGCCGCAAAACTAAACCCCGGCAGACATCACCTGGGTGTATCGGGAACCTATCTGCAATCCTCTCCCAGAAATCCCGACAAACAGTACTACATCAGGGATTCTATCAACGTGTTGATAGCCCGAGGCGATTACGGAGTTACTCTCGGAGAGAACCGTCTGAGCCTCGGCTACACCTACACCAATGCCGACGCCTCCCTGTACGGAATATTCCATCAGGAAACGAGTCGCAAGCGCTTCTTGTACATTCCCTTAGAAGCGCAACTGCACTGGGCTTATGCCGAATGGAACAACGAAGGATTGTCGGCCAACCTGAATTACATTCACGCGGCAGGAAAAATCAGCGCCGATCAAAACAGGTTCTTCGAAACACTCGCCCCCAACCGGGCACTTCCCGCCTCGGTGCTAAAATCGCTTTCGTTCAGTTTCCTGCAAAAACTATTCCGGGTAGATGCCGAACTCGATGCAAGCGCTTTCCTCGGAGGAGCAACTTACCAATGGCATTTCGGGAAAAAATATTCCTTCAATCCGAGCGCCGGAATCGAGAGCTATTATGCTAGCGGAGCTCTTGACATCGACAAACAGATCGAAACGCTCATCTTGCTCACCTACCATAAAGACCACGAAACCTATCGACGGGAACTAATAAGTGCAGGAGGGATTCTCTCGCTCGGGACAGAACTCCGTCGGGACGGAGACATTTCCATTGCACTGGAATACGGTATTACACAGTTAATCCCGGTATACTCAAGCTACAAGGAATTTCTTCCCGACGAAAGTGGCAACGGAAACGATCTGCCCGACACCGGCACAATCAGCAATCCAGGCGAGTCCGATGCTACAAATATCGCCTCGCAGAAAAAATCCGGCGACCTCGAAACAAAAAAAGGGGCCGCATTCCGTAACGGATTTGCGACCCACTTAAGATTATTCTTAAAAATCTAAACAGGACACTCTGTTAGTAGAACATAGAGAGAAGAGAACGCTCTAAACTCTAAACTCTAAACTCTAAACTCTAAACTCTAAACTCTAAGTTCTAAGCGCTAAGCTCTGAGCTCTGAGCGCTAAGCTCTACACTACTCCCAGACTTCTTCCTTTAGCTCACGGCCCCACATATCCTGAATGACATCGTCGATTTTCTTGCCTTCAAAGAGGAGGGCATGGACGGCATCCACGATAGGCATTTCGACACCGAGCTTGTCGGCAAGCGCCTTGGTGCTCTTGCACGTAGGAACGCCTTCGGCCACCATCTTCATGCCAGCAAGCACCTGTTCGATAGTTTCGCCACGACCGATGTGTTCACCCACGTAGCGGTTACGGCTATGCTGCGAAAGGCAGGTCACGATAAGGTCGCCCATACCGGCGAGGCCCGCGAATGTTTCGGGCTTTGCACCAAGCGCCTTACCCAGGCGGCACATTTCAGCCTGGCCGCGGGTCAAGAGGGCGGCTCGAGTATTATCGCCAATCTTGTACTTGCCACTGGCTTCAAGGCCGTAGAGTACTCCAGAAGCAATGGCAATCACGTTCTTCACGGAACCGCAGAGCTCAATACCCACGATATCCGTAGAACTGTAGACACGCAGGTACGAGCAACTCATAACCTTCTGGACAAGCTTTGCGGATTCTTCGTTCACGCAGGCAGCCACAATGGCCGTAAGGATATGGCGGCTAACCTCTTCGGCATGCGATGGACCGCTAAAGGCGACCATCTTGTCTTCGGTGAGCCAAGGAACGTTTTCGAGCAGCACTTCGCTCATGAGCTGGTTCGTGCCTTCGAGAATACCCTTCGTAGCGCAAACCACCACCGGTTCCTTACCCTTGGCGGGAGTCCACTTGCCAAGGTTCTTGGCGACACCACCCATGAACTGGGAAGGCACCACGATCAAGACCATTTCACAACCTTCGAGGGCAGCGTTCATGTCAGTCGTGTACTTAAAGTCTGCCGGGAAAATCACGCCCGGAAGTTTGTCCTTGTACTGGTGTTCTGTCGAAAGCAGGTCCACTTCGGCCTGGGAATTTGTCCAGAACATCACTTCATTCTTGTTCTCGTAGACCACCTGGCCAAGAGAAAGTCCCCAACCACCCGTACCTAAAACTGTAACCTTCATATACTTATTTCCGTTAACTTTCTATTTAGATTATAGAAATTCAGAATTCGGATTTCAGAATTCAGAAACATTTTAACTCCGAATTCCGGACTCTGAATTCCGAATTATTTCTTGCGTTTGCTGCCAAATCCGTTTTCAGTGCCGTTCATCAGGCGCTTAATGTTGGACTTGTGCTTCACAATCACGAAAATGGCCACCAGCAGGCATGTAATCCACAAGCCCTCGTTAAATTTTTCGGGCGGGAAAGGCAGCTGCAAGTAACCCATCGTCGAAAAAGCCGCAAGGGCGATGCATGCCCCGATGCTTCCGACCGACACATACTTTGTCGCCACCGTAAGGATAATCCACACGCCAAAAGCGCTAAGTGCCGTAATCGGGCAAAGGGCCAAGAACACACCCAAAGCGGCGAGCACGCCCTTACCGCCGCGGAAACCGGCAAAGCAAGTAAAGCTGTGTCCCAGAATCACCAAGAGGCCAGCGACAAGCGGTACCCAATGTGAGTAGTCCACACCACCTGCAGCCACCTGGGCTTCGCACAACTTAATGGCAATCCACGGGCCGAAGAAGCCCTTGAGCAAATCCAGGAAAACAACGGGAAGCGCGGGTTTCCAACCGAGTACGCGGAACGTGTTGGTGAGGCCCGCATTCTTGGAGCCGTAATCTCTAATGTCGAACGACTTTCCCTTTGCGATTTTTGCGATCCAGATCGCGCTCGGGATTGACCCCAGCAAGTACGCTATTGGAAGACTCAGTAAACTGTTCAAGATCTTCATCCTTTCTAAGGGTTAATTTCTGGTCGAAGTTCAAGCGGAGGGGTGCGCCCTGCAGCTGGAATTCTTCGTAAAACTGTTTGAGCAGGTAACGCTTGTAAGAATCGGCCACCAGTTCCGGCGTGCGGGTTTCGATAGCAATTACCGGAGGTTCCACCATAATCTGGCAGGCGCGAGTGAGCTGCACCACGCGGGCGTTCTGGCTCGGCACCGGATTCTTTTCCAAGAAACTTGCGAAGGCTTCGGCCACACGGTCGCGACCAAGCACTCGGCGGCAGTTGGCATACACCGTCTGGATAGCCTGCACAATGCGGTTGACGCGCTGGCCTTCCTTGGCGCTCGCCGAAATGATCGGCACGTATTCAAGCATCGGCTCGCGTTCGAGCATTTCCTTGACCATGTGGTCAAAGGACTTTTCGGTCTTGTCGGGGTAAATATCCCATTTGTTCAGCACGAGCACCAGGCCCTTGCCCGCCTTGCGGATTTCGGTAATGATGCGGAAGTCCTGGACTTCGAGACCGCGGGTACAGTCTACCATGAGCACCGACACGTCGGAGCGGCGAATACTTTCGAGCGTACGCATGTTGCTGAAAATTTCGACTTCGTCTTCGACCTTCGCCTTCTTGCGAAGTCCCGCCGTATCGGTCACCACGAACTTGACTCCGTCGACCGCAAAGTCGCAGTCAATGGAGTCGCGAGTGGTACCCGGAATATCGGACACCACGGCGCGGTCTTCGTTCAGCAAGCGGTTCAAGAGCGTGCTCTTGCCGGCGTTCGGGCGACCGAGAATGGCAAAGCGAATCGGGCGAACTTCCTTGCGTTCACCGCGAACGGGAGTCGGAAGCACCGCAATGACTTCGTCCATGAGCGAAAGACAGGCATAGCCCGTGAGCGCACTGATGGTTCGCGGAAGTCCAAAGCCAAGCTTCAGGAATTCGTAGCTTTCTTGACGGTCGGCACCGTTTTCGCTCTTGTTTGCGACAAGAATCACCTTCTTGTCGAGTTTGCGGACCATGCGCGCAAACTGTTCGTCGAGCTTGGTAATGCCCACGCGGACATCGACCATGAAGAGCACCAAGTCGGCCTCTTCGACGGCGTTAAAAATCTGGGTGCGCACGCTATCGGCGAGCACGTCGATGGAATCGTCCGGCAAAAATCCGCCGGTATCGACCACCGTAAATTCATGGCCCTTGTAATTCGCATTCTGGTAATGGCGATCGCGGGTCACACCATCGCGGTCAGACACGACAGCGGCACGACGCCCCAAGATGCGGTTGAAGAGCGAGGACTTGCCCACGTTCGGGCGCCCTACAATACATACGACAGGTAATTTCATCGAGATAAAATGTAGTAAATAGTAGGAAGCGGGAAGTGGGATGTGGGGTGTTAGAAGAGAGCCCGCCATTGGCGGGCTCCAGAAGCGATTGGTATGATTTCTTACTTAAATGTTGCAGTGACTGTTGCTACTTCGCCGGGATTAAAGGTTCGAGTCGCTTCTTGGATGCCATCGCTCCAGCCACCGAATACGGCTCCTGCATTGGGCATTGCGGTTACGGTCACCGGGACATCTCTAAAGAAGTTCACCGACATAGAACTTTGATCGAGCGGCAGGTTATGCACCAGGACCTTGCCCGAGCCCTGCGCAGAAAGAGTTACCGCGGCAGTTTCTCCCAAGCTAAAGTACTGCTGCATTTCGCTCATAATGGTCTGCTGGCGGGCCTGCGCAAAGGACTTGATCTTTTCAAGATTACTCGACATCGACGCGGCGTCGTAGTTCCAAAATTCCGCATCACGTGCCACCTCGGCCTGCACCTGCGATTGCAATTCGTCGATACGTTTCACGAGCCTGTCGGCAGAGAAGTTCATAGACAAGAGCACGCAGAAGCGATTAATGAAAGCCTTCTTGAATCCTTCGTTACCGAGCAAACGGATCATGAGAATCGTATGCTCCGAAATAGAGCCACCACTCTGCTGGCCGCCACCCATACCAGGCATCATTCCCATCCCCATGCCGTTTGTACCGTTCGGATTGGTCACGTAGCTGAACACGTTGCCATTCTGCGTATTGTAACCTGCGCCGAAGCCAAAGTCTACATCGTACAGGAACCATTTCCATTTACTTTTCTGACTGGCAACACGCCACTTTTTCATATTGTTGTGCGGCCAGTCGCCATTGTTCACGAACATTTCGGCCTGCATATAGTTCATGTAGTTATCGACATCAATCTGGTCGGCAATTTTCTGGTAATTGGCATCGTTCGTCAGTTCGTTACTCTGGAGCCAATCAATCATCGCCTTGTAATCGGTCGCCGAGCCCGCACCCGCTTCGTTCTGGGCATCAATCAAGTCGATATCCGATGCATCAAGGCCATACTTGGTTTCGTAATAGTACTCGTTGTTGCGCTCACGTAAATCGTGTACACCGTAATACTTGCCATTGTAATACACAACAACATAACGCCCGCGCTGGTAATCGACGCCAAGCTCTTCTGTCATCGAAGTTCCGATGCGGTCGCGCACATAGTCGTCTCCACTGTTGTTCCCGAAATTCCTAAGCGAGAACGCCTTGAATTTCTTAAGTTCCGGATAATCCGGGAACAACGGGTACTTGAGGCGTTTATCGCCGTATTCCTCGCGCAAGGTAATCGAGAAAGATTTCTTTTCTTTGGCGCGACTGTACTGCCCCGAAATTTTGTAATCGCCCATCACGCCGAATGCAGGGGTCTGCGGCTTATTCGGCTCAAAGAATTCCACATAAACAGGAAGTTCGCGATTACTCCAGAAGTTCGCGCCCTTTTTGGGATCCATCATGGCAGCCCCATTACCCGTCATGTAAAGGCCCGTATCGGGACTGAACATCGACAAAGGATCCGTCGTTACAAATAAAGTTGCAATCGAAGGCTGTCTTTCGAACACATAGGTCCGTACAATTTCTTCGCTCGGATAGGACCCCACGGCATAGGTACGGCAGCGAAGCACCGCAGTCGCATTAATCGTCAAAGTCTGCTCCACCGTAGGTGAATTTGCCGTCGGTTCCGTTCCGCCCTGTTCGCAACGCGTGCCCGTCGGGAACGTAACAGACACCGGAGATGAATAGAAACCGGATGCCGGAACATTCACTTCGTTAGTTTGAGCCTGTACCGCAAAAACCTCACCCACCGTATTTCCATAAGGCGAAGGAGAAGCAAAGCCCCACTTACCCGCGGCATCGCGGGACCAGGATGCACCCGTAGGCACCGCAGAATAGCGCACGGAATCCAGAATACCCGTTTCGCTCACGAGGTAAAGAGTTCCGCCCTGATCCTCTGCCTTAAAGGTCGTATGCAGTTCATGACCACGTTTACGTGCTATGTACGATGTAATCTTGATAGTCGTCGATTCAGACCCCTGGGTTTCGGTAGCAAACGTCGTTGCCGAGACATTGCTACGTTTGATATCGGAGGCGTTGTCGCCAAGCCTTACATAATACACCGACGACGAATCGCCTGTACCGCGGAGATTCTTGCCAGTCCATGCGCTAATATTGTCACCTTCCTTAAAATTCACGCGAATTTTGTGCGTCTTGGTAATAAATCCTCGGATCACGAGCTGGTCTGCGTTACCGAGCTTTGCCGCACCGGAATTCACAACCACACGAGAATAGGTACCACCCTGCGACACCTTCATGACGGCACCAATTTGGTTTACACCATTTTCGTTGAAGCACAACGAGATTTTGCCAGGAAGATTTTCGACATTTCCGGAGTTACCCGTAGCAGCGGCGCCACCGACACCAGCACCTGCACCAACACCGGGGAATCCGCCACCGAAATCGCCCATGCCGCCGCCCCAGTCACCCATGCCAGGGAACGCGCCGAACCCGCCCGCAGAAGATTCCGAACTGCAATCGGAACCGATCATATTGACCGAATCCGAAGGCGGAATATAGTCGGCATAGTTCTTGCCCGAAAGGAACACAATCATGTGGCTCTTGGCAGGAATAGTCGCATTGCCAAAGACCCAACGGCGCGGAAACCTTGGGTCATTACTCAATGCAACGCCCTTGAGACTCACCGGAGCATCGCTCGTATTATAAAGTTCAAGCCAGCCGGGGTCATTGCCATCGTTATCCTTGAAATTTGCATTCGACGGCGAAACTTCGGAGAAAACGACCGGAAAGTTACCCACAAAAGGCACCGTCGTGTCGACAGCAACCATAGCCGGGTCTTCGCCAGGGAGAGGGCCTTCGTGCGAGCCGTCTTCGCCAATGATAACCTGAGAATCCGACGAAAATCCATCGGGTTCGGAAACATCCGGTTTCGTTCCGGAAGAATCGTCCGAGCATGCCACCACACACACCAAGACTAAGAGAAACCATACATCCCACAAATTGAGTTTTGGGGTACGCATACTTCAAAATTACATCGCTTCGTCCCCAAATGACACCCCTAAGGCACCACAAAATGTGTAAAACCCGTTTAAATTTCATTTTTTTGGGGATGTTCCATCAAAAAAAAATTTGAATGCACCATGGGTGCCTCCCTCCCCCATTTTAAACACCCACAAACGCACCTTGGGCATATAAAATTCGTTTTATTAGCAATTTATATGCCTGAAATCGATTTTTATAGTCATTTTTCAGCTAATTTTGGAAGTTTCCGTCATTTTTCGGCCTTCAAACCATCATTTTGAAGCTTTTTCGATGAATTTTCCACCCCAAGAGGCATATAAAAGCTTAATTTTAGAAAAATATATGCCACCAATCGCTTTTTCTCTTCAAAATTTATACAAATTTGTTCACAACAAGTCTTTAAACAACAAAAAGCTTATATTTAGAAGCAAGGAGTTTCAAATGAGTCGATTGAGCACACTTTCCCTCGCAAAAACCCTCGCGGCTTTTTTAATCTTCGCAAGCGCTTGCTCGGCGTGGGCCGAACCGCTGTTCATCGGCTACTACCCCGACTGGGGAAAATGGCACAAGCCCGCCTACACCGTAGACAAGGTGCCGTACGAAAAGCTGACCCACGTGCTGTGGAGCTTTATCACGCCGGATACCGATGGAAGCCTGCGTGGCGATGCCGCCGAAGACCCGAGCGCACTTGACGAAATGGTAACGCTCGCGCACGCCGCTGGCACAAAGGTCATCGTGTCGCTCGGCGGTGGCGGACAGAGCGAAAACTTCGTGCCCGTCGCATCGGACGACGCGCTCCGTCAAAAGTTTATCGCGAACCTCGTGAAGTTCGTCGCCGACCACAACCTGGACGGGCTTGACATGGACTGGGAATGGGAATACAATCCCGTGCCCGACGCCGATACCATCGCCTACAACAAACTGCTCACCGAGCTCCGCGCGGCTTTACCCGAAGGCAAAACGCTTTCGGCGGCACTCCCCTGCTCGCAGTATTACGGAAAATACTTCACGCCAGAAGTCCTCGTGAAAAACCTCGACTGGCTCGGCTTCATGACCTACGACATCACCGGCGACTGGGACGAAAAAGCCATGTTCGACTCGCCGCTATACCCGCACAGCGGTTACACCACTTGGTCGTGGGAACAGACCCGCGACTACTGGAAAAAGCGTGGCGTGCCCACCGAAAAGATGGTCTTCGGAATTCCCTCGTTCGGGTTTGAATTCAAGGGCGCAACGGGCCCCGGCACCGATTTCACCAAGGGCACGGCAAAGCAGGTCCCGTACAAGGACATCGTCACGAATTCCGAATGGGAATTCTTTTTCGACAGCGTTTCCGTGTCACCTTACGGCGTATCAAGTACCGGATACGTGACCTTCGAAGACCCGCATTCCTCTGCCGTCAAGAGCCGCTGGGTCAAGGATAACGACTACGCGGGCATCATGGTCTGGGAAGTTTCGCACGACTACATCGAAGGCACTGGCAACCCGATTTTGGACAGCATCGCGGTAGTTTTGCGCGACGGTTCCACCGACGCAATCCCTTACGCCCGCAAGGTCCGCGCCTCACAGCCCCGGGCGCAAGGCACCTCGGGCAAGCAGGTAGACGCCCTCGGGAAGTACCAATCCAGTAGCCGCGGGCGAAACAAGCGTCAGGTAATACTGCTCGACACAGGCAAATAGCGTCATTCAATTTCGCAGTTTTCGGTTCAAAAATTGCGAAATCGACATAAAAAAGCATTGCTTTAGCAATTTTCAGCACATTTTTCGCCAAAACTCACAATTTTATATAGTTTTGGCCAAAACTTACCGTAATTTTCGCCAAAACCCTTTACTGACTTTTGGCGAAAATTATTATAAATTAAGGGGGGTGTGGGCTGGCGAATTGTTTGCGATGCAGGGGCACGGCGTTGCGGGGCCTAGTCCTTAAGGCAACGAACGGAATAACCATTGCCCACGGATACTTCGCTGAATCCGAAATGCGTTCACTCGCTAACTGCTCCGCCATCCAGGCGCGTCCCTTGAACGAATCCCTATACGGATCCCGCTGTTCGCCATGATAATAGCGGCAGTATTTCAAGTCCCTATTTTCATTATCTGTCTGCATAGGAGCCTCCTTTCTAGAGTCACCTATAAATATAGATTCAAACAGATGTCAGAAAGTGATAATTCCATTCTATTCGTTTACACCGGCATTTATACCGTCATTTTCTTGGACATTTGTCTTTTTTCATCAATCAAGGCGCTTTTCAGGGCCTATTTGACAAAGTATATCGACTGTACTTTTCTGTGCACTTTTCTGTGTACTTTCCTGTGTACTTTTCTGTGAACCTGAGTCAAAATCGACAATTTGCTACAAACCCATCTCCTGCACTTCTTTAATCAAAAAGTTTTCTAACTGTTGCCTGTCGGGAAGTTGAAGCTTGTATGTCGAGACAAACAGTTTCTCGTCCATGCCGTTTAATACATATTGGACCATTTTCGGTCCTTTTTCCGTACAGAGTAAAATCCCGATCGGGGGATTGTCCCCGTCCACCATCTCACAATCCTTGAAATAAGAGATGTAGGCGTTCAGTTGAGCGGCATGCTCAATGCGAAACTTGCCGACCTTCAATTCCACAATTACATTGCAGTGCAGCAAACGATTATAAAGCACCAAATCGATAAAATAATACTCGTCGTCTATGATAATGCGTTTTTGTCTGGCCTCGAAGCAGAACCCTTTGCCCATCTCCAACAGGAACTCCTGCAAATGGTTCATAATAGCCTGCTCCAATTCGGTTTCGGAGAATTCATCCTTGACATTCAAATCTAAAAAGTCTAGAGTATATGCATCTTTAACCGACAGGACAGCATCTGCTCCGCCCTTTTCCACCCGTTGCAACAGTAGTTCCGGCTTTTTGCTTATCCCGCTCCTGAAATAGAGTTTCGTGTCGATTTGCCGATGAAGTTCCTTCACGCTCCACGTGCCTTTGATACATTCCAATTCGTAAAAGAAGCGTTCCATAGGATCGTCGATAGAAAGTATTTCCCTAATATGGGAGAACGACAAATGGGTCAGCAGAATATCTGGCGGTGTTATGAATTTGTGATTCACTGAATCACAAATCTCGTCTCCGCGTTTCTTTTCAACATTCCTTATGCTCACGGTATTGATAGAATACTTAGATCTGTCAATCATTTCCAATTTGTGAGACGCCGTCTCACAAATCTGTGGATATCTAATATAGAATAGCCGACAAACACTAAGCATGGAGCGATCAAGTCCCTTGATGGACAACTTGTCCGCCAAATTCTGCAATAGGCGGGCCCCGTACTTAGCTCGGTCGCACCCCTCTTGCTCATATTCGACTATATAGCAGCCGATAGCCCAATTTCGTATTGTCAGCAACTGGTTTACGGCGCCCTTAGCAACGGAACTTGTCGCGTTATGAACGTTTTTTACCCGTTCTGCAAGGTTTTCAAAAGTTGTTCCGTCTGCCTTGCCAATAGGCGACACACGCTTATTCATCTTTCACTCCTTCCGCCTACAAGCATAAAAAGGCGGGACTTTTTGTCACAAAATGCTCTTTTGAGCACTATAAATATAAACTTTCTAGGGGAGAATGTCAAGAGGTTTTTGAAAAAAACGAATTTTTTGCTTGGACGAAATCGGGTGTCATCTTTCACCATTCAAATAAGCTATATTGCGATTGACATAGCCCCGTACCGAATGGTTCGGAGCGACCGGAATTTTTGAGATTCGTCTCTTATTCTCTTGTCTGAAACTACCACTTTCAATTTACCTGAGGATAAGACGAACGCTCACGCCCACATTGGGCGTGGGTCGTTTTGTGCTTATCAGGTAAAAGGGTGTGGTAGCCCGCAGACAAGGTAAGCCTACGACTCCACGCCTTTTTTATTACCTACAAAACGGCTTTAGTCAAGGACTAGGATAAGAACGATTAATCTACTTATTTTAGGAACCTTGTCGATGGCAAAAAAAGAAGTCAAAACGGATTTATGGGTGCACGACCTTCTTAACGAAGCAGGAATAGTCCACGACGCCCAGGGAAGTGAAATTGTCGAAATTGACAAAGCTTTGAAGACTGCTTCAAAAAGTGGAACAGGCAATGTTGGCTTTCCGGAATATGTCGGCGTAGTAAAGGATTTCTTGATTGTCATTGAAGACAAAGCTTCAATCCAAGACCACGAAAAACATGACGACGATGGTCTTTTGGCGATGGATGTCAAGTCCGTTAAAAAATACGCCATGAACGGAGCTTTCTTTTATGGCAGGCATCTAATAAGGAACACGACATACAAGAAGGTTTTTGCAATTGGAGTGTCAGGAACTTCAAAAAAACATCGGATTACACCCATATTTATCGACGACCGATGCAATGTATTTTATTTAGATGACGTTGAATCATTTATTTCATTCAGTGAAAATAATATCGATGAATTTTATCTGCGAGACGTTCTCAAAGAGGATACGGACAAAGAAAAAGAACTTGCCGAAATACTAGCCGATGCAAAAGAATTACATGAGCATCTGCGAAATTACGGCAACATGAAGGATGAGGAAAAGCCACTTGTTGTGTCAGGAATTCTTCTCGCCCTGCGTGAACGAGACAACAGAAACTTCAGCATTGATTCGCTTACAGGTGAATCGGGTATACATGCCATTACAGATGGTCAAAAGATTTACAATGCCATAGAATCTAGCTTCAAAAGAACAGATCTTTCGCCAGTCACCAAAATTGACAAGATTCTTTCTCAATTCAGTATCATCAAAGACAGTACAAAACTAAATGAAGTAAATCAGTCTTTAGGTGAAACTCCATTAAAGTTCTTCACGAAATTCCTAGATGAGAAACTTTACAAATCAATTAAGTTCAGCAAATCAACCGAAGACTTTTTGGGAAGATTCTACGGCGAATTTATGCACTATTCGGGTGGTAGCGGGCAAACATTAGGGATTGTCCTCACCCCAAAGCATATTACCGAACTTTTCTGTGAACTACTTGACCTTAAAAAGACTGATCGAGTATTTGACAGTTGTTGCGGAACAGGTGGTTTCCTTGTAGCGGCACTTCATACAATGCTCTCTAAGACGGATGTCGAAGCGGAAAAGAAGTCTATTCGTAAAAATCAGCTTTATGGTATCGAACAACGCTCGGATATGTTCACCATAGCAACAACAAATATGATTTTGCGCGGTGATGGTAAAAGTAATCTACAATGCGATGATTTCTTGCAAAAGAATCCAAAGGAACTGCAATCAAGTATTCGTGCAACCGTGGGTATGATGAATCCTCCTTATAGTCAAGGAAGCAAGAATAATCCTGAACAATATGAAATTGCATTTACGGAACATCTTTTAGATTCATTATTGCCTGGTGGACGTTGTGCAGTTATTGTTCCCCAAAGTTCGATGACAGGAAAATCAAAGGAAGAATTGGATATAAAGCGAAGTATTCTGAGCAAGCATACGCTTGAAGGTGTTGTTATGCTGCAAAAAGACACCTTCTATGGGGTGGGAACTATACCTTGTATAGCAATTTTCACCGCAGGTGAACCCCATCCAAAAGAAAAGATATGCAAATTCATCAACTTTGAAGATGACGGTTACAAGGTTTCTCCCCATATTGGACTTTTAGAAACCGAATCTGCAAAGGACAAACGGCAGCACTTGTTAGATGTATGGTTTGACAGAATAGAAGCAGAAAACAAGTTCTGCGTCAAATCAACCATTACCGCAGAAGATGAATGGCTACATAGTTTCTACTACTTCAATGACGAGATTCCCTCTGAACAAAGTTTTGATAAGGTTGTTGGGGATTATTTGTCCTTTGAATTCGCAATGATAATGCAAGGGAGAAAATATCTGTTTGAAGGAGAGAAAAATGAGTGATAGATGTTGGAAGGAATTTTGGCTTTCCGGAACAGATGGAATTTTTCATTTAAAAGCCACAGCTAGCGGTATTGACGGAAATAAGTTAATTTCTGGAGAATCTCAAACGATTCCATATATTTCTCGTTCGGATTCAATGAATGGAGTAAAGTCATTTGTTTCGAGTAAACAAAAACAAAAGTATAAAATTGATTCCGGGAATTGTATAACAATTGGATTGGATACACAAACGGTTTTTTACCAGCCGCATTCTTTCTTTACAGGACAAAACATACAAGTCCTTCGAAATAAAGAATTATCACAAGAGTTGGCGTTATTTCTTGTAGAAACGATTCGTAAACAGATGGTGAAATTTAATTGGGGTGGGAATGGCGCTACATTAGGAAGACTTGCCCGATTAAAAATAATGCTTCCTGTGGACAAAAATGGAGAGCCAGATTTTGATTATATGGAATCTACAATCTATGAACTTAAAAAGGCAAAAACCATCGAATATCGAGAATTTTTAAAAAAGGAATTAAAGTCTATTCGTTATGTTGAAATTCCGAAATTAGATGAAAAGGAATGGGACGCCTTTAAGTTGACAGATGTTTTCAAAATTAACCCAGGAAAAAGATTAACTGTTTCGGACATGAAAATGGGCAATACACCTTTTATCGGGGCATCAGATTCAAATAACGGTATAACAAATTTCATTTCAAATCGAAACGCATCGTTTGACAGAAATGTCCTTGGTGTAAATTACAACGGCAGCGTTGTTGAAAATTTTTACCATCCTTACGATTGTTTGTTTTCCGATGACGTAAAACGATTCCATCTAAAAAATTGGAAAGACGGCAAATTTATTCTCTTATTTATGAAGGGAATTATTTTACAACAGAAATCTAAATTTTTGTATGCGTATAAATTCAATGAAAAAAGAATGAAGAATCAAAGTATTATGCTTCCGGTTGATGGCAATGGAGCCCCAGACTATTCTTATATGGAACAATACATCAAAAATATTTTCTATACAAAAGCCAAAGAATATTTGGATTTTAAAGCAAGATAACTTTCTATGGATATCAAAACGGGTGCTCCCTTCATTCTTGATTACCACGACCGCGAAGTGGCGGGCAAAGAAATTACGCCACCAGGCTTACCCAAATCCGTGAAAGACCCGCAAAAATACATTTCACAGGATTGCGTAAAGATGGAAGAATAAGGAGATTAACAAAAAAAGAAATTCAAATTTTTTGACATAGGGTATTTCGATACTCACGATAAGAGTTTTTGCTCTTGTATCTGCAACTGAAATCGGCAAAATTTCAAAATCTATCAGGACAAGACAAATGCTCACGCTCATGGTTTAGGGCGTGGGTCGTTCGTATTTGTTGATAGATTGGCTTTGCCGAGCCTCAGTTGCAACAGGTATGTTCGACACCACGCCTTTTTTATTCATAAGGGGTGACTAAATAAAGGAGTATGGCAACTACAAATTCAACACAGTTGATTTCACAATGAATGGGAATGGTGGATGCAAAGATTTTTTCAATTACTTAAACCGGTCCAAAGGACCAAAGGAAAAAAATGTCAAATTGGCTTGATAAAGAAGTCCAGAAATACCTGTCGGAGAAGCACTCTTCACCAAGCGACACTCCGTTGGCAAGACTTGCAAAAGATGCTTATGGCAAAACGCATAAGCTAGCTGATTATGTGCAGCAAGCATCTTGCATGTGGAATACTCCCGTAAGTTTCAATACATTACTGCTCGGAATAGGTTATCCTAAATTAAGTCCAAGTTCCAGCATAACAAACAAGGCCTACGCATTTTCTGATGCAGTCTTTGGATGGCCAGAAGAAGATCGAGGCTCCGCAAAGGGGGCTTTCCGTCATATTTTATGGCAATCAGATATGACAGCAAGATATGGTGACGATACTGCCCAACAAGTAGGAAATTGTCATGAACGAGAACAGCCGACCTATCCGAGAAGCACCTTTTTTTCCTCTATTGATGACGCGGATAGGACTATAGACCAGTTAAATAATAAAATCGGCCGTCGCATTGGCAACGAATTTAAGTATCTTTCAACAAAAGAACGTGCGCTGGAAATCCTGCGGTTTGGTTTTACTGATGGATTTTATAGCGTGTTAAAAAGAGGTGACGGCTTTTTTGAAATCATCAAGAAACCGATGACTTATGACGAGTATGAAAGAAAACGACAACAAATTCTCCGTCTCGATGATAATGGAATGGTTAAAGAATAGCCAACGGCTTGTCCCATTTCTAATCCTTGCAATGGGGACTATTTTCCCCATTGCAATTATTCTTATCGATTCAATTTCATTCCCCTATTTGCCATTTTCGTTACACCAGTATTTGGGTGCGATGCTTTTTGTTAGCGCACTTTTGGGTTGGACGATTCGTTATGTGTTTATCCTGTATGATTTTATTGCGAAGAATATCCACATAAAACTATTTGCCGCTTTTTTTGTCATTTTGCTGATTGCGACTGTTCTCATTGTAAAATTTGGTCTACAAGAGCAATCCTTAAACATTCACTTGGCAGACGAAAATTACAGTTTGGAAGCAATGTTTTTCAATTTAATCGTCGCACTCCATATTTTTCCATTGTTGGCATTTTTTTCAAGAAAAACAAATGTGAAAAAAGAAACGCTGTGCTTGACCTTAACCGTCGCATTGAGCTTACTCGGCTCACTATTTGCGTTCTTCTGTTTTTAGTTCTGCATTTTACAACCTATATTCAAAAAAAATCTGATAAACGTCTGGGCATTTCATAAACAATTCTATTGAAAACTTTAATAATAAAAGTGATATACTAATTCACTCATTTTGGGCATCAAACACTCTTTGACAAATTTTGACATCCGTTTAAATATATATTTGTAAGTGTCGCAAATCATTAATACCCATAAATCTTATCAGAGGGAGCCTATTATGAAATTTACGAAGGAACAGGCCGTAGATTACGCCGTTGAGGTCGTGGGCTACCTGGACCGCATCGTCATGGGAATGGAACACAACGGTCGCGTATGCGCCGTGAAGGGCCGCAAGAACGAGCTAAAGGACTGTTTCCTTGCGAGGGCGAAGGACATGATTTTCAACGCCACCCGAGAACAGTTAGAAGCCGCCTATGACGAGTGCGGAAAGGCCGACACCATCGACCATACCGTACAGGCGATGTTCAGGGTCATTGGCAATAAAGCCCCGAATCCTGGCAACGAGAAACCCATAGAGACCGTATTGTTCGGAATTGTCTAAGAAGTGACGCCTTGTATCGGCAACAGCAAAAACGACATATAGCTCGGCTGTTAACAATTAGCAATAAAACTAGTGCTATAGATGACGTTAGAGGGACTTTTTTCGTGAGAAAATAAAGGAGATCCCTACCTACACGGGGATGACTGTCCACTTTTTTTTCTATCTTTGTGCCCACTATGGAAACTCGTTATAACGCTAAAGATGTGGAAGCCCGTTGGCACAGCGCCTGGGCTGAAAAAAACAGTTTTGCACCCAGCGGAAAGGGCGAACCGTTCTCGGTCGTGATTCCGCCCCCGAACGTTACCGGCGCGCTCCATTTGGGACACGCTTTGAACGATACGCTCCAGGACATTTTGGTACGCTACCGCCGCAAGACGGGCCGCGACACGCTGTGGATTCCGGGTACGGACCACGCGGGTATTGCCACGCAGGCCGTGGTCGAAAAGCGCCTTTTCCAAGACGAACACAAGACCCGCCACGACATCGGCCGCGACGCGCTGGTGGAACGCATCTGGAAGTGGAAAGACGAATACGAAGCCCGCATCACCAAGCAGCTCAAGAGCCTAGGCGTCAGCTGTGACTGGAGCCGTCAGCGCTTCACGCTGGACCCGGTCTGCGCAAAGGCCGTGCGCCACGCCTTCTTCAACTTGTTCAAGAAGGGCCTCATTTACCGCGGCAAGCGCCTGGTGAACTGGGATACCAAGCTCCAGACCGCCGTTGCCGATGACGAAATCTATTACGAACATGTGAAGGGACACTTCTGGACCTTCAAGTATCCCCTGGCCGACGGTTCGGGATTTATCCCCGTTTCTACCACCCGTCCGGAAACCATCATGGGCGATACCGCTCTTGCTGTGCACCCCAGCGACGAACGCTACGCACAGTTCATCGGTAAAATGCTGAAGGTGCCGTTCGTTGACCGCGAAATCCCGGTGATTGCCGATGCTATCTTGGTGGACAAGGACTTCGGTACGGGTTCCGTGAAGGTGACGCCCGCACACGACCCCAACGACTATGCGACGGGCCTGCGCCACAAGCTCCCGATGATCAACATCATGAACGACGACGGCAGCCTAAACGAGAACGCCGGCAAGTTCCAAGGTCTCAAGGGCCAAGCCGCACGCGACGCCGTGGTGGCAGGTCTCGAAGAACTCGGACTTTTGATCAAGGTGGAAGACCACGAAATGGACGTGGGACACTCCGACCGTTCCAAGACTGTGATCGAGCCGTACCTCAGCGACCAGTGGTTCGTGAAAATGGACGTGCTCGCCGAAAACGCGATGAACGCCGTAAAATCCGGTGAGATCAAGATTATCCCAGAACGCTACGCCAACAAGTATCTGGACTGGCTTGCTGAAAAGCGCGACTGGTGCATCAGCCGTCAGCTTTGGTGGGGCCACCGCATTCCGATCTGGCATACCGACGCTAGCGAAGACGAACTGAAGGCCGCATTTGCTGGCCGCGACGACATCTTCTTCTACAAGGCCGAAAACGGCGGCTACCTGGTGTGCAGCCAGGAAGAAGACCTGAAGCCCGACGCGGTACCGGGTCACGAACTCAAGCAGGAAGAAGACGTGCTCGACACGTGGTTCTCCAGCGGTTTGTGGCCGCATTCTACCATGGGCTGGCCGGAAAACACCGACACGCTCAAGCGCTACTACCCCACCAGCGTGCTCGTGACGAGCCGCGACATCATTACGCTGTGGGTCGCCCGCATGGTGCTCTTTAGCCAAGAGAACATGGGCACGGTCCCGTTCCACACGGTGTATATTCACCCGAAGATTCTAGACGGCAATGGCCAGACCATGAGCAAGTCCAAGGGCAACGGCGTGGACCCGATGGATATCGAAGAGAAGTACGGCACCGACGCCCTGCGCTTTGTGATGGCAAGCCTTTGCACCGACAATCAGGACGTGCGCCTGCCGGTGAAGAAGGAAAAGCAGCCGGACGGCCGCGAGATCAACACCAGCGAAAAGTTCGAAATCGGCCGTAACTTCAGCAACAAGCTGTGGAACGCCTGCCGCTTCCTTTACCCGCAGCTCGAACAGGCCGGTGCGCTTGACAACGAGCTCCCGATGGACAAGAACTTGTTCGCCCTGGAAGACAAGTGGATTCTCTCCCGCCTGCAGACGACCATCAAGGACGCCACCCGCATGCTCGAAGAATACCACTTCGCCGAACTCGCCGGGTTCCTGTACCGCTTCGTGTGGGACGACGTCTGCTCCAGCTACTTGGAAATCAAGAAGTCCGTGATCAACAACGAAACGCTCACCGCCGAAAAGAAGAACGCCATGGCTATTCTCAGCTACGTGCTGAAGAACGTGCTTGACTTGCTCCACCCGGTAATGCCGTTCATTACGGAAGAACTCAACAGCATTTTGTTCCAGGGCAGCGAAATGGTGATTAGCCGCGCATGGCCCAAGGCTGACGAATCGCTCATTGACGCAAAGATCGAAGCCGCATTCGACCAGGCATTTGCCGTGGTGGAAAGCGTGCGTGGCGTGCGTGGCCGCTACAACGTGAGCCCCGCCACCAAGCTGAGCGCCGTGGTGAGTGTGGACGATGCCGCGACGGAAGCAAGCGTGAAGGACTGCATGGCAATCATCACCGAACTTTCGGGTCTTTCTGACCTGAGCGTCGCCGTGAAGGCCGCGAAACCGAAGTTCAGCGCCAGCGCCGTGGTACCCGGTGGCGAACTCTACATCCCGCTGGAAGGCATCCTCGACCCGGCTGCAGAAATCGCCCGTTTGGAAAAGGAAATCGAAAAGGCCAAGGCATTCGCCGCTTCGATTGAACGCAAACTCTCGAACGAAAAGTTCGTGAGCGGTGCCCCCGAAGCCGTCGTGAACGCCGAACGCACCAAGCTCGCTACTCAGCAAGACATTATCGTGAAGAACGAAGCTGCGCTGAAGGAACTGCGCTAGCTCACGTCATTGCTCTGTGAGCCATGACAGCGTCGGTTATCCAATGCATGAGCAAGCTCCTGCGCTGAAGGAACTGCGCTAGCTCACGTCATTGCGAGGCTCCGCAAGGAGCCGTGGCAATCCATTTTAAAGAGGTGCCCCGCACGGGCACCTCTTTTTTCATCCCCCACATTGGTCTATTGACTATCGTTGTCAAAAAATATATATTGGTAGTATAAACGGAGGTTTCCTATGTCCGAAGCCATGGTTGCAGAATTCACAAAACGAGCAGCGTCCCTTTCTAACGAAGAGACGATTTTCGTCATTTCCATTCTTCTGGAAAAGTTGAAAGCACCTGCAACCGCAACTACGAAAAACGGCTCTTTGGACAATATTTTCAACTTGGCTGACAAGCTCCACTTAAACTCTGCCGGAAAGTCCTGGACACGCGAGGAGCTTTATGACCGCTAGTTGTTTTCTGGATACAAACATTCTTGTATATTCAGTTGACGAAAAGGACAAAGCCAAGCAATGCACCGCCAGAGATTTGATTGCCACCTTGGTCCAAAATGATGACGCAATTATTTCCACGCAAACCTTGCAGGAATTTTACAACGCAGCAACAAAGAAACTGATTGCATCAAAGAAAGATGCCGGAACATTTGTCAAGCAATTCTCCGACATCATTCCAGTCCATAGCAACACCGTAAACGATGTGTTGGCGGCGATAGACATTAGTGAAGCGTCTCAGCTATCCTTTTGGGATTCTCTTATTTTGGCATCCGCAAAGGCATGCGGTTGCACAACGATTTATTCAGAAGATCTGAACGACGGGCAAACGATTAACGGCGTAAAAGTCGTGAATCCGTTTAAGTAAGACCGACGCTCGATTTTAGTTAGCGACAGTCACTCCGCCGAACGCACCAAGCTCGCTACGCAGAAAGAAATTATTGCCAAGGATGAAGCAGCCCTTAAGGACTTGCAATAATTTCTCGACAGGACAAACACCCGCAAGGCGAGCGATGCACGAAAATTTTTTCGTATATCCGAGCCGAAGGGTGTTGCACGAAGTGCAAATGCGTAGGGCGAGAGTCGCAGCCATGCTTGCATGGATATGACCGAGCCCAACATTTGGTACTTTCGCAAAGCGAAAGTACACATTATTGCCAAAAACGAGGCTGCGCTGAAGGAACTGAAGTAAATCAGGTCTGGATTGCCGCGCCCCTTCGGGGCTCGCAATGACGTTATTAGAAAGAGGTGCCCCATGGCACCTCTTTTTTTGCATCAATCTATTTTCCGAATAAATCCGAATGTGAACCAGTCGCAGTCGCCGAAAGAATCAACTCGTCATTGAATATCTGATACATCAAAAGCCAGTCCGGTTCTATATGGCATTCCCTAAAATCCGACAGAGCCCCACCCAGTTGATGATCACGGTTATGAGGCAGAAGCGGTTCTCCTTTCGACAACTTATCCAAGACAGCGATTAGTTTGTTTAAGTCTTTGCCACGCTTTTTCATGACCTTGACATCATGCTTCATACGGCTTGTGTACTTAATTTGGAACAAAGGCTATTCCTCCAGCATAGAGGCAACTAAGCCGGTCGGAAATTTTTAGACGGTAAAAGCGCGGTTCCTTAGTTGAAAAAA
>NZ_CAMGVQ010000029.1:0-44589 GCF_946062555.1 uncultured Fibrobacter sp.
GAAAGTCGCTGCACTGAAAGTGCAGGGTTTTAACCATTTTTTGGACAATAAAATCGTTTAAATCCTTATCGCCGCAATCAAAATTTTTCACTTTGTTATTCGGATTCAACCGAACGAATGTCAAACTCTGCTCATCTATACATTGTCGAACCACGGATCCACCCCTCCATTTGCAGCTTCGCGGGCACGCTTTTCAGCCATGCCGATTTCATAAGCCTTTTTCATGAATTCGTAATCCTTCAAACGCTGTTCACGTTCTTCCGGTGTTTCCGGTTCAGGATTTTGCATACGCTCAAGAAACCGACGAGCATCTTCGCCGAAAAGTATAGGTGTTTCCCTTATAGGTCTAGCCATATAACATCCTTTGTTATATATCGTTCATATACCAACTTGGGGTGGGCATAGCCACTTTTCTGGACCCGGCAACACACCTAATGGGGGTGGTATTTTTAATATAGATTCTTGCAAAATCAAAAACAAGGGGTCGAGCTGTTCACCGTTCATTTAGCAACTTACAGTTGACAAAACTTTCATTTCCATGGGAATAAAAAAAGCCCCGGTTCTTCACCGAGGCAACTTTTTAATCATCGGTCACTTCGACAAGCTCAGTGACCTTGACAATAGTCTAAATTACACACCCTTCTTGAAGCGCTTGCTCCACCACAGAACAATCGGAGAGCAGATGCACACAGAAGAGTAGGTACCGATAAGGATACCGAAGCACTGGACCAAGCCGAAGTCGCGGATGGAAGAACCACCCATCACGGCGAGGATCACGCACACGAACAAGGTCGTGAGAGAGGTCACCATGGTACGGCTGAAGCACTGGTTCATAGACTTGTTGATGGTTTCGGCGAAGTTGCTGGAACCATACACGGCAGTGTTTTCACGAATACGGTCGAAGTTCACGATAGTGTCGTTCACAGAGTAACCGATCATTGTGAGGAGCGAGGCAATCAAGGCGCCGTCGAACGAAAGACCAAAGGCGGAGATGAAGCCGAGCGTAATCACGGTATCGTGTACCAGGCCGAGCACGGCAGCGACTCCGAAGCCGAGACCGAACTTGCCGAAGCGGAACCACACGTAAATCAGAATGCCGAGCCATGCGAGAATCACAGAAAGGATTGCGTTGAAGCGGAGTTCCTTACCGATGGTCGGACCCACATTGTCCTTAGCGACGATTTCGCACTTCTGACCGGCCTTTTCGAAGGCCTGAGCCATCTTGAGTTCGAACTGGGCGTCATCAGAGGCGCGCATGCTAATCTGGTAAGAGTTAGCAGAAGTACCACCGAGCGTACGAACCTTCGTGCCAGAAATACCGGCAGCAGACAAAGCCTTGCTCAAGTCCTTTTCATGCTTGTCGCTATCCTGGTACTGCACTGTATAAACCTGCCCACCAGTGAAGTCGATGCTGAAGTCGAAGCCCTTGACAGCGATGAAGGCGATGGATGCCACAATGAGGATCATGGAAACAAGACCGAAACGACGGCGGTTCGGAATGATCTGGAGGTTAGCTTCGTTGATAGCCTTGAAGCCAGAACCAATCGAAAGCGTGGTACGATCAGCCTTGGCAAGACGCCAGTCAAGAATAGAGCGAGTCACCGTGATTGCGCAGAACAAGGAGGTCAAGATACCGATCGTAAGAGTAAGACCGAAACCCTTCACAGAACCCGTACCAATCTTATAAAGGATAAGGCCGGTAAGCACGGTGGTCAAGTTGGAGTCCAAGATGGCACCGAAGGCGCGTTCGTAACCCTTGGCCACGGCAGCGCGGGCGGTCAGGCCGTTCTTGAGTTCTTCACGGATACGTTCGTAAATAATCACGTTGGCGTCGAGAGACATACCGACCACGAGGATGAAACCTGCGATACCCGGCAAGGTCAACGTAGCGTTAAACACAGACATCACGGCGGCGGTCACCAAGGTGTTGATCACCATACCGAAGCTTGCAATCAAACCACCGAGGCGGTAGTAGGCAACCATGAACACCAAGCAGAGGATAAGGCCAATAGCACCGGAACCGAAGCCCTGCACAATGTTTTCTTCACCGAGGGTTGCACCCACGCTGCGGCTTTCAATAATCTTCATCGGGGCCTTGAGGGCACCGGCGCGGAGCACCACGGAGAGGCGGTTAGCTTCGGCCATGTCGTCGAGACCCGTAATCTGGGCTTCGCCGTTCGGGATACGGTCGCGGATCACCGGAGCAGAAATCACCTGGTTGTCGAGCACGATAGCCATCTGCTTGCCGATGTTGGCGGCAGTCACGGCAGAGAACTTCTTGGGACCGATGCCACCGAACTTGAGGCTCACGGCCACTTCACCGGCGCTCACACCGTCAGACACGCGGTAGGGGCGAGCGTCAACCACATCGTCACCGGCCATTTCGGCGCGGCGCTTGAGCAAGTAAAGACGCTTGGCCTTGATCTTGGAATCACGCTGCACCGGTTCGAGACCGCTGCCGAAAGCGAAAGCGACATCGCGCGGAATCAGTTTCTGCACACCGTCAGTAGCAAGGAGTTTCTTGACCTTTTCGACATTTTCTTCGGCTATAAAGCCACCGTTACCAAAACTCAGGTAGTAAGCGGAAAGGGCAACGCCGACCTCAGATGCCGGTTGAGCCTTGACTGCGGCAGAATCCTTGGCGGAATCGGTAGCAGCGACTTCAGCGGCAGGAGCCTTACCGAGCAATTCGTCATCGGAAAGGGTCTTGGTAGCTTCCTTAGGAAGCGTATCCTTGGCGGAATCAGCCTTGGCGACCGTAGAATCCTTGGCGGTGGAATCCGTAGCGGCGGAATCAGCCACGATGTCGGTCGTCTGGCGGGTCAGGTACTGGTCAATGAGGCCAACCACCTGCGTAAACTTTTCGGCTTCGGCCAAGATCTTGAATTCGAGCTTAGCGGTCGAACCCACGAGAGCCTTTGCAGTGGAGTCATCCACGCCTGCCAGTTCAACCACGATTCGGTCGTCGCCGGACGGGGAAATCTGCGGTTCAGAAAGACCGTACTGGTCAACGCGGTTACGAATGATTTCGAGGGACTGTTCCTGAATGTCCTTGATATCGTCGCCCTTGACGTTCGACTTGTCGATTTCGAGCGTAATGGCCGTACCGCCGGCAAGGTCCAAGCCGAAGTTGATGGATTTTGCGCCCACCTTCGGATTTTCCTTGAGGAAGGTCTGCTTTTCTTCGCCCTTCTTGGTGTGAACCTGGATAGAAGGCCATACCGTGTAGGCAGACAAAACAATGACGAGGAGAATTATCAGTTCTCGCATGCCGAATTTTTTCTTGTTCATTTGTAATCCCTATAAGGCATTATTCACTAAGTTTTGCGCGCAAAGATAGAAATTTTAGTGGCCAGTGATTAGTGGTTGGTGGTTAGGAAAGGCGGGATAAACGGCTTTGGTAAAGTTTTGGGGTTAGATTGCCGGGATAAACGGCGTTTTTCAAAAAAAGGGGGAAGTCTCCCCCTGCTTGCAGCCTTGCCCTTCTGTCATTCTGGAGCGAAGCGACGGAATCCAGGGCAAGTCTTCCATCACCCCTTCGCCTAGGGGCTTTGCCCCTAACACCCCAACGGCTCCAGAAGTCAAGCTCGTCTCGCGGACAAATCACGGCCTTCGGCCTTTACTGTCCGCTCAACGACTTGTCTTCTTCCGCCTTTGATCGTTTCTATCGGCATCGGCCTTATTTATACAATGTTGAACTTGTATTCAGTGCCGTCTTGCAGCACGACGAGAGTCATCGTCTTTTTGCCGAGGGAACGTTCAATGGCAAAGCCGTTGTCGGCCACGCGAATTTCAAGAGAACCTTCGCGGAGCACCGCATTCTTATTGCGGAGCTCAATCATCTGCTTGATAAAATCGTACAGCGGTTCAGCCTGCAACTCGGCCAATTTGCTCCACGGGACGCTACGGCGGTTGTCAGGATCCTTGCCGCCCTTCATCGAAAGTTCTTCGCCGTAATAAATACACGGCGCCCCCGGCAAGAAAAACAGAATCGCATAAGCAAGTTCGATTCGCTTTTCGCTTGCGCAAGGTTGCGACATCAGGCGCGTGGTATCGTGGCTCCCGAGCAAGTTCATGGGAATGTCGCCGCGGCCTTCGGGGAATGCGTTCTGCAAGCGCTCGCCGAATTCCTTGATCGAAATCGGATTCTCGTCGAACAGGAACTGCATCGTCGCCTTGCGGAACACGTAATTCATCACGCCGTCGAACTGGTCGCCTTTTAGCCAGCGAATTGGGTCATCCCAAATCTCGCCCACAATGTAGGCTTCCGGATTCACCGCCTTCACGCGGCGGCGGAATTCTTGCCAAAAGCTATCGTCGTCAATTTCATTCGGAACATCCAAGCGCCAGCCGTCAATGCCGCGCTTCATCCAGTACTCGCCTACGCTAAAAAGGTATTCGCGCACATCGGGGCAGTCCGTATTGAATTTCGGGAGCGCCGGAAAATTCCACCAGCATTCGTAATTGGGCTTATCGGTATAGGCGTTCAGCGGCCAGCCCTTCACATGGAACCAGTCCACATACGGAGAATGCTCGCCCAGCTCCATCAGGCTATTGAACTGGAAGAATCCGCGAGAGCAATGGTTGAACACGCCATCCAAAATTACACGGAGCTTTAATTTGTGTGCCTTCTTGACCAAACGGTCAAAATCCTCAAGCGTGCCGAGCACCGGGTCAATCTCGAAGTAGTCCACCGTGTGGTAGCGATGGTTCGAATTGCTCTTGAAAATCGGGCACAAGTAAATGGCATTGACACCGAGGCCCGCAATGTATTCCAGCTTGTCCTCGATACCTGCGAGGTTTCCGCCGAACATATTTTCACGGCTAGGCTTACTCCCCCACGCGACAAACTTGCCTACGGCATGATAACGCTCCGATCGGCAGAACCGGTCGGGGAATATCTGGTAGAAGATTGCGTCTTTAACCCAAGCAGGAGCAAACATAACTAGAACTTTGAGCTTTGAACTTAGAGCTTAGACACAATCTCTAAGTTCTACCAACTAAGCTCTATCAACTAAATCTTCCACATGGGGCGGCGCTTGCGGACATCCACGAGCATGCGGATATCGGAGCTAAGCGATGTGTAATCCATCAGTTCGTCCACCGAGCAAGGCATACGATAGCACCAGTTAGTACCGCCCACCGTTCCTGGGACATTCACGCGTTCCGATTCCGGAGACCCCTTGGAAAGGCTTGCCGACAGCGCCAGGTAATCCTGCAACGGCAGAATACAGAACAAGCTATTGGCCGAATAGACATGCGTCAAGATCTGGCGCACGACAGACGGGGTAATTTCTTCGGGGGCCTTTCCCGGCAAATGGGCATGAGACCAATACAGGTCGCGGTCGAAATCCTTCTCGTACCAAAGTCCACGGAGCGTCGAGGAATCGTGACAGCTCGTAGCACACACGGACATACGCGGATATTCACCCATTTCGTAGTACGGAGAATACGGGGCATTCCAGTTGCGTGCCCAGCGTTCGATACGCAACGAAAGAATGTTCAACTTATGCAGCACTGAAGGAACGCAAGGAGGCACGGCTCCGAGATCTTCGGCGCAAACAAGCATATCGGTTTCCTGAGAAAGGACCGTCAAAAGCTTCGTCGCATTTGCGTCCCACAAGTCGTTCTGGGAATTTTCGTTTTCCTTAATCAGGTTACGCAGTTTTTCCTGTTCGTAATCAGGCAAAGTGAAGAGTACCGGTGCATTGTACCAGTACCAGTACGGGTAGAACGTATTTTCGTCGCCCGACGGAACAAATACGCGGTTCCAATAAACCTTCAGCAGTTTGTCCTTGACTTCCTGCGGCTCGTTCATTCCAAGTATTGCCTTTTCGGAAGAGTATTCCGGCTTCAGGATAAGGCGGTCTGGGTGACCTTCGAGCTGGGTAAAGCATACCGGAGCCAGACGGTCGGTATCGTTTCCCAAGAATTCACGAAGTTGGTCGTAGCCGTAATTCGGACGACGCAGA
This sequence comes from uncultured Fibrobacter sp., assembly GCF_946062555.1. Classification (GTDB taxonomy): domain Bacteria; phylum Fibrobacterota; class Fibrobacteria; order Fibrobacterales; family Fibrobacteraceae; genus Fibrobacter. Next base: position 5,973 of record NZ_CAMGVQ010000029.1, read on the forward strand.
TATTCAAGCGTTTCACGGATAAAGCCCGCGGAGCTGAGCTTTTCCCAAGTGAGCGGCACGCACGGGTTAAAGTAGCCCAAAATACCAGTGACCTCTTGCTGCGGAATCGACCAAATGCGGAAGAATCCGAGCACGTGATCAATGCGATAGGCGTGATAGAACTTGCTGGCCTGCGCGAGGCGGCTACGCCACCATGCAAAATCATCCTTCTCGATAACATCCCAATGGTAAGTCGGGAAACCCCAGTTCTGGCCGCTGTAGCTGAACATGTCAGGAGGAGCGCCTGCACGATCATCCAGAGAGAAGTACTTACGGTCCGCCCATACATCGGCGCTATCTTCGTTAATCAAAATGGGAATGTCGCCCTTCAGGCGGAGGCCCATCTTCGAAATCTCTTCAATCACGGCGCTGAACTGCTTTTCGGCTTCGAACTGCATCCAGGCCTGGAACAGGTTATCCTTCTCGAACTTTTTCCAAAGCTTTTCGATATCCTTGGCCGACGGATCGCGGAATTCGGGCCAATCTTTCCAGCTGGCTTCGCCGTTCATCGCCTTCAGAGTACAATAGACGCAATAAGGCTTTGACCACGGATTATCGTCAATCCAGCGCTGAAGCAGCTTGTCCTTTTTGAGTTCGCTATAACGATTATCAAAGATCTTGCGGAGAACAAAACGCTTCCAAGAAGAGATATGGTAATAGTCAATCTTTCCCAACTTGTCAAATTCGTACTTCGCCGTGCGAATCTCATCTTCGACATCTGCAGAGCCTTCGACCGTCTGTACATTGATGAACACCGGATTCAATGCAAAAGCACTACGGGCACTGTACGGGCTAGATTCCGCCCCAGTGTCATTTACCGGCAACAGCTGGATGATATTGAAATCGCAGAACTTTGCCCAACGGGCAAACGGAATCAAATCCAGGAACTCACCGATGCCGATACTCTGCTTGCTATAGAGGCTAAAGAGAGGAACGGCTACGCCACTTTGAAAATAAGAAATGTCACCATATCGCATGCTGCAAATTTAACAAAGTGCGTAAGCATCCGTAAACCGAAAAAAGTGAACTTCTTTCTGTTTTCTTTTTATATTTTGCTATAATTTTATTAAATTAAAATTATGAGCTACGAATGCAGACATTTGCGGAATACCTTCTGCAACAAACGCAAAAAAGAATGCGACCCGGGCGCCCCCGGATGCGTTCTGCGCGGACGATTCGTATTCCCCTTCAGCGAGTCCGCTAACGCACCTGTAAAAGGTGAAAAAAATTCCTCAAAAAAATAGTCACAAGGCGCAAGCGGTCTTCGTGAGCGACAAAGCCCCAAGCGTTAAGCTGGGACGGTCGCGAGAGCGAGCGCTTCGGGTACGAACGCGGCTGATTAGGCGCGAGCGGTCTTGTTAAGCCATCTTACTTGCGTCGGTGCTCTTCATTGCGTCAAGCCTGACCTTCCCCGCAAAGAAGCTGTAAGCGGCAGGCACAATAAAGAGAGTCATGAACGTTGCAAAAGTGAGTCCACCGGCGATGGCGATTCCCATCGCGATGCGGCTCGGGGAGCCGGTCAGAATGAGCGGCACCGCGCCCAATACCGTCGAAAGGCTCGTCATCAAAATTGGGCGGAAGCGGCGTTCCGCCGCCATCCGAGCCGCCTCTAGCTTGCTACAGCCGGTACTCGCCGCAATCTGGTTCGCAAATTCCACAATCAGAATACCGTTCTTCGTCACAAGCGCAATCAGCAGAATCAGCGCAATTTCACTGAAGATGTTGAGAGTCTGGCCGGTAACGAACAGACAAACGAGAGCCCCTGCCAAGGCCAGCGGAACCGTAAAAAATATCACAAAGGGTGCGCGGAAACTTTCGAACTGCCCTGCAAGTACCAGGAACACAAGCGCAAGCGCAAGCAGGAACACGATGTAAAGACCGCTGGAACTTTCCTCGAATTCTTTCGATGAGCCGGTTAGGGTGGTACTCACACTTGGATAATCCTTAAGCAGCCCCTTTGCAATGCGGCGCATTTCTTCTATGCCGTCCCCAATCGTCTTGCCGGGCACAAGGCCCGCCTGAATCGTTGCGGCCGAAAAGCGGTTGTAGCGCGGCAGCGACGGCGAAGCGGACTTTTCAACATACGTGATGAAATTTTCAAGACTCACAAGTTCACCCTTCGCATTCTTGACCGAGAGCATCGATATATTCTCGGGCATGCTACGGTACTGATAACCCACCGCTCCGATGATATCGTACTGACGTCCGTCCTTGTAGTATTCCCCGTAAGTCTGGTCGCTTATGGCTAACTGAACTGCCTGCGCGATATCGTTCACCGAAACGCCTTCCTCGTTCGCCTTGTCACGCAAAATCTCGATATGCAATTCGGGTTTCGTGAATCTCAAATTCGTATTCACCACGCTGAACACCGGGCTCTTGCTCGCCTCTTCCTCGAACTTGGGCACCAACGTACGCAAAATCTCGATACTCGGGGCCTGCAACACAAACTGCACCGGAAGCCCGCCGCGCTGCGTGCTGATGCTCTGCGGCTCAAATACCATCACGCGAAGATCGGGATATTCGTTACCGAGCACCTGAATTGCATGCGCAATCTCACTCTGCGGGCGGCGCGCATCCTTGTCCTTGTTAAGAGTAATGCGAATCATGGAACTACCTGCACTACGCGCACCCGACTGGACCTCCATGTACTCGCTCGTATCCATAATGGCAGTCATTTCTTCCACGAATGCGTCAGCCATACGCTTGGTGCGGGTCAACGATACTCCTTCGGGCATCGATGTGTTCACCATGATGGCACTGGAATCTTCGGTCGGCGCCATTTCGCTACTCATGTTGTTGAAGCAGTAATAAGCCGCAAACAATAGGGCCGCCACTACCGGGAACATCAAAAAACGGAACTTGAGGAAGAGTCCGAGCAAGAACGCATACCCCTTGTTCAGTCCTTCAAATAAGGGTTCTGTCACCTTGAAGAAAAATCCCTTTTTCTGGCGCTTTAGAAACTTGGAACAGAGCATCGGCGAAAGCGTGAGCGCACAGAGCGTCGAAAGAAACACCGTCCCAATCATCACCGCGACAAATTCGCGGAACAAGAGTCCCGTAGTGCCGCCCAAAGCAAGCACAGGCACAAACACAGCCATGAGCACCACGGATGTCGCAATCACCGCGAAAAAGATTTCGTTCGTCCCCGCGACCGCAGCCTGCTTGGGCGTCATGCCGTTTTCAATCCTATGGTAGATGTTTTCGACAATCACAATGGCATCATCAACAACAAGTCCTATTGCCAAGACCATCGCCAAAAGCGTCAATACGTTGATGCTAAATCCGCATAGGTAAAGAACAAAAAAGCTTCCGATTACCGAGACTGGCACCACCACCATCGGAATCAGTGTCGTGCGGCCTTCACGCAAGAAAGCAAAGATAATCGCAATAACCAAAATGAACGCGATAAAGATGGTCTCTACCACTTCCTTGATGGAGGCACGGATATTTACAGACGTATCACGACCGTACAGAAGCTGCACTCCCTCGGGAAGTTCGCGGCGGATATCTTCAACTCGCTTGTAGAACTCGTCGGCGATTTCCACATGGTTCGAGCCGGGTTGCGCCACTATTGCAACGGAAATCGTATTCTTGCCGTTGCGTTTGAAGCCCGTGCGCGTGTCCTTGGGTTCGTAGTGGATATCGGCCACATCGGATATGTGAATCACAGTGCCATCATCGGCAGTCTTCACAGCAATGTTCTTAAATTCAACAGGGTCAACCACACGTCCAAGAGTGCGGATGGAAAGGGTCGTTTCGCTCCCCTCGATAGTGCCCGAGGGCAGTTCAAGGTTGCCACGGCTAAGGGCTGCAGACAATTCGGCACCCGAAACCCCCAAAGCCTGCAAGCGAATGGGGTCTATCCAAAGGCGAACTGTCGGCTGTTTCTCGCCCCATAGCATTACTTCAGAAACACCGGAAATTGTCTGCAGGCGTTCCTTCACCTGGTTACGTGCAATTTCGGACACTTCCATAGCATCATGGGTGTCGCTCACGAGACTTGCTATCAGAATCGGGTCGGAATCACTATCGGACTTGTAAATTGTCGGTTCATCCACATCGTCAGGGAGCTTACGGCGCACACGGCTCACGCGGTCGCGAATTTCGTTGGCGGCCGCTTCCAGGTCCATGCCCGTTTCAAACTCGATACTGATGTAAGAGTACCCGTCACTACTAGTGGACGTGAGAGCCTTGATGCCTGACGCGCTATTGATGGAAGCTTCCAAGATTTCGGTAACTTCGGCTTCAACCACGGCGGCATTTGCGCCCGGATACGAAGTACGCACCTGAATAATCGGATAATCGACATTGGGGTATTCGCGGATGCCGAGGCCTGAGGCTCCAAAAGCGCCGAGAAGGAGGATTACGAGCGCCATTACGCTCATGAGCACCGGGCGACGTACGGAAAGGTTCGCGACACTCATCGGTTACCTACTCCACTTCGTAGTCGGTGTTGTGGCGAATTTCACGGATTCGCACAGCAGAACCTTCACGAATGCTGATAAGTCCCGAAGTAATCACGGTATCACCTTCATCGAGTCCTTCCGTCACATCAACGGCAATTGGCGTGCGGAGTCCGGTTCGCACATGCTTAATCTTGGCCTTGCCGCCGGTCGCCACAAACACGTAGGCGCCATCCTTATCTAGAGTAAATGCTTCTGCAGGAACCGGGATGCTTTTAGCATTTCCCACCGGCATGGTCATGTTCACCTTCGCGTAAGAGCCTGCCAGAAGTTCACCGTTTGCGTTATCAATTTCAACAAGGACCTGGCGCGTGCGGCTGCTTTCCGAAAGCGAAGCTTCCAAGGCCTTCACCTTGCCAGATTTTGCCACGTCACGCTCTTCGTCCTTAACGTCAACCGCGTCGCCCACCTTAAGCGTGGTGGCATAACGCTGCGGGAGAGCGAATTTCGCCTTCAACTTTTTCACTTCGCTGAGAGTTGCAATCGACGTGCCTGTCGTAAGCCAGGCGCCCACAGAAACATTCACAAAGCCGAGCTTGCCTGCAAACGGGGCACGCACTTCGGTCTTCGCGATTTGCGCCTTAATGAGTTCTACAGAAGCTTCTGCGGACTTGAGCGAAGCCTCCGCCGCTTCCATGTCCGCCTGAGTGGCACCGTCCTTCTCGTAGAGCCCCTTCGCGCGGTCGTACTTCTGCTGGGCCAGTTGCTGGTTCGACTCCGCCTGCTTGAGCTGCGCCTTCAGTTCGGAATCGTCAATTTTAGCGAGAAGCGCACCCTTCTGTACCGAGGCGCCGTCCTTTGCATAAAGGTTCATGAGCCTGCCCGAAGTAGCAGCCGTCAGCTGCACGCTGTTCAGCGGTTCGAGCGTCGCCATTGCAGAAAACGTCTTGCCCGATTCATGGGCTTCGGCAATGTAACCTTCTACCGCGATTTCACGAGCGGGCCTGCCACCTTTGCCACCAGGGCCACCCTTACCAGGCGCCCCTACACCGGGAGCGGAATCGTTACCGCCACAGGCCGTCAAATACAAGAAAATAAACAACAAAACAAAGAACTTCATATAATTTAGATGCTTTTCAAAACCTTTTGGTTGCTAAATATACCTATTTTACTTTATATATTCACATTTACCACTTTCATGTACAAGTTCAATTATGAAATAATGTGGTTCTACAACACTTTCATTATGTTGATAAGACCAGTACTAAGAAGAATTCCACGCACACTGAAAACCCTCTTTATCTATACGGAAATGAATTTCAACCGAATCACCCGACAACAATATTCCACCCAATTCCATTCCGTGCGATGGCGTTCACTTAGCAATAATACAGAAGGAACTGATGCAAAAACTACATTTGCACACAACAACAAAAAAAATACAAGAATGGATTGTTTAGTCATAACCAAGCTCCTACCATTCATCTCTTTCATAATCCTGAATACAACGAACACGGTTCTTTGTAAATCTAGGTTTCGAACTTTCATAAACACTCCCGCCAATAGTAGTAAAAACAACACTATTCGCATATTCATTCCAAGGCCCTTCAGACTCCCAATATTCCACCGTTCTACTGTTTAAGTCAAAAAAAAGTGGACTCAAATCCGGCTGCACACTATCAAACAAGTCAACTTCATTCGACCGTTTAGCCAACATGGTAGAACGATATCCACCCAAAGCAGCAAAAACAAATTCACTCCACTCATCACTATTTGGCAAATGCCACCCCGCAGGGCAAACACCTCGCACAATCCAGTACCAAAAGAAATTTGCTGTATCCGGCTCAGGATAATCACATATCACTCCATAACCACAGCCATTGCCATCTTCACTAAACAATCCTGCGCTATCCATAGCAGCACTCCAAATATACAGACGACCATTCTTTCCACAATTTTCAGGATCGTCATTCTGACACCAACTAGAAGAATCCAGTTCCGCCGTCGGCTGCAAGTAGGCATAGTTCAAATTCTGAATCATCCAGGTCCGATCAATACTTTCAACATACACCGTCTTATAAACCTGTCCATCGCGTTCATCAGTCATTTCGCCGTAAACAACCACCAAAACGGAAGATGAGGAGGACTCTGGGCACCAGAATGAAGAAGGTTCTGCCCAGCATTTACTTGACGAAGAACTAGCCCCAAACCCTTCACTAGAAGAAGACTGCTCCAACTGCGAAATTGAAGACGATGATTCCACGGGCAACATTTCCGCCGACGAGATATGCGCATCATCCGAAGACATTTCTGGCACAACATTATGTACAGAACTCGAAGATTCCTCTAATGCACTGCTTTCGGAGCCCGCAGAATACGGAGCCACGTCATGACTAGACGCGACATCGTTACCGCATCCCGCAAACAGAAGCAAAAAAAGGATTATAAAACACACAGGCTTCATCAAAACGATTATTCCTCATTCATTTCTTCGTCCTTTACACAACGGACAGAATATGCAATATTTTTTTTCCCAAATGTTCGAGGGTCATAATACCCCGTAAGAGCGCTTCTTTGAGGGAAATTAACAACCGACGCATTAAAATTATCATTCTCTTTAGAGAACCAAAATGACGCCGTGTAAGATTCAAACTCATCTCTTATGGGATTATATAGGCCTGCAGGCATGACATCAAAACCAGATCCTCCTTTCCAATATATCTCCCAAGAATCCGTACACCAATCGGAAGATAGTAAAAGGTCCGGATTCAATCTTCTGGATGTATAAAAAGATATTCTTGAATTATCTTGTTCAAAAGTATAAAGGCCACAAGGAACAGACTCATAAGCAAGCAAGAAAGGTACCCCAAATTCATCTGCCGTGGGAATATGCCAATTAGGAGGACATACACCTTGAACAAAATCCTCTTTGGGACATTTATACCATTCATTTTCATCTGAATAATATCCGCAGCCTTTGGTATCTTCACTAAACAAGCCTGCACTATCCATCACCGCAGACCAAAGGTAAAGCCTTCCATATTTCGCGCAACTATCAGGTTCGTTTATATAACACCAACTTGAAGAATCCAATTCTGCCGTTGGTTGTAAATAAGCATAATTCAAATTTTCAGCCATCCATGTAGCCCTGCCATCAATTGTTATCGTCTTATACGTTTGTCCATCGCGTTCATCGGTCATTTCACCATAAACAATCATCATACTAGATGACGATTCCTCGCACATCCTACACATAGCCTCATTATGATACATCAACATACAATAGGACTGCTGCATCGAAGAGGAACTTAATTCAATTTCTCCACTGGATGAAATAATCAAGGAAACTGATGAAGATTCCCCTGTTGACGAGGTGTGTTGCAAACTTGAGGACGATTCCTCTATAACAACCTCGGAACTTGAATAAGCAACAGGTTCGGCTGAATCCGAAGACACCACGAACGGATTAATTTCTGGACTGCTGGAATACGAAACATCGCCGGGGCTTGGCTTAGCCTCGTTCACGGACTCGTTGCCGCACCCTGCAAGCATGCACAATGCTACTATCAACAGAATTAACTTGTTCATGACAATCTCCTATCTAATGACCACCCGTAAATTCAAAAGGCATTTTCAATATAGGATATGGAATAGACTGGATTTGAGTTACACCAAAGCCCCAGCCCTGAATGCCATCATTATCACTATCAAGCACAACCTTCAGGTTCGTAGACTTTACCTTTAATTTCTTTCCAGCAAGCGAATCTGCCACATATTTTCCAAGCAACGATTCACTTGCATCATAAAGAGATATCGTATCCCCAGTCCCAACAAAGGTACTTTCGGCAAAAGTAACATAGTTGGCAGAGTTTCCATCAAATGGATATTCACACACATAACGACTTTGGGGCAAATAGTTATGCTCCGTTTGGCATTGAGATTTTTTGAGTTCAAAATCAGACACTAAAGAAGCGATTTGCGCGGTCTCCGTTTCATTATTCCCGTAGCTAATTCGTGTTCCGCGAACGACAACCTGCCAAGTTCCATTCTCAGGATTTTCCACATCGACAACTTCGACATTGTTCAAATGGTCAAAACATAATGAATCCAACAAATTCGAGGAATTACAATTGTTGTAGGCATCACGAACGTCCTGCATTCTTATTTTCTCAAGACCAGATGAAAAATCATCAATAAAATTCCCTCTTGTATCAATGAAATCCGTCGGCAGCGGGTCCAGTCTCCACGGATAATAATATCTTCCAGATGGACTGACAAGATACATATCCAAATCGTTTATTAATTTTGATTCTAAAAAATGCCGTCGGCCAACAACTTTTCTTTTCTCATCAGGAGCATCGTCCCAAACAAGGGTAGCCCTCATTTTTTCAGGACTTCCATTCACATAAACATTCCATCTTTTTTCCATTCCATTGGCAATTTCAAATTCCTTAAATCGGGAAAACTCCTTTGTCTTTGCTTTATAATTTTCAATGGTATTCAAAGTTGCTGCGGCATCAATCTTTCCCCAACCAGTCGCAAAGTCGGGGCCTTTACCATAGGGCGTAAAATAACCACTATTATTATGATGCGCAAACGTAATATCAGGATTCCATTCGAAATGGGCGTTCTCGGAATCCTCCATATCAATTGCAGAATGAATGATGAGTGACTTGACCGTAGAATTTCGCATAGACATTTTATCCAAGGGTTCGCCCGTGCACTTTTTGAATTTTTGATACATCAAGGCCGCCAAACCCGACACCTGGGGTGCCGACTCAGAAGTGCCACCATCACTTAAATACGCATACCCACAACTATCCCCCTGACATGAATATGGAGTAACAATTCCTTTTACAAGACTAAAATCAAGGCGTATAAAGTACGCCGCAAGGGTATCTGGCAACTGATTCAAACTCACACGAGTTGTTGCAAAATTCGTATCCACATTCCAAATCGTATTAATAAATTCAAACCAAGTTTCTTGCTTTTGCGGGTCATAAAACGAGGATTCATGAGTTCCAAAGAAGACACTTCCGTACATTATATCTAATATGGGTCCTTTAGCAATCTTCATCCGAATTTCAAGTTCATCCGTGGACAAAACATTTATCCGATTATCAAATTTCCATCCATTATAAAGAGCCGCAAAATTAGGTTCGTTAGCACCCAACAGAAATAAGCTATCATTAGTCACATTTGGGTTGTTGATTGCCCCTCGATATGAAGAATGAAGATTTGCAGAATCAAGGTTTAATCGATTACTGTTAAAATCTAGCACCATATATGGCACTGAATATCCCGCACGGAATAATTTTACATAATCAATTAAAATTTCAAATGGGTTCTCTTGATTAACGAGTATTTCACTTGTCGCTCCAGGAGCCATCACATCCGGCTTTATCCGACCATCCCAAGTGGGCCCCATGCCCGAAGTATAAAATCGTACACCTTCTTTACTGGTAATATTTCCAACAGTAATCGCATTCTTTGAATTCGCCAAAACAGAGTGGAACCCCTTTTGCACATCTTGAGTAATTTTTCCATCAAACCCACCACTATTAGAGGCTGCATATACAACCGTTTTCGTAAGCGAATCACCCTCTACACAACTAGAAGAATTCATTATATTACATCCTTTTTTCCAATTTTCAAAAATAGCCTTATCAATGTAGTGAGCATAAATTCCATAGACACCATTATTAAAAGTATCATCAATATGCGAATGATTGACAACATGCCCTATTTGCCAATAAGGATTCATTTCCCCTGAAAAAAAATGGACTTTCGGGGCTATTCCACGATAACTACGATTTTCTGATTTATCTCCATTTCCACCAATAATTCCAGCCACACCAGTTCCATGCCACTCAACATCTTCTTTTATTTCATTTATTACAGAGTCAAAAGTCATATATCCAAAGTATTCATCTTCTCTAATAAATCTTTTTTTCATAATTCCGCTAGAATCCATTTCCTGGAAATCCGGATGATTAAAATCAACACCTACATCATAAACTCCCACAACAATTCCCTCGCCCATATAATCTACGCCATTAAGCCATTTCGTTGTTGTGGAATCATTCATCGCAGATAAAAATGCAGCTGTGTTTTGAAAGTCAGATAAGTTTATCGCAACTCTTGCTCCATTATTCAAAGGCGAACCTTTTTTTCGAATCGAAATATAATAGACATCATATTTGTTCTCAATGCATTGAATTGAATCTATATGCATTTTAACAAGTACATCATTTCTTGCATACTCAATATTCTCGCCACCGCAAGTTTGTACAATTCCAATACAATTTGCAATATCCACATCTGGCCAACATCCCACAATCAAAGGCAGGGTATCATTCGTAGAATTTTCTGACACATCCAAAGACAAACGTGTCGTATCATTTACAGGTATCGCATTATAAAATCCATACAAAACACTATCCAAATACGCCTTGCGAACATCTGAATCCGATTTAAAAAGAATCAAGTCCTTGCCAAGATGTCTCCCCACTTCATATCTTACTATTCCGCTCTGGTCCAAAATTTCTCGTTCCTTGAAGGAAAGCGGAAAATCCTTGAATAACCAGAACCGCCCTGCAGGTACAATTCCCGAAGCATCTCCAGAATACCGTTCAACAACCATATTGACGCCTCTTTCGCTCCACAAAACGACATCCGCATTGACCACTTTAATCATCGTAAACCGGCATAAAGTAATTACGTTCAACCACATTCTCGTTATGCTGATAAGACCAATCCTGACTAGAATTCAATTCAACCAAATATTCATCTCTATATATTCGGAAATGAATCTCAACAGAATCCCCCAAATATAGCATTGCGTTCACTTTTAGTTTTACAATGGAAGTTTCGTCTAACGAAGTAATACTTGCAACAACAGGATAAAGCCATGTTGAGTAATCAACAGTTGCAGAAAGCAATTCTCCCTTTGCATAATAACGAATTTCGGGATTAAATATGATATCAGACGACGTATTTTTTAAGGTTAATCGATATTCTATCCAATTCCACTCTGTACGATAACGTTCACTCATCAGTTGAACTGATGGAATAGTGGCAAAAGCAATTTTTGTACAAAACAAAAAGAAGAATACAATATATTTACGTTTTTTCAAAACATACCTTTTTATTCAACGTTTTTTTCATCTTTTACACAACGAACTGCGTAATACTCTTTCTTAGATGCATTAATCAAATCTCTCACTTCAGATTCTAATACCACGCGATATCCATAATTATCAACAATTCCATATGCAAAATTTTCTTCCTCAGCAAGCCAAAAAACAGTTTCCTTTATTCGCAATTGTTCTTCACAAAACACATCATCACAAATCTCATTTTCTTCAAAAAAAACATCATCACAAGCCCAAAACATGTCTATAGAAGTTCGCGCAGGAATCAACTTACGATAATCACTGTATGTAGGAAGACGCCATCCTTCTGGACAAACTCCCCGAATATTTCCCTTACTATCGCATTTTACCCATTCATCTGCTGTTTCATAATAACCGCATCCCCTCGTTTTATCCGAAAAAATGGCTGCACTATCCATCATCGCGGACCATAGATAAAGTCGTCCATACTCGTCACATCCTGTTGACCAATTACCAAGGCACCGACTCGAAGAATCCAAGTCTGCGGTCGGTTGCAGATAAGCATAGTTCAAATTTTTTGCCATCCAAGTAACTTCACCACCTATAGTCACAGTTCTATATGTTTGCCCATCCCGTTCGTCAACCATTTCATCACAAACGATTGTAATTCTAGACGAGGAAGACGAGCTATATAAATAGCAGGCAGGTCCGGTACAACTTTGCGGCATCGAAGAAGAACTCCATTCCGTATTCTCACTGGATGAAGATTCCTCCGCCGACGAGGAGACTTGCAAACTTGAGGACGATTCCTCTAAAACAATTTCGGAACTTGAATAAGCAACAGGTTCAGCTGAATCCGAGGAATCAACGAACGGATCTATTTCTGGACTGCTGGAATATGAAACTCCACCGGGGCTAGGCTTAGCCTCGTTCACGGACTCGTTGCCGCATCCGGCAAGAAGAAGCAATATTGCAAAGAGCAAGTGCATCATTTCTACTTCACCTTGTTTATGCTCTGCAACTTTATCCCGCCAAACTCAATGTCATGATCCTGCTTGTAAATAACAAATATAGGCTCCTTATTATTGGAAGCAGACAAAGCAAGGGATCCTGCAAGAGTCAAAGACAACGGACTTGCATTAAATTCATCCTCTATCAAGAATAATTTCAAATAGGGGCTGTATGTTGCACTACCTGGATAAGTATAAGTTCTCAACTCACTCGTCATCAAAATACTACAAGTTGTATCCGTCCCTAGATTAAAGAACATTACGTTTTTTCCATTACTCACATCAAAGCCCAAACCGCAAACATAACCTATTTGCGTACACGAGCCCGCAGGCATACCTAGATCGTTTTGCGTATAACAAGTCTCTGTCGAAAAAACAGACGAGACGCAAATTGCGGCAATAAAGAGTATAATCTTTTTCATTTTAAACTTTTCCCTTCTTTTGAACAAATATCATTGCCGCTCCCTGCAATTTATCCCACCGGATTCAACCGAGGCGCAAGACCACCACTCCCTGAATTCCGAAATCTGAAATTTCTCTAGAATTTCACATTCATGATCAAACCGCTGCCGTCCTCGTAGAATTCAGGCACGAACTCCATGCGTTCGGTAAAGGACTTTGAAGAAGTGGCACGGTAGACGCGGATGGTATTCAGCATCGAGACCACGCGGTTCAGGAGAAGCGCTCCGACCGACACCTGGAAAACGATGCGGCTCACGCGGTAATGACGCAGGCGGCTCTTGTATTCGTCGATATGTTCGGTCGTCTCGGGATTGTCGCTGGAGCCCCAATCCCACTGGATGCTGGCATTGAGGTCTTCGTCGATTTTCTTGCCGGCGCGCAGCTGCGCCTGGTTGTAGTCCTCGTCCATGTCGGGTGAGGAATTTTGCCCCGCGACACCCCCACGGCTGCGGTAATCGCCAACCGTATTGAGCATGTCCACATCCCGGCTATTCGAAGTGAGCCCCGCATGACGCACCGCATAATTGTGCGCCGAGGTTATGTAGCGTTCACCGATGGCATACGAACCGATGGCGGTAAACCAGAGGGCAATGTCCGTCCACACGAAAGGCCGCACGAACTGCCGTTCGCCCAGGTAAAGTTCACCCATACCCGGCAACAGGGCCGAGGCGCCCATGCCCAGGTACCACTTTTTCTCGGAATTCTTGCTCACGCTTTCATCAACCGAAACCACCACCTGCGAAAAGGCGGTCGCCACGGCAAACAGGAGCACTACAAGGAACTTCATCAGAATCCCCAACTTGCCTGCACGTTCACGCCGAAGCCGTCCACAAAGGACACTCCGCTATCGAAATGCAAATGATCGTACCAAGACAGGTCTTCTTCGTAGAGTGTCTTGTTATGCGCGTTCGCCGTAAACAGGGCGTCCACGGCCGAAACGATATGGTTCAGAATCAGGCCTCCAAAGAACCACGCCTGCATGTCGGCATAATCGTTCGCCTTGCTGCGCAGCGAACGGTATTCCTTCTGGCGAGCGGACTTGCCCAGACCCACCGTCGCAGAATTCGGATCTTCCAGATCGAGTGCCGTCGCAACAGCAGGATCTTCGACATCGTCCCAACCCAGCACATACGCATTGTCGGCAATCAGCTGGTAGACTTCAGAAGCATTATCCATCTTAACCGTCTTCATTTCTTCGCCAAGGCTTTTCGGGTCCGCCACAAAATCATTCACGTAGTCCACGTCATTGTGATACAGCTTGTCGCGATCATAGCAGCCGTGGCGTGTCGCATCGCCGAAAATGCCTTCGCAGAACGACTCGCGGGAGCCCAGGTAACGACGACGGAATTCCGATTCGTAGTTCAGGCCATCGGCATTGTACAGGTCGCGCATTTCGCTTTCATAGCGACCGATGGAGTAATGTTTCTTTGCATAATTCTTGTACTTGTCCACCTGATTGTCGTACTTGTACACCGAGTAATAATACCAGCTCCCCCACAGGGCTGCTTCGAGCGCCAGGTAGACCACCCCACGGGCATACGTGAACGTGGACCCGCCCACATAAAGCTGGCCCGAACCCGGAATCACAAGCGAGAGGAACATCGCCTTGCGCGGACTCTTGTAACGGCCCCTCATCTCGTCGATGCCGTTCACCTTGGAGACCTTGACGGGGCCAAGCAACTCGCGGCGGCTCATGCTGCTGGAGGAGGGCACTTCTGCGACAACCGAGGAACTGGAAAGGGCGGCAAGCGAATCGCGCTTTTTGGCCTCTTCAATCGCCGCATTGATAGCGGCTTGCTTCTGGGCTGCATAATCTACGACCGCCGAATCGGCTGTCGAGGCCGAATCAACCACCGCAGAATCGGAAACCGCAGCCAGAGCCGTATCGGCACCGGCGACAGAGGAATCGGGTTCCGCGCCGCTCGACAGCCCTTCGGTAGACTCAGGGACATTTGCGCTGCTAGACGCGGGCACTTCGGCAGGTACAGCGACCTGAACGCTGCTGGAGCTTGCGACCTTCGCGCTACTTGAAACAGGCCCTTCGGCAGGCTCAGGGACCTTTGCACTACTGGAGCTAGCGGCTTTAGCGCTGCTGGAAACTGGCGCCGGTGCTGCAGGGGCGACCGCGGCACTTGAAACCGGAGCGGGGGCAACACTACTGGAAGACGCAACCGCGGCAGAGGACTGCTCGGCAGCCTCGGCTTCCGCCTCGAATTCCGCAAAAAGGTCACGCGGCTGAGCAAAGGACTGCACCGCCAAAAGACTTGCCACACAGGCTATAAAAGAAAACTTGCGCATACAACGATAAAATAGAAAAAACACTAAAAAAGAACCGCCCCCGAAGGAGCGGTCCGAAAGATTTCTAGTGATTTAGAAAGGGTTTAAGCAGAAACTTAAGCCTTCTCTGCAACCACCCAAACCTTGACCTGAGCTTCAACGTCGCTGAAGACCTTGATCGTCACGGTGTAAACACCGAGCTGCTTGATCGGTTCTTCGAGAGCAACCTGAGCACGGGTAACCTTAACGCCCTGCTTGGTGATGGCGTCAGCGATGTCGGCAGCGGTCACAGAACCGTACAGACGTTCGCCTTCCACAACGCGGCGTTCGAGGTTGACAGAAACCTGAGAAAGCTTGGCAGCCACGTCACCAGCGGCAGCGAGTTCCTTCTGGAACTGGGCTTCGACAGCAGCGCGGTTGTTTTCGATTTCGAGCTTGGCTTCCTTAGTTGCGCGAACAGCGAGCTTACGCGGGAAGAGGTAGTTACGGGCATAGCCGTCCTTAACCTTCACGACGTCAAGCATCTTGCCCAAGTGGGGAACGTTGGCCTTAAGAATAATTTCCA
The DNA here is from genome assembly GCF_946062555.1 of uncultured Fibrobacter sp. GTDB lineage: Bacteria > Fibrobacterota > Fibrobacteria > Fibrobacterales > Fibrobacteraceae > Fibrobacter. The sequence continues at coordinate 21,844 of NZ_CAMGVQ010000029.1, forward strand.
TAGTCTAGTTCCTCCTTAGCGCAGACTGTCCGAAACGAACGGGAGAATAGCCATCTGACGGGCACGCTTGATAGCTTCGTTCAGCATACGCTGATACTTGGCGGAGGTGCCAGAAATGCGGCGAGGAATGATCTTACCACGTTCAGAGATGAAGCGACGAAGAGTCTTTTCGTCCTTGTAGTCAATGAACTTGATGTTGTTTTCCGTGAACCAGCAAGTCTTCTTGCGGCGGATACGCGGAGCCTGCTTCTTATCTTCAAAAGCCATTATTCAGCCTCCCCTTCTTCTGCGTCAACCGGGATGATTTCTTCGGTGGACTGGGTCTGAGTTTGGTCGTAAACAATTTCGCTCATCGGATAATCAGCGAGAGTCATCCAGCGGAGAACGTTTTCGTTCAGCTTGAGAGCGGCTTCCACAGAGGCGACCGTAGCGGCTTCAGCCTTGTAGTAGAAGATCACGTAAAAGCCATGCTGGCGCTTCTTGATGGAGTAGGCGAGCTTGCGCTTGCCCCAATCGTCGCGGCGGAGGATTTCGCCGTTGCCTTTGGTGATGTTGGCGGCGATAGTCTCGATTTCGGCCTTGATAGCGTCGTCAGAGATCATAGCGTCGATGATCACCATCGTTTCGTATTGTCTCATATAATGAGTCCCTTTGGTCTATCGCCCGGAAAACCGACATTGGCCCCGGGAGGGTTCCGATAAAAATCGGTGCACCAAATATAGAAAATCAGGAAAAAATGTCAAACTGCGGGAGGCAGTCCGCCCCAAAACAGCCCCTACGCCCCGAGCTGGAGTCCCAAGAAAAAGGTGTTCGACCACCCCTCGACACCCCCGTGGACATATCTTTGCCCACCCACTTCAAAAGAAATCCATGTAGAACGGAGCACACCTTTCGCCCAGGGCCACACTTCCAGCAGGTTGAAAGCCACCCCCGGCACAAGGCTCAACATCACGTCCTTCGAAAAATTGTACTCGATCTGGACTAGCCCCGTTACCGCGAACAGCCTAGACACGTTATAGCCGCCCCCTAGGCCAAGCCCGATAGAAAAACCGTCCATAGCGAACAGCTTTCCGCAGTTCGTCTCCGTTTTAGAGGAATCGCCTGTTTCTTCAAGATCTTCGTCATCCGTCTGCTGCCACCAGAAACGGGCACGCGTTTTTTTTGAATCCGCCTCTTCCCGGTCCACCACCTGCTTGCGGAATTCCGAAATGCTCGTATTTTCTAGACCCAGGAACGGAGCCGCAAAAAATGCAAAATCATCGTAGGCATTGTGGAAACGCACGTTAATCCGGTAGCGCTGGTACATCACCATCTTGTCGCGGTCAAGGTCGCCGCCAAAAAAGCGAACCTCGAAACTCCCACTCACCAAGTCCGAATAGAAATACTCCAGCTGGCCCTGCCACGTTCCCATGCAGTCACATTCGTCAATCGGGCTGAAGACACCTGCCGCAAGTCCGATCGAAAGCCCCGCCCCCATATAGGCGGACTGCGACGGGAGAGCAATTGACTCACGCTTTGGGACCGCCACCGAATCGCCGCTCGCCGAAGACTCCCCCGCGAGCGAATACGACGGGAGCAAAAGGACAAAGGCGATGAAAATAAAAAGATGCTGCACGAGAAACAAACTAGAAAAAAAAGAAGGGGGAAGTTTCCCCCTCGCTCGCACGACGCACGCTAGTCGCTCGCTACCCCTTCGCCTAGGGCTCCGCCCTAAAACCCGGATAGCGTTAGTCGTTGGCAATTCACCTTATTAATCGTGGCCCTTGATTTTCAAATCAAGGGTACGACTCGTCGCCTCGGTCATAGGAACAAGCTAGCTTGTTCCTGCGACACTCGCCTCTTAGTCGTTCATCATATGATTATAGAACTTGCGGTAGTTGTCGCGATCCTCGGTTTTGCGGACGGCGATAGCATCCTGCGGGTGGCGGTTCAGCATACCCGTAATCATCTGCGGGATGATGTAACCCCATTCGTACTTTTCCTTGAGCGGGAGGAAAAGTTCCTGGTAGGCATCGAGCACCGGACGCAGGTCGTACTTCGGGTTCTTGAGGAAACCGAGGAGCAACTCGGTGGTGCAGTTACCTGCGCCACGGCCCATGCCAGACACGGAACCGTCGAGGAAATCCACATGGTTAATAATTGCCTGGATCGTGTTGCTGAAGGCAAGCTGCTGGTTGTTGTGGCCATGGAAACCGAACTTCTTGTTCTTCACGATTCCCTTGTAACGAGTCAGTTCCTTGTCAATGTCTTCCTGGTAGAAGGCCCCGAAGCTGTCGACGAGGTAAAGCACGTCGGCCTTGCATTCTTCGTTCACCTGGTGCAGGGCTTCGTCGAGTTCCGGACCACGGTCACGGCTCACGGCCATGATGTTGAGGGTTGTTTCGTAACCCATGTCGTGGAAGGCATTCACCATCTCGATACCCTTGTCGATGTTCTTCACGTAGCTTGCCACGCGGAACATCTGGTACGGGCTTTCGCTGGCGGGCTTCACGGCGTCCATGTTCACGCGGCCCACGTCAGCCATCACGGCCATCTTGATGTTGGAATCGATGCCGTCTTTCACCTTCCACAGGAGATCGTCGTCGCAGAACTTCCACGGACCGTAATCCTTGGGGTCGAAGAGTTCCGGAGAATTCTTGTAACCCATTTCCATATAGTCCACGCCGGCGGCAGAAAGGAGTGTATAGAGGCGACGCACAAATTCAAGAGAGAAGTCGTGCTTGTTGACGAGACCGCCATCGCGGATGGTGCAGTCGAGGACCTTGATGCTTTCGTAGTACATAGTGGTTATGAAGTCGCTTCGCTTTGAGGCATGAGCGTCGCCGCTAGCGGCTTGTGGTTAAGGTTAATTGTTTCGCAGGCAAAGATAGGTTATGCAAAGGCATCAGTCAAGAAAAAAAGTTAACACATCTCAAAAAAACTAATTTTTAACGCAAATTTTGCGTAACTAGTTAAAAATTCAATCAAAAATAGGGTAAAATAAGGAACCTGGCACAGCAAGAATTGGTCGCTACGGCAAATTCTAGAGCTTTAGAGAACTAATTTCGGGTCAACCCGAGGCAATTTCGCCCACCACGTCAAAACCTACCACTCTATTTTTAACGCAAATTTCGCGTAAATAATTAAAACAACATATTATAGATAAAAACTATCTTTAATCAGAGAAAAATAGTATAACCAAATAACCCAATTTCGGTTGACAGCGAAAATTTTATTGGCTATATTATCCCTACATAAACGATAGAAATAAAAGCAAATGACTTTTAACATGATGAACATGAGTTGTTGCTGTTGGGGTCGATGTCGAACGGGCGACTAGTTTTTAGGCTTTTATCTAAAACAGATTCCCGCTCGGCTATGTCTCCGGAGCGGGATTTTTTTATTCGAATTTTAACAATAAATGGCGCATGGCGCTAAAGGACTTCAAAAAATGTCAACTTCCAAGTATATCGAAACGAAACTCATCCACGGCGGCATCGATGGTGACAAGGTCACGGGAGCTGTCAATGTTCCTATCTACCAGACCTCCACCTACAAGCAGGCGGGTCTCGGCGAAAATACCGGCTGGGAATATTCCCGCACGGGTAACCCCACGCGCGCAGCCCTCGAAGCGCTGATTGCCGATTTGGAAGGCGGTGTCGCGGGCTTTGCTTTTGGCAGCGGTATGGCGGCGACTTCTACGGTGCTTTCACTTTTCAAGCAGGACGACCGCATCATTATCTCTAGCAATGTCTACGGTGGAACCTTCCGCGTTTTGGACAAAGTATTCAAGAACCTCGGCATTGCCTATTCTATCGAAGATACCACCGACTTAGCGACGCTCGATACCAAGGTGACGCCCGATGTAAAGGCTTTCTTTATCGAAAGCCCGGCAAATCCGCTTCTGACCGTAACGGACTTGGCAGGGGTAGCCGCGATTGCGAAAAAGCATGGAATTCTGACCATTGTCGATAACACCTTCATGACTCCTTATTTGCAGCGCCCGCTGGAACTTGGCGCCGACATCGTGGTGCATTCCGCAACCAAGTATCTGGGCGGCCATAGCGACGTGGTGGCAGGCCTCGCCGTAACGAATAACAAGGAAATCGCGGAAAAGCTGGCATTCAATCAGAATGCCGTGGGCGCGGTGCTTGGCCCCTTCGATTCGTTCCTCCTGATTCGCGGCATCAAGACGCTTGGCGTGCGCCTCGATCGCCACACCGAAAATGCGGAACGCATTGCCCGCTACTTGGAACAGCACGAAGCCGTAAAGCACGTGTACTATCCGGGCCTTCCGAACGCTCAGGGCTACGAAATCAACAAGAAGCAGGCCAAGAACGGCGGCGCCATGATTTCGTTCGAACTTTACGAAAACTACGACATCAAGAAATTCTTCAAGGCGCTAAAGCTGATTTCGCTTGCCGAAAGTCTGGGCGGCGTCGAAAGCCTCATATGCCATCCGGCCACCATGACCCATGCCTCTATTCCGAAGGAAATCCGCGAGAAGGTGGGCATTACCGACGGACTCATTCGTTTGTCTGTAGGCATCGAAAAAGTCGATGACATCATCTTGGATTTGAACGCCGGCACCAACGCCGCGAAGGAAGCGTAATATGCATTACTACGAATCAATGCAATCTTTAATCGGGAAGACTCCGCTTGTAAAGCTTAACCATGTCGGACTCCCCGAAGGCGTAAACCTGTTTGCTAAACTCGAACTCTGGAACCCCTCGGGCAGCGTGAAGGACCGCACCGGCCTTTACATGGTAAACGACGCGATTGAAAAGGGGCTCCTGAAACCGGGCGGAACCATTGTGGAAGCCACCGCAGGCAACACCGGCCTCGGCATCGCCTTCGCGGCACTCAACCGCGGCATCCGCGTGATATTCGTGGTGCCCACCAAGTTCTCGCAAGAAAAGCAGACGCTCATGCGCGCCCTCGGCGCAGAACTCATCAACACCCCGCGTGAAGACGGAATGCTCGGCGCCGAAAAGAAGGCCGAAGAACTCCTGACGCAAATTCCGGGCTCTGTTTCGCTCAGGCAGTTCCGCAATATGGCAAACCCGCAGGCCCATTACGAAACCACCGGCCCCGAAATCTACGAAGATTTGGACGGACAAATCGACTACGTGGTGGCAGGCGCAGGCAGTGGCGGCACCTTCAGCGGAATCCTTAAAGCGCTCAAGGAAAAGAACCCGAACATCAAGGGCGTGCTCGCAGACCCCATCGGCTCTACTATGGGCGGCGGCGAACATGGCGACTACAACATCGAAGGAATCGGCAACGACTTTATCGCCGACACCATGGACATGTCGCTGGTGGACCAGGTCATCAAAATCAATGACGACGACGCCTTTGGCGGCGCCCGCGAACTCGCCAAGAAAGAAGGAATCTTCGCAGGTTCCTCTTCGGGTGCCGCGTTCACCGCAGCCAAGAAACTCATCGCCTCGGGCGCCCGCGGAAACATCGTGTTCGTAGCCCCCGACCGCGGCGACCGTTACTTCAGCAAAGGATTGTATGAGTAAAGAATACTAATTCAAGTTCCCTGAGCATGTCGAAGGGAACATGACTTTTGCCTTCTGTCTTCAAAACTCCTCCAGGTTAGGGGGAGTTTTTTTGCGTGAAATTGTTTTTGAAATTACCCGGACGAAAACTGTTGCGGAATGTCACTCTACAAGGCACTTTGACGCTAGCATCGTCATCACAAGAATAAACATATCCTCGCCTTTTTTTGCACTTGCGACAAACGATTTTAGCGAATACTCCCTTTCGAATGTATTCAGAATGCATTGGACCATCGATTTAGGCACTCCGTTCTGATTCATATATTTAATAAAGTTTTTCTTCATTTCTGGCGTTAACTTTTCAGGCACGCACTCAACAAAATAATCAATCCCCCATCTTTCGACATCCTCCGGATACCCTTCTTCCATAATGACCTGTTCAAACCGTTTTTTATCCTTGACCAAACGATCATAGACGCAACCGAGCACCTTTTCCCCATCCTTTTTACCATAAAAGGCCAACGATTCAAACGGAACACTTGAGATAAAATCTTTCTTTTTTACGGTCTTCATCCATTTTTCCACATACGCCCTCGCATCTTCCTCGGTTATCCGCGAAGCAGTCGTTTCGTATTCCTCGTCGCATTCAGCCACGGCCTTTGAGAGAAATTCCGTAAAATCGTAGTTTTCACGGCCTTTCCGCAAATCAGCATCAAGCTTTAGATACTCCTTTTCGCCATACGAACCCTGCAATTGACCAAGCACACATCCACACACCCACTCGTTTGCATTTGCAGAACAATCCTTTAAAAAAGCTTGCTGCGTCGCTTCCGAGAACGCGAACTCCCCCGTTTTACTCTTTTTAGCGACAAACGACGCCGTTCCACCAGCCACAGCATAGACAGCGGCGACAAGCAGCCCGATTAGCAACAATTTCACATTTCGCATAGCATAATCTCCAGAAAACGATCCTCAACCGTAAAGATACATTCTTCGGATGTCAAAAGATGACAATCGTGGAATTTTTCGTAAAAAAGCAGAAAAAAGACGGGGGTTGGGGGGCGCTACCCCACTTCGCCTCTTGCCCAGCCATAGCCCTGCACGGCCATATCAATGAAGTGGTTCAGGAGCAGGTTGCTTTTGACGTTGAATAAATCAATGTCATAGCAATCGGGTAGACGCGGAGGATCCTGTGCATCGAGAACTTCTTCGATCGTACTCTTGACTTTAGCGCGGGTCTGTTCGTCTTTGTACCAGTCCACCACGAGAATCTTCTGTCGGTTTTCCTGCAATTTCTGGAACAAGGCCTTGGAGGTTAGCAGGACTTCCTGTTCCTGCGCATTCGTCAGCCTTTTTCCCATCACGAGAAGGTCGAATATTTCAAGTTCTTCGTCACTCAAGCCCATTGTCGCCGAGCGAGAATCTTCTTTTTTCAATTCTTCAACGAGCTTTACCAACTGCTCGTAATAATCCTCGTTTTCGGTGCCGCCCGCATTGTAGCGGTTGATGATATTGCGGAACCGTTCCGAGAATTTGATGCGCGTGACATTGCGGTTTATCATTTGCCGTAAGGCCTTTTCGATAAACTCTTTCAAGTCGTTAATTTCGACGGCCTTGTATTTTGCCTGCTTGATTTCTTTACGCAGTCCTTCAGCATCAATTTTTGAAAGATCAATCAGTTTGGAACCACGCATATACGTTCCGGTAGCCGACACATCACGAATTTCGGTTGCGTCATCAATCTTCACGCTTTCCGACGAAACGCTACTATCCAGCAAATCGCCCATGCGTTTGCGGGCCTTTTCAATCTTTTCATCGTCAATAAGCCTGAAGAATAGTCCGTGCAAATAAACAAGCGGGCTGAACTTTGGGTTGTTCCAGTTGCGTTCGAAAATTTCCGGCTTGGATGCTTCGTAAAGATTCATCAGCGTGTTCAGAATGACCTTAAACTTGTTGACATCCTCATCAACAGAAATGATGGTGTCGTAAGCGTTGCGGAATTCATCCAGCTTATCGAACGTGGACGCTCCGTCCAGAATTTTCTCGATATTGATATTCCGTTCCAACAGGAATTTATCGGCTTCGTCAATGCAAGCGTCAATATAGCCGATCAATTCGTCAATGTCCTTGGCCGGGAATTCAGTGCCGTCATCGCCAATGGCGTATGCGGCCAACGCCTGCTTCATGAACTTAAATACGTTTACGTAATCGACGATGATACCGCACGGTTTTCCCGGATACACACGGTTTGCTCTGGCGATGGCCTGCATCAGCGTGTGGTTCTTCATCGGCTTGTCAAGGTAAAGCGTAGAAAGGTTCGGAACGTCGAAACCCGTTAGCCACATGGCGCACACAAACACAAGTTGCAAGTTATCTTCGGGATCCTTGTAGCGGTCCTCGATATCTTTGCCCTCAGGCGTAATCTCGTTCATTTTCTTGCGATGAGCCGTGATATCGAGCCCCTGCGCCTTGAATTTTTCGTTTTCGTCAGCTTCTTCCGAGACAATGACCGCCATCTCTACTTTATCCATGTAGTTCAATATGGCGGTCAGGCGGTTGTAATCTTCGCTGTCCTTGACAACGTTATTCCGTTCGATGGTCAGTGCGGTCTTTTCTTTTTTCCAGTAATGCTGAACCTTGTCAAACATCTTTACTGCGGTGAACTTGTCCACCGAAACGACCATACCCTTGCCGAGGAACCCACGACGCGGAAAGTGGTGTGCGATATCCCGGGCAATTTTATCCAGGCGGTCTTCGCGTTTGATGACCTCCAGAATGCGGGAACTAGTATTTTCAAGCAGTCTGGCTTCGGCATCGTTCAGATTTTCATCTTCGATAATCGTCACGACATCGTCATCGAGAAAGTTGTTTTGCAGGCCAACTTCAGGAACGCGGCGGCTATAGAACAGCGGTACCGTCGAGCCGTCTTCCACAGACTGCGCGAAGTTATATTCCGAAACATAGTCGCCAAACCACTGGTTCGTCAGGCGTTTGCTCCCCAATAGCGGAGTGCCGGTAAACGCAACGAAGTTCGCATTCGGCAACGCCGTGCGCATATTTTCGGCAAGAGTCTTGTACTGCGTGCGGTGCGCCTCATCCACCAACACGAAAATATCATCACGGGTAGAAAGGACAGGGTATTTTTTACCCTTGTCGTAACCGAACTTATGAATCAGCGTGAATATAAAGGGCTTATTCCCTTGCAGGTATTCACGAAGCTGTTCGCCGTTTTTGGGCTGGCATTCATCTTGCGGTCCGATGATTTCTGTCCGCAAGAAGTTCTTGTATATCTGCGTATCAAGGTCTTCGCGGTCGGTGATAATAAGGAACGTGAAGTTGCCACTGAACTTACGCTTGACCTTACGGGCAAACATCGCCATCGAGTAACTCTTGCCGCTCCCTTGCGTATGCCAGAATACGCCCAACTTGCCGTCCAGTTCCTTGCGGTTCTCTACGGTGCGGCACAAGTTGTTTACGCCCATGAACTGATGGTTCTTGGCGATAATCTTTATGGACCCGTTCTGGAACAGGATGAAGTTTTCGATGTAGTCAATAAGGGTTGCCTTGTCGAGCAAACTCCTGACCATGTATTGCGCGCTTACGCCCTCACCGCGGATATACTTGCGGTCAATCTTGTCGTCTTCGCTTTTCTTGAGCCATTCAAAGAAGTAGTCGTAGCTTGCGTTGAACGCACCCAGCTTGGTTTCAAAGCCGTTCGAAAGAACGCACACCTGGTTCAGGGCGAACAAGTTCGGGATTTCTTTCCGGTAATCCTGGAGGTTCTTGTTGTAGGCTTCTTCAATCTTGACGGTACTGTTTTTCAGTTCGATAAAGACTAGCGGCAATCCGTTGACAAACACCAGAACATCGGGGCGACGAAAATGATAGTGCCCCTGAATCCACATCTGCGAAACGGCAGTAAACGTGTTGTTCTCGGAGTTGGCAAAATCGATAAGCGAAACATCGCCAAAATCCGGCTTGCCGTCCTTGACAAACGGAACGCGCACACCGTCACGGATTTTCTTGTAGAGAGCGTAGTTTGTCGCCGTCATGTCGGTGCCGGAATAGTCGCGGACCAAATCCTGCGCAATTTCGTCTAGTTTGTTTGCGGGAATTTCGGGATTGAGCCTCGTGAGCGACTCGCGCAAAATGCCGGGCAAAACGCACTGCTTTTTGCTAGAACGTCCCGTGCCATCGGGCAACACATCCATCTTTTCCGGAGACGGATCGCAACGGACCACATCGTAACCGAACTCCGGCGATTCCAGCATCTGGAGAATCGCCTGTTCGATATCGTCTTCGGAAATAAAGGACTTCATTATCAAACCGGATTGTCTAAAACAAAACTTTGTTTTATAATGTTTTTGATGTCACCTCTTTTTAATTCCCCGCTACCATTCTGAGTTATTTCTGCGTGATAGGGATTATTATCAAGGGGTACTGCAGTGACATCGCATTTATTTTGCCTGACTATAGAAACAGGCATTTTGAGAAATTTGGAATAAGAAATGTTCTTTCCTAAATCCTTTTGAGTTTTGCAGAAAAAAGCGATTACATCGGAGTCGTTTCTGCCACCATCTCTATCTACAGAAACGCCTCCATGAGAATCTTTAAGAATGGCTGAAGTTATAGAGCCGTCTTCTTTGATGAAGGAAGGCTGATTAGGAACACCTCGAAATAGGTGTTCCCCGTCTTCAACATAACCTTTTAAAATATTTCCTTTTTCATCCAAAGACACCCGAAATTTTCTCCATCGCTTCTTTTATACTGATAGATTCTATTTCAAGGTTTTCACGACCTTCGGAGTAATAAGCAAAACGTCCGTTCGAATAAACTTCGATTTCAATGTAATTTTCACAAACAGTCTTTTCAAACTGAATCGTTTCTCTAGCAGTCGGGAAAACTTCCCATCCATTGAGGTCTATATTGCTACTTCTAAGGCTCTGCAAAAACAACTTCGCGTCATCTAAAGCAGTAGATGGAATAGGAGCAGCATCGTAGCCATTCCAATCTCTTTTCAACAAACCAAACTGATTGATTTTCTCTTGCAGCACCACAAACTTGCGATTCATCTGGTATTCAAATAAATCCAGCATTGTTGGCGGAGTTACCGATGCAGAATGATCCAACGAAACAACCGGCGATGCAGAAGCAGTAATCGCAGCCAACCCGAGCACAACCACGGTTGAAACGTTTGGTGTAGAATAAGTTGATATTTGAGTTCTATTTTCAGTTGTCACCATATACCGGCCCCATAGAATCAACGAATTCTTGCTTTAACGATTCAAAAAAGACCTTTTTTGCAAGCGTATGCAAATAGTTTATAGTTCCATCAACATTTTCAGGATTACCTTCGAAGAAGGAGTCAACATCAATGAATGACCCTAACTTTTCGGCTTGACCATTTTTCGACATTTTTGCATCATTCGAAAAAGAAAAACGCGTTCGGCAATTATTGTCTTTATAAACTAAAGAGAAATTGCAGCTAGTTTTTTGTAAATCCAAGCCGTTTTGCACAGTCGTAATCAAACTCTTTTCTATATCCTGACCTTCGAAAAAGTTGATTGTGCGGAATCCAATTCGTTCCGTTTTATTTCGAAGAGTTGCAGTATTATCAAGAACATTTCTAATCACGGGATAGAATTTTGCCCAACCCGGATAGTTGTCCACATTAACAACCAGCACACGAGGACCGACTTGAACCATCATATCCCCCATTTTTACACCAAAAATAGGGGAATAGCGGAAATTCAAATCGCTACTACGAGCTATGGATGGCAACTGCATTATAGGAAGTTGGAACAGCGATCCATTACCCTGCTGAACGAGTGCATTGGCTAGATTTAGTGCAACCAAATCAGAATACACTTCACTCGCTTCAAAGCGAAGTTCAAATGAAACCGAAACCAATTTCGGGTCATTTAGTTTCAAAGGTATTCTTGTTGCCATTTCATCTCCTAAGGCTCAAGTTTAAATTAGCATTTTATCCTTAAAAAGACAACGCAAATTTTTTGAAAGACGACATTTATAACATTTTTGCCAAAAATCAGAGAAGTTTGGCAGATTTGTTATAAACCCACGATGGTTATACCGCGAGTTTGCCGCTCATGAGGCGGGGCAAGAGCAGGTCGCGCTGTTTGATGAGGTTCTCTGTTTCCATGGCAAGTTTTTCTATTTGTGCATGGATAGGTGAAACCAGGTCTTCAAATTTTTTCATTATTTCAGAAGGTGGAAGCATTACATCGCCTTTCTTCAAGAAATATTCGAATTTGAAATTTATAATTCCCGTAGATTGAAGTTGGAAGCGATCAATAATTCTTGTTTCGTACAGAAATTGCATCCAATAATAAAAATAAACAGGAGATATCTTTTCTTTTTTCAATCTAACCAATTTGCAAAAACTAGCACATATAACTTGTCCGTTAAATCGATCCAGCATTTGCTGAGAAACCAATATCGTTCTTCCGACAGGCTGCTCTGCGGTTCCACCAGAAACTTCAAGAATTATATCACCGGGCTCTAATTTGCGTGCTTTGTAATTACTTTCCTTGTGAAAACGATTGGGACATGTGCCTAAATCGCCTCGTTCTACAAATGGGAAATCGGCACCTCTAATTACTTTTGCTTCTACAGGGAAATCTGAACTATATTCATCTTCTCCCCAGCCACCACCAATGTAATATTCAAACACATCTTGCATTTTAGCAAGGGTAAATGTTGAAGGGATTTTTCCCATATTGCTAGGCACGAATCGTGTAGTTTCGTGGCCGGGAAAGCGGAAGCGAACGAACCATTCCTTGTAAAGGTTCTCCGCCATCTGTTCCAAGATTTTGATTCGCTTATTGTTGTTTTCTATCAGGTTGTCGTAAGCGGAGAGAATGGAGGCGATTTGCTTTTGAGTTGGCAACGGAGGAAAAAACGCTTGAACATTATATAAAAGATTTGGCGTTACATGAGGGATCGCTGCTCCACGTTGCGAACCGAGAAGTTGAGATTGTTTGAGCTTTAATAAGTAATAAACAAATTCATAGTTTACGTCATCTTTTGGTTCTATGAGAAAACCATCCGTCACAAATATCGGTTCATTCCAAAAGGAAACATAACCTGCAGATGCTCCACTTCGAGAAACTACTATCGCTTTTCCCGTATGATTGTATTTATCAATATAGTAGGCCGGTTCGCGACCACCTAATATGACAGGATAAATGCCGGGATTAGAGTCTTTTTTTGTTATAGTTTGTCCCTTCTTTATAACAAAAAAACGATCTAATTTCACAATTTCCCAAGTAGTATTCATATTTAACTTTTCCAAGATTCTTCGATTTTCTCTATCGCAACGCTTCTCGCAATGACGTTTCTGGGGTGTTGCGGGGTGTCCCCGCAGAAGGGGTAGCGTAAGACACTTGGAGATTCCCGCCTTCGCGGGAATGACAGCGAAGGATGCGGGAATGACAAGTGGCTGTAGCGAGGGGAAGGCTTTCCCCTTTGTTCCTAAAATAACGCATTCAAATTCTCGGCGATTTCTTTTTCCAACTTCTTCGCTTCGGCGCTTAGTTTCGTGAAGTCGTCGTTCAACCCAAGCATGGTCTGCTTGAATTCAGCTTCGGTCATGCCATCGTCTTCAATCACCACGCCCACGTAGCGACCGGCATTCAGCGAGTAATCCTGATCCTTGATTCCGTCTTCGCCGTCGATTTTCGCGACCTTGCAGAGCCCGATTACGTCCTGGTATTTGCCGTTGGGGAAACGTTCGGCGAGCCAGTCGATTTGCGCCTGCCAGTAATCCTTGGTTTTGACTTCCTTGTCGTCGCTGTTTGTGGGGGCGTTCTTGAGGTTATCCCTGTATTCCTTGAGCAGGTCCTTGAACAATTGCGTATCGCCTTCGTAGAGTCGGCTGATGACGGCGAGGTTCTTTATCTGTTCATCGCTGAACTTGCGGTGTGCCCTGTCCACCTGCGTAAACACGTTGCGCGCGTCAATGAAGAGAATTTCGTCTTTCTTTTTGCTGTTTGCCTTTTGCTTGTCGAAGAACCAGAGCGTTGCCGGGAGCGTCACCGAGTTGAACATGTTCGAAGGCAGCGTCACCATCTGGCTGATAATTCCTTCTTCGACCATTTTCTTGCGGATTTCGTATTCGCTCTTGCCCGCATCGCTTGCGGAATTAGCCATGACGAGTGCAGCCTTGCCGTTTTCGTTCAGTGCGGTCGCAAAGTAGCCAATCCAAAGGTAGTTCGCATTGGGCACAGTTTCCTTTTTGTCGGTGCCCTTCTTTGCGGACTTTGTCGCGTTACGCGGCACGCCGTAAGTGCTGAAGCGTTCGTCTTTCTGGACTTTTTCGACGACGACTTCATCGACGTTGAACGGAGGATTTGCCATCACGTAATCAAATTGCCCTACCGCATTGTAGGGGTCGCTGTAGAAGGAGTTCGCCTCGGTGATTTCGCCACGCACGTTGTTCAACAGCAGGTTCATCTTCGCGAGCTTTACGGTGTCGGGTTCCTTTTCTACGCCGTAGCAGCGGAAATTCATCGCCGTGTCGTTTTCGGCGCTGGCATTGTGGCGGTGCATGTAGCGAGCCGCCTGCACGAACATACCGCCCGAACCGCAAGCGGGGTCCAGGAATTTCTTGTTGATGCCGTGGGGCTGCAACACGTTCACCATGTAGCGCACAACCGTTGCGGGGGTATAGAATGTTCCGCCGTCCTTGCCTTCGGCGAGTGCAAAGTTGCCCAGGAAGTATTCGTAGATTTCGCCGAACAAGTCGATGCTGATGTCTTCGGGAATGTCCTTGAACACGCGCACGATTTTCGAGAGCAGTTCCGGTTCTTCTTCGGGAACGAGTTGCGCGTAAACATCCTTGGGGAGTACCCCTTCCATCTTTTCGTTTTCGTCTTCGATGGCCTTCATCGCCTTCTTTACGAGGGTCGCCTTCTTGGCGTCATCCGGGGCGTCGTTGATGGCGTCGAAGTAGGCACATTCCGGCAGGTAGAAACCGCACTTTTCGATGGAGATGTCTTTCAGGGTGCGGGCACGGCGTGTGCCCTTGAGCTTTTCGAACTCGGCGTTGATTTCGTCTTTGTGCTGTTTGTACAAAATGTCGGCATAGCGCAAAAATATGAGGCCAAGAATCGGCTGTCCGTACTTGTTTGCGGCGAGGTGCGCACCCGCACGGAGCATATCGGCAGAATGCCAAAGACGGTCTTTCAAGTTCTTAAGTTCAACGTCGGTCATAATCGTTCCTGTGTATCTTTGCGCAATATAGATTTTTGCGAGGGAATGGGGCTGCAGACGGGAAAAGTTTTCAACGAAATACGGAAAAAATTATGGCATCGCAGATGGAGCGTTCCAAATCAGAGACATGCTCTTTATACCCATTTAACATTTCAAAATGTTAAAAGCAAGAAAAATGTTAATAGAACGCATGAAAATCGTAAATTTACGCAAAAAAAGCCTTTTTCACTCCATCTCCACCAAGAAATCTTCCCGTTTTAGCCCATATTCTGCGAAGGGGTTCTCGTCGGGGTAGCCCACGGGATTGCACAGCAGCAAGTGCCTTTTGCCAAGTTTGTCAATGTACTCTCGCTTGATGGCGGTATGCGTGTGGCCTGCTTGCCAAATACTCCCGTCATCCAGGTTCTCAAGATAATCCGCCCCGTGGAAATAGAAGAAGTTTGAGTAGGGGTCTTGCCGGTACCGTTCGGGCATTTTGAATTCCAGCGGAAGAAAGTGCGACATCATGATTTTCGGGCGTTGTGCAGTAAGTTCGCGAAATACAATGTCATAATGCCGCCAGAGTTTGTCGGCGTTGTTCTGCATGTATTTCCAGTGACGAGCGTCGAACCAGCGTGTCGCCCACAGGATTTTGTTCGCAATTTCGGACGCGGCAGGCGAATGCTTGTACTTAAAATCGCACATACCCATGCAACCCGCAACGCCTTCTGCGATGCGGTTTTCGAGCAACTGAATGTTCGGGATTTTTCCTGCTTCAGCAAGGAAGTACTTTATCTTGCTCTCGGATGTAGCAAATTCCTTGTCTGCTCCGAAGCGCCCCAGATGCTCAGTGATGATGTCGTGGTTCCCGAAACACACGTAAACCGCACTGTATTTTTCGGCAATGAACTTCAGGAACTCCACATAAGTAAAGTAATCGTTCGCGATATCGCCCGCGATGCAGCACGCATCCGCCGGCAAGAAGCGGCGTTCAAAGAAGTCTTCAAATTCCATACGCAGTATGTCGATTGTGCGAAACACTGGCGACACATAGAAATCGAGATGTAGATCGCTGATAAAATAGTAAGTCATACCCCAAATCTATACTCGCTGTTTTTGGGCGTCAAGCGTTTGAACTGCGAGCTGGATTTCCCAAAATTTCAATAAAATTCGGACATTTTATGAATATTCCGTATTTCGTTGAAAATTTTTTTCGGTTTTAAAATGCGGGTATTGGAAAACTTGCTGTGACATTTTACTGTGACTTTTTTTTGCAATGTCACAGTAAATTCTATATAAAATGGCGGAACAGCCTACCCATCCCTTCTTGTCAGCTACAAATACAAGCCCAACACCTGATTTCTTTCAAAAACTATTCAAAATACACTTATAACATCAAGATAAAGTTTTTTGTCACTAAATTGTCAAAAAAATTGGGTATATTTTATTGCGAATATGTTTAGCGTTTTCGATGTTGTTCCTAGCGACTTTTTTACGGTTCTTGGCAGCAAGAACCGAAATCAAGCCGTTTATTCAGAATTGCTACTAAAGATTTACAACTTATTTGACAATGAAATTTCATATAGGATTCTTCGAGACATCGTTCGTGATACAATAGCTGCATACTTATTGGAAAACCATATTGAAATTCAAGGTGATGACGCATCTGAATTAGGGTTAGAGTCCGATTGGAATATAAAGGCGAATTTTATTATTAGGCGTTTTGTTCAAGCTGGATGGTTAGAAGAAGAAACGGATGATACTACGCTTGAAAAGACAATAGTTATGCCTGATAACGGCATAGCATTGGCCCAATTTATTGAAAAACTGAAGCGTCCTACACGATTGGAATTTTCCGTTTCTATCAATACTATTTTTTACACATTAGAACATTGGGCCCAGGGGGAACAGAATCCCTACAAGTTGATTCTGACGCCAGTGTATGATGAAGCCAGCAAACTTTCCTCGGCACTGAAGAAACTTGCCACCTCTATCAAAAAAATCATTGAGGGCATGCTCCGAGAAGGCTCCTTGGTCAGTTTGACGGAGAATATCATCAAATATTGTGACGGTGACTTTATCAAAGAGTATTCGCGCCTTGTTCAGCAACAAAATATCCATTTGTATCGAGAAAAAATTTCTAGACGGTTAGAGGATTTTAAGGGAATTGGGTATTTTGGATCTCTTACACAAAGTGTTATGGATGAAGAAGGCTGTGCTAGAGTTGAAGCGGAAGATAAGGTTTTAAGGATGCTGGATAGTACAAGACGCTTTATCCATGACGATTACAATAAGATTATGAAACGTATTAAGGATCAAATTAATGCGTATATTAAAATTGCGATTGCACGAGAACGTATTCTTCGAAATAAGGGTAAGGATAACCGTGGAAATGTAGAAGAAACTATACGATATCTAGTCCATAATTTTGATGAAGATAAGTTGAATAAGATAGATGAAGAAATCCAGTATCTTTTCCATATTCATGATTATGAGTTTGTAGACAAAACGTCTCTGCAATATCCGCATAAAAATCAGAGTATTCAATCGAATATCGAAGCTGATGTTGTTGAAATGAGCGTTGAAGAACGAGAACGCCAGAAACGGCAATTGCAAAAGGAATCGTACAATCCATATTCCAAAGAGCTGATGAAAAAGTTCTTAGACTCTCGATCAACCAATGGAAAGTTTGATAGTTCTAACCTTACCATAAACGAGAAAAAAGATGTCCTTGCATCTATGGCTGCTGTGACGTACGCTCGCGAAAACGGATACCTGATAGAAATTGATGAAGATTTTGTCGAATCAGACGAATTTAAGATTCGGCATTGGAGGGCAAAAAAAGATGTCAACAATTAATGAGATGTGGGACGATCTCACTGCTTCTGAACAGTTGGTGTTTAAAAAGTGTTGCCGCCGACTTTTGAAAGAAACCTTCATTGTTCGAGACATAGACGATGATAATCGCAAGATGTTCTTCTTTGTTAAATCAAACGAAGGGCTTTTTTCGGATTATTTGAACTTGATGGGCTTTGATATTGTTGTGAAGGACAATGGAGTTGTGATGCTTCAGAATAAAAGTGTCGATGTTGTTGTTTCCAAGCAGAGATTCAATAAATTCCAAAGCATCATTCTCTGTTGCTTGTGGACCTTGTATATGGATAAGGTTCAATCAGGCTCCTTATCCAAGCAAATCACGGCGACTTTCCCAGAATTGAATGCTGAATTGGAAAAGTTTGAATTCAAGGGCGCTTTTGACGTTAAAAGTAATCTAAAAACTGCGTTACAACTTTTTGCAAGATACAACTTAATCTTTGTCAATTGGAATGCACCTGACAATGAACGCTTGATTGTTCTTTATCCGTCTATTCAATTTGCTTTAGATGAATCTGAATTTGCCACGTTTGTTACGAGTGTGCGAGAAAGAATGATGAATGCAGGCCCTCAAAGCGAGGATGTGACTGACGAAGACTTTGATGCGGAAGGCGAGGAGGCATAATAATGGAATACCGTAAAACCGCAAAGAAACTTCTGTTGATAAACTGGTCTTGCTTCCAAAATGTTTGTATCGAGTTGGGTAGCTCAACCCTATTTACTGGTGTTAACGGCACTGGAAAGACCACAATACTCGACGCAATGTCTTATTTGCTGTTTGCCAATACGCAGTTCAATCGTGCTGCAGACGATAAAGAAAGAACGGTAAATGCTTACATTCATGGTGACCGCAAGACAAACGGTTCCAACAGATACCTTCGAAAAGATGCGGTTGTCAGTTATATTGTAATGGAATTTAATTCCCCTACAGAAGGCGATTTTGTTGTTGGCGTGAACATTGAATCTCGTTCCGCGCAGGATTCTGCCGAATCTAAATGGTTTATTTTCCAGAATGCAAAGATTGATGATTTTAATTTCAGGTCTATTGAAAATGGAAAGTTAAGTGTTGCCAGCGGAAGAAATCTCACTAGAAAGGGTGTTCCAGTAAAAGCTTCAGAAATGCTGGGACGTGATAAAGCAAAACCTCAGATTGCGAGAGCTTTGGGGCTTCGCGTAAATGATGGCGAATTTAAAAAATATGTTGAAAAAATTTTAAAGATGATGGCTTTTAAGCCAGAAAAAAATGTTGAAAAGTTTGTGAAGGATTCTGTACTTGTGCAGAATGATGTGAATTCTTTACAATCTTTGAGAGAACAGAAAAATCATTATAGTGAAGCTGTTCAAATGTTGGAGAATAACCAAAAGCGTAAGGAACTTTTGGAAAAAATTGAAACAGCAACATTTGCTTACGAAAAACAGCTGAAATACATGAAAATTCGTAAGATGATGTATAGCTATCAGTTTCTTCAAAAAGATCAGCAGGAATTAAAACAATGCAAAATTCGTTCAAAAACGTTAGAACTTGAAAAGGGAACGCTTGAAAAGCAAAAAAAATCCGTTGACTCGGAGTTAGAGGTTGCTCGTAAAAATCTTACTAAAGTTGAGAATTCAAATAGAACACTTAGTGATTCGCTAAATGATAAAAATAATGAACTTAAGAAGTGTAAAGATGAAATTGAAAAATGCGAATCTGCTATTGCTAATTTGAAAAATCTCCAAATTGCGATAACGCAATTGATTCCTCAGATTGAAAATGATGTCCAGATATTTAGAGAATCTCAGGAAGTTCTTAAGAATCTGGCAGAGCCGGGAATCGATCCATTTGAAAAACAAACTCGCTTTATTGAATTTGGGGATCAAATCAAAGCTGCTTGTGATCAATATTCGGCTGATAAAGTTCGTTTAGAAGACAAGAAGAAAGAATGTATTAACGCCCTTTCTGATATTGAAAAAGATATCAAAGATTTGCAGTCTAAGAAAATCATTTTCCCGCGAGATGCCGAATATGCTAAAAAAACAATTCAAGATGAATTTGGAAGTCGTTCCATAAAGTCTGAGGTTCGTTTCTTTGCAGAATTGGTGGAAGAAATCAAGGATGAAAACTGGCATAGGGCTATAGAAACTTTCCTTGGTCGTAAACGTTATTACCTAATTGTTGATGACGAATATTGTGATGTCGCCTTAAGAATTTTGAAGGATAAAAAGCTCACTAACGCAAATGTCGTTTTGTCTGACAAAATTCCCGATAGCGATATTGAAAAGGAATCTGCCGCAGAAATTTTGGAAATCCAAAATAAGGCTGCACGTAAGTATGCCAATTATTTACTGAACGGAATACATCTTTGCAATACTATCGAAGAACTTCACGATCATCCGAAGGGTGGTTTGATGAAAGATGGCATGCTGGCCAAGAGTTACGCGGCATCAATGATGAAAATCAATGACGTTGTTCCTTGCTTGGGCAAAAATGTCGTTGAATTGCAGTTGCAGTTGAAACTGCGAGAAAGAGAACGAAAAGAAAAAGATTTGCAAAGACTTATCGACCAAATAAATGTATTTAGTGATTTGTTGCGCTTGTGTGACAATATTGAATGGGAACCAGAAGAATATGATTTTGAGTCTGTAGAAAAAGTCCCGCAGTTGAAAGGGCTACTTGGACAGATTGCAAATGAAATAGAAGATCTTAAGAAAAGTCCTGAGATGCTTCGCGCTATTCAAGAAATTCAGATGGCGACCGATAAGGTCAATAATCTACAAAATGAATTTTCACGTATTGATAGAGAATTAGGGAAGAATGAAACTTCTCAAAATGTAAATAATCAGTCCATTGCAACTTTGACTCAGAGTATTGAAAATCGGATGGCTGATTATCAAGGGTTGCTCCAGACAAATCTTGAACTTGAAAAGGAAATGCTTGATTTATATAATCAGATGACGAGACAGCAAAACAATGTAATCGTTATTGCTGAAAAGACGATAAAAAATGCAACGTCCGACTTGAAAGACAAAGAAAAATCTCTTGAAGACATTCAACTTGAATACAATAGACTTGCCGGAAAGGATTTGAACGAACGCGGCGTAGCCTATATTCCATTCTATCGTGAAGAGTATCGCGACATTGCCAATGCAAAACTTGATGAAGCGAAGAATAAATTGGAAGTTGCCTCTACAAAGCTTCGCAATGCATTCCTTCACGATTTTATTGCGGAACTGAAAGAAAATATTGAAAAGGCTAAGGAAGAAATTGATGTCATCAATAGGGAATTGAAGAAAATTCCTTTTGGCATTGACTTTTATCAATTTAAAATGGAAGAGAGATCGGATCGAAAGATTTTCTTCGATATTTGTAACAATCTTGAAAGTTATGTCAAAGATCCGGACTTTTTCAATCCACAGAAGGTTTCTCAAGAAAAGTTCAATGCTGATGTGCAGAAATTTTTGGATGATATTTTGCAGCAGGGTTCCGATGAAATGGAATACTCTGATTACAGAAATTATTTTGTTTACGACATGAGTATTCGTCGTAAAACTGGTGAAGAAATGAACCTTTCCCAGAAGCAAGGCTCTGCTAGTGGTGGCGAAAAACAAACTCCTTATTTCATCATTCTTGCCGCTAGTTTAATGCAGTTCTATCCAAAGGATAAGAATTGTGCTCGTTTGGCATTTATAGATGAAGCGTTCTCGGCTTTATCTAAGGAACGTATTGAACAGATGGTTCGGTTCTTAGAAGAAAATCACTTTCAGGTGTTCTACGCCGCTCCACCAGAAAAAATAGATAGCATTGGTAGCCATATTGATAATACGGTTGCTCTGTATTCTGATGGAAAATATACCATCGCCGAAGAAGGGTTGCGAAAGGCCGTAGTATGAATTTAAATAGTCGTCAAAAACTGATTCTAGAAAAACTTTTGCATAAATATGAAGGTAGCAAAACCTATAAGGGCGAAAACTTTGTTCGCCAGACGTTTTCTATAGCGCCGACAGATGTTTACCCCAAATATAACGATGATTTTGAAGATGTTAATTCAATTGAGGATTTTGAAAAAGAGTTAAAGAATCTTGAGTCTGAAAACCTGATTTCTACGGAAAGCAGAAATCAACATGTTGTAAAAATTTCAGCCAATACGACCGATGATTATTGGCCAAAAGTGCGCAATATTCTGGGTGTAAAAGAAAGAAAACTTCAACAACAAGAAGAGCTTAATTTTTTCAGAAGTTTTCTCTCAAAGAATTCTGTTATTGTCGATTTCTGCAAAACGCAAATCAGTCGTATCGAGGCGGATAAAAAGGCCGCATACCCTTTGGAAGAATCGGCTAATATCATAAATTTGCTTGATTACATCCTTTCGGATCATCCTGAAATACTAGAGCGAGAACTTTCTATCGAAGTTCTCCATGATTCCAAGAAATGGGAAAAAATCTATCGTACGAAAGTTTGCAAAATTCTTCAAGAAAGCGGGATTTTTCATGAAATCATAGATGGTTTGGAGGAAACCAAAGAAATTTATGACACGATTTTGGAAAATTTGAATGTTTATAAAAATCCTTCTTACATCTATTTCAAAGGAAGTGCAAAAATAAAATTTACTGATGGTCGAATATTAGATGTGATGCAAAATAAGGCTTTGGCCTTACCCTCAACAGAAGTTAGCGATATTGATGAAATTGATATTCTCAACAAAACTGTGATGACTATTGAAAACCTGACTTCTTTTAATCGAGTGCGAGGTACAGATGTATTCTTCTTGTATTTGAGTGGTTATCATAACAGCATCAAACAAGTGCTGCTGAAAAAAATATTTGATCAAAACCAATCAAAGAATATTTTGTATTATCATTTTGGCGATATTGATCCCGATGGCTTTTATATTCTTGAAAATCTCAGAAAAAAAACTGAGATAGATTTTAAGCCTTATTGTATGGATGTTAAAAGTTTGAAAAAATATCGGAATTATACCAAGTCTTTTGAATCTAACGACATCAAAAAAGCGGAATCTTTAATTGCAGTCGGAAAATATGTTGATATTGCAACATATATGCTAAATAACAAAATTAAACTAGAACAAGAAATTATTAGTTGGATGAGTTCTGATGTAGATGTTTGACAGAATAAACAATGCTTAATGATTATTCCGGTGCGGCGGAGCCGCCAGTCCGGAAAAATGGGAGCCACCATTCC
>NZ_CAMGVQ010000030.1:0-44147 GCF_946062555.1 uncultured Fibrobacter sp.
AAAAAAGTTCAATTAAGAAACCGGTTTTTCCTGTCGGAAAAAACCGACCACTTTAGGCTTCTCTTTTCTTAATTTTCGGCCAAATTTAAATTCTCATCGAAATGTCGAGAGCCTTTACACTGTGTGTAAGAGCGCCCACCGAGATATAATCGAGACCGAGTGTCGCGATTTCCTTGGCGCGTTCGAGCGTCATGTTGCCGGAACCTTCGACCAGGCACTTGTCGCCGCTTTCCTTGATAATCTTCAAGGCTTCGGCCATCATCTCGTTGCTCATGTTGTCGAGCATGATGACGTCAACGCCCTTGTTCAGGAGTGCACGCAGCTGGTCAAAATTTTCGACTTCCATTTCGACCATCAAGTTCTGCTTGTTATTCTTCTTCACCACTTCGAGCGCTTCGAGAACGCCACCTGCTGCTGCAATGTGGTTGTCCTTCACCAGCACCATGTCGAAGAGGCCCATGCGGTGGTTGGAACCGCCACCCACGCGAACGGCGTACTTCTGCAGCGTGCGGAATCCGGGAACCGTCTTGCGGGTATCGAGCACCTTGGTCTTCCCCGCCTTCAAGGCTTCCTGGAAGGTATGCGCGACAGTCGCCACGCCGGAAAGCTGCTGGATAAAATTCAAAAGCGTGCGTTCGCCCGTCAAGAGTTCGTGCGTCGTTCCGTCCATTTCGGCAATCAGGTCACCCTTCTTCACGACATCGCCGTCTTTCTTGTGGAGCGTCACCTTCACGTTCGCCTTGAGTTCCTGGAACACGAGTTCAATCACCGGAAGGCCTGCGAGCACGCCATCTTCTTTGGCTATCAGGCGGGCATGCTGCTTCTGGTCGGCAGGAATCGTCCATTCGCTGGTCACGTCACCCGTGCGCACGTCTTCGGCAAGAGCCAGGCGGATCATCGTGAGAGCATCTTCGGTAGGAAAAATCGGAGTAGAATTATCACCGTACATAACTTAGTACCTATTGTTAAAATGTGTAGTGTGTAGTGTGTAATGTGGAATTATTCTTTAGTCACTTCACATTTCACACTTCACACCCTACTGTGCTCCTTTTCCGGTCAGCACAACATAAACCGTCCGCACCAAAATCTGGAAGTCGAGAAGCAGGCTCATGTTTTCGAAGTAGTACATGTCATATCGCAACTTGATTTTCACGTCTTCGGTGCTGGTATCGTAATGGTGACACACCTGAGCCCAACCGGTCAGGCCAGGTTTCATTTTCAGGCGGCTAATGTAGAACGGAATCTCTTCACGGAGCTTGGCGATAAACACGGCACGTTCCGGACGCGGTCCCACCATGCTCATGTCGCCCTTAAGCACACACAAAATCTGCGGAAGTTCATCGATACGGGTCTTGCGGAGGAACTTGCCCACTTTGGTTATGCGGGGGTCGTCCTTGGTGGCCCACTGGGCACCGAACTTTTCGGCATCGGTTCGCATCGTGCGGAACTTGTAAACCGTAAAGGGCTTACCGTACAGGCCGATACGTTCCTGCGAATAGAACACCGGACCACGGTCTTCCAGCTTGATGGCAATCGCGGCAAGCACACACACCGGGAAAGAAATCAGTCCCAGGAATGCGCCAAACAGAATATCAATCACACGCTTCACGCGCACCTGCCACAAAGGCATGGTAAACGCAAACAGTTCCTGCAGTTCAAAGCCATAAACCAGGTTCGCCTTGAACCGTCCATGCACCACACTGTAGAGTTCTGGCACCAGGTAAATGTGAACCGGCTGGTCGCACACCCACACCAGCACGCGCATGATTTCTTGCGGCGAAGAACTTTCGTGGGCGATAATAATGCCCGTCACCTTGTACTTCTTAATGAGCGAAGCAAGGTCTGCATATTTTCCAAGCACCGGAACATTGGCAAATTCATGTTCCATCACCTGGAAGCGTTCGTCCACAAAGCCCACCACACGCTGGCCGCGTTCGGGAGTTTTCGCAAGCGCTTCGGCAATCTTTCGGCCCGCCTCGGTCGCACCCAAGACAAGAATGTTGTTCGCACCAAAGCCGAGACTCAAGAGTCGGCGTAGGCAACGATAGATTACCATCCTGAAAAGTATCACCAGGAAAAGCGCAAAGCCACCGTAAATAAAGATCCACGGGAATCGGGAACCATAAAGGTAACCGCTACTGAGTGGCTCGTTCGCCATGACCTTGCCCAAGAATTCCGCACCGAAAAGCACCGCGACAATGACCACGATACCGATCAGCACCGCACGCAACACGCGCAATATCTGGTGCGTTCTCGACATCAACAGCCACGAACGGTAGAGCCCTGCACAAGTAAACAGGAAAAGCCAACCCACATTCAAAATAAGTCCCATGTGGGCATAATCGGCAAACGCCTTGCTCGGGTCAAACTTGTCTACAATCCAACCACTGTGGAACTGCACCCAGAAAGCGAGGGCAAAACAAATCGACAACGCCACGAAGTCCGACAGGACCACGAGGATGCGTTCCAATGTAGCAGCACGAATCATAACGACTCTAAATTATAAAATTGCGACTGCCAAAGGCTATCCGTTACGCAAGGAAACGGATGACCTGACTTTTCTCGACAATTTCGGGCAATGCGTCGATAGCGTCCACCGCCTTCGAGGCCTTGCAGTCCAGAGTCTTTTCGGTAATCACCACGACAGAGACCTTACCCGGATCGTTCACGTTCTTCTGGATGATGGTTTCGATCGAGATGTTGTTCTCGGCAAGAATGCTCGTAATCTTTGCAAGCACGCCACAAGCGTCACGGGAAGTGAAACGCAGGTAGTAGCGGGCCGAAGTTTCCGAAATCGGAACGAGCGTTGCGGAGTTTTCGACGTTGAACCAGCCCATCGGGAGCGCCTTACGGCTACCCTGATCCACAGAGCGGGCCAAGGAAACGAGGTCGGCTACAACGGCAGAAGCGGTCGGGAGGCGGCCAGCGCCGGCACCAGTCTGAACCGTTTCGCCCAAGTTGTCGCACTTCAGGTACACGGCATTGATGACACCGTTCACGTTCGAGAGCAGGTTCTCGTTAGAAACAAAGCACGGATGGACACGGGCGTCCACGCGGTCACCGTCGCGGTGGTAAATGCCGAGGAGCTTCACGCAGCAGCCAAGTTCCTTGGCGAACGCGATATCCTGGGCGGTAATCTTCGAAATACCCGTCACATGAATCTTTTCAAAGTCCACGCGCTTGCCGCTGCAGAGGCTAGCCAGCAAGGCAGTCTTGTGAGCGGAGTCGATACCTTCGATATCGAAAGTCGGGTCCGCCTCGGCAAAGCCCAGCTTCTGGGCATCCTTCAGCACCACGTCAAAGTCGAGGCCTTCGTCGGCCATGCGGCTCAGGATGTAGTTGCAGGTACCGTTAATGATGCAGCTCAGGTGTTCCACCGTAGAACCGAGCAGGCCTTCCTGCAGGCTACGGATAATAGGAATGCCACCGCCAACAGCAGCTTCGAACAGCACATGCAATCCCTTTTCGGCTGCAAGCGGGAAAATTTCGTGGCCGTACTTGGCGAGGAGAGCCTTGTTCGCAGTCACCACGTGCTTACCGGCATTGAGAGCGGCCAAGATCCACTTGCGCGGCATGTTGTAGCCACCGGCGAGTTCCACGAGCACGTCAATATCGTCACTAGCGATCATTTCATCGGCGTTTGTGGAAACCTTGTAACCCTTCGCCTTGTACGGGGCGACTTCTTCTTCGGACTTTGCGCAGATGCAGGCAAGCTGCAGTTCAACGCCAAGCTTTTCCTTGTATTCGGCGATTTTCTGTTCGAGAATCTGAATAACACCGCCACCGACGGTTCCAGTACCAATAAGTCCAATACGCAGCATAAGGCGTCTCCATTTTAAATTTTTTCGCGGGGAAATATAGAAAAGTATACAGGGCAGTTCATTTTTTCTATTTTAAAAATCAATGAATTCCCTATTGAAAAAAACGATTGACGGGACACGCCTCACCCCGGCGGAAGCTCTTGACATCCTGAAAAACGCCCCGTGGACCGAGGTGGTCCAGGCCGGCGACGCGATGCGCCACCGCATCAACCCGGGGAACAAGGTGGGCTACACGGCTTTCCGCATCATCAACTACACGAACGTCTGCGAGATTACCTGCAGCTTTTGCAGTTTCTGCCGTCCCGCCCACAGCCCCGAAGCCTACGTGCTTAATTTGGACGAAATCCGTCAGAAAACGATCGAAGCCAAGGCCAGGGGCGCCGACCAGATTTTCTTGCAGGGAGGCGTGAACCAGGCGCTCCCTCTCAGTTACTATACCGACATCCTGAAAATGCTCACGCAAGAAATGGGCGTGAAAGTCCGCGGATTTTCTCCCGTAGAACTCGTCCGCATCGCCGTCTTCAACAGGATCTCCCTTGACGAGCTGCTCGATATTTTCAAGGCGGCAGGCCTCAGTTCCGTTCCGGGCGCCGGTGCCGAAATTCTCTCCGACCGCATGCGCCAAATACTGAGCCCAAAAAAGCTCCCCGCGCAGGTATGGTGCGACACGCTCGCCGCCTGCCACAAGAAGGGGCTCCCCGGCAGCGCGAATATCGTCTTCGGCAGCGTCGAAACCCCCGAAGAAATCATCGAGCATTTGGATTACGTGCGCAAGACGCAAGATATCGCAAACGGGTTCAAGAGTTTCGTGGTGTGGACATTCCAGCCGCAAACCGACAAGTTCCCCATCCGCCACGTGCGCGGCGACGAATACCTCAAGCTGCTCGCGCTTTCGCGACTGTACCTCGACAACATCCCGCATATCGAAGTATCGCTCCTCGGCATGGGACTTTCCCTAGGTGAACTCGGGCTGCACAGCGGCGCCGACGACATCAACAGCATCGTCATCGAAGAAAACGTGCTGCAAAACCACGGCCTTACAACCATCGAACAGGCCGAAGAATTCATCAAAAACGCCGGCTTCACCCCCTACAGACGAACTCTAAACTTCGACTAAGGCGAGAGCCGCGACCATGGCAGGCAAAGCTTGTCAATGGGCATGGCCGAGCCGCTCCGAAATGCGCTCCATAGGAGCGCCACTTCGACTAAGGCTGTACCTGACGACATTTTTATTCCCAACCCTACTAAATAAAAAACACCGGTCCGCTTGTTCAGCGTAACCGGTATAACCATAGAGAGAAAAAACAGCTTGTGCGGCTTATTAAGCGCGTTTGGCATGCTTCCTGAAGCTCTTGATCAGAAGGGCAGCGAGAATGCAGTACATATACCTTTTATCCTTTATTTTCGACGTTTTATCGTCTTTTTGAAACAGCGCGCCAATTTTAACAAAATTTTACTAACGCGTCAAGGGTAAAAAGAATATATTTATTGATTGTTTGCACGCAACCCCCAAAATAGAACTTTTCACTCGCAAACGGCAACCAACAAAGCGTGACAAGAGCCATAGACATATAAACATTCAAAAATGTAATTTTTATATGCCTCTCCCCCCACAGTTTAAACAAATTAACAGTATTCACCAAGTGAAAACAGCTGTATAGAGCATATAAAAGAAACCCAATCCACTTTTTATATGCCTCCCCAAACCCATTAGAAGCTGACTACCACTTTAATCACCTGAAAAGAAACTGCTGGGGGCATATAAAAAAGCTTATTTATCGTTTTTATATGCAATACACATCAAATGACAACAAAAATTCATCGAAACAAGAAGCGAAAAGGGCGCTATTAAATATTTCGTGCATATAAATCATTCAAAAACAGCGATTTATATGCCCACGTTCTCCCCCACTAATGTTTTAACCACTCATATTAAAATGAGTTCAAACAGTCTCGGCCATTTTCACCGCACTCCACGCATCCCGCCTTTCTCAGTTTGTCTTTTCTGGCGAAATTTGGTAAATTTGGGGTATGAAACGAATTATCTTATTTTGCCTAGCCGCCGCCCTGTGCGCACAAGCACGGCCGTCCCTGCAAGTGGACCGCGAACGCGTGGAATCGGGCAAGAACTTTGGACTCCAGCTTGTATTTCCCCTGAACGAACTCCCCGAAAACCGCAGCGAATTGCAAATCGAGACCGCAAACGGATTTACCCTGGTCGGCATCGACAGTACCGACCAGGTGATTCGCCCCGATATCGAGGACATGTTCAATTCCTTCTTTGGCGGAAGCCGCAACCGGGGCGGTTACAAGGCTCGCGTCTACACCTTTAAGCTGAAAGCCCCGAAAAAAACAGGCCGCATCAGCATCGGCCAGATTTTCATTGACATCGACGGGCAAAAGCACAACCTCACGGGCGACATTCCCATCAACATCCAGCGCGCCTATAGCGACGACGCCCTCGCCGTATCGCTCTCCCCAAGCAAGAAATCGGTCTACGAAGGCGAACAGTTCAACGTGACACTCGGTTTCCACACCTACGAACACTTCGAAGGCGGCCTCCAGGCGACCGACATGAACACCGGTGACGACTTTATCGTACACCGCAGCGACCTTTCGGCCATGAAATTCGAACCCGTCGAAGGAAACCGCCGCGAAATGCAGGCGAGCGCAAAATTCGCCTGGCTAGCATCCACCAAGAGCGGCAACCTGCAAATTCCGCCGTTCAAGTTCAAGTACACCAAGCGCGGCGAGCCGAAGGTCGTCGAAGAGAACAAGCAGATGGGCGGCATGACATTCTCCAGCAGGAGTGTCAAGCAGGAATCTGTAGAAGCCGAAACGCAGACCCCCACTATCAACATTACCGTGAAACCGCTCCCAACCGAAGGCAAACCCGCGAACTTCAGCGGTATGGTGGGCAACTACAGTTTCAGCGCCGATTTCGACCGCACTGAACTCAAGGTCGGCGAAGCCATGACGCTTACCATCAACATCAAGGGCGACGGCCTCCCCGGTTCCATTACCGATCCCAAGCTCCCCGATTTCGGCGAGTTCCGCTCGGTCCCCCCCGAAAACGAACTCAACAAGAAAGTCTCCGGCAACAAGGTGATTACCACCAAGAACATTCGCGTGTTCCTGTACCCCAAAAAGAAGGGTGAATTCACCATTCCCGAAATTACCTACTCCTGGTTCAACCCGAGCAAAAAGAAATACGAAACCGCAAAGGCGGGCCCCTGGAATGTCACCGTCGAAAAGGGTGAGGCCGTCCCCGAGGCCATATTCCAGGCACCGGTCGCCCAAGGCCCCGCCGCCGTGCAGAAACAGGAAATTGAATCGCTCGGTTCTGACATTCGTTTTATCCACCAGGTAAACGAAGCCGCCAACAACACCGCCCCTTACAAGAGCATTCTTTACTGGGTGATTTTTGCAGCCGCAATCCCCTTCTACCTGATTGTGACTTTCGCCGTGCGCAGCCACCGCAAGCACAACAGCGACGCGGCCCTCGTGCGTAAGGGCAAGGCAAACAAGATGCTCAAGGCACGCTTTGCCGACGCGCGCGAAGCCTTAAAGAAGGGCGATGCCAAGGCTCTTTACGCAGCCCTCGAAAACGGCTTAATCAACTACTTAAGCGACAAGACGAATCTGGAATTCAAGGGCATGACCCGCCCGCAAATGAAGGAAGAACTTGCAAAGCTCGGCGTGAAAGACGAAACCATTGCGGCCATCGACAGTTGGCTCGAAAAATGCGCATTCGCGCGGTATGCCCCGGTGAACCCGACCAAGGACGAGCAGCAGAAAATGCTCAACGACGTGGAAAAATTGTGCGAAGGACTAAAGGTATAACATTTAAGATGTCATGCCCAACTTGTTTGGGCATCACCTTTTCAACCTAAAACAAAAACTTTATTTAAATAAGAAAGGTGATTCCCGCATTCGCAGGAATGACAATCAAGGGAAAATACAAAATATGAGTATCTTAAGAAGCATCATTTTATTTTTAACATTTGCGGTAGTAGCGAACGCCGCAGAACATTGCAACGGCATCGAGACCGGCGCCAAGGCCTACAACGAAGGTGACTTCGAACGTGCCATCGACGAATGGCGCACCTGCAGCGACAACGGCACGCAAAACGCGGACCTCTACTACAACCTGGGCAATGCCTACTTCCGCAGCGGCAAGCTCGGTTTCGCCATTTACTATTACAAGTCGGCCCTGCGACTTGACCCAAGCAATGACGACATCCTGCACAACCTCAAGTACGCGCAAGCTATGACCCGCGACAAGGTGGACGAAGACGGCGAAGAAAATCCGCTCCTTGCAGGCCTCTTCAAGGCGCATCACGCGCTTTCCTTAAAGGCGCAGATGTGGACGCTTCTCGGAATTTTCTGGGCGATTGCGTTACTCGCCGTCGCAAGGCGCATCAGCCGCAACGGAAAGGCGAAAAACATACTCATCGGAACGATGTTCGCATTATCCTGCGTTTTCGGCATCATTGCGATGAGCGCCGGCTACAAGGTTTTCGTCACCGAAACGGAAATCACCGGAGTCGTCACGGCGAAGGACGCCGACGTGACTAGCGCTCCCAGCGACAAGTCCCAGACGCTCAACACGCTCTCCGAAGGCACCTCTTTCGAAGTGCTTAGCGAACAGGGAAACTTCGCCGAAATCCGCTTGGGCGAAAAGGTCCGCGGTTTCGTCAAAATGAGCGATGTCGGAATCGTAAAATAGACTTGTCCATTTCTAGAACAAACTAGCGAATCCAGCCGCCACCGAGCACCATGTCTCCGTCGTAAAAGACGGCGCACTGGCCAGGCGTTACGGCAAACTGCGACTGTTCAAAACTGGCGAGTGCGCAGCCGCCTTCAAGGATTTTCACCATGCATCGGGTCGGGCGCTGACGGTAGCGCACCATGCCCTCGCATTCGAAGGTGTCGCCAGCAGCGTATGCGGAGCCCGTTGCCGGGTTGACGCCGTGCCATACGCAATTTTCGATGCGGACTTCGGTAGCGGAGACGGCCGACTTGTCGGCGGTCACCACGATGTCACCCGTCGCAGGATCCACGCTGCGGATGAACGCAGGGACGCCCAGGGCAACGCCAAGTCCCTTGCGTTGTCCCACCGTGTAACGGTGGTAACCTTCGTGACTCCTTAAGATTTTTCCGTCCTCGGTCACGAAGTTTCCTGGGCGGGTCATCGCACCGAAGCGTTCTTCCAGGAATTCAGTGTAATCGATTCCGTAGATGTCGAAGCAGATGTCCTGGCTGTCACTCGCGCTCGCGTTTTCGAAGCCGTACTTCGAAGCCAAAGCCCGCACCTCGGGCTTTTCCATGCCCCCGAGCGGGGTCATGACGCGAGCCAGCGCCTCGTCGGGAACGCCGAACAGAAAATAGCTCTGGTCCTTCGCCAAGTCCTTGCCGCGGAAAAGCCTGCGGATGCCGCCGATCTCCTTCACATTCACATAGTGCCCCGTCGACAGGAAGTCGGCGCCATGCTCCAGGGCAAAGTCCATCATCCAGCCGAATTTCACGAAGCGGTTGCAATAGCAGCATGGATTCGGCGTCCGAGCCTGTGCAAAGTCATCGTGGCAACGCTTCAGCACCCGCTCGGTAAACGCATCGTCGCAAACCGCCACGAAGTGTTCAATCCCCTGACGCTTTGCGACCGCGCGCGCGCGCAAGACGCTTTCGTCCTTTTCGGGATCATAAGGGGTCGCCCCGCTATTTGCAAGCGGAGGCAGAACCCGCAGGGTTACGCCGAACACGTCGTAACCCTGCTCCAAAAGGACAAGTGCAGCCACAGAGGAATCCACTCCCCCGCTCATGCCAACAGCCACGCGCTTTTTAATCATAAATCCTTCGACTCCGTAGCACATCCGCTCAGGATGACACTCCTGTAATTCCGAATTCTGAAATCCGAATTCCGACTTAGTCAAACCTCAGCATCAACGCAATTTCAAACTGCAAAATCTGTCGGAGGTGCGGAGTTTCGTCATCCAGCTTTTCGTGAATCTGACGGTACTCGATATAACTGCTCATCGACGCAATCTTGTTGAACTGGTAGCCCGCACTCGGGCGGATAAACCATTCGTGCGTACGCGACGGCACCGTCCTATCCGTCAAGGTCAGTTTCGGATTATAGACGGTCTTCGGGACATCGGCGTACAGCGGGTCGTCAAAATGCCACTGTCTAAAGACACCGTCCGTTCCGCTCTCCTTGTTCCACATATCGTAGCCGTCTTCAGGATCGTACTGCTTGCGGATGGTCTTCTTGTAGTCGTAACCGGCTGTAAACTTGAGGTCGACCGAGTTCTTGAACTTGAAGAACCACTTGAAGAACTTGACCGCCTTGTCGAGCTTAAGCGGATAAGTAATGGTGAAGTCGTCACCGATATTGAACATAAAGTCGTTATAGAGCGACGTATGGATCCACGGCGTTTCCCAGAAGTAATCAGTGGTATCGCGGCTATTGCCCGCCGAATCGGGCCACGTGGTAATGCCGATAACTTCTTCTTTCGGGCGACGGTCAGTATCTTCGATCTTCATACGCACGCTGTTTTCGATTCGCATGTTATTCTGCAGCAAGAACGTCACGCGAATCAACGGGTTGAAGTTAATACTCTGCGACCAGGAATCTTCGGAACTCTGGAACGGATGCACCGTCGTCGTATAGGTGTAATCGAAACGATGGAAGGTCGACACGCTGCGGAAACCATTCAGGATCGATACGCGCTGCGAGAAATTCGGGACCGTCACGCCGACACCAATCTTCGGCCACACCGTCGTCGTATCCAAGTAAAGCGGATATTCTCTCGCCTGGGAGAAGTCCTCCTTCCACTGCAAGTCACCCTGGACTCCGATATCCCAAATCGGGAGCGTAATTCCCGTTCCCATCTGGAATTGGCGAGAAACGGAGTGACGGAAATTACCCTGGTACACGAGCGTATCCACGTGATGGTTACGGTACTGCGCAAAGCGACGGTAATCGTCGCGGTGATCTAGCCCCATATCGCCTGTGACGATATTGTAGAAACCACGATTCCGATAGCCGTTACCGAGGCCAAGACCATACAGATAGTACTGCAACGGAGTCACGTGCTGTTCCTCGTTGAGCTGAGCCAAGGTAAAGTTCTCACCCACGGTGTTGGTGCTTGCGGTCCAGCTAAAGCGGATTTCACGCCATTTTATCTTGTCGAAGGCGCTCGCAACAAAGTTCCCCTTTCCGAACGCATTTGCGAAATCGAGAATCTTTAACGTCGGCGAGAACTCAAACCGGTTCGTCTGCGAAATCGTCCAGTAATTCTTTTCGATCATCGTCTCGTCCTTGAAATCGAAATCGTCCGGAATGGTCTTCTGCTGGTTGAAATCGGAACTAAAATTGGTCGTAAACGGCAGGAACGGAATCAGGCGCGGGTTAAACCCAATCTTGAACTGCTGCGAACGGGCTCGTTCGTTGCGCAGAATACCGTAGGAGCGGCCATATTCCCTGCGACCCACACTATCCACCTTGTAGAACACCGTGGTATCGTAGCGGATTTCGTAGGAATCAGGGTTCTGCATGTCGATGGCAAGAGTATCGCCACTCTCAGAAATCCTAGCAATCGTATCACGCGGAATGGCTACAATACTGTCGCCCGACACATAGACACGACGGTCGGTATGGTCATAGTCAAAGATATAATCGCTTGCAAAAAGGCCACCGTCACGCGAGGTAAAGAAATTCTTTTTCACGAACGCTTCGCGGTCGCCACCACCGTACATGTCGCGCTTGACATTCAAGGAATAGCTTGTCGTGAGGAACGAGAAAATGTTCCAGCGCATATTCAGCTTGTGGCTCAATTCAGTCGTGTAGGTGACAATCTTGTCTACCTGCGGTTCTACAAAATCCGGATCACGGTTCTGGTTCACGTAGCGAACATAGTTCAAATCAAATAGCGTCACGTCAAATGTCTGCGGCCAGGGTTCGAATTCCGTCTTGGCGAGCGGTTTCAGCCATTCGAACTTGGACAGAGCGTCAAGCGGCCTGAAACGGAACATGCTGAACGTACCCAGCTTATACTCGATAATCGTATGGTAAGAATAGGACGAATCCGCCGAAGTCGTCGCACGGCCTTCCGACTCGTTGTAAGAATAGCTGAAGGCCGGACGATCGAGGAATATCTGCGACATCACCTCGCCCAGCTTGGAATCGCGGGCATGGTAATCCTTGCGGTAGCTGATGCCGAAGGAACGGTCACGCACATAAGACTGGTAGCCCTTAGATTCCGCTTCGTCGCGCAGTTTCTGCTCTTCCTTGTCGCCATCCACTTCCAGCCTTCCCTGGAACATATCGCCTGTCATATCCACGAAGCTACTTCTCTTGAGCATCATGTCGTCAGTCGGTTTCATATAGGGGCGCTTGGTCGAACTATGATAGCCGAGCGAAAGAGGAATGTGGAATCCGGAGCTATCGTTCAGGAACTTGTTCAAGTTCATCGTGAAGTCACCCGCCACATCGATCTGGGAGGCGGCTACCGAAGTTTTCGGCTTGGGCGAACCATTCGAAGTCGAAAGGGTCGCGAAATTACCATCCTGGTAACGAATGGCTCCCGATAGCGAAATAAAGTCGGCAAAATTCACCTGGCCACTTGTACGCGCCGCATAGCCCCATTCGGTATCCATATCCGAAAGGCGGAGGTCATCGAGCCAGAAGGTTCCTTCCAAGTCGCTTTCCGAAGCGTTGGAATCTGCAATAATCACGAAACGCATCCAGTCGATGCTCGTAATCGACGGATTACCCACCAGTCGGAGTTTCTCTTCGCGGTCGCCACCCAAATCCTTTTCGACTGCAGTCAGGTACGGCGGACGGCGGCCTCGCTTCAAGTCCGAGAAGTCGGAAACATTCATCGCGAAGGCGTTGTCGAGCCAGTTACGTTCATCGCAGTCCTGCGGGCGTTCCGAGCCCTTCTTGCAGGTGTAATTCACCGGGCGGAAGCTCCATTCGTAGTAGTCGCTGGAACCTTCGAGCGAGCCTTCACCGAACTGTATAGCAAATCGCACCGGCACCGAAGTTGCATCCGTCTGGTAATGGATTTCCATCTTCAGCGAGCGGTAGCTCGAAAAATCCTTCACGTCCGTTTCAAAAATACGCGTCACGCCCACTTCCTGTCCCGGACTCATATTGTGGTAATCGAGCACCAGCGCCGTTTCCTTCAGCGGAGCGTTCGAATCGGAATCGCGTTCCGTCTTCGTATTCGGCGACTTGTGATACTTGTCCGCATCTTCACGGTTGTTAATCGTCTTTACGGTAATGTAGTTCGTGTCCTTCGCCGTCACATTTTCGGTCACCATCGTTTCGACGCCGTTCACTTCCACAATCTGCGAATGTTCCGTCGAAGAAGTCTGGTACAAGTCGGCCACCGTCGTTTCTTCCCAAGCGTTTCCTACGACGGCAAGATGCACCACCTGCACCTTCGCCTCGGCCACGCCATTATTCAGCTTGCCCAGCCAGAGCCTGCTGAACTGCGACTCCGCAAGAATCGTCTGGTAATCATTTGCCGTCGCCGAGACAATAGTATCGTACTGGTACAGCGGAATGCGCCACTTTCGCCATCCGTTCTTAAGGATATCGAAATGGGCAGCGTTCGTATCAGACAAATCGATGCGGTAACGCACGAAGCTGATATCCTTGTCCAAGGAACCGTTCTTGTTGATATCTTCGGTATCGTAGGTGCGTTCGCCCGAGTTCTTTTCGGTTCCGTTGATAGCCCGGGGAGGATCGCTTTCTTCATCCAGGTCGTCGTTAAAATTATCGTGAGCGATATCGTTCGACGACGCATCCACATTGCCCATCCGCACGCTATATTCAGTGCCCTTACAAGGATTGGTTCGGCAATCCCAAACCGTGTCGATTTCGTCAGATCCACTTACGCCATCAAGGCCCTTGTCATTGAGCGCCGTCGATGTCCCCAAGTCATTTTCGCCGTTGTAATCCCCGTTCGGCG
Source organism: uncultured Fibrobacter sp. (assembly GCF_946062555.1). Classification (GTDB taxonomy): domain Bacteria; phylum Fibrobacterota; class Fibrobacteria; order Fibrobacterales; family Fibrobacteraceae; genus Fibrobacter. The sequence goes on from NZ_CAMGVQ010000030.1 coordinate 13,802, forward strand.
CAGCTCCGTTAATCGAGAGGTCTTCGCTAATAAGACCCAAGTCCAGGTAGAGCGAACCCACGTTTCCGCGCGCCACCACTTCGATATACTTCATATCGCTCATATCCTGGTAGTAACTACTGTTCGGACGCATCACGCCACCCCAGGAATTACCAGCCAAGTTGTCGTTCGCGCGGAGCGTCATCTTGAGTACCGTCAGGTGCTGATTGTCAACATCGGAATTTCCGACTGACGGGTAAATGTTCTTGTAAAGTTCGGTATTGTTGCTGTGCCAGATAAACTCGCCCTTGTGCCGATAATCCTGGCTTTCGATGTAGGTCAAGCTGTTCTGCTCCACACCGCCCGGAGGCGACGCCAGGTACCACGACAGACGGGACAGCGGATAAGTCAACCCCGAAGTAGTCGCCTCGAAATCTTCCACCAACGCAGAGCTTTCTTCACTCGTGTTTGCATTGTGGCGGCTCGCCGCGAATTCCGCCTCGAAACGCCAGCTGGACTGCGCCGTCGTATTGATCCCCGGAATCAGATTCACCAGTTCCGTGAGGGCCGGAATCGTATCCTGCAAACGGAGGTTCATGCCCAACAGCACGCTGGAGTACGGTTCGTTTCCGAGCGTCGGAGTCTTCGCCGTGGTACTCTGGCTCTTGTACAAGGCGGTGACGCCAAACACGGAACCAGCACCCATGCCGTAAAGGTCCAGCGGAAGTTCCGCACGGGCGCCCAGCAAAAGCTTGTTGTCGATTTCGAACAGGGGTTCGCATTCGTAGCTCACCTTGATTTCCTTGTTCGGATCAAGAGCGCGTTCACTCAAAAGTTCAATCTGGCCGAGCTCATAGTTGACTTCGTAGTCCGTTCCGCGAATAAGAGTCGTCGATCCCGCCGTCACCTTTTCTGTACCCGGCGAAATATCCATACAGGAACTTCCGCTCACCGAATAGCTCGAACTCGGGTCTCGCACGCTCAGCACGGAATTGCGACGCTTACCTACCGATTCAAAATAGAAGCGGTTCGTGTAGCGCTGGAGGTTGTAAACAGGAAGCGTATAGAGCTGAGCCATCGCCGCCGAGGAATCAAGGTTACGCATCGGTTCCAAGCAATTCTGCTTGGCCAGTTCATCGGGATTCTTCGCACCGCTGTAAACCGGATCCGACGACTTCTTACAGGGGAGCCACATTTCACCCGTGTATGTTCCCGAAGCGTCCTTCTTGAAAATCGTAGCGTCATTCACCAACGGTGTTCCCGTGGTCGTATCCACCAGGCCAAGTTTCTTGAGGTAATCCCCGGAGATACCCGATTTGTTCATCATGCGCAAAACGAAACTCGAAGAACTCGCATCAGAAATGCCAATCGAATACACATTACGCAGCATGAGCTTGTCGATATCGACCAGTTCCGAAAGGGATGCGTCCCACTGAATAAGGGAAACCGTATCCCCTTCTTTCACCGAGGATTTTCCGCCACGGTCTTCCGTCCAGCTCGCCGCAAGCAAGGTGTTGCGGTTCACGCCGTTCACCTTCACTACGCCCATTTTCGAATCGTAAGTAAAGTCCGTATTCGGAATCTGAACCATGCGCTCCACGAGCTTCACGACCGTTTTTCCGCCAGGCGTCGTGTACCGAACATAAACATTATCAATGACGCCCGTCGCACTGTTCGTGACTCCGCGCTTATAAAGCCTGAGTTCCGAGGCTTTCTGGTTCCAAGTCCTGTTTCCGCCGATGGCCGCATTGACGTAGTCCCTCCTGATCGACTGATTCAGGAAGTAGTAGCGGTAAGCGACAAACTGCTTATCGAGAATCTGGAACTCCGTCGTCGATTCACTGGACTTCAGGCTGAACTCTTCCTGGTCGCCACCGTCCTGCGAGGCAATCGTCGTAAGGCGCCAGTCACCAAGTTTCCAGTCGGCCTTGATACCGAACAGCCCCTGGTGGTTCTCGGAATAACCCGTGAGTTCCGTACCCGTCAAGGCGAGGTTCGTGGTACCGGCTTCTACACGCTGCAGAATGTAGTCCTCGAATTCGTCCTTGTACGATTCTTCGTAAACAACACGCACCTGGTTGCGGGCGCCCAGCCCTTCTTCCACGTTGTTGATTTCAACCGTGATGTACGGGCCGATCTTGCCCTTCACCATGAAGTTCGGCGTATAGTTCAAAGTAGGGCTGGGCCACAGACTCGTCTTGGTGCTACCTTCGGCGTCATCCTTTTCGCCGTAGCCCTTCAAGCGGATATCCATCGTTCCCTGGAGCATCAGCTTCGGCTTGTCCAAGCCAAAGTCGCGCATCCACGCGGGCATTGTCACGGGAATCGTGATGTCGAACACCGAACCCACCTCGGGGGTCTCGTATCCGTCGTTCGCCTTCCCGACCAGGTCGTTCAGCCACAGGCTCTTCTGGCCGATACTGTACATGTCCGACACATAGTCCGCAAGTTCCGGATAATGCGCCGTCCACAAGGTCGTCGTGTCACGCGAAACGGAGTTCACGCGCTTTTCGCTCACGTCCATTTCACGGGTCGAGACATTGATATCGTGACTAAAGACCTGCCCCTTGCTGGTACTCATCAAACGCGGCGAAGAACCGATACCGCCGAACGGCAAAAGTCCATTCAACGGGGTCGCCGAAGGAGGCAACGATATGTATTGGTATGTCGGCTGCCACTCGGTTTCAGCCGGATCCGGCTCCGTGGTTTCAGCGTCACTGGCAGACACTACCGAAACGGAGTCGCTCTGGGACCAGGCGATTCCTACGGCAAGGGCGATAGTCGCCACCGGCCACAAGTGTTTCAAACCATCAAAAAACACAGTCTTCTTTTTATACAGGTTCCCATAAAATACTGAATTTGCACCCGGCAAAACCACCTAGATTACAAGAAAAGCCTGCAATTTTGCGCGAAAATAGAAAATTTTCAGTCTTAACAGGCGCTTATCTAGAGTAAAAGCATTCTTTTGCGGGAGGGGACTCAGCTCGGAGTTGTTAGTGCGCAGTGGGGTAAGAATCTTCCTTTGCTATCGCACTATCTAAATCGACAAGTGGAAATTTCAGGATACCCTCCCAGTTGGCGAGGTACAGGGTGTCACCTACGGCAATCATGTCGTAGGTGACGTCATTTGCGATACATTTCCAGTCATCACACCAATTTCCCTTTATGAGTCGCCATCCTTTTTCCTCGTTTCCGTATGGCGAGCCATAGTCACCCATATACACCGCGGGGAGAGACGGGTTGTCACCGGCAACAAAAAGATGTTCTCCGTCCGAAGCGAGAGTATATCTCCTGGAAGGAGTGTTGTGGAACGTTCTATGCCCCCTATTAGGATCAGCGAAAGGATCGTTTGGGTCAATAGACTCGTCATACGTTTCTATTACACTATCCACAGGATTCCAGCGGTCAAGTGCCTCGTCATATTCAAGGACGTTGGTCGAAAATTTTTCACCTATCACGTAAATTTTTCCTTTATGGACAACAATATCCATGATTTGTTCAGATATTTCTTCCTCCGTTGCCCAGGTTGCCCAAGCAGGGTAAGGAATTTTAGAAAGTTGTGTCCATGATCCATCATAACGCCAAACCCCGCGGGCCCCGCTAATGGCATACAATTTACCATTCAGTTCCACTCCCTTGTGAAATTGGAAGGGATATTCCTTGGACGAATCGTAATCATAAGTAATATCTACCCAGCCCGTATCGGTCTGCATTTTCATGAAAAGCACAATATTGTCGTCCCGCCTGTCCGCATTATCAGCATAGCCGGCAATGCAGACAACAGGCTTTCCCCTATATGTCGTAATTCCATAAATATCAAAGGCACCTTTAGGGTCAAACGGAAGCGTATACAAATCAACCCAGGATTTCTTTTCGAAATCATATTTCAGCACTTTCCCGCTAAGCTGCGTTCCCGCATAAAGACCTGTTGAATCGCCATAGATATATCGAATCCATTCGGAACTAGAAAGCGTATCCCATTGCGTAGAGCCTATTTTCGACGCAAATACCCTCGGGGTCGTCGTAATTTTTCCTGGCGAAGTATATTCGTTGCTTGAATAATAATCATCACGTAATACAATCCAACCATTTACGTGAAAAATTCGCCTCAGACCTCCATACATTTTTGAAGGATCCGGAACTGGCTTAAAGTCATCCCACCGCCAGCCATAAAGTCTTTCGTCTTCACGGTTTTCTGGCCCCGACGAAGTCTTATCTGTACAGGCAAAAAGGAATAGAGCCACAAGCACTGCGAAAAGAGCCCTCATATTAGAACCTCCACACATATTGCATTTCCAAAAGACTCGGCGCATCATAAGATTGACATTCGCTAACAGAAGGTGGTTTTCAATCAATACTAATATGCCTCCGGGTACGATTGTTCCTTGGCTATAGCGCTGTCCAGGTCAGCAAGGGGGAATTTCAGCACACCGCTCCAGTTTGCCAAGTACAGGGTATCCCCAACCACTTCCATGTCGTAGGTTTCCTGTGTCGACAGGCATCTCAGATTCTCGCAAAAATTGCCCTTCACGAACCGCCACCCCTTTTCCTCGTTTCCGTAAGGCATGCCGTAATCTCCCATATACACGGCTGGCCAAGGAGGATCTCCTACTATAAAAAGATGTTCGCCATCGGAAACTAAAGCTAACCGATCACTTGACGTATTGTGAAACGTTCTATGCCCCCTATAAGGGTCTGCAAAAGGATCGTTTGGGTCAATAGACTCGTCATACGTTTCAATTACACTATCTATAGGATTCCACCGATCCAGATTTTCATCATATTCTAAAACATTCGTTGAATATTTTTGACCAATAACATAAATTTTTTTTCTATGAACAACGATATCCATAATTTGTTCTGAAACATTATCCTCAGTTGTCCAAGTCGCCCAAGCAGGGTAAGGAATCTTTGAAAGTTGTTTCCAGCTTCCGTCAAAACGCCATACCCCGCGGGCACCGCTAATGGCATACAACCTACCGTTCAACTCAACACCCTTGTGAAACTGAAAGGGATATTCCTTGGACGAATCGTAATCGTACGTGATATCTACCCAGCCCGTATCCGTCTGCATTTTCATAAACAGCTTTATCGTTTCTGGGCGAATATCGGCCCTGTCATCGTAACCCGCAAAACAGACTACAGGAAAACCTTTATAGACAGCAATTCCATAGACATTGTAGAATCCTGTTGATGCAAATTCCAATTTATAAATTTCATCCCATAACCGTCTACTAAAATCATACTTTAAGACTTTGCCGCTTAATTGCGTTCCCGCATAAAGTCCCGTAGAATCTCCGTAGATATACCGAATCCATTCGGAACTGGAAAGGGTATCCCATTGAGTGGAGCCGATTCTAGACGCATATATCCTAGGAGTCGCAGTAACCTTTCCCGGCGAGGTGTATGCATTGCTTGAATAATAATCATCCATCAATACAATCCATTCCCCTACATTGTAGATTTCTCGCAGACCTCCAAACATTTTCGAGGCATCCGGGACAGGCTTGAAATCGTCCCACCGCCAGCCATAAAGCCTTTCTTCCTTTTTTTCAACCGGTCCCGTAGAGGTATGGTCCGTACAGCCCAAAAGGACGAACGCAACAAGAATCGCAACAATCAATTTCATGCTAGAACCTCCACACATATTGCATTTCCAAAAGACTCGGTGCATCATAGGATTGACATTCGTTAACTGAAGGGATTTTTCCATAAACAACGTTTCCATCCGAATCAATCAAGGCTATACCGCAAACCGTCTTATCGAACACGCTCCAATCTTTCAGATGAACGCCGATGTTTCCTTCGATTACGGAATCCCCGGGATAAAGAACATATTCATTGAAAAACAAGTCCAATTCCCATACATTTTCACCGCTGTTGCGAAGCATTGGCCTTGAATAGGGCGTGTACCAGTCCCCTTCGGGGATATATAGTTCCCTGCCCTCCGGGACACGGAACCACAATTTGGCATGATAGTCCTTCAACGCGACGGAGCCCGTATTTTTCACAGTGACCTGGGGTTTGAACATATTGTTCTCCCAAGGAGCGACATCCGACCAGGAAATGATTCCCTTGGGTGCAGGAATCAAGCCGTTGTCGGAACTTCTGAACGGTTCTGGTTCCTGTCCCCACAGAATCCGACCATTAACATCATAAACGACAATTCTCTTATTCATCCTAGGAACACCGATGTTATAGTCGGCAGACCAATCATCCAAATAATCGAAGTCACTCCAATCTCTTTCATAGTAGAGCCGTATTTGCCAGCCATCTAAACTGGGGAACGCAGACATCGCATTCAATACAGAATCGCTTGCATCAAGAACAAATCGCCACTGGTCACCACCCAAATTTTCCAGAGTCACTGGAATTTTAGGATAATCCACTACTACTTGGGGAAGCCTCGCCGGGTCCGCCGTAAAGTAATACGCCACCTTGAATCCGAGTATATCTCGATCAGAAGTATTCGCCACAAGAATTCTTGGACGCGAAGTATTCACCTCGTTTTCACCACGGGCCTCGCGATGCATAACAAAAATACTTCCTTCCGTTTTCTGCACATCAGGTGGAGAAGGCGGAAGCTGGGAATCCTGGTCTGTTACAGTCCCTTCCCCTGCTATTACTGCAGGCAAGGACTCTCCACCTTCCCCCAAAATGCAAATGGAAACATTGGCCGCCATTTCTGGTATGGAGTATTCCTTTGAAAACGTTTTTCCGGAATAATTTTCGAATAGCGCCAAGATATTCTGTCCATTCCTTTGCAGTCGCGGAACGGTAGCAATATCTGCCGACACAACAACATCCCGCCAGGTACCACCATCAGCTACCATATAGTCCACATAAGAACCCACGCCCGGTTCATACACGGCATCCAAAGTATTTTGCACATAAGACACTCGAATTCCATGCTTACCCTCGTTTAAGAACACGGGTACAATATTAAAATCGCCTGTCAAATCTACACAGCCATCCTTTAGGTAGATTACTTTTGCATCCGGTTTTTCGGCCAACAAGTTGTCACAGCCACAGTCCAACGCACAAGCAATGTCAAGTCCTTGTCTGGTGGAGGCTACTGTTCCAGGAATACCACCCATATGAATAACCGTCTCCCAAGGTGCCAAGGCATCATGGAACAGGTAGGGGCGCGCAGTCCCTAGTTCAGCAATATCTGCATCGGATATGCCCAATTCCTTACTTTCATATTTTTGGCTCTCGGTTTCCACAATCAAATCGCTATTGGTCAGCCACGTTTCTCGGACATTGTCCAATATGGTCAGCAGCGAATCATTTACATCGATGTCGGCGTTCACCGTCCCTTTAGTATAAGCTTCCAACAACTGGTTCACCTTTTTTTGCAGATAGGAATCCAGCGCAGCGCAGGCCATCTTATCTTCATCAGAGTCAAATTCCGGACATTTTATTCTCAGCTTTTCATCAAAACCTTTCAGAAGTTGCACGACCACCATAGAGACATCGCCAGAGTATAGCGGCAAAATGTTCAGCCGTTTTCCGTTCGGAAGTCTTGGATACGACTCTCCATTTTTTCCATCATTCAGTTTTCTCATAAAATCATTTTCTTTATAAAGGTAATCGCCCAAGGTTCTATTCTCGATGGCCATATCGCGATATTCGGCAGCTGCATCTAATTCAATAGACCACGGAATATTGAAAATACCCGGCCCAGGAGGGTCTATATTGAAACTTATCTTATATGGGCCAAGATACGGTCCCGACACATAGACATTATACTCAGCCAAGGCCACTGTAGAAACAATTGGAGCGGCTGTGGCTACGGCAGCCCCAGCGGTTGCAGCCCCCATCCCTCCAACAAAGATTGCAGTTCCCCCCGCAGTTGTCGCAATAGGCCCCACAATAGGATCACCAGCAATAACAGAGAAGGCCATTCCAAGTACTCCCAACGAACCACCTACAGCTCCCGAAGCCTTGCCGAAAAGTACAGGAATTAGCGGATTTAAATAATCAACCCCTATTTTCAAATTCATCAGCGAATGTCTCACCGCATTTCCGGAATAATATGCATTCAAATCATCAATGAGAATTCCCAAACCGGGATGAGAAGGAATATCCTTTGAATCTTTGGAAGCAGTTGCCGCCCCCAGATGCGGCGTATCGACCGTTACGAGTCGCCCAATGTGGTTTGCAGGGTTTTCAGGTCCGGCAGAAGCGTTTTCTGCCCGGAGTCCCCGTAGCATTTCGCGAACGACAAGGCCTCCCTGGCTGTGTGCCACGATGTCAACAATCAATTCCGGATGTTCCCGCCATTGCAAATTCGAATCCTTATAGAAATCATCCAAGACCTCTATCAAACGCCTATACAGCTTGCTAGATTGAGAATCTTCTCCATCAACTCCAGTCCAGTGGGGATTAGCATCCTTCCATTTATCATCAACAATACTGCCTGGAGCCTGGAAGAAGTATATTCCATTGTGATTTATGGAATCTTCCGAATTGTTAATATTTAGGAACCTAGCCAAAATGTCAGGGGCAGAACCCCTATCGTACGCCTTCACCAAGCCCTTTTGGAATCTATCATCTCCCTTATTTATACCATCCTTACCTTTTTCAACAACTGGTTCTACACCCCAGGTTTTGTAGTCATCGTTCAGTCCATGAACAAAAATAACCGGACGGGACAACCTACTTGGACCGGAAACATATTTCCAGTCAGGATACGCAACCTTTCGACCATTCCATGCAGCAATAAGATTGCTTATCGGTACAACATTTTTTTTATCTTCATTAGCCCGATTGCGATAAGCCTTAAATGTATTCGTTGAATAATTATAAGTATCAACGTCAACAAAATACTGAGTTCTTTCATCGTCACTACAATTGAGTTTGCAGTTAGACAATTCAGTTCGCCAAACAAATACTCCCCTATATGTAATATGATTGCTACAGGTTACCGTATAATCTAGCGTATAAACAAGCATCCAATGCCATGTATCAAGAATAGTCCCTTTCTCCACAGCCTTTTCGAGAGATTCTGCCAACGACGTAACATGAAACACTCCTTCCTTGAAATTCGTTCCATCAGCATTTACAATGTCTGTACAAAAACCAAATGGGAGATAGCCGTTCTCGTCGTAATGTATAATGGAGCTTTCTGTTGCTTCAGCTCCTGGAGATGTAATTTCGCCTACGTAAGATCTCTTATTTTCCCCAGGCAATAATTCTGCTACGGCGAAATCCCAGTCAGCAGCCAAAACTTTTACCACTCCCAGGAAAACAATCATATACGCTATATAATTCTTCATTTACGCTCCATATAAATTTAAAACGGCACAACTCAATATAGAAAATTTTAGTTTATCATTTCACACAAATTCTACATTTGTTGATACAAACTAGACTATTTCTCTCATTTAATTGTAATTTAGTCATTCTTAAAAAAAAGTCCCCGGCATTAACCAAGGGACTTTCAAAGATTCCTAGAAATCCTTTGACTTCACTCATGACACTCATCTTCCGTGAGCAACAAAGCCCTCGAGTGTTAACCGAGGGCGGTTGCGAGAGAATCGGCTCCAGAGTAAGGATTCTGGAGAATTTAGCCGATTCGGTCTCTGTGAGCAAAAAGCGACCCGGTGTTAACGGGTCGCGATTGCGAGAGCGAGCGCTCGGGGGACAAACTTTGTCCGATTGGGCGCGAGCGGTCTTTACAGCGGTATGTTCGCGTGTTTCTTCCAATGGCGCTTCTGCTCCTTGGTCTTCAAGGCGTCAAAAGCGGCAATGAGGCGCTTACGAACATCGGCCGGGTGAATCACTTCGTCGACCACGCCCATGGAGGCGGCAACGTAGGGGTTCATCAGCTCTTCTTCGTACTTGGCGATGCACTGGGCGCGAGCAGCAGCCGGATCCGGAGCCGCAGCGATTTCCTTCTTGTTGATGATTTCCACGGCACCTTCGGCACCCATCACGGCCACCTGGGCAATCGGGAGGGCGAACACGTAGTCGGCACCCACGTCCTTGCTGTTCATGGCGATGTAGGCGCCGCCGAAAGCCTTGCGCAGAATGAGCGTCACCTTCGGCACGGTGGCTTCGGCAAAGGCATAAAGCAACTTTGCTCCGTGGCGGATAATGCCCGAGTATTCCTGCTTGGAGCCCGGCATGTAGCCCGGAACGTCGGCGAGGGCGAGGAGCGGAATGTTGAACGCGTCGCAGAAACGCACAAAGCGGCCAGCCTTGTCGGAACCGTCCACGTCCAAGGAACCGGCGAGCACCTTCGGCTGGTTAGCCACGACACCGATCGCTTCGCCGTTCAAGCGGGCAAAGCCGATCACCACATTCTTGCCCCAGTCGCTCTGCACTTCAAAGAAGCTGTCGGCATCGGCAAAGGCGGCAATAACGGACTTCACGTCGTAAGCCTGCTTGTAGTTATCCGGAACGATGTCCTGGATAGAGGCGCTGTTGTCGAAGGAAGCTGCCCCTTCGTTCGATTCGGACTTGGAGAACAGCTTCTTGAAGAAGCCTTCGTCGTTCTTGGCGGCTTCGGCAATCTTGCAGTTGCATTCGGCAGATTCCTTGCGGTTGCTCTGCGGCAAGTAGCCGAGGAGCTTGCGGACACCTTCGAGGCACTTCTTGTCGTCTTCGTACATGAAGTGAGCCACACCGGACTTGGAGGTATGCACCGGAGCGCCACCGAGGTCAGCAGCGGTAATGCTTTCACCAATCACCTGCTTCACCACAGCCGGGCCCGTCAGGAACATCTGGCTCGTGTTCTGCGTCATGAAAATGAAGTCGCTCAGAGCCGGAGAATAGCAGGCGCCACCAGCGCAGGGGCCCATGATCACGGCAATCTGCGGAATCACGCCTGAAGCCCAAACGTTGCGGGCCATAATGGCGCTATAGCCTGCCAAGGAGAACACGCCTTCGTCGATACGGGCTCCACCGCTATCGTTCATGGCGATAAACGGAGCACCAGCTTCGACAGCCATGTCCATCACGCGGCAAATCTTTTCGGCGTGGCACTGGCCCAAGGAGCCGCCACCCACCGTAAAGTCCTGAGAAGAGGCGAACACCAGACGGCCATTCACCTTGCCGTAACCGGTCACGACGCCGTCACCCAGGACGACCTTGCTTTCCTTGAGCACGCGGTTGCTCGACTTGCGAAGCGCACCGACTTCAACAAACGTACCTTCGTCGAACAGCATTTCCATGCGTTCGCGTGCAGTGCACTTTCCAGACTGGTGCTGCTTATCGACACGGGCAGCCCCACCTGCCGCCTGAGCCTGAGCCAGGTAGCCATCCAGCTTAGCGATATACTTTTCGTTCCACATTTTGTAAAGAACTCCTTTACTTGTAAGATTTTCGTAGCCAAAATTAGAAAAAGCCGTTGAGCTAGTCAACGGCTTTTGTTTCTTTTTGTTTAAATAATAAAGATGGAAGAAGTTTGTAGGAATCGATTAGATGAAGGCTTCGATTCCGCCACGGCACTTTTCCCAAGCGGGATTCTTCTTGCACAGAAGATCCATCATCTTGTCATAAGTAGCGGTGTTGCTAAAGCCCTTCCACAGGCGGCGTTCCACCGATTCACCACTATCCTTGTCGATGGTGGTGATGGTATCGTAGTAAGCCGGATTGTCCTTGAATTCGCTAATCAGGATTCCCTTCAGGTCGTCGGTGTAGATACGGGCCGCATACTTGAGGATGGAATCGTTGAAGTTGAGTTCGTTTTCGACGAGCCATTCAAAGTCCTGAATCGGATCACCGTAGATGAGCCAGTGCTTCAGGGCAAGGGCCACCACCAGGTCCTTCACAGCGCTACGGAAGATAAACTTGTCTTCGAGGCGGCCGTTCCAGGTGATACGGGTCAGCGGGTTATCGTCGTTCGCTTCGATAGACACGCCCTTACCCGGGGTAACGCGGCGAATCTTGATCGGCAAACGGCTAAGCAACTGCCATGCCTTGGTGAAAGCGATCGTCTTGCGGACGAAATCCTTTTCCTTGTCCGGTGCCACGCGCACAAATGCGCCGAAGCAACGCTGGTACAGGGTTTCCTTATCGAAAATGCAGTCGCTGGAGCGGCATTCGCTGAGCTTGCCGTCCATCATGAAGAGGGTCTTGGCAAGTTCGGGGCGCATACGCACTTCGAGCTTACGGGTACGTGCCTTGAGGCGCACGCCATCCTTATAAACGTAGGTAAAGCCTTCTTCCTGGTAACGCTGCCAAATGAAGAACTGCAGGTCGTCAGCAGCGCGCAGGTGGTAGCTGAACACCGGGTTCTGGCGGTTGTTGGCCATGGTCACCTGGTTCAGGAAGTTGTCGGCACCGGGGTACGGCACCACGACCTTCACGAGCACCTGCGGGTTCACCGGCTTCTTGCTCTTCTTGGCGTACTGTTCGTAGGTGAACAGGGACTGGGCACCGTTAATAATCTTCGGGCGTTCAATATAGAGCACCTTCTTGCCGTCGCGTTCCTTGAGGCGCAGGTCATCACCCGTCAGGGTCATACCGTTGTGCAGGAACGGGAAATCGTCCACGTTCACGTTCTGGTCGTCGTTGCGTTCCATCGTCTGGAAGGCATCGATCAAAGCCGCGTTCGTGTGAGTGAGGTTGCCGAGGTAAGTACGGATGTTGCTGGAAACGATAGCCATGTTGTGCTTCGTCTTGAGGCGCTTACCCAGGTTCACGTGGTAATCAAAAATCGTACGGATGGGGCAGAAACCGAGGAAAAGTTCGCCATGATCGCTAGTCAAGTGCAACGGATCGGAATCCATCACAATTTCGAGCTTGTCGTCGGCGCTGCGGAAATCGCGAGTCAGGTCATCGTGTTCAGCGATAATTTCAAGCTTGGCCTTCACGTCGTTCTTCCAGATCAGGAGCTTGCGACGCATATCCTTGAGCGTACGCTCCAGTTCGGAGTCGGTGATGTCGCGGCTTGCACGAGTACGGAGCACCGTAATTTCGAGCGTTTCCATGTAGGGACGGCTTGCCGGAGAATCGGAATCGTCTTCGCCATCTTCGTCATCACTAATCTTATTGACAGCCCAGGGGTCAGCCTCTTCGCGCAGCGACATGAAGAACGGGTTAGGAGGATCGCTCGTACGGAACACGGCAATCTGCAACTGCTTGAGGTCGGAATTCAGGTGGGCAACGACCTTTTCGAGCGGAGTATCTTCATCGAGGAAGATGAAGAATTCCATAAAGCCTTGGGAATATTGGAATCCGTGGAAGCAGCCGTTTTCATCAAGGTTTAGATGCCGGAGTGCCTTAATTCGGTCAGTAGGGTCGTTCGGATTGAGACTCAAGAGGCTAGCCACGAATGCTAGACGGCGTTCCTGCGATTTGGTTAATTCCATTTTTTCCTCAGTTCTGTTATTTTACAATAGCAAAAGTCAGGTGCAAATGAGGCACCTTACCATTATTATCGTATTTTGCCCCTTAAAAATAGTTTCAAAAAGAGGGTTTGCGAAAAAAAAAGGACAACTTTTTTCATTTTTTTTCAAAAACGGGCCACTTTATAGTGAACATTTGTGTAAAAAACATACTTTTTTACTTTTTTTCGTCATTCGCCCGTCTTTTTTGACCAAAAATGCTATGATTTACAATATAGGAGATGTTCCCATGAATTTGCTAGATATTATCGCCAAGGCCAAGGCCGAAAAAGCCTCTTCGTTAGACCTTTCCCAGAAAGACCTGAGACTCCTCCCCCAGGAGCTTTTTGAACTGGATAACTTAGAAGAGTTGATCCTCGACCGCAATATGCTTGTGGAACTCCCCGACGACATCGGGAGGCTCAAGAACCTGAAAAAGCTTTCCGTAAGCGAAAATGACCTGATGGAACTCCCCGAGACCATCGGCGAGCTCACCAACCTGGAACACCTGTACCTGGGCTACAACAGCCTGTCCGAACTTCCGGACACCGTCGGAAACCTTACAAAACTTGAAACGGTAAATATCGCCAAGAACCAGCTTCTGGACCTGACTCTCGAAGTTGGAAAATGGGTTAACGTTACCAAGTTGAGCCTCCACGACAACATGCTGTCCGAAGTACCGGCAACCCTCGGCAAGCTGAAAAAGCTCCGCAAGCTCTACCTGGACAACAATGACCTCTCCTCGATCCCGGCGAACCTTTCTCACCTGGAATCCCTGGAAGTCCTGATGGTATCGGGCAACAACCTGGGTGCCATCCCCTCCGAATTCGGCAACCTGAAGAAGCTCAAGGAACTGGTACTCGACGCCAACCAGCTCGCGACCCTCCCCGAAAGCCTCGCCGAGTGCGATAGCCTCGAAACGATTTCCGTCGTCGAAAACCCGCTCGAAGGCGGAATCCCGCGCGTGCTTCTGGACAAGAAGGGACTAAGCATCGACCAGTAATTTTTAGACGAGAGAACGGACCTTCGGTCCTACAGACGAAAGACGAAAGAGGTTTAAGGAGAATACGGAGAATGAATCTACTGAGAAAATTCTCTTTTCCCCTTTTTTGTATTTCACAGAGACTTTCTCTCGTCTTTAGTCTCCTCATAGAGGATAACTCTACTAAGGCGCTAAAGCGCCTAGTACCGTTTATCTCGTCTCTCGTCTTCCTCACTGCCTGCAGCGATTTTTTCGAGCCCGTCGAGAGCACTCCCGAGCCAACAGAATACAGTTATAACTACTGGCTACTCAAGCAAACTTACCTGTTCGAAGACGAACTGCCACAGCTAGACGAAAACGGGGACTCGGTCCAGGAGCTTTACAACAAACTGTCCGACCCATTCACCCGTTATATTCCGCCATCCAAAAGCGAAGCGACCATTACCCACATCAACACGAGTATCGTCCCGGGCGATGTCGGAATGGAATACGAGAAATTTCCCCAAAAAGAATACCCACTCGTCATCTACCGCGTTTATCCCGAAGGACCTGCCGGACGCGCCGGTATCAAGCGCTACGGAAACATCATGAACGCAAACGGAGTCGACATCGTCGGAGAAAACGCATTCGAAGTATACGATTCCATTTTGACCTACAGCAAGGACATTTCTCTCACCGTCGCCTACACCAGCGACACTATTTCGTACAACCTAACTAAAGAAGATGTCTACGCCCCGACGATATTCCTCGACACACTGAACGGGATTCCAATCATTACCATCACCAGTTTCAAGCTAAATACCGCCGACCAGAAAAACGGCTCCTTTGGAGAACTCAAGACCTATCTCGATTCCACCCAAAACACGACCGAACCGCGCCTCATCAACCTGCGGAACAACCCCGGTGGACATGTATCGCATTGCATCGCCATGGCAGACTTGTTTATCAAAGAAGGCATCCTTTCGACTCGAACTTCGCGAGACCTTTCCGTAGAAGGAAAGACGATCTACAGGAAAAATTCCCAAAAGGCCAAGGCGGGCGACTCCGGTGAAAAAGGAAAGTTCGTTCTCCTGGTCAACAAGGGAAGCGCGAGCTGTTCCGAGATATTCGCCGCCGCGCTTCAAGAAGCGGCAAACATCCCCGTCGCGGGCGAGACCACATACGGCAAGGGCATCGGCCAAAGCACCTGGAAAACGATGGACGGCGGGCTCGCCATCATTACCAACTGGGAATTTCTGACCCCCAAGGGGAATTCCTACCACAAAAAGGGCGTCGTCCCCGACTTCCCTTGCGAAAGCGCCACCCTTTCGTGCGGCATAAAAGCCATCCAGAATTATTACGGAACAGCCCCCCTCCTGAAGAGCCGTTCCGGCATTTTCGACAAAGAGCCCTCAGTACTTCGCAGGTATAAGTTCGAAGGCGGTTCCATCGAAAATTCAAATTTCTGATTTGAAAGTCCGACATAACATTTTCTATTTTAAATCCTAGCGAGGATTTTATGAAGCGTTTCTATTTATTGATATCCCTGGCGGCCCTCATTTTTTCGGCATGTACGCAAACCACCAGCAGTGACGACAGCAACAGCCAGCCTTCCAACGAAATTTTCCCTCGGATGGACGAAGTTACCGACAAATACGAGGCGGAGCTCTACTACAACTATGTCTTACTTGACTATTTCTACCTTTACGGCCATTTACGCAACGAACTCGCCGACGATTACAAGGTCTATCTGGGAAAGGAATCCGACAATGACAACTTCTCCAAGGGGTACTGCACATCCGACTATTACGACGTGTGCTATATGTACGGCCAATTAAGAGACCCTTTCACCCAATACTTTGATCCGGAAGTCGCCCCTCAGGTTCTTGCAAGCATTTTTGAAACCCAAACAATTAGAGGAATCGGTGCGGAAGTCGAAGAAATCACGGACAGTACATCCCACTACTTGCGTTTCTCAGATATTTACCCGGGTTCCCCTGCGGAAAAGGCAGGACTCCAAATAGGCGACATCGTTGTCCAGATAGACGGGCTCAGCATTTCGACGACATCTAACTTCGATGCCATGTGTACAGGCAATATCGGAGACGTCATCAAGATTGTCGTAGACCGCAATGACAAAATGGTCGTTGCCGCAGTCATCGTAGACGAATACAACGAGCCCTCTGTCAAGCTCACTTATCAGGATTCCATTCCGGTCATCCAGATTAAGGAATTTGTCGTGACATCGATTAGCGACAGCGGCTCCTACGGAGAATTTCTTACAGCCCTCAAAAAAACTGAAGGAGCAAAATCAACCATTATTGACCTACGCGGAAACCCCGGTGGAGAAACAAGGCAATGCAACGGTATAACCGCAGAACTTCTTTCCAAGGGAGACACAATTACTATTGATATAGAAGCTCATTTAGACTCTGTTTTCGAAGGTAGGAATATACGGTATATTCAGAAAATGGACACTATAACCTACACTGTAACTGCCGATGGTCTCGGGAAAAATCGTTATTATGTGTTCATGGCCGATACCGCCTCGGCAAGCTGCGCCGAGCTTATGCTTTCAGCATTAACAACAAATAGGAGCACTCCTGTTGTAGGCCAACTGACATACGGGAAACAGATCGGCCAGATATTCGATTCAACACTCTACGGCGGACTTGCCCTGATAACAGCCCTGCAAGGTTTCGACAAGAACTGGGAAAGTTTCCACGACCTAGGCATAGTCCCCGACTACGAAATCGACGATCCAGAAGAACAAATGGCAAAAGCGATCGAACTCGCCAAGAATGCCTCTGAAAAACGTACGGCCGGCTACGGGACCAAGCGACTCAATCACTTCTCCAAAACGGGGACACAGGTACAGGAAGGCAAGATTCCCACCCTGAAGGACTTGAAGCCGAGACTCCGCAAAGCCAAATTTTTCTAATTAAAGGTTTCGCATACGCACCATCACGTCGGTGGTGTCGTTAGCCTTGACGGCAGGGGCGGCGAGAGTCGCCTCTATTTGTTTGCGGATTTCGGCGACTTCCTTATGCAGGCGGGCAAGGCGTTCGCCCTCGAGTTTCGGGGCGGCAATCATCGTCTTGGAAGCCGGATTGATCCAGGCGCCCTTTTCGTTCTTGAAACCCAGATGCAGGTGCGGGCCAGTGCTGCGACCCGTAGACCCCACGCGGCCAATGCACTGACGGGCAGCCACCTTGGAGCCCACCTTGACGCCGCGAACAGAAAGGTGCATGTACCAGCTTTCGGAACGGTCCCTGTGGCGAATGGCAATCTTGTTTCCGCTGAACGGATCAAAACCCGAAACCGTCACAATACCTTCGGCAACAGCGTAAACCGGCGTACCCGTGGGGCTACCATAGTCAATACCGGCATGCATTTTGCGTTGGCCCGTAATGGGGTGAATGCGGCTACCGAAAGGACTTGTAACATGCAGGCGATCGAGCGGGTAACGCAAGCCATCGAAAACGAGCGCTTCGCCCTTTTCTGTATAGTGGGCGTTAAAGGAACTCTTCGGATCCGGATCTTCGTAACGGAAGGCTTCGTGATGGCCCACGATGCGACCGTCGAATTCCGCATAAACCACGCGACCGTCAATCCAAATGGAATCCTGGTAAAAAGTCTCCTCGAGGAGAATGCGGAACTTGTCTCCGGCGCGGGCCAAGGGGAACGCCACCTTGCACTGCAGCACACCACTCACGATGCCTACCATGCGACCGGGAATTCCCACCTTGAAAAGGGTGCCGTTCAGGGTGCTGCCTTCGGTGAGGGCTCCCTCGAAAATGGACTGACGGCGCGTTACCGGTTTTTCAATCAGCTTGTAGACATATCCCGAATCCGTATGGGTGAGCATGTGGACCGTCGCCGGGTTCGGAGCATAGCGAAACTTCTGGACACTCCCCGCCGAATCAAGGGCGGCATAGAAAACCTGCCCCACGCGAAGTTTCGAAAGTTCCACGCTATCTTGCAGGGCGAGCACAATCTTTCCGCGTTCGCGTTCGTTGATTTGCATGCGGACAAGCACCTGGAAAAGGCCGTCCCCCGCGCGCACGGTGTCGTTTTGAACAATCCAGTTTCCAGGAAGCGCCTGAACGTGATCGATAGCCGCAGAAAGCGAATCAATCTTTGCGCGAAGCCGGTCGCCTTCCGCCTTTAAGCCTTGAATTTTCTCCTGTTCATTGCAACCAAGCAACGACAATGCAAAAAATGCGGTCAACGCCATCGACAGAATAAATTTCACGAAAACCTCGAAACGATAATGCGCCAAATATAGAATATGAAAACAAAAAGTCCCCGCGGTTTACCGCGGGGACTCTTCGCAAATCACATTGTCAGCCGATTACTGTGCGGCAGCCGGGGCGGCCGGGGCAGCAGCGGGAGCAGCAGCCGGGGCTGCGGCAGCGGGCTTAGCTTCAGCCTTAGCGGCAGCGGGAGCTTCGGCAGCCGGCTTTGCGGCAGGGGCCTTAGTTTCAGCCTTCGGGGCTGCCTTAGCAGCAACCTTCTTTTCAGCCTTCGGGGCTTCAGCGGCCGGAGCATCGGCAGCGTGAGTATCAATCAATTCCATTTCGAACACGAGGAGGCTGTTACCCGGAATCTGCGGGCCACGGCCACGCGGACCGTAAGCGAGGTCGCTCGGGATCCAAGCGGTGACCTTTTCGCCCACCTTCATGAGCTTCAGCATTTCGGTCCAACCCGGAATCACGGCGCCGATCGGGAATTCAAGCGGTTCGCCACGATCGACGGAGCTGTCGAACTTGGTGCCGTCAAGGAGCTTACCGGTGTAATGGACCTTCACGATGTCGCCATCGGCCGGAGTTGCACCCGTACCTTCGGCAATCACCTTGTACTGGAGGCCAGATTCGGTAGTCACGACGCCTTCGGCAGTCTTGTTCTGGGCGAGGAATGCTTCGCCTGCAGCCTTGTTGGCTTCAGCAGCGAGGCTGTCCTTCTTGTTCTTTTCAGCCTGGCGAGCCTGGGAAAGGTCGGTCAGAGTCTGGAAAATCGTGGAATCGTTCATCAGGAAGTGAGCGGAATCTTCGTTATAGCGTTCCTTGAAAGCCTGGATGAAGAGATCGAGGTCCAGGTCGATGGAATCGCGGGTCACCAGCTGGAAACGAGCCTGGTTACCGAAATGGGCACCGAGAGCGTAGCTGTACTTGTCCTTTTCCGTCACCAGAGCAGTCTTGGTCTTCGGACCCTGGCACAATTGGTCACATCCGGTCAAAGCAAAGGCGAGAGCGCCTGCGGCAATAAGCAATTTTTTGTTCATTTGTTCCTCTTTTGGTTAGACAGGGAAAAAAATAACAAAATCTTACGCCAAAAGACCAATTGTAACTCAATTTTACCAAAAGAAATTCGTATATTAACGACCGTTAACATATAAAGGATTTACTATGTGCGGAATTGTTGGCTATATAGGTAAAAATGATGCATTGCAGATTTTGATTGGCGGACTTAAGAAACTTGAATATCGTGGCTACGACAGCTCGGGTGTCGCCTTGATTGAAGACGGAAAAATTGAAACGGTTCGTGCCTCCGGCAAGATAGCTGCCCTCGAAGACAAGCTGAAAAGCAAGCCTCTCCACGGTCATGTCGGTATCGCCCACACCCGTTGGGCCACCCACGGCGCCCCCACAGAACAGAACGCGCACCCGCACCAGAGCTTTGACGGAAACATCTCGATCGTGCACAACGGCATCATCGAAAACTACGCCATTTTAAAGAAAAAGCTTCAATCCGAAGGAATCGAATTCAAGTCCGAAACCGACACCGAAGTCGTCGCTCACTTGATCGCCCGCTACTACAACGGCAACCTCAAGGAAGCCGTCCTCAAGGCCATTTCCAAAATCGAAGGAACATTTGGCCTTGCCGTCATCTGCAAGAGCGAACCCGACACCCTCATCGGCGCCCGCCGCGGATCTCCGCTCATTTTGGGCATCGGACAGGACGAATTCTACTTGGCCTCCGATGTTTCCGCAATTATCATGCACACGCAGAAGGTTGTCTACTTGGACGACAATGACATCGTCGAAATCAAGGAAGACGGCTACAACCTGCTGAACACGCACAGCCAGTCGGTGCAACACGAAGTGCAGGATGTAGAATTTGACGCAGACGCTATTGCAAAGGGCGGATTTGCCCATTTTATGCTCAAGGAAATTTTCGAGCAGCCCGAAGTGCTCCGCAACACCATGCGCGGCCGCCTGCTGTACGCCGAAGGCAACGCCAAGCTCGCAGGTCTCGATACCAACATCAAGGAACTGAGGAACATCAACCGTATCATTATTACCGCCTGCGGCACCAGCTACTACGCCGGTATGGTCGGCGAATACATGATCGAAGACTTGGCCGGCGTCCCGGTCGAAGTCGAATACGCCTCGGAATTCCGTTACCGCAACCCGATTATCAAGCCGGGCACGCTCGTTCTTGCCATTAGCCAGTCCGGCGAAACCGCCGATACGCTCGCCGCCCTTAAAGAAGCCCAGCAGAAGGGCGCTACCGCTCTTGCCATCTGTAACGGTGTGGGTTCGACCATCGCCCGCACGAGCGACGGCGGCGTTTACCTGCACGCAGGCCCCGAAATCGGCGTAGCGAGCACCAAGGCATTCACCAGCCAGGTGACCGTGCTCGCCATGATTGCTCTTTTGCTTGGCCGCCAGCGCAGACTTTCTTTTGAAGCAGGCTCCGACATCGTGAAGGCCATGCAGGAACTCCCGGAACTCGTGGAGCAGACCCTCAAGCTTTCGGACCAGATTGCAGGCATCGCCAACAAGTACGTGAAGGCGAACAACTTCTTGTACCTGGGCCGCCACTTCAACTACCCCGTCGCCATGGAAGGCGCCCTCAAGCTCAAGGAAATCAGCTACATTCACGCCGAAGGCTACCCTGCCGCCGAAATGAAGCATGGGCCCATTGCCTTGATTGACGAAAACATGCCGGTCGTGGTGATTGCCCCGAAGGACGCCCTGTTCGACAAGGTCATCAGTAACGTTCGTGAAATCAAGGCCCGTGGCGGCAAGGTGATTGCCATCTCGACCGAAGACTGTCACCCGCTCGACGAAATTGCAGACCACCTGATCAAGGTCCCGAAAACCACCCCGATGCTCATGCCGATCGTGACATGCGTGCCGCTCCAGCTGCTCGCCTACCACATTGCCGTGCTTCGTGGAAATGACGTGGACCAGCCAAGAAACCTCGCGAAGAGCGTGACCGTGGAATAAAGTCCTATGAAGCCGTCTCTTTCGTTCGTCCTTCAGTTGCCTCCTTCGACGGCGTACGCCAAGCTAGATGCCGTGGCAGAAAACCTGCTTTCGGGAATCCTTATGGGCCTCGATTCGGGCAAGATGAACATTTCGCTGTTCATGGACGGCCCGACACTGGAAACGGTTTGCAACGTTGCAGGCCCGCAGAAAATAAACAAGTTGCGCAATGCAATCGAGGACGGAAGCCTGGAACTGCTGGGCGGCGGATTTTACGACCCGATGTTGCCGCTTTTCCCGACCGAGCTGCAATCCATGCAGCTGGAACAGCACGGCAAGTTCCTGTGGAAACACTTCAAGGTCGAACCGACCGGATACTTCAATTCCTCGATGGTCTGGGAAATGGAAATGACCGGCCTCCTGGAAGAGCACCGATTTGAATACGCCCTGGTACAAGAAGCGTCGTTACAGGACGCCCTCGGCCGCACGACACCCGTTTCGGGATGGTATTCCGTCGAAGACAAGGGGGCGTTCCTCAAGATTGTCCCCATTTCGCAAACGCTTTCTCGAGCCATTGCCGAAGATGACTTTCACTGGCCTGAAATTGCAGAGCCATACTGCCGTGGAGGAAAGACGGCGGTCATCGCCTTGGATATTCCACCGCAGCCGGGCGACATCATTCCTTTCTTCGAAAGGCTGATTGACTTTCTTGAAACGAACGAGCTCGAAACGATGACCGTCGCAAGCGTCGTCAATGAACAGACCTCCGAAGGCCGAATCAGTTTTCTGCTTTCCGCCGGGCAAAAAATAGGGCTTCCTGCAACCGCCAAGACCTGTCGAGAACTTCTCGTAAAAAGGCCCGAGGTCAACCTGCTGCACAAGACGCTCCTTTCGCTTTACCACCGCGCCAAGGACACCCTGAAAGGCCACGAACTCAAAGAAATCTACCAGATGCTGATGCCCGCCATGTCGCCCATCTACTACCGCGATATGCAGGACAGCGAAGGAATGCGAACGCCCATGGTCCGCTGGTGGGGCGCGCGATTCCTGCTCCAGGTGGCAAATCGCCTGACAGAACTCGTGTCCTTTGACGGAATCCGGCTAGACATCGCAGACTTCATGCTTGACGGCCACAAGTATATATGGGCGGAAAACCATTCCTATTCTTTCTTACTGGACTACTTCGGCGGCGGAATTCTTCGAATCCTGAACGCCAAGGATCCCGAAAACAACCTACTGAGTTCCTGGCGCGACGACGGAGAACCTGCAGTCGGTTTCCTTGATTTTGTTCTTCCTAACACGGAGCAGAAGGCCTCCAAGCTCGACCAGTTCCTTTCGGACCGCGAGGGGATTCTCGTAAGCCCGTTTGACTATCAAATCAAGCGACACGATGCCGGGACGGACATCCAGCTTCTCTCGGAACAGCAAGTCAAAATCGGCGATCAGAGCGGCATCCTTGAAGTCGAAAAGAATTTTGCCCTTTCGGCAACGGGTTCCGAATTTGAGCTAGAGTACAAGCTCAAGAACAACGGTACTGCCGAGGCTAGAGGATTTTTCGGGACACTCCTCGAGACCGGCCTGCTCGCCTGCGGAACAACGGACCGCGACATTCTCGTCGATGGCGACGCCCTCAAGTTCAACTTCCGCGACCCCCTGATTTTCCCCGATGCAAGGCGGATCGAAATCAAGGACTCCGTTACGGATTGCCGCATCCGTCTTGATTTCGAGACCAGGACCTCGCTCCTGGTCGCCCCGATTTTCGGGGCATCCGCGCTCGCTGCTCCCGAAGCATTGCAAGGCATCCGCATATTCCCCTTCTGGAAACTTTCGCTTGCAAGCCTCAACGAAACCGAATTCAAGATGACCGTCCACATTTCCAAGAGATAACTCATGAAGTCCGACCTGATAGACATCCAAGTAGAATCTCGTGGAAACGATGTTGAACTCACTCTATCGGGTTCGCTCGGCATAGCCCAACTTTCGGCCGTCAAGGAAAAGCTCGACATGCTTGTCGACGGGCCTGGCTGCTTTTTCTTCTTGAACCTGCAGAACGCACACTTTACCAGCGACCATTACCAGAGCGTCTTCTTGGAGCTCCTAAACCGCGTCAAGTCGCAAAAATCGGCGCTAATCCTGATCTTCGATTCTGCTGAACTCTACGATTACTTTTCCAGGTACCTGAACATTTTCGAAATCTACGAAAACCGTAACGCTTACAAGAAATCGGGAACCAAGAAACAGTTACAGCAAATTGGCCTACATTACGGGCTCCGTTCCGGCATCACCATCAGTTCCGGAGTCGCGGTCGCCTTCCTTTCGCTCATCGTCGGTTGGATTGTTACTTTGTTAATAATCGTCTCGACTCAGGGCCACGACCTCTCTGACAAGCAGGCCCAAATCATCGCGCTCCAGAACCAGAAGGAACGCTATATCAAGGAAATCGACAAACTGGAATCCTCTATCGGGCCTCTCCGCAAGCTGGGCGTCGTACAGGATACGACCATGCTCAGCTCCTTTGGACTCATCCAGGACTGGGTCGGTTATCTAGAATACCTCGAGAACACCCGACGTGAAAAGTAACGTTCGCATTTCGAAGCTTTCCCTTGCGATTATCCTGGTCCTCTGTTTCGGAGCTCTCGGACTATTCGTGTCTTACTGGTTTTCGAGGCAGGCCGAAATTAAGGAACTCGCCAAGCAGGAAACACTGTTGCGCGGCGAGCTCGACCAACTGAGTGTCTGGGGGAAATGGACCGTCGATTATGTCAAAATCAACAAGGCGCTAGCCCATCTTTCCAAAAACCGCCTGACAGAGGAACAGCGGGAAATGCTGACTGAACAAATCTGGCAGATTTCACGATCCTATGCGACCGACCCGCTCCTGATTCTCTCGGTCGTTGCCCAGGAAAGCCACGGCAACCCCAATGCCCGCGGGCGCATGCAATCGGGAGCCTATTCCGGAGCACTGGGGCTAATGCAAATCAAGCTTGAAACCGCCAAGAAAATGAGCGCCCATTTTGGACTGCAAATCGAAACCGAAGAAGACCTCTTCAAGCCAGAAATCAACGTGACCGTTGGCACTGCCTACCTAATTCGACTGATTTCAAAATACGGCAACTGGAAGGACGCCCTTATTGCGTACAACCTTGGACACTCCGCCGTCGACCGTATGCTGGAATCGGGCAAGCCTCTACCGACAAAATATTACGAGCACGTCATTTCCAAATACAGCAAACTGGCTGGAATCGATTTTTTGGGGACGAGCAGTCCATAACAAGCGACCACCGGTATACAACATTCTCCGTATTTTGCTACATTTATGTTATGTTCCGTATTGTGGCATTCCTGTTGATGGCGTCCATGGCGCTTGCCGATGAAGTCCGGTACGACCTGACTCGCTTTGTCAACGAAGGCCTTGACGCCAATCCGCAAATTCAGGAACTCAAGCACGGAGCCGAAGCCAAGAAAAATCAGCTCGGCAAGCTCAAGTCCGAAGCGATTCTCCCGACATTCTACGTCACGATGATGGTAGGCCCCGCTCCCGGCCTAAAAAACGAGCTACAGGACGGAGACACCGTAGAAGTTTACGATTTCTCAAGAATGGGCCCCTTCTGGGGCATCGAAGCCAAGTTTATCCAGCCCCTGAACCTGGGACAGTATCGCGCAGGCAAGATGGCGATCGAAGCGGATATCCAGCAAAAATCATTTGACATCGAAAACAACATCCACAAGAAGGATGTCGAGCTACAGACTTATTACTACAACTACCTTCTCGCCCGCGAAATGATCCGCCTTGCAACGGACGCCCAAAAGAAAGTGGACGAAGCCTACGAAAAGTTGGAAGAAGCACTAGACGATGACGACCCGAACGTATCGCAGATGGACCTTCTGAACCTCAAGGCAAAAATGCATACCGTCAAGGAAGGAGTCACCGAAGCGAACCTAGGCATGAAACGCGTGATGCTAGCGATCCGTTTTTCATTGAACCTGCGTGAAGAGGACTCTTTTGCCACTGAAGATTCCGCCCTGACACCGCGATCGGAAACACTTCCCACCCTCGAAGAAGTCCGAAACCTGACCGTCCAGCACCACCCGGAACTGAGACAACTTTCGGCAGGGCTCCGTGCCCGTCGCCTGCAACTGGACCTCGCCGAAGCGAAACTCGCCCCCGAATTCTTTATCATGGGCCAGGTACAATACGTCAAGAGTTGGGCAGGAAACCGTAGCGTCATGCAGAAGGACGCCTTCGCCGAAGATGCAGTCAACAAACTGGACGGGCTCATCGGGCTTGGCGTGCGCTACAACCTGAATTTCTGGAAAAGCTGGGAAAACTACCGCTCCGCCCGCACCGATCTGCGCGCGCTCCAACTCAAGGAATCCTACGCCACGAACGGCCTCATGAGCCAGGCCGAAGAACAATATTACCAGGTTGTCGCCGCCAAGGAAAAGATGGACGCCCTGAAAGAAAGCCTGCGCGCCTCGGAAGGAATCCTGAAGGGCGCCGCCATGAAATACGATTTGGACAAGTCGCAGACAAGCGGATTGGTTTCTGCCTACACTCAGAATGTAACGATGCAGAAAGATTACTATTTTGCAGTATGCAAGTACAACGTGGAATTTGCGCAGCTGATTGCAAAGATGGGAATGTCGCTGAACGATTTCCACACGATTTACATGAATCAGTGATTAAAGTTTAATGGAGGTAAGCATGTTCAAGAAGATTTTGGTTACGGTTGCCTGTGTTTCGTTAATGGCCTTTGCCGCCGAAGACCCCGTCGCGGCAATCCAGAAAAAGGACTCCGAATTGCAGACCCTTTTGAAGAAATCCAGCAGGAACGCCAAGGAAACCGAACGAGTCAAGAACCTTCTGAACGATTCGTTCGACTTCGCCCTTCTGGCAAAGAAATCCCTTTCGGCAAATGACTGGAAAGCTCAGGACGCCGCCTCGCAGGATAAATTCGTAAACGAATTCCAGCGTATGGTCAGGAACTCCAGCGCCAAGCGACTGGAACTGTACCGCGCAGATTCCACCATTTACGAACCCGCCAAGATGAAAGGGGACAGCGAAGCTCGCGTAGTCGCCCATCTCTGGAACAAGGGGAAGGAATCGGTCCTTGAATACAAGATGAGCCTTGTCGACGGCAAGTGGAAAGCTTGGGACCTCGTCATCGATGACCTTTCGACCGCCCGCAACTACAAGGAACAGTTCAGCCAGATTCTCAAGAACAAGAGCTTTGCCGAACTGATCGACATCATCAGCAAGAAGGCTGACGAAACGGAGAAGTAGCTCCTTGATCTGGCTCCTGGGCGTACTCTGTGCATTGGCGCTAGTCGCCCTATTTTTCCCGTTTGTTTTCTGGATCGATTTCGGTACGGATCTTAACGGGGCAAACGCGCGCGTTCGCCTTTACAAGAAGGTTCTCGGCTCTTTCCTTAAAAATTTCCGCAAGGAAGCGAGCGACCGTTCTCGTGATGACACTCGCAAAGATGTGCCGGAAAAACAATCTGCAACACAAGTAGACACGGACAAGGATTCCGTAGTTGAAGCGTCTACCGCCACGCCAGCTGAACCGGTAGAAAAAAAGGACACTCCCAAGCAGACCGAAGAAAAAACGGAAGGGCCGACAGAAAAAAACGCGCCGAACGAAGCTAAAGCCGAAAAAGAAAATATCAAGAAAGAATCGAACGAAGTTGAATCAAATGAAACTGAGTCTAAAGAAAAGCGGTCCCTTACCGACAAGGAATTCTGGACGCTTCTCCTGACCCCCGAATTCGATTCCCGCGCCTGGTGGTCTGTACGCCGCTGGATGTCCGCCCTGTCCAGGCTCTTCCGCGTCCGTTTCGTAGACTGCTTTGTCGAGGGGTTCCGTATGGAATACCACCATATGGGATACGCCGCCGCTCTGAACGGATTCCTCAAGAGCTATCCCTACATTGGCAACTGGGACTTCCGCATGGACTGGACTCGCGACCATGATCCACGCATCGAAGGACACGTACGGATTTCGGTGAACCTGTGCCGCCTGCTTGGACTTTCGATAGAGACGCTCTTTTACGGAGGCTTTGTCGCCTGGAGTTTCTGGCGTCGACGCTCCCATATACTCAAGACCGGGGAACTCCCCGAACTCGGATTCATCCGCGGCAAGATTGTAAAAATGATGATGGAGGATAACTGATGCCCGCATTGACCCTAGATAGACTGCTTGCCTCCCTCGGTTTCGGCTCTCGCAAGGAATGCCGCGCGCTCGTCCGCATGGGCGTAGTCGAATTGAACGGCGCCGTCCAGGAAGACCCCTTCGTGGAATTCAAGGAACGCCCCGAAACCATCACCGTAAACGGAGAAGAAATTCCGACCATCGAAAACCTCTACATCATGATGGACAAGCCGCTGGATGTAGAATGCAGCCATAACGCCCGCGACCACCAGTCCGTGTTTGAACTGCTCCCCGACCGGTTCTCCGCCATGGGGATCCAGACCGTAGGGCGCCTCGACGCGGATTCCTCGGGCCTACTGCTTTTCTCAAACCAGGGCGACTTTATCCACAAGGTGGAAAGTCCCAAGAAGGGCTACCTGAAGCAGTACAGGGTAACGCTTGCGCGGGAGTTTACCGATAAACAAATGACCGAATTGCTGAACGGCGTAATGCTCAAGGACGAACGGCGTCCGGTGCTTGCACGGGACATCGTGATCGATGGGGATTCGGTACTGATTTCTATTGGCGAAGGGCTGTATCACCAGGTGCGCCGCATGTTCGCCGCAGTTGGCAACCACGTGGAAACCCTGAAGCGCGAAGCCATCGGCCCGGTGGTGCTGGACCAGACGCTCGGCAAGGGCGGGTGGCGCTACCTGACCGAAGAAGAAGTCGCGGCACTGTCGTAAAGTTTTCACCCCAGCAGATTCATTCCCTCTTAAAAGGAGAAGCCCCGACTAAAAGTCGGGGCCTTAAATTCTCGGCAATATTTTAGCAGGCTAGATTCTATTTCGATTCGGTATCGGTCGGGGTTTCCTGCGACTGGACGGCAATCATCACGTCGCTACCTTCGGATTCCAGCTTGGCGTTCACGCCTTCGACTATCGCCTCGAGGGAATTGATCTTGTCCTTGATGTCGTTGCTGAACTTGAACGAAGGGACCATGCGTTCTTCGATCATGACCGTTTCTCCCGTACGAGGATTACGAGCCGGGCGCGCCTTACGCGGTTTGCAGGCGAAAGTACCGAAGCCACGAATTTCGATGGTGTTGCCCTCAATCAGCTTTTCGGCCAAAAGGTCGAGAAACTGCTCGATGACGGTCTTAATGTCGTTGCGCACAAATCCTGTGGACTTGGCGATCTCTTGAATCAATGCTTGTTTAGTTATATTTGCCACGCCCTAAATATAGGTTTATCAATGAGTTAGAGTACCGGTCCCGCTGAAATTAAATAATTTTTTCGGGTTCTTGTTGCGGAATTTTTGTGGATAGATGTGGTTAAAATGTTGAAAAGTTTCAAGCTTCGAAATCTGGAAGTCTTTCCGAATACGATCCTCAGTCCCATGGACGGGGTGACAGACGCCCCTTTTCGCAGACTCTGCCGGGTCCTTTCCGGCAACCGAATGGGACTCCTGGTTTCCGAGTTCGTCCCGACCGACGGTGACGCCGTGTTCTGCCTTGACGGGCACAAGCAGTTGAAGTTTTTCCCTGAAGAACGCCCTTTCGGCATCCAGATTTTCGGACGCTTTCCCGACAGGATGGCCACCGCCGCAAAGAAAATCGCCGAAGCCCTCCATCCGGAATTCATCGAGGTGAATGCAGGCTGCCCCGCCCCCAAGGTCGCGGGCAAGGGCAGCGGATCGGGACTGTTGCGAGACCTACCCCGCCTGCAAGAAATCCTGCACGATGTCCGGACGGCCCTCGATTCCTCAAGCGTAAACATTCCCCTGACCCTCAAGTGCCGTATCGGCTGGGACGACCAGAGCATCAACGTGATGGAAACACTGAAGATCGCCGAAGGCGAAGGCGTCGAAATGCTGACGGTACATGGCCGAACCAGGCTGCAAGGGTATAACGGCCTTGCCAACTGGGACTGGATCGGCAAAGTAGCGGCCGCGGCCAAGATTCCCGTTATCGGGAATGGCGACGTGAACAGCGTCGCAAACGCCCGCGAGCGCCTTGAAACATACGGAGTGTCGGGCGTTTCCATTGGCCGCGGAGCGATGCACAACCCGTGGATTTTCGGACAAATTGCTGACGCCTGGGAAGGTAAACCGTCTCGTCAAATGACCGCCTCCGAGGCCCTCGACGTATTCCCCCTCTACTACAAATTCAAACTGGAGGACGGCGCCACCGAAATGAGCGCACTCGGCAGACTCAAGCAACTCGCCGCCCGCCTATGCAAGGGTTTCGACGACCCAACCTTGGCCGTACGCCAAACGCTACTCACCGCACAGACGGCGGACGAATTCTTCGACCGCCTGCAATCCCTACGCGAAGGCATCGCCCGCGAAATGACATTCTCCCCAGAACAACTTGTCAATCTGAACGGCGCAAAAGAAACCGATCTCCGTTTCGGAGACCAATTCGCAGGTCGATAAATCAAAGTAATAACTTAAAAGAGCCTAGCGGACTTCCGTGAGTAGCGAAGCCCTCGGGTGTTTATCGGGGGCGGTTGCGAGAGAGTTCGCTGGGGACGAATTCACTTATTTGGGAGCGAACGGTATTCCGTGAGCAACAAAGCCCTCGGGTGTTTACCGAGGGCGGTTGCGAGAGTGAGCTCGCTGGGGACGAATTCACTTATTTGAGAGCGAACGGTATTCCGTGAGCAACAAAGCCCTCGGGTGTTTACCGAGGGCGGTTGCGAGAGTGAGCTCGCTGGGGACGAA
>NZ_CAMGVQ010000031.1:0-42848 GCF_946062555.1 uncultured Fibrobacter sp.
AGAACCT
Source organism: uncultured Fibrobacter sp. (assembly GCF_946062555.1). Classification (GTDB taxonomy): domain Bacteria; phylum Fibrobacterota; class Fibrobacteria; order Fibrobacterales; family Fibrobacteraceae; genus Fibrobacter. The sequence continues at coordinate 8 of NZ_CAMGVQ010000031.1, forward strand.
GGTCGAAGAAATCCTGAAGGATACCCCGCTCCAGAAGAAGTAACCGTCACCAATACTCCTTATATATGATGAAGCCCCGCGCAAGGCACGGGGCTTTCCCTTATTCGAATCATTTTCAAAGTTGCTGGCCGCAACGGCCTTACTCAAATTTCCCTAACGGTCGCAGATTCCTGCTTCCCAGAAGCAGCCTCTGTACGCGGCCCAGTTATTTTTTCTTCTTGGACTTGGCTACGGACTTCTTCTTGTCCTTCATTTCTACACGGCGCGTTCCGGAGCGCAGGCGTTCCCACGGGGCAAACGACGCCATCGGAAAAAAGAAGGAGAAGAACCAGACGCCAAACACCGCAAAATAAAGCAGTGCGCCCAGGATGTTCGAGGTCAAGGACGGAGCCTCTTCCGAGGCTTCGGCAGGCATGTCAAACGCAATCGATGCAATCAGCAAAAGTGCACCCACCAGCACGGGAGCCATCAGCTGCTTGGCGGCCTTGATCAAAGCTCCCGCCTGCGGGTCACCGGCCCCCAAATGCTTGCCCGCCACGACAGACAGCACCATGGCCGACGCAAAACCGAAGGCAGAAAGAACAGCCCAAACCAGCCACGAAGGTTCAACCAGCTGCGGCAAAACCGACAGGAGCCCGGTCAAGAACAACCACGAAAGCACGAACGGGAACAGAGCGCACGACACCGAGAGCTTTACAAAAAGCAGCATCACCAGGGCGACCAGCGTCAAGATTCCAAACATCGGCAAGGGCATCGATTCGCTACCACCCATCACGTAAAGAGCGACGAACGAAAGCGCCGCCGACACCACCGAAGCGATCGCGCCGCGAATACCGCCAAAAACAGTGAACATCACGACGCAGGCGATGGCCGCCACGGCAATAAAGCGGGAGCTTGACCAGAGGTTCTGCACCGATTCGATATTGGCATACCACATTCCGAACGATTCAGAAGCCGCAAGCGACGGGGACACCATCTCTTGCCAGTTGGTTGCCACAAAAGAAACGGCCGCCACCACCATCGCAACAACGGCGATCAACCTAAAGCGCAGCATCCATTCCAAAAAAGTCTGAATTTTTCCAGGCTTTTCCCTCAAATCCATAATAATTACCTCGAAATTAAGAGTTTCTGTTTTTTAGTCCAAGTCTTTTTACCCGAAGCCGCCTTCGAAGACACTTCGCTACGAACAACATAATGATAAAGACCGTTGGCCAACGGGCGTCCATGATTGTCGCGGCCGTCCCAATGCGTCACTCCCGAAACAACGTCCTTCAGCACCTTGACAAGTTTACCGTTCTGGTTGTAGATAAAGATGTTCACCTTCGATAGATCGGGATCCATGACCAAGTTCTTGAAATAGAAGGTCGTCCCCTTCTTGCCCATCGGATTCGGGGCATTAAACACATCGGCAAGGCCCGCCTCCATATTGTCGGTGATTTCAACATTCAAGGTCTTAATTTGGACGTTGTCAAGTACATCCATGGCGCGGACGCGGAACACATACGTTCCCGCCGGATACTGTTCCGCGGTAAAGTTCATGCGCAACTTGGCGCGCTTGGAATTCTGTTCCAGGTACGGCCACGGATGGAACGGATCCTGCACCCCGACCACTTCGAAAGAAATTCCCTCATCGGCCTGTTCCCTAAAATCAAGCGCCGTAGAATCCTCGACAATCACCTGCAGACACGCGGGAGTCTGCAACTTGACAGTTTCACCATCAGCAAAGGAAGTCACGTTGTTTCCCATATAGCAGGACTGAATCTGAATGTTCGGCGGAACCGTATCGTGAAGATCGGCAGCAAACTCAGAAAGTCCTCCGATACTCAGATTCCGCAACCATAGGCGTCCTACACTGCCGCTGTTATTGGAATACGCCCAGGCACTGAATTCCGCCGCCGAATCACCCGAAGAAATCTTTCGCGGCGTCACGAATTCCGTTTCGAAACGTCCCGACTTCACGGAAACCTTTTCGGAGTACACCAGCGGTCCGTCGTAGAAAATCATCATCGAATCGTTACCGTCCGTTTGGGAACTGGCAACCTGCAAATCCAAGACTTTCTCGATGCGGCCTTCACGCAAGACCAGGTCAACATAGCCGTCATCCATCCCCGACACGGTTCCCGACAGACGCATCTTGTCAAGAGCCTTGATTGTATCCAGGGCAGAATCGAGAGTCACCTTCAGTTCGCTGCGGGGCATACGGACAACGGGTTCACCAATGAGCACGTAGCGTTCGTTGTTGTAGCGTTGCCTATTGTACTCGAGCCCCGTCGTATTCCTCTTGGCATTCAAGAAAGCAAGGCCGATTGTAGACGATTCCCGCAGCAAGGCTTCTTCGAGCAGTTCCGTGCCAAAAGCCACATTATACGTCGCAAAAGTTTCGCGGCTCGCCCCCACCGAATTGATAGAACCGGCACTGGGCGTCAACAGGAATTCCTCAGAAAGCGAACGGCCATTTCCTTCGTCAAAACGCCCCACCGTACAGGAGAACGATCCAAGAATCGTATAGCGTCCTTCGTTGTTGATTTTCGAAAGGTAGCTTGGCTTCAGAAGACCTTCGCTAGCCCAGTCCGTCTTGGAACCGTGCCCAAAATAGACCGAGAACAAGGCTCCCTGATTCAAGAAATCCAGCAAGGTTTCAGCCGCATCCTTCTTTTGCCCTGCAGCGTCTTCCACATAGTCCAACAAGTAGACCTTTTTCATGTTCCAACGGTAGCCCCGTTCCACCGAAAGGCTGTCGATCATGCGCGCCACCGTTTCCTGGTAACGCGTATGCGGTTCACCGTCCGTGTGCCCGCTATTTACAGCATCATCTGCCGCAAACAGCAAAGAGGATCTCCAGTCCGAATAGTCCATGACTCCGACGGAATCGTAATCCTTGGCCTTCTTGATATACTGCGCGAATTCGGTCACCGAATTCACCGGCAAACGGCCCACCGCAATGTCCAAATCATATTTGCCATACTGGCAGACTTCTCCCGAATCAAGGATTCCGAAAAAGTCCTCGACAACAGCATCTTCCTTTTCGAACGGAGGCATGTAAGATGTTCCCAGGCGTCCGGTAATGCCCCTATAATCGTAATGGCCTCCACCCGCCAAAAGCACGTACTGCAAATTCGGACAAACGGAGTACACGTAAGAAATGTAATTGCGAATCGCTATCGGCGACACACGGCCACCCGTATAGGAACGATAAATGTCCTGCGCCGAAACTACCGAGGTCGCAAAGGACTGCACCGACGACCCGCCAGAACGGAAGGACGCCAACGCGACTGCTGGTTCCAGGAATTCATCCGGAGCGATAATCAGGTACTCCAGCTTGGAATTCGGACGACTCAAATCCTTAAGCACGCCGTCGTTATGGATCGGCAAGGGCTCGACCTTCAAGCCCGAACGGTAGACGCCTTCGCGCACGGCAAGGTAACGCACATCCTCGCCCGACGAGACACTGTCCTTAGCCACGCCACCCGATACCGAAAGCAAACCGACGGGGCGCAAATCCACGAACTTCATGATCCGCGTTCCCGAAGGGGCCGGCACATTGACAACGCCGGAAACGTTTCCCGGCAACAGCCATTCCGCAGAATCGACAACGGGAGTCCACTGGTACGCCACGGTATAGCCGTCAAAACGGTCGTACTGAAGGTCATTCGGGAGCATGGTCAGCGTATACTGGTTTCCGGATTCAACTAAGCCCGGAGAATCCATCCTGAAATTACCACCCGGCATCAGCGTCATGTCGAGCCGGTTTACGGTATTCCCATTGACATCGAACGCAAAACGGATTGACTCCATTCTTGATTCGTAACCTAAACTCGCAAAATCCATTTTCTTGACTTGGTCATTGAGCACGACGGCCGTTCCCGAAAAGATCGAACGATACGGAAAATAGGAAATCGCCACATATTCCTTCCCTCCGGAAACAAGCCCCGGAAGGCGGGAAGTTTCAGTCATGTTCACAGACACCGTCGTCGAATCGAATCGACTATGCCACATCCAGAACCATTCCTTACCCGTCGCCATTTCCCAGTCCAGCGACTTTCCGAAATAGGAATCCCGCAAAAGAGCTTCCTTTTCGGCGCGGACATAGCGCATCCACTTGACATCTTTCCCTTGTCCAGAAGGCGTCTTCACCATATCACTCAGGCGCAGCCCCTTGCCGGTCTCCTTATAGCCGAACAGGAAGTTCTGATAGAAGGAATAAGGCGAATACGAATGGAAGTAATCCATCTTGCCGTTCATAAAGAATTTGTCCTCACGGTCGCAACGTTTCCAGAAAGCATTGCCGTACCCGACAAAGACAAGCGTATCGCCTTCATTGAAAATACCGTCGGGAGAACTTGAATTGTTGCCCGGAGTATGGTCACGAATCTCGATAGGAACTTCAAAGATGCGGTTGGGAATGCGGTCCGCTTCGCCGGGAGCCATATCGGCAAGAGTGTCCGGAGAAGCCCCGTAAAGACAGAGGCGTTCTACGGGAATTCCGTCCAAGTCGCTTTGGCGTTGCAAAAGCAGCAAGGCATTGCGAATCGTCTTGAAATCCACCGCATACAGGCCGTCTTCGCTGAAGGTCGCCACATTCTTGTCGCCCACCTGGATTGACGCGATAAAATTCACGTCCGAAGCAGAATTGCTCGCTTCTTTCCTCAAGGCCTTCATTGCACCGGAACGCGACACGCCAAAACGGGAGGCTCCCTTTTCGTTCAGCACCCTGGACACGGCTCGCTTGCCGGGATTCACGCCGTTTGCACTCCCCTGGAAGGTAACGCTGATCTTGAACTTCTTGCGGAGCGAAACAGATGAGCCGTTACGCACATACAGCGGAACACGGATATCGGTCATCCACAAGCCATCCCTAAAGAAGGGCGTCGAGACATCAACAGGCATAAAGCGGAGCGAATCCGTTCTTCCCATGGGGCCTTCCTTACACAGGGGTTTTCCCAGGGACACCGTCGAGATATCCTTTACTGAAACTTCGGGACGATCCTTTGTCGGAAGCGCCACGCGGTAATAGCGGAAAGGCATCGAATTACCGTCTAGGTAAGCGGCCCCTTCGGGAACAAACTTTCCACCACGAGAATCCAACGAATCGCAGCCATGGACCGTCGATTCATAGACCATATCTTCTAGGACAAATCGCGAGCGTGAATCTTCCACGACGCGGGCAAAAGAAGGCGTAACGACGACAAACGCCAGGACTAGGAATGCTAAAAAGGACTTCACCTTTTTAAAATAGCAAATTATCGATTTAGCGGCTGATCAGGAGCTCGGAATAGCCCCTTCCATCCGTCTTGAATTCCACCGTTTCTCCGGACGCCGTTTTTGTCTTGAAAAGGGTCAGCAAAGGCGGAAAATATCCCTGTTTCAAGATGGCATCGAGTTCCTTGCGGTTCATCAGGCACTTCGCATTCCATTCGGGCATGTACCAGTGCCAAGCCTGCCAGTTGAAAATGCTCCGGGTCGACTGCACAAAGGCGCGCAACATCAGCGAATATTCGTACTTGAAATAGTCCTCGTATTCACGCAACACCGCTTCTTTTTCGGTAAACGACATCGAGGCGTACCCCGGATCGACTCGCAGGGGTTCCTCGCCTTTCTTTTCGTAGGTAAAACGCATGCCGCCATTCAGAAGGCGAACCTTCAAGTTACCCCTGTCGCGGTGTACGAACTCCATTTCGTTAATTTGTTTGTAATCACGTAGAACCACATCGGGCGAAAGCACCGGATTGATCGAAAGCGGAACCGGCTTGGCATCAAGCGAAGGCAACTCGTAGAACAAAATTACTTCACCAGCCCCCTTGGGCAAGAGAACGGCAGCCAGGGGTTTCGAACGTTCCGTGATGACCCAGACCATCTCGGGCTTATTCGCGCCCTTGAGCATCGGATCGAGCACACTCATCAGCGATGGATCCTTCTCGCCGTTCACGTCCCATTCCATCCAGGTTCCCGTTCCACCGACGGAATCGAGTGTCGCAAAGAGACGGTCTCCGCTGAAAGGTGCCGCCGACTCCACCGCTCCTAGCACCTTCGCTGCGCCCGCCGTATATCCGGAAGCCTTCCCCGCCTTTTTAACCGGGGCTGCCCAGACACAGGCTACGACGACTAGTACAAGAACTATCGATTTAAAAAATTTCATAGGAATACGCTTCACTCGCAACAACTTATTTTAGAAGCCGATCGGCTCGCAGAGGGAGTCGTCAAGACGTGAATACTGCAAGTGGTATTCGCGGTCCAGCCAGTACAGGGCAAGTTTCTTATTGCTCCAGCTTTTCTTGACGGCGGTCGCCTCGACACCCTTCGTAATGAGCGGCACGGTTTCGGTCAAGTCAAGTTTCCAGTCATTGTCGTCCCATTCGAAAATTATGATCGGGACTTCGGGGCTCTTGGCAAGGCCGATGCTTCCACGGTCATTCTTGATCTTGAGGGGGCCCAGGTCCAACTTGGTGAAGTTATGGATGACTCCCGCCTTGGAAAGATACAACCAAAGCATGCGGTCTTCGGGAACCTGCCACAGATGTTCGCGCTCGTAGAGGCGGTAAAGAAGAATGGAATAGACTTCGTAGAACTGGCATGTATCCAGATCTTCGGACCTGTAGACGCGGGCGTGGTTTTCCAGCGTGTCAAGCCAGTACTCCGAAGAATCGGTCAGCATGGAATAGAGGACTTCGGCAGGAGTGTCTTCGCGGATAGCCGCCATAAAATTGCGGAACATGGTTTCGAGCATCGCCTGCTTGTCGTTTTCGCGGTGCTGCACCTTGGCGTCCTTGACTTCGGCCGATTCACCCAGAGCGGCATCTGCGAAAGATTCCTTACGCGGATTATTCGAATCTTTAGCCTCGGAAGAGCCTGCACAAGCATTAAAGAAGACTGCGGCACCAACCGCAACCGCCGCAACAATTGTATTTTTCAGTACATGCATCGCGATACCTACCTGAAAATGACTTTGGACGAGCTCCTCCGCGCCTGTAGCCTCAAGGGATTCCAGGGCTCCGGTCCGGGCGGACAGCACCGCAACAAGACCAACACGGGAGTTTTGCTCACCTTACGAGATTTCAATTTAGAAATCAAATCCTGCGAAGGAAGGTCCGCTCACGAAAACAAGGTGCATGCACTGCACCGAATGCAGATGGCGCTCGCCCTGCAAGTCCGCGAAACCCCTGCCAACCCCGAAATGCCATTTCCGGGAAGCAACGGACACCTTCAACCGAGCAACGCCCTTTTTCCGCTGTTCGTCGCGCACGTATTCGACATCATGGCGACCAAGAACGGCGACACCAAGGCCGCGGCGGCCGCTTTCGGGCTCACCCCGAGCGCCCTCGTGAAAATTCTCCGGCAAGACAAGGCCTGCGCCACCAAGCTGCAGGGCAACCGCAAGCAAAACGGACAGAAACCACTCAAGATATAAGACGAGTCATCCTGGAGGGCTCCTAGTAACCGACAGGAACCAGAGCAGACCGGAAACGTTTAAATAATTTTACCCGAAAAGCCAGGGTAAAAACCCTACGATTTTCTCGAAACTTACGTGTATAGAATAGGACATCTCAACCAATGGAGGTAAAATGAGTCCTATTCTGAAAAAATACATCACCATCGCCACCCTGTTCCTGTGCGCCTGCACCTTCTGGAACTGCGGCAACCAATCCACCGAATCCGGCACCGCCGCAAGCGTTACGGCCGAAGGGAACACCGCCAATGTTTCGCTTCACCTGCAATACAGCATCCCGCCGCTCCTGGACAGCCTCGTGCTGGACTGCTACGGCACCGACACGCTGCACTACGTGCATTCCGCCGACAACCCTAACTTCAGCCTGGAACTTTTCCCGAGCAACAGCTGGAACTTCAAGGCGAAAATCTACGCGAACGGAGCCTTGATGCAGATGGGCGAGCTGGAAACCAGTCTCACTGCAGGAACCGCGGTGAGCCTGACAATCCAGATGCACCCGGTCGTAGGATTCGTCTTCGTAGAAATTCCGCTCGGCCTCAAGAACGACGCGGGAATCACAGGAGGTTCGATGAAGCTGAAATCGTCGACCGACCTGTACGAATTCCCCATGGAAATGACTATCGACGGCGCAATTTTCAAGAGCGACATGCTCAAGCTCGGTTACGAATACGAGATGGAAATCCTGCTCCTCAACCAAGAAGGAAAGGCCATCTACAGCGTTACGGACAAATTCACGCTTACCGAAGACAGCCCCGTCCCCGAACTCACGCTGAACTCGCTCCGTAGCCAGGTCGCGCTTGCCATCAAGGCCGCCGAGGAACGCCGCATCGAAATCACGATTCCCCTGAAGGCGGGCTACCGCAAGCCGAGGGTTGACGATTTGCTGATTACGGAATTTTACACCAGTGCAGCAAAAACAGATACGACTCAATACGAGTTTATCGAGATCTACAACGGAAGTACGGACACACTTATTTTAGATGATTGCACTATTGGGGCGACCAGTAACAGCGCCATCCGCTACCTGCCCCTGACCACCAGCGAAATCGCCCCTCGTCAGGTACTGGTCTTGGGAGACGCCACCAAGGACATCACTCCACCCCTCCATATCAACACGGAAAGCTGGAACGATATCACCAACTCAAGGGGAAGCATCGTATTAAAGTGCGACGACGAAACGCTCGATTCGCTGTACTACTCCACCGATACAGATTCCTTACACACCCAGGTGGTTCCAAGCGCAAACTCTAAAAATGGCATCAGCACCCAGCTGAATATCGAGCAATGGAAAAGCCGTAGGGATTCTACGGCCTGGAGTCTCGGAAAACCCACCCCCGGTGAGTTGAATTAGGCATGAATCTGCGTATTGGCGCGTTCGACATCGAACAGCCTGCGCAGAAGTTCCGTACGCATCGGATCGCGTTCTTCGGGAAGAGTCAGGGGACCCATGTTCAGGGCGACCAGAATGGAACCCGGATAATTGTTCGCACTCTTGATAAAGTCGCTCGAAGAAACGCCTTCGGTGTAAAAATCCACGACAAAAGTATCCCAGTCGTCGTTTTCGAGCTGTTCCTGGGCTTCGGCTTCGGTCTTGACCGCCTTGATGGTCGCACCCACCAGAAGGTCCGTCAGCACTTCGAGGCAGGCATCACGGTGGGAATCGTCTTCTTCCCAGATCAGGATGCGGCGGTCGCTGTAGTCGCGGACTTGGGGAGCCTGGCTGAGGCTTTCTTCAGAATCGAACATCTGAAGGGCGGCTTCATCCATTTCTTCATCATCAAAATTATCGATTTCTTTTGCCATAGTACCCCAAATATAGTAAACTTGGGTCCCAAACATTGCCATAATCGCTCAGAATTTCTAAATTTGCGCCCAAAAATAAACGTCAATCAAAAGAGCCATTATGGATACATCTAAAATCAGAAACATCGCCATTATCGCCCACGTTGACCACGGTAAAACTACCCTGGTGGACCAGCTCCTCAAGCAGTGCGGAACCTTCCACGAAAACGAAGAAGTGAACGAACGCGTGATGGACTCCGACAACCTGGAACGTGAACGCGGCATCACCATCCTTTCCAAGAACACGAGCGTCATGTACAAGGGCTATCGCGTGAACATCGTCGATACCCCGGGGCACGCCGACTTCGGTGGCCAAGTGGAACGCGTGCTCGGCACGGTGGACGGCGTGATTCTGGTAGTGGATGCCTTTGAAGGCCCCATGGCTCAGACCCGTTTTGTGACCCAGAAGGCCCTTGAAATGGGACTTATTCCTATCGTGGTCGTGAACAAGATCGACCGTGACGGCTGCAACCCGCACGGTGCCCTCGACAAGGTGTTCGACTTGTTCTGCGAACTCGACGCCAACGAACAGCAGCTCGACTTCGACAAGGTGTTCGGTTCCGGCCGTAAGGGCATCTGCAAGGCCGAAATGGAAGACCCCGATGGCGACTTCCACATTTTGATGGACAAGATTATCGAACGCATCCCAGCCCCGAAGGGCGATCCGGCAGCAGAACCGCTTCTGCAGATTGCATCGCTTGAATACTCGGGCTTCCTCGGCCGCTTGGCCGTGGGCCGCGTGCAGCAGGGGACCTTCAAGCCGAACATGACCGTTGCACAGGCCATGAGCGACGGTAAGGTAAAGAACATCCGTATCCAGAAGATTCTGCGCTACGAAGGCCTGACCCCGCAGCCGATCGAAGAAGCGGGCCCGGGCGACATCATCTTGATTGCCGGTCTCGACAACTTCGACATCGGTGACACCCTTTCTTCGACGAACAATCCGGTGCACCTCCCCCGCATCCACATTGACCCGCCGACCATCTCCATGCTCTTCACCGTGAACACCTCGCCCCTGGCCGGTAAGTACGGTGGCAAGTTCATGACGGGTAACCAGCTCCAGGAACGTCTGGAACGCGCCCACATGGCAGACCCCGCTCTCTTGGTCGAAAAGGTCGACGGTGCATCCACCTTCAAGGTGTCCGGTCGTGGTATTCTCCACCTCACTATCCTCGTCGAAAACATGCGTCGTGAACTCTACGAATTCACCATCGGGAGCCCGCAGGTGATTTTCAAGAACGACGAAAACGGCAAGCTCCTCGAACCGATCGAAGAATTCAAGGTCGAAGTGCCGAACGAATTCAGCGGAGCCTGCATCCAGGAAATCAACACCCGTAAGGGCGAAATGGTCAACATGACCACCGACGAAAACGACCGCGTGACTCTCGAATACCTGGTGCCCTCCCGTGGCCTTATCGGTATCCGTCCGAAGCTTTTGTCCCTTTCCAAGGGTTACGCCGTCAGCCAGTCCATCTTCAAGGACTACGAACCGTACAAGGGCGAAATTCCGGCCCGCGTGAACGGCGTGCTCATCGCGAAGGAACCGGGCGAAGCCGCAAGCTATGCCCTTTCCAACCTGGAAGACCGCGGCTACCTCATCATCGGACCGGGTGCCGAAGTTTATCCGGGCATGATCGTGGGTGAACACAACCGCGACGTCGACATCATCGTGAACGTCACCAAGGGTAAGCACCTTACCAACATGCGTTCCAAGTCTGCCGACGACATGATCCAACTGACTCCGTACCGCCGCCTGACTTTGGAAGAATGCGTCACCTTCATCAACGAAGACGAATGCATCGAAGTCACGCCGGAAGTGCTGCGCCTGAGGAAGACCGAGCTCGACCCGATCAAGCGTAAGCAGCTCTCCAAGCGCCCGGCAGAAGAAGACTAATTTCTACGTCATTGCGAGCCCCGACGGGGCGAAGCAATCCACAAAATTTAAGGCACCCTACGGGGTGCCTTTCTTAATTGTCTTCCCGGGCTTGACCCGGGACCTTCTCTCCAATCCGAGAAAACAGCCCACGGCACCAGAGATATACGAAACTTGAAACCTCAGTTTCTTAGTTGAGTTACGCTCTATGAGTATAAGTTCGTCTCGCTCTTACATGACCGTTCGACATTCGTCTCACTAGTCCTTTATGCAACGAACTGAATGCGCATAGTCCTTCTTTTCGCCGTAAGGTACGGTAGCATTTTTGCTAACGAATAGAATCTCCATATGGAAGACGTATTCGTCGTCTCCATTAGCGGCATTATACTGAGTAGCACTCCAGATTTTCGCGACGATGCCATCATCGGCAAATCCGCCAGGCCAGCCAGTACCAGCGGGCAATGTGGAAAAACCAAAATCATCTGTACCATTCCGGTTATCGCGCCAACCGCTCCGTGACTTAAGAATTTTTGCGGTCAACCTTCCCGAATCGCCTCTCGCCATCGAGAACAAGGTTTGCCATTCCTCATACAAGGGCAAATGCCAACCTGGGGGACAAATGCCCTGCACCTTTGCAGGCAGGGTGCAGATTTTGTCAACGCCGCAATCCTGCGGGTTGTCAGCATCGTTCGCAAGTTTTACCGAATCAATTGCCGCCGCCCAAGTGTACAAACGCCCCGCAACATCGCAGTTTGCCGCCACATTGTTGTAGCACCAGCTCTTGCCCTTCAAACTCGGAGTTTTCACACTGTCAGCGTAGTTCAGATTTTCTGCCATCCATACCTGATCGCCAATCATCACTGTCTTGTAGATTTTGCCGTCGCGAGGGTCGACAATGCTATCATAAGCAATCTTTGGATTCAGATAAGTCTCCTTGGGCACATCCCAACTCCAGCCATCAGGAAAAGCCGAGCTATCGGATGATTCATCAGGTATCACACTCGAAGAGGAATACTTCAACTCTTCATTCTGACTTGAACTGAACGAGACCAAAGAAGAACTTGATACCGTTTTCTTTTCTTCGCTGCCATATGAATAATCCTGTATGCTAGAATTCGATGAAGACGATTTGGTCTCTACATCTTTTTCGCTAGAACTAGATAGCTTCGCGTCATTTGCAACAACACTAGAAGAAGATTCCTGTTCAACGATCGTATTGACAGATGAAGATGATACTTGTTCTGTATCAGCATTTTGTTCCGTAGAACTCGTACCGGAATCATCGCAAGCGACAAGCCCAAGAGCAACCAAAAATAACGCTATCGAAATTATTCTCATAAATACTAACCCCATAGGAAATCCGTTCATATAAAATATAAAAAAATCGCTATCTTTTTCCGACAAGAATTTATATATTTACCCCCAGTAGTAGCGTAAATCCCGCCGACACCGATAAATTCAGGGCGGGAAGTTCCACTATCTGCTTGACGCAACAGCCCCTCTTGCCGTCTTGACAAACTGGCAGTTCGGCTGGTAGAGCCCCTGTGGGGAGACAGGCCCCATTGTGATCAACGTAGAGCACCGTCTGCCACAAAACGCGGACGTAAAAAATCAGTCGTTCAACTGGTTTGCAAATGGCCAAAGCCCTCTGGGGCCGGCTGTTGATGGTGCTCTGCGAAAACATTTATCTTTAACAGATGTTCTTGTTCAGAGTCCCTGTTTGCAAACCTCAGAAACAGGAGTTTATCATGGCAAGCAACATCGATTTTAACGGTCTCTGCAATGCTATTGCGCAAATTGACAAGGCTTTCGAAGAAAACACCGCCAAGGCAATCAACAAGAACGTAACCGCACGCAACTGGCTTACCGGCTACTACATCGTGCATTACGAGCAGAACGGCAACGACAGGGCCAAATACGGCGAGAAAACGCTCCAGAGGCTGGCGGAACGTCTGAACAAGAAGTCCCTTTCTTACAGAAACCTGAAACTTTACCGTCAGTTCTATATGGAATACAAGTGTTTGGCACGCCCCGTTCTGGAATTTACAGCTGCAGAATTCGGGGCAACCAGGCCATTGACGGCTGATTTAGGGGCAAAATTGGACGTTTTGCCACCGTCAGAAACAGATTTGGCAAGCAGTGATTGCCAAATTGGGCAAGCAGTGATTGCCCAATCTGAAAAAGTTGAAATTCCGCCCGAAACGCTCTTTAACAAGCTTCCTTTTACGCATCTGGCTCTTATTATGTCGGTCGAAAGGCCTTTAGCTCGGATATTTTACGAATTGGAAACAATTAAAGGGGTGTGGAGTTCCCGCGAACTCAAGCGCCAAATCGATTCGAACTACTTCGAACGCACCGCCCTGAGCAAAGATCCGGCAAAGATGAGTGCAATCGTCCAGTCCCGCATTGCGCAATCAGGCCATCCGCTGAAGCTCCAAGATGTCGTGAAAAGCCCATATGTCTATGAATTTATCGGGCTCAAGAACAAGGACGTTGTCGAAGAATCCGACCTGGAAGACGCACTGATGAACCACCTTGAAGAATTCCTGCTGGAACTCGGCAACGGGTTTTGTTTCGAAACCCGGCAAAAGCGAATCCTTGTCGATGACGACTACTTCTTCTGCGATTTGGTCTTTTACCACAGGATTCTCAAGTGTCACGTTTTGATTGACCTCAAGGCAAACAAAATCAGGTACGATGACATCGCGCAAATGAACCTGTACTTGGCTTACTACCGTAAGAATGTAATGGAAAAGGGCGACAACCCTCCTGTGGGCATCTTGATGTGTACCAAGGCAGGAAAGGAACTGGTGGAGTAGACGACCACGGGAATCGAAGAATCGCTTTTCGTGCAGAATTACAAACTGAACCTACCCGCCGAAGACGAATTGACCAAGTGGCTCAAGAACGAAATCAGCGGGAAGAAGGGGTAAAGGAATAGCAGTTTCTTTTGAAGAACAAAGTAGAACTATTCCTCATCTTTGACGCAACGAACCGAGCATCCTCCTCCACATTTTGACGAATCTTCTATCCAAGCACCATCTATGGATACGATAAAATTTGTTCCTATTTCCGGCACGCTCCAAAACATAGTATAATAAGGACTTGTCCACATACCATAATCTAAATCATCATTTCTAACTTCACCCGCAGGGAGCATCGCAAGCCCAAAGAAATCAGTAGCATTATCCCACACATTGAAGCCTTTTGCTTGAATATCATAAACTTGTTCTATCGTTTCACTCAATTTATTCCATTGTTTACTAGAAGGCATCATCCATCCATCAGGGCAAATACCTTGTACATTTGTCGGCATATCAAGAAATCCATAATATCTTTCATATTTTTTTCCCTTGCTTACCCAATATATTGAATCTACTGCTGCACTCCAATTATAAAATCTACCATATTTTTCACAACTATCATTATCGTTATTATAACACCAATTACCTCCAAGCATGCTTGGATAATTCCTACTATCCGAATAATTCAGATTTTCCGCCATCCATGTTTGTTCGCCTATTTTTACCGTACGATATATTTGTCCATCGCGTTTATCAAGCAGTTTTCCGTAAACAATATTTTCGTTCCCATAAAAACGTTTCCATTCATCACCATAGCAAAAATACGCATAATCGGCATTTACATTTCCATGAACGATTTGACCAAATTCCGAACATATCTGTTTGTAGGTATCATACTGTAACACTGTCGCTACATTCCATTTTGTAGGATTATGATTGCATATGTAATAGGAGTTTCCAACTTTGCCTACAGAATCCTGTATTGCAGTCACGCATCCGCCTAACACCTTTTCAACATCATCAGCAACACGCCAATTCGCATTACCAAACACGTAAATTATGCCTGTAATTTCGCCTTTTTTGATTTCGCCACCTACGCCGTCTATCCAATCCTTATTATTCTTGTAATCGTAAGTGTCTTTTTCTATAGTCGTCGCAGGACGCCAGGCTTTTTTACTTATTTCGTAGATGTAATAGATGTTTTCATTTGTTTGTCCCACACGAACTTCGCCATCAAATTCTCCGGCACCCCATGTCGCCGTATCTTTTTCAATGTTCGTCGCATTACGCCACTGTTTCACATCGCAAATATACCACACACTATCAACCCCCAAGCCAACCATATCCTGACGCAATGCCGTGCACCCACGCAATTCAAGCGAGCAATCGTTTGCGTTGCCGCTACGCCACATTTTATCTTCAAACACATAGCAATTGGTCTTGACAACATCACCGTAACGGACATCGCCATCTTTTTCAGTGTGTTTTACAGCCGGGTCTAGCCATTTGTAAGTATCTTTCTCGATACCGCTTGCGACCTGCCACAAATTAGATTTGCAGATATAATATACGTCCGCATTAACGCTGGCCATGTTCTGATTTTTCAGCACCTCACCTTCGCGTTTTGCATCGCAAATTCCAAGACCATAATTTTGCCACCAGAAATTATTCACATACATTTCGAACGCAGGCACATCTGCAGAAAGATCCCACTTGACGATATTTTCGCGAATTATCGCTAGTCCTGAGCGAAGCCACAATGCATTCGCCCAATCCGCAATTTCAGTCGCAGTCTTCGCATCATTCCAGATTCCATCAGATTCAATATCGGCCGCATAATCCGCCAAGCGTTCACTGAAGTCGCCTTCGGACAAATCGCTCTGCATCAAAATACTCACGGCAAGCAGGGCTGCGCTTTGGTCGTCAGCTCCGAAAATATTCAAGTCTTCGGCGGCCGCAAAATTTCCCTCTATTCCAAAAGATTTGAAAATTTCTGCTTCGGCCTGTTTTTTCGCCTTTGCTACAGACAAAGTATCGACCGTTGCCAAATACAGCGAGCGTTCGTAAGCCAGATGCGTCAGCAGGTTCACATTCACCTCATCGCGGTTGCTGAGGTCGGTAAGGGCGTAGAGCGTTACCTGTCCCTTCGACTTATCACCTGTCACCTCATTACGATAATAGCCGTTTGCCTTCAAAAGCGCATACTGCGATTCCAGTTTATTCACCTTTACGGAGAATTCACCTAAATCATTCTTGATTTTACCTTCAAAGCCAAGACCCGTCTGCGCCAATGTTTTGCCATTGAGTTCCTGTACGGTCACGCTTGATCCATTCACGAACGGGCCTTTCTGCGACACACCCGAAATCGTCTTGTCGACGATAGCGACAACCTCGCCGTCTTCGACAGTTCCACCGGCATTTTTATTGTCATCGCCACAAGCAGCAAGGAGTAGCGTTACAAGAAACATTGCAACAATGGATCGCATCGGGGGGACATTCCTAGCAATGACGGTTTGTTTTTTAGTTTGAATTTTCATTTTTTCCTCCTGCTGGTGGAAGTTGAATTCACAGAACCGATGTCGGTCAGCGGAAACAGCTGCATATTCAATCGGTAAACTTCTTCGGTCGCATCGTCAGATGCGGCTATCGCCACAATACGGCGGCGGCATTCGGCCAATTCCTGAACAATCTGGGCATACTTATCGCGGGTTATACCCAATGTAACCCCAGTCATGTTTCGATTTTCAGCCGGTTCTTTTTCAAGGGCATCTAGTGCAAGCTCCGTCATCTGTCGCTGTAAGTCGCGAGCCACCGATTTTCGAATCGTATTCTGCTCTCCGCTCATTTTCAAGGAACGGTTGACCTGGTGGTAACACCCATTTTCATCTATTTCTAAATAACCTGACTGCAATAAAAAATCAAGGATCTTTGCTATTTCTGCAGTCGGAATCCGACGGCGGCTAGCGATCGAAAGTTGTTTATGCGTCGCTCCTGGAAGCGCCGGAGCAATTTCACGGACAACAGAATTTTTCCATGACTTGAAAAACTCATACTCATCGGCTCCGGTTACACGCACCCTATGTGTTTCAGCAAAAACGCTAATTCGCCCCAGTACAGCCTTTTTCGATTTATCGTCCTTCGCATTGCCATAGGCGACCAGGAGTTTAAAAAAATCCACCTCGTAACCGACCAACCCCATGGCAGACGCTACCTGAGATGCCGTTTTTTCGCTCAGGTTCTTTTTAGCCTCGCAAACATACTGCAAAAACACCGGCGACGAAAAACCTGCACTTGAGGCAAAGGCATTCCACGAAAAACCGAAAGCCTTGCGTTCGGTATAATAATCGCGGATATACTCCCGATAATCCATATATTCAGTAACAGGTTTCATCTGTCACGAATATACATTAATCCACAAAATTTTACAACAATCAGAATATAAATAATTTAAAAAATAACCCAGAAACATCGTTTTATGTAATTTTAGCCGATTTTTATATTCTAACTTGGAATATAAAAACCAAAAAAAACAGCAAAGCCAGGATATAAATCCTGGCTGAACATCCGCGCTAGTCCGTGAAAAAATTTCAAACAAATCCCAGCCGGCCTTCCCCGCTCCGGAGAAATTCATTCATGTAATTTTTGGCGATTTCGCAAGCGGCAGGAACATCTTTGCCGAGCGCCACATTTGCAAGGATTGCGGAACTGAGCACACAGCCGGTGCCGTGCTTGCCCTTGCCGGGGAGCCGCGGGCTCCTGAACTTGAATTGTTCATCTTTGTACCACAAGGTATCGATTGATTCCTTGCCGTGAGCATGGCCGCCTTTTAGCAGTACCGCAAAATCATGACCCATACGGATTTCACCGCGGGATTCCGCAAGTCCGAGCCCCAGATAGCTGTACTCATCCTGATTCGGTGTCACCAAGTCAATCGACTTCATAATCGGCAGGAACTTTTCTGCATCGCGCATAAAGTGGAAGCCCGCAGAAGCGCTTGCAATGGGGTCCCACACGATGAATGCATCTGGCGACTTTTCACGGACAAATTCAACGATACGCTTGAGCGTGCGAGCCTTTTCCACAAGGCCAATCTTTACGTACTTAAACTTGTGTTTTTTAAAAAGAGTTTCGAGCTGTGCCTCGATGCGGTCCCAAATGACCCAGCCAGGAGCCACGAATTCCTCTTCGTTCTGTTGCGTGAGCGCGGTGCAGACCGCCTGGCCATACACGCCAAAATGCGACATCGTCTTGATGTCCGAGATAAAGCCCGCCCCGGCAGAACCGTCGAAGCCAGCCACTGTCAAAGCGTGAATCAGTTTTTCACCCATATTTTACCCATTCCTTTTTTGCCCAAACACCCACTCCGCAGCATTCCTCATTCGCCCGGCTCGGTCATGGCGAATTGAACAAGTCCATGCGCCGCAACACTCACCTTAGGCGATGTGGCGCCACCTTGTAGCGCATCTCGCTCGGCTCAGTCATGGGCAAGCAAGCTTGCCCGCGACGCTCGCCTTAGGCGATGTTTAAACTTTGCTCACGGATGCATTCGACTTCGTTCTTGAGCTCGATGGCAAGCGCTGCGATGTCGGCACTCTGGCACTTGGTGCCGAGGGTGTTGGCTTCGCGGCCCATTTCTTGCAGAATGAAACCGAGGTTCTTGCCCTGGGCGCCGCCTTCCTTGAGAGCGTTTAGGAACAACTTATTGTGGCTACGGAAGCGGGTGATTTCTTCGTGGATGTCGAGTTTGTCGGCCATAATGCAGGCTTCCTGCAGCAGGCGTACATCGTCGATTTCGCTATCCTTCAAGAGCACGTTGATGCGCTCCTTGAACTTGTCTTTCCAGACTTCGATGCGCTGGGGGTCGAGGACTTCGATTTTGTCGAGAACAGCGTTCAAATGATTTACGCGGCCTTCGAGATCGCGGGCGAGGTTTGCACCTTCCTTGGCACGCATTTCGTTCACCCGGTCAAGAGCCTTGTCGAGTTCCGCTGCCAAATGTTTTTCGAGTGCTTCAGAGTCCGCATCGGCGTCAGTAAACTGCAGCACTTCGGGGAGTGCAAGTACGTGTTCCAGCTTGATTTCGCCCGTAATACCGAATTTCTTTTGCATGGCGCGTGTAATGTCGACGAACTTCGCGATGGCTGCTTCGTTGTAAGAAACGGGAATGTTTCCGCCGGTGCCTGCGCCGAGCGTCACGCTAAAGATGACAGAGCCGCGGACCAGTTTGTCCTTAATCTGATTCTTGAAACTATTCTCAAGGTAGGCCAAGTTCTTGGGCAACTTACAAGAGATGTCCAAAAAGCGGTTGTTCACGCTGCGGACTTCAATTACGCAGCTTGCGCCCTGGTACATGGACTCGCTTTTTCCAAACCCCGTCATCGATAAAATAGCCATATTCAATCCTTTTGCATTCATTAATAGATTGCTTCGTCACTGCATTCCTCGCAATGACATTGCAACTATTTCTTACTTATCATAGCAATCACATGTTCTGCGCCGAAGTTTGCGAAACCGATCGCGGTCAGGAACTTACTGAGCTTGTGTTCGTTCTGGTAGCTGATGGTTTCAATTTTCAGGCCTTCCTTGTCGCAAAGGGTATGGAAATCCTTCACCGTCAAAAGGCGGATGTTCGGCGTGTCATACCATTCGTAAGGCAATTCTTTGGATTTCGGCATGCGACCGTGCAGCATCAGGCTTCCGCGGGTTGTCCAGTGACCGAAATTCGGGAAGGTCACGATAGCTCGCTTGGCGACACGCAGAAGCTCGTTCAAGAGGGCGACTGGGTCGCGGATTTCTTGAATGGTGCGGTTGATGATGGCGTAATCGAAGCTTCCGTCCTTGAAGTCGCTGATTCCGCTTTCGTCGAGGTCGCGCTGGATGACGGGCACATCGTTTTCAAGGCAATCCATGATGCTCTTGAAGTTGCGCTCGATGCCGAGGACTTCAACATGCTTTTTCTTATTCAAGTAGTCCAGAAGTTCGCCGTTACCGCAGCCGAGGTCAAGCACCTTGCTATTCTCCTTGACAAGGCTTCCGATGTAGTCAAAGTCTTCGGTGTCGTGGAATACCGGCATCACCTGCGTATCCGTCGCGGTCGGGATAATTTTACTGTCGAGGAAACGGCCTACGGCCTTTCCGAGGTCACCGACTTCGATGAGGAACCCGTCGTGGCCAAATTGAGTGTCGAGCTCAAGGCTTGTAACCGTTTTACCTGCATTCAAGAGAGCGCTTGTAATACGACGCGATTCGTGCGGCGGGAAAAGCCAGTCTGTACTCAGGTTCACGTTCAGGAATTCCGCCTTCACGCCCTTGAATGCGTTTTCAAGAGAACCGTATTCGGTTTCCAAGTCAAAGCTGTCGGTGGCATGCGCTATGTACAAGTAACTATTTGCATCAAAACGATCCACGAACTTCGCTCCCTGATAACGCAGGTAGCTTTCTAGCGGAAGGTCAAGATCAAACGGGGTGCTATAAGTCACCGCATGGTTTCGACTTTCCTGGTCCTGGGCGCGTTTGAATTTCTGTTCCATGCCCACGGCGCTGAGGTAGGTAATGTGCGCCAACTTGCGGGCATTCGAAAGACCGACATCAGGGTGAGCCGATTCGTAGTAGTCGCCGCCGTTAAAATTCGGGTCTTGGGTAATCACGTCGCGGGCGACGATTTCAAAACCGAGAGCCTGGCTGCTGAATCGCGGAGAGCTTGCAATCACAATGCATCGACGCACGAGATCCGGATAGTAGATAGCCCACTTCATCGCCTGGAAACCACCCATGGAACCTCCAATCACGCAGCAGAGCTGATCGATACCGAGTCCCTTGGCGAGTTCACGCTGGGCATTCACCATATCGCCGATGGTAATCATCGGGAAGGTACTGCCGTAGGGCTTGCCGGTGCACGGGTTGATGCTAGCCGGGCCAGTAGTGCCCTTGCAACCACCTAAAATGTTACTGCAAACGACAAAGAACTTGTCCGTATCGATCGGTTTTCCGGGGCCAATCAGGGCATCCCACCAACCGGGTTTCTTATCGTTTTCGGTATAGTAGCCTGCCACGTGGGCATCTGCCGTCAACGGGGAGCACACCCAGACCACGTTGCTCTTGTCTGCGTTCAAAGTTCCGTATGTTTCGTAACGGATTGTCAACGCCGGGAGCGTCTTACCACACTCCAACATAAAGCCCCGTTCACCATAATCCTTTTCAAAGGTCTGGGGAACTACGGGACCGACGCTGTTTTTATGCAAAAATTCACTCATACGCATAAATTTAGAAAAAAAGGGCTAAATAGGATGATTTTACGGAGTATAAGCCTCCTGTAAAAACCATTATGCGCATAAGGTATAGGAAAAACCTATAACAAGTTATAGGAACATATTTCAGCGGGTCAAACCCAGCTCCATTTTCATAAAAATCCACTACAATCAGACTTGTCGGGGCTTTCCCGTCCAGCCGAGTTTTTCACGAAGGGCGCCAACGAATCCCGTATGGCGCATTCGGATAAAAGTCGTCACCGACTTACTTTCGGAAAGAGTCACGATATCGTCCGGTTTCAACACGATTGACGTACGCCCGTCGAAAACCAAATCCAGCGGACCGTCAACTGCCGACTTCATCTGCAATTTCTTGGACGAAAGCGACAACACCAGCGGGCGCACCGAAAGGCTGCTCGGCGCCACAGGAGTCAGCACCACGGCAGGAGTCGCCGGATGGATAATCGGGCCGCCGGCCGCCAAGTTGTAAGCGGTAGAACCCGTCGGCGTAGAAACAAGCAGAGAATCCGCCCAATAATCCGTAAGGGCGGTACCGTTGTAGGCAACACTCACGTTCACCATGCGTTCGGGCGCGTGCGCACGCACATGCACCTCGTTCAACACCGTCTGCTTGGCGACCTGTTTTTTGCCATGGTAAACGACCGCATCGATCATCATGCGCTCGCGGGTCGAAAAGTCCCCCGCAAACAGGCTATCCAAGGTCTGTGTAAGGTCCTCTACACGCGTTTCCGCCAAAAAACCGACTCGACCCGCGTTCACGCCCAAGATGGGCGTGTCGTGCCCGAGCGCCATATGCGCCGCCGAAAGCACCGTGCCGTCCCCGCCGATAGCAAGCAGCAAGTCCGACTTGCAAAGAGCACTTTCCTTGACCACCTTGATCGGCTTACGGGCGATTCCCTTCAGGTTTTCCAGAGCGCAAAATTTCACCTGCGGATGCGCCGTCGCCCACGCCGAAATCACGTCGAGCGCAAGCGCCAAATCAGGGCTCTTGTCTTTCCAGCCCACGATGCCAATTGTCCGAAAGTGAAAGTCCTTTTTCATCCTACGATTCCTCCGGCTTTGCCGTCGCCATTTCAAGCATCTGACCAAGCTTCTGCAACACGCCCGGATAAGTGCGTTCCACCAGTTCCACATTCGCTACGGGTTCGTCGTTTTCGAGCGCCATTGAAAGCACCGAAAGGGCGAGGCCATTCTCCGGTGCCTCACCCCCGTCAAAGTCACTCCCGTTCACAATCGTCTCGAGTCCGCGGATGACGAGGCCATCGTCGTAGACACCGACTTCTGCACCGGTCTTGCGCAGGTTTTCGGCGAGGGCTTCATTGCGCGCCCGCATTTCCTTGCGGATTTCCTTCGGAATCCGAAGGATCGTTTCGCCCTCGGCGAAACAGGCCGCCACCGCAAGGAACGGATATTCCTCGAGTCCCGTCGCTATCGTATCTTCAGAAAAGCGGCGGCCCTGCAGGCGCTTCCCCGATGCCAGCGGATAAACCATCACATCGCCATAGACATCGCCAAAGCGTTCGCGGCGGCTCACTGTCTCGAAATTTCCGCCCATACGCTTCAGGCAAGTAAGCGCACCGGCGCGCGAACTGTTCAGATCCACATTCTTTAGACAAACTTCGGTATTCTTCGGAATGCCCGCAATCGTTAAAAGCAACACAAACGCCATGGCCTCGGTGGTATCGCCAGGAATGTAGTAGTCGCGCCCCGTAATCACCTGCGTTTCCGAAAGCTCCGTGAACTGCGTACGTTCAATCTTCTGGCCGCGCGCCATCATCATGCGGCGTTCAAGCTCCGTCAGCTGTTCCATGCCGCGGCCTTCGTACTTCAGGTTTACGCCAAAATAGGCAAGCATCTTGGTCCACTGGTCATGAACCGAACCCTTTTCCTCAAACGAGATGTATTCGCCGCGAATCAACGTCCGCAAAAGGATCCTGTTGCGCATCACCGTAGAAATGTTTCCGAGCGAATCCTTCTTAATCGGCAAATCTTCCGCCGCAAAGGTAAACGTGAATTTTGCCGCCTCATCGGAAACGGGCTTCACCTTGAAATACTTCTGCAACATCTCCTTGGCGCACGCAATTTTCGCTATTCCCGCCTCGTCCTCTTCGGCGGCAAACGTGTAAATCTGTTCCACGTCCTTCGAGGCAAGCGTCCAAAGCATCACGCAGCGTGATTCGCTCATGTCCATCGGGAGCATGCTCGGAAGCGCATACTGGAAGCCCTTACCTTCGAGCACCAGCTGGTGCCCCTGCTGCACATACGAAAGTCCGAATTCCTTGAGGGCCTCGGCAAAAGGTTCAACACCGGCGGCAAACGAAAAATCTTCGAAAACGGTACGGCCATTCACCAGGAGCGCCATCACCAGCGCAAGCTCCATGCGTTCGCGATCGGGATTTAAGATAAATTCCATTAGCGTTCCTTTACATCGTAACCGAGTAGTTTCAAAATCTGGACCGCACGGCGGGCCTCTTCGGGAGTCTTGAAAGCAAGCAGCAACGTTCCCGCAATATTCTCGCGGACCTTCATCAATTCGATATCGCGGATATTCAAGTTGTTCTGTGCCAGCGGAGAAAGCACCTGCAGCAAGGCACCCGGCACATCCTTCAGGGGAACCGTAATTTCAGAGAACGCAGCGGCCGCATTTCGGCCCTTTTCGAAAAGACTCGCGCGACCTTCGTTCCCGGCCTTAAAGACCGATTCCAGTTCTCCGGCACGGTCATCGGCGGCGGGTTTACCGTCAGAAACCACCTGCAAATGATCCATGGCCTTGATGGTCTTGTCAAGCCCCTCGCGCACCTCGCGCAGAGCAAGCACCGTCTGGTCGCGGTTAGTGACCGCAATATCGTGCCACATATTCCAGCCAGATGCGGCAATGCGCGTCATGTCCCTAAAGGCACGGCCCGCGTAATGCTGGTAGCTCGGCTTGACCAGGCGCTCCGGCATACTCGCCGCCAGTGTCGACGCAAGCATCTGCGGCATGTGCGAAACCCACGCCATCGTCCGGTCGTGATGTTCCGGCGGAAAAACAACCGCGTTTGCCCCGACAAAAGAAATCAGGTCCAGAAGCGACTTGTAATCGGCCTCCTCCACGCCTTCGGGCGGACACACGAACCAGTAGGCATTTTCAAAAATTGACGGGTCGTTGTATTCAAGGGTGCGCTTTTCGGAACCCGCCATCGGGTGGCTTCCCACGAACACGAACGGCTTCGGCAGCTTGGCCCCCGCCTTGCAGATTTCCACCTTGGTACTGCCGATATCGCTCACCAAGATTTTGGGCTGCGAAGAAAGCGCCGACAGGTCCATCTGCGCCAAATTTTCAATCGTATGCAGAATATGCAGAATCGGAGCACACAGCAAAATCATATCGGAACCAGGCGCCCAGTCCGTAATTTCGTCGTAGCCGAAACATTCGTCAGCAAGTCCCAATTCCTTCGCCCGCGCAAGTGTTGCAGGGCTGCTCACCGCACGCACCACCGTAGGCAACTTCGCCTGCTTGATAGCGGCGGCAACGGAACTCGCCAGGAGTCCAAATCCAACGAAGGTGATCCGCATTATTCCTCCACCTTCCGGGTTTCTTGCATAATGACCCTAAAGATATTCTTGATAGACTCGGGCGTAAGCGGTCCCTTGGTCAGCGTAGAAACCTTCTCGAGAACAGCATCTTCTCGCGCCGGGTCAAAAACCGGGAGTCCCTGTTCCTTCTTGATTTTACCGATTTCAGTCGCATAAGACGCCCGCTTGTTCAGGAGCGAAATAATCTCGTCGTTCAATTCATCGATGCGAATTCGCCAGTCTTCAATCTTCATATAGCGTAATGTAGCAAAATCAAAGTTAGGGAGCCTAGAACTCCAGCCCGAAGGGCGCCAAAACAAAATGCCGACCGGCACCGCGGCCAGCCAGCTCTTGAAAAGCGCGTATTTATCGATTAGAAGATGAAGGCTACGCCGACATGCGGAACCACATTGATTCCGGAGAAGAGGTAGCTGATTCCCCAGCTGTCATCGCTATAATCGTCGTTACGGTCATAGGAGAACGCTCCCAGACCAAACAGATTCGTCGTCACATCGACACCGGCAATAATGCCAAAATTATCCGTCAAGCGGCGAACGACGATAAAGTCGCCTCCCAGCAGCACGTCAAAAACGAATGCGGAGTATTCAACGCCCGGATAGTCGTCCTCATTTTCGATCAGCTTGAAATCGAGACCCATCAAGACATGCATCGCGACAATGACATCATTTGCCACGGGAGCCATACCCCAACCAAACTTCATGTTGAAGTCCATACCACCCAAGTCAAGATCCTTCTTAACACGTTCCGGTTCCATTACGCCTGTAACATAGCCCAAAGTCAAGCCGAACACAGAAGAGTAACCGCTTTCGTTCACACGATAACGGGTCCAGCTGAATTCAAAGCCAAAGGAGCTCCAGTCAGCATCTCCTGGACCATCACTGTTCATATCCCAAGTTTCGTGTTCAAAAGGCATGACGAAATTGAGTGTCTGCAAAGACATACCCGTCTTCTGCTTGGGCTGGGGTGCGGGTTGGCCGTATGCCTGCTGAGGCTGGGCGTAGACGTTGTTGTACTGCTGTGGCTGGCCATACCCCTGTTGCGGCTGGGCGTAGCCGTTGTTGTACTGTTGTGGCTGACCGTAACCCTGCTGAGGCTGGGCGTAACCGTTGTTGTACTGCTGCGGCTGACCGTAACCCTGTTGCGGCTGGGCATAGCCGTTGTTATACTGCGGCTGGCCGTAACCCTGCTGAGGCTGGGCATAGCCATTGTTATACTGCTGCTGACCATATGCCGACTGCGGCTGAGCATAGCCGTTGTTGTACTGCTGCGGCTGGCCGTAACCCTGCTGAGGCTGGGCATAGCCATTGTTATACTGCTGCTGACCATATGCCGACTGCGGCTGAGCATAGCCGTTGTTGTACTGCTGCGGCTGGCCGTAACCCTGCTGAGGCTGGGCATATTCGGCATAGCCATCATTCTGTGCAAAAGCGGAAAGTGCCAAGGACAGAACCGTCGCAAGCATCATTTTCTTCTTCATATTCACTCCTGTGAGCCAAATTAAGTTATACGGCACGAATATAACATTTTTTCTTACATCGTTCAAAAAAGATTACACTTTCGGACGATTTATATTCAATGCTAGCTAGAATGACGATTTTCAGTGAGGGGCGTCATCTTTATATTCGTCAAAGGCCTCTTGATTGGCATAAAGATTTCCATCGCGCCAATCAAAAAGGGCACTACCCCACTCACCGTACATGGTCGGTTCCCAGAAGAACGCCCCTATCCAGCGGTCGAGGCTACGCACCATTTCATCGGTACGGCGGCGCGAGCCGTCATATTTGTAGTGATTTTTCGCATCGCCACCGTTGTATTCGGCCACGATAAATTCAAGATCCGGGTATTCCGAAGCAAGACTCTCAAACAACCCTTGCCAGCTGTCAGGCTGTCCGTCGCCATAAGCCGTATAGGCCGAAAAACCCATCACATCGGCAGGAACCTTCTGGTTCTTGAAGATTTCTGTCATCCACCAGTTCACGGTTGACGTCTTGTGAATGCCCTCAATATGCAGAACCGTCTTGATATCCTGCGAAACCGCCTTGACCGCACGGATTCCCGCCTTAAAGTACTTGGCCGCATTCGCCTTTCCGCTAGATGTTCCCATATCACCGTTGATGCCCGTCGGAGCCTTGTCGACATTGTCGCCCCAACAATTCGTTTGACTGTTCGGCACATGAATCAAAATTCCAGGAGTGGTTTCATTACCAATCTGCACCATGTCGGGTGTCGCATTGACCTGTTTGAGCGCGCTGACTAGATCGTAGGTATAGTCGTAAACGGAATCGGCAAGCGCATCGGAGGATTGCACGCCGCGCCAACGGCTCGGAATCACCTGATTACCCGGATCGGCCCAGTTGTCGCTATAATGAATATCGAGGAGGAAAGCCATTCCCGCCGCCTTCACCTTTTGGGCATACGCAACGACATGTTCCTTGTCGGCATAGGCCTCGGCATCATGATCGCAGCCTTGCGCCGCATAGCCATACTGCGCCTTGGGCGAAACAAAAGTCTTTAGGCGAATGGCATTGAATCCGTGATTTTTTAGCAGCGAAAAGACGTCCTTCTCAGTTCCGTCAACATCGTAGAATTTCGCACCAAAGCGTTCATATTCCTGCACCGTAGAAATGTCCGCGCCACGGTAAAAGCTGAAATCAAGCGGCGGTTCCGCAGACGAAGAAGGCGGTTGCGACGCGGAAGATTGAGGAGGCCGCGACGCAGAAGAACGAGGCGGTTTCGAATCCGAGGAATGCGGAGGGAGCATCGCCGAGGAAAGCTCACGCCCAAAAGAGGCGCGAGGATCCGACGCCGAAGAAGCAGGCAAAAGGGTAAACGAAGAAGTCAGCCAAGCCGATGAAGAAAGAGATTGCGAAAGCTCTGCAGAAGAAAGCGTTGCATCAGGTGACGATAGCGAAAAGTCTGCCGAAGAACTAGCCGATAGATCTACAGGAATCGTGTCCCGCTGAACACTCGCCGAAGACTGAACCACCTCGTAATCAAAATCAGCAGCATTACCGGAATCGCCACCGCAGGCCTGTAATCCCAGAAACGATACTACGGCAAGGCATAGGGCACACGCCGCCCCTTTTTCAAAATAACCCATTTGATATCCCATACCCTAAATTTAAGCAAAAAACGAAATAACAGTCCCGTTAAAATTGTAAATTTAGCGTATGGAACTGTGGAATTTGCTGACATCCGAAAGTGTTCAGGGTTTTATCGAAGAAGCCCTATCCAAGAGAATGGATGCTCTTCAGATTTCGACCCGTCTGAACAAGGACGGCTACAGCAACGAAGAACGCGCTGCCATCATGGACTATATGGCGCTAGTCCCCAAGTTCCGCGAAAAGTTCTTTGACGACACAGAACGCAAGGGAAAATTTCTACTTTGCGACAGGCTCGCCCTGGAACAGAGCTCCGCGAAAGATATCGGACGCTGGAAGTCAAGACTCTGGCCAAGCGAAGGTTCTGTAAACGACCTGTGCTGCGGCATGGGAGGCGACAGCTTATTTCTCCCCCATTCGCTCAAAATTACCGGGGTGGACCTCGACGAGAACCGTCTCGCCATGTACCGCTACAACATGCTGGCCATCGAAAATGACATCGATACGCTGTGCGCAGATGTGCGCTCGGTCGATAAATCGGCGGACTACTTCACCATTGACCCTGCCCGCCGCGCCCTCGAAGGTGAAAACCAGCGAGACCTGCGAAACCTAACCCCCACACTCGAAGAAGTCATCGAAATCAGCAAGCGCTACAAGGGCGGCATGGCAAAGCTCCCGCCCGGATACCCGCCTGCGGAAATTCCCGACGGAACCGAGATCCTTTATCTGGGCGGCCACAGCGACTGCCGCGAATGCCTCGTGCTGTTCGGCGCGCTCGCCAAGAATCCAGACACCATCCGCGCCGTCATCATCGGAAAATCAGGCGAAACACTCGTCGAATGGTGCCGCAAACGCGACCGTTCCCTCGAAACATTAGATGACGACCTTCAGGAAAAGCTCGACAAGAACGACAGCCTCGAAGGCAAGGACCGCACCTACCGCACAGCAACCAGCAAGAGCGACCTTCCGCTAGGGGAACTTGACAAGTATATCGCCGAACCCGCACCGGTCCTTATCCGCAGTCACCTCTTTAACGCAGCGGCCCTCGCCTACGACCCGAGCGCGCACCTGATTTCAGAAGGTATCGCCTACGTCACCAGTAGCATACCGCTCCCCGCACCAGGATTTTCCTGCTACGAAGTCATCGCCCACGCAGAAATTGCAACGGGCGCCGTCCGCACGATGCTCAAGGAACACAATATCGGCAAAATCACGCTCAAGCTCCGCGGCGTCAAGCTAGATCCCGACGCCGAAATCAAGCGTCTCAAGCCCAAGGGGAAAGAATCCGCCACACTTTTTTACACCCGCGCCTATGGTGAAAAAGTCGCCATACTCGCGAAGAAGGTAACAAATGACCGTTAAACTCGAAGAATCCTGGCTGAACCTGCTCGCCGACCAATTCGAGCAGCCCTACTTCAAGCAAATCAAGGAAAAGCTTTTACAAGAAAAGGCGGAACACCACGTGGTGTACCCACCGGGATCCCAAATTTTTGCGGCCCTCGATTTTTGCCCGGTCGACAAGGTCAAGGCAGTCATTATCGGGCAGGACCCTTACCACAATCCGGGACAGGCTCACGGGCTCTGCTTCTCGGTGCCCCTAGGAATCGAGCCGCCCCCCTCGCTCGTGAACATCTTCCAGGAACTCCACGACGACCTGGGAATCAACCCGCCGCCACACGGGAACCTCGAAAGCTGGGCTCACCAGGGAATTTTACTGCTCAACGCATCACTCACGGTGCGCGCGCACATGGCTGCAAGCCACGCCGGAATCGGCTGGCAGCAGTTCACCGATACCATCATCAAGCGTTTGTCCGAAAACCGTGAAAACCTGGTATTCCTGCTCTGGGGCAGCTTCGCCATCAAGAAACAGGAACTGGTCGCGAAAAACCGTGGGCACCTGATATTAACCGCCCCGCACCCCAGTCCACTTTCCGCCTATCGCGGTTTCTTTGGATGTAAACATTTCAGCAAGGCGAACGAATATCTAAAAAGCAAGGACCTCGAGCCCATTGACTGGAGCATTAGATAGACTAAAGAAAGGACCATTGGTCCTACAGACGAAAGACGATAGGTTAATTCAAAAAATTTACTAATCATTTTTCTATATTAAATATCATGAATCGCAAGAATACATTTGGCCGTTTATTGCTGTTTATTGTGCTGGGCCTGATTATCGGCGGAATCCTGGGCGAATGCCTCGGGGTGCTGTTCGGCCAGCTTGGCGAACTGATGAACGCGGGTGGATACAACAACGTGGTCCACAACTTCTTCGTGTCGTCGTTCAATTTCAACATCGGTTTTGGCGACAAGCCCGAGCCCGTGGTTCTTGACCTCTACCTCGTCAAGCTCGCCCTCGGTTTTGGCATCAAACTGAACGTGGTCAGTGTCATCGGCATGATTATCGGCATCTACATCATGAAATGGTCCGGAGAAAGGTAATGTTTACTATTGACGAACTTCAAGCTAAGTTGGCTGGCGGCGCTACCGCCGTTTCGCTCGCCGAAGAATCTCTTAATAAGATTGAATCTACCAAGAACTTGAACGCCTACATTAGCGTATTGAACGAACGCGCTCTTCAAAAGGCAGCCGAATCCGACAAGCGTCGTGCTGAAGGCAAGACACTGGGCGCCCTCGACGGAATCCCCGTCGCCGTGAAGGACAATATGTGCATCGAAGGTACGCGCACCACGGCCGCTTCCAAGATTCTCGAAAACTTTGTCGCTCCCTACACTGCTACCGCTATCGAAAAGCTCGAAGCTGCCGGTGCAGTCATCGTCGGGAAGACCAACATGGACGAATTCGCCATGGGTTCGAGCAACGAGACCTCCTATTTCGGTAAGGTCGTGAACCCGCTCGACGAGACCCGCGTTCCGGGTGGTTCCAGTGGCGGTTCGGCCGTAGCCGTGGCCAGTGGCACGGTCGCCTGTGCGCTCGGCTCCGACACCGGTGGTTCCATTCGTCAGCCCGCCGCCTGCACAGGCGTTGTGGGCTTGAAGCCCACCTACGGCCGCGTCTCCCGTTACGGTCTCTTGGCTTACGCTAGCTCCTTGGACCAGATCGGCCCCTTCGGTGCAACCGTTAAGGATACCGCCACCCTCCTCGGTGCTATCTGCGGCATCGACCCGCACGACAACACCACCAGCACTCGCCCGACCGAAGACTTTACCGCAAAGCTTGATGCCGGCGTCAAGGGCAAGGTGATTGGCGTCCCGAAGGAATACTTCGGCGAAGGTCTCGCCCCCGAATGCAAGGCTGCTATCGAAGGCATGCTGAAGAAACTCGAAGCCGAAGGCGCCACCCTCAAGGAAATCAGCCTTCCGCACATCAGCTACGCCGTGTCCAGCTACTACATCATTGCAACCGCCGAAGCAAGTTCGAACCTTTCCCGCTACGACGGCGTTCGCTACGGCTACCGCAGCAAAGAAGCCCGCAAGCTCTTTGACCTGTACGCCAAGTCCCGCAGCGAAGGTTTCGGCAAGGAAGTCCAGCGCCGCATTCTCCTCGGAAGCTACGTGCTTTCTGCAGGCTTCTACGACGCCTACTACGTGCAGGCCCAGAAGGTCCGCCGCCTGATTACCGACGACTTCAACAAGGCTTTCGAAAGCTGCGACGTAATCGCAAGCCCCACGATGCCGGGACTCCCGCTCAAGTGCGGCATGAACGAATCCGACCCGATGGCCGTTTACCTCAGCGACATCTACACCGTGAGCCTGAACCTTTCAGGCCTCCCGGGCGTAAGCGTGCCGTGCGGCATGGCCGGTGGACTCCCCGTGGGTCTCCAGTGGATCGGTAAGCCGTTTATGGAAGCCGACCTGCTCTGCGTCGCCGCAGCAACTGAGAAGCTTGCAAAGTGAG
Organism: uncultured Fibrobacter sp.; assembly: GCF_946062555.1. Classification (GTDB taxonomy): domain Bacteria; phylum Fibrobacterota; class Fibrobacteria; order Fibrobacterales; family Fibrobacteraceae; genus Fibrobacter. Next base: position 31,771 of record NZ_CAMGVQ010000031.1, read on the forward strand.
TGTCGCACAGCCAAGTTCACTTGGCTGTATGACCGAACGCCGCAGCGGACGCCGAAGGCGTCAAAAAATGAACAAGTAATACTTCAACGAGCCGCCCAAACGCAGGCTCCATCATACAATTACTTTTCAGGATTTGTTCTTCGGAACAAGTCCTTTTTTGCAAAGAAAAAAAACATCTTGTCAAACAAGCAATTTATCGGAAATTCAAAAACTCATCCTTGAAACAAAGTCAATTCTTTTTTAGATATGGGATATGCTATTCGGACACCTTTCAAAATTATCCGCAACGATTCTCGTTCTATGCGGAGCACTATTTGCACAGCAGATCGACTCGGTTAAAATTGCTACCATACCCGACAACATCCGCAAAAAATTGAAGGACGAAAACGCTGTTTTCAGCATCGAAGAGGCCAGGATTCTTCGCACCGCCATTTTAGGCGATTCAGTCATTATGGAACGTGAAAAAGACACCCTTGTCGTGCCTAAGGACAGCCTCTATGGCACCCACGTAAACCCATTAATCGTATCAGCCGAACTTCTCGGTCAAAACGCGATTGTTTGGGCATGGGATTATTATGTCCTTGATAAAGACTATGCGCACACGGGTCCAAGCTACTGGAAAAGGAACTTTCGCGAAGGCTGGAAATGGGATCATAATCACTGGGCCATCAACTTTTACGGTCACCCTTACCAAGGTTCTATGTACTATGCCGCCGCAAGAGGCAGCGGTTACGGATTTTACAGCAGCCTGCTATTTGCCGCCCTCGGCAGTTCCACCTGGGAAATGTTCTGCGAAACGGAATATCCCGCCCCGAACGACCTTATTTCTACATCGATCGCGGGTTCCATGTTCGGCGAAGCCCTCTACAGACTTTCACGAGTAGCCTACAACAAGCCTGGTGCTCCCTGGTACAGACAGTTAGCCGCATTCGTGCTTGAACCAGCCGGATATGTTCAACGGAAAGCGTTTGGCAATCGCGACTTTTACACGGGATGGGTTCCCATCGAACTCGCCGTTGCGACAGGCATGGGATCGCGATTCGGATCCGTCTACCGCATGGGTGGCAAGCATTCCGATGAAGTTGATGCCGAATGGAACGACCACCACGGATTCCTTGCAGTTTCCTTGGAATACGGCAAGCCCTACACAAAAGTAAAGCGCCCCTTTGATTATTTTCAGGTCGAATTCATGAGCGAAACCGGCTTCGAAGGAGCAGTGCTGCAACTGGACGTCATGGGAAAGCTTATCAACCGAGGCGTTCATGCACGTGGACACTGGCTGGACTTTTCCGTCAACCTTGACTACGACACCTTTTACGGCGATCTCGCAACCGTCAGCACCCTGTCTTTAGGCGGTTCAATGGACATCGCACTCTGGCTAACCCCGCGTACACGTTTCCGCGTCATCAACCAACTCTATTGGATTATGCTCGGTTCTGCAGACATGGGCTACGACGACATTATCCAGGAATTCAACCCCGACTACCATCCAGATAAAGACACTTACCAGTACAATTCCGGCGTAAAATACAGTCTCACCCTGGAAACCCTCTACAAGAACAAGTGGAAATTTTTCAGCAAGACGACCATCGACGCCATGAAAACAATCGAAGGAAGCACTCCCGATTATGGAGTGACCGGCTGGGACTTTTTGTTGCTCAACAAGACTGCGCTCGAATACAAATTGCTGAACTGGATGGACATCGGCTACCGTCTCGACACCTATGTCAAGATGGCCGCCTATTCTTCTGACATTGCCGAACCGATGTCCCGCAGGATTCACGCCTTCACCTTGTATCTGAATTTCCACCTGCTCGGTGAATAATCATATTTCCTTGCCCAGGTATTCCGGCATGGTGTGGATGAGCGACCAGTCCTTGTTATACTGCCCGTTTTCAAGAATCGCCCAATTCGAAAGAATCCCACCAGTCCAGCTCCACGAGCTTTTCCACCGGGTATCCCCAGTATTCAAAATGCTCGCCCACGCCGAGGCCAGTTACCACGCGCTTTACGCGAGGTTCCAGTTCCGTCACCACCCGGTAATCCAGGTGGTCCCAGTGGTCGTGCGAAATCACCAGGCAAGTCCGTCTTAACGACGTTCATTGCGGTATCGGGAACGGTCTGACTCTTGTCACCGAACAGGAAATCCTTCCATACGGCAAACACGCTCCTGTCGCCCGTCATGGTGACGGTCTCGACCTCGTTCACGAACTGCTTGCCATCGTAATTCGGCGACTGCTTGATGCGTTCAAGGCGCTTGCCTTGCGGAATATGCCCGAATTTTTCCTGACTCAAGAACAACACGCCTGCGTCTCCTAAAATAAACAGTACTGATAAGACAATCGCCGTAATCATGAGTTTCTTGTTCTTCGCAAAACGCAAGCGCATCGTATTTTTAGCGGATAAAGTTCGTGAAGATTTTCTTTTCGGCAACAGGCTGCACGACCCCCGCCTTCTTGCCCGCTTCGATGCTCTTCAGGATCCACGCCATGTTGCGGCCCAGTTCCTGCATAATCTGCACGCCTTCCTCGTCCTTCAGCACATCTTCAGGGCTAGAACCGTGAACCATGTTCCAGTAACGCGACGCCACCATGGGCTGCTGCGCAAATGCCGGATACTTGTTCAGAGCATCAAGCGTAGCGCTTGTCCCTGCGCGACGGGCAGAAGCAACTGTTGCGGCGGGCTTAAAGAGCAGTTCCGCTTCGGCAATGCCGTAAAGCCTGTCCAGGAACATCAGCATCTCGCCGCTGGGGGATGCGTAGTACACCGGAGAGCCGTAAACAACGGCGTCGGCTGTTTTAAGGATTTCCTTGGCTTCGTGAACCACGGCGTCAATTTCGCCCTTCAGCACGCGGCCACCCACGAAGAAGATTTCCGTCTCGATGCCAGCGGCCTTGAGTTCGCCGGCCACGAGGCTCAGCGCCGTATAAGTGCAACCCTTTTCGCGACGGCTTCCATTGAATAAAACGACCTTCATGATAAATTCCTTTGTTATAAAAAATGTTTCTTTATTAAAATTCTACTTGTCAAAATCGTCCGGGGATTCGAACAACTTTTTCTTCAGCTGCATGAACCGCCTTTCGTTGGTGGCGATGTCCAGGTTCCCCACCCGAACGGCTTCCCGATACAGGAGTTCCTTAAAGCGAATCTTGTTCATGACCACTGTAAGGCGGGCCATTTCCTTTTCAAGAATCTTGCGGCGGTTTTCAAAAAGGGACAGCCTTTGAGGAAGCGTGGAATCGCCCTCGTTGAACCACTCAATGTACTGGCGGATTTCCTTGATTTGCAGTCCCGAATCCTTGAGGCATTCAATCATGGTAAGCCAGCGAAGGTCTTCGTCGCTGTAGGCCCGCACGCCCGAGGCGTTCTTCTTGACAAAGGGAAGCAGGCCCTCTTTTTCGTAGTAACGCAGGGTATGGGCCGAAAGCCCTGTCTTCTTGACGACATCACCTATGGAGTAACTCATATTTACAAAATATAAATATTTTCGCCCAAATACTAGAGTTAGAGTCAACTCTAAATAAAATTTTTCAACTTTTTTCACAAGAATCCAACACCTAGAGTAAACTCTAGGTGTTATATTTCTTATAGAACATTTTCAAAAGGAGATTTTATGTGCTGTTTTGTCGTGCCCATGGCCGAAGCGGTCGTCACCACCATCGCAACCCTCGTGTTGCAGCAGACCGACAAGTCCAAAAGTGAATCCAGGAACCTTGAAGCCGCGGTTTCTGGCGCTCCGCAGCCCTTCTATAAAAGCCTGCGCCTGCTTGCCCGTATGCTCTGGCTCGTGACTGGCGTCCTGATTATCGACCATGCCATGAACGGAGAACTCATGTGGAGTTATCCCTTCTTTACCGCTGCCACAAGCCCCGAAGGTGTTTCCGAGATGGTGCGGGAAATGTCAACGGTGGGTGTTGCCATGTCGGCATTTATCACGTCCGTATGGGCGGTGATGATTATCGCACGCAAGTACAAGGCCCAAACCCTCGCCAAGGCCGAGGTCCACACCAACCACTAAATAAGCAACCGCCTGGATTCTATCGAACCTTCGGTTCTCCAGAATGACAGGCTCAAGGTAAACTATGGACAGAAGAGACTTTTTAAAAACCGCAGGCGCAGCAGCACTCGCTTCCGCCGTATTCACACCCGCTTTCGCGAAAGGGAAATCCATGGAACAGAAGGAACCCGGAAAGGACGTTTCCAACGTCTATTTCACCAAGGACCTGAGTGCAGCAGGCCTCATCAAGTTGTATAAGAAAATCAACGAGGGCATTACCGGACGCGTGGCCATCAAGCTCCACACCGGCGAAAAGAACGGCCCCAATATTCTGCCCCGCGAATGGGTCAAGGAATTCCAGGCACAAGTGCCCAACTCCAAGATTGTGGAGACCAACACCTGGTACGAAGGCGACCGGTACACTACCGAACAACACCGCGAAACCCTCAAGGTGAACGGCTGGACCTTCTGCGACGTGGATATCATGGACGAAGACGGCGAAGTAATGCTCCCCGTAAAGGATGGTCTCATTTTCAAGGAAATGTCCATGGGCGCACACATCAAGAATTACGATTCAATGATTGTGCTGACCCACTTCAAGGGCCACGCCATGGGCGGTTTCGGCGGCTCCATGAAGAACATCGCCATCGGTTGCGCGGGCGGACGCCTGGGCAAGAAGATGATTCACGAATACGTGAAGGGCGGCCCCACCAAGATGGAAGCGGGCGGCACGGCGGGCTGGAAAACCAGCGGAGCCCTGTTCATGGAAACCATGGCCGATTCCGCAAAGGCAACCTGCGACTTTTTCAAGGGACACATCTGCTTTATCAACGTGCTGCGCCGCATGTCCGTGGACTGCGACTGCGCAGGCCTTTCTGCAGCGGAGCCCAAGTGCCGTGACATCGGCATTCTCGCCTCCACAGATATCGTGGCGGTGGACCAGGCCAGCGTTGACATGGTTTACAAGCTCCCGCCCAAGGAACTTCACGACCTCAAGGAACGCATCGAGACCCGCGAGGGCCTGCACCAGCTGCCCGCCATGGAAAAGCTGAAGATGGGTAACCGCAAATACAGGATTATCGAACTGTAGCCTAGTTCGCGACGGCACCGTAGATAAATTCTCGTCACCGTCGCGGATTATGTTATATTTCTAAGAAAAGGCAGGTAAAATATGTCCCTTGGAATTCCAGAAATAATCCTGATTGTGGTCGTGGTGCTCCTTTTGTTCGGGGCAAAGCGCATTCCTGAACTTGCACGTTCTTTGGGCAAGGCCCAGAACGAATACAAGAAGGCGAAAGACGCCCTGAAGGAAGAAGCCGAAGACCTGCAGAAGACGGTGGAAAAAGCCGCCGAGGCAGAAGAAAATAAAGGCTAATGTCTACCAAACAGGATCAAGAGGCTACGCTGATTTCGCATTTGGAAGCGCTCCGTCGGGCGCTTTTGCGTTCTATTATCGCCCTTGCCATCGGCATCGTGCCCCTGTTCCTTGTTTCGCCCTACGTTCTGGACTGGTTCTGTAAGCAAATTGCCTTGCAGGGCGGCGTCACGCTCCACTACTTTTCCCCGATGGAAGTGTTCCTGCTGCAGCTCAAGATTTCTGCTCTGCTGGACTGCGTGCTGTTTTCGCCCTACATCGCCTGGAACATGTGGCAGTTCGTGCTCCCCGCCCTATACGACAACGAAAAGCGCTTCATCCGCTCCATCATGGCCATGACCAGCGGGCTGTTTATCGCGGGCGTCGTCTTCTGCCTTGTCGTCTGCTTCCCGCTGATTGTGCAGTTCGGCATGAGCTTTGCAAGCACGACCCTGCAACCCGTATTCGGCGTCTCTAACCTGGTAACACTCGCACTCTGGCTTTCCCTTGCGTTCGGATGCATGTTCCAGTTCCCGCTGGTGACCTACGCGTTAATCCGTGCGGGCATCGTGAATTACGAGACCGTCTGCGGCAAGCGCCCCTACGTGGTGGTGGCAATCCTTGTGCTGGCGGCCCTCCTCACTCCCCCCGATGTTGTTAGCCAATTGTTGCTCGGAGTCCCGACGTACCTGCTCTTCGAAGCGGGTCTCCTTGCGGCCAGGCATTACAAGGGGCGTGCCTTGAAAGAAGTCCATCCTGAAAACGCCCCGAACATCGCGCCACGAGATTCGACCGCGACGGAATCGGAGACTGCGCAGACCACAGCGACGAACGACTCCGCGAAAGACCTCGCAGAAACCGACTCCCCCACAACCGACGACATCGATTTCGCAGCACCTTCTTCCAAGTTCCAGGTCGGCGCCGAAAAAGACGCCGACAAGTGGAAACCTTATTAGGCTCGGTTCTGTTCGTCCCCTATGCCTATGGGACTTTCTCGCTCATCGATATAAACTTTATTTGCAACCGAGCCTTATGGAACATGTAATGTCGGAGTCGCAGCCGTCGTTTCGATTTCATCGTAATCAATGCTTATTTCGTTCCATTTTTTGGTAATCCTGTAAACAGCGTATTCGTCTTCCTTTATGTAGCGAACATGCAACATCGAATCATTCAACCAGTTTACGTCAATACTGTCGCAACATCTTACCGCAATAACCGTCCTATCGCTTCTGTAAACGGATTCGTCTAGAGAGTCGCTTGAATTCAATACCGCAACGGAATGGGACTTTCCGCCAGCACCGCCACCCCATGCCGCCGTGAAAACTACAGCCTTGTGGACTCCATCTGGCGACAAAATTTCTACTTCCGGTTTGATCGTAATTGAATCATCATAAGTGCAAACAACATAACCGGTAATGATAACAGTGAATACACCCAGTGCCGCAAATGGTGCAGTTATTACAAAAAAAAGAATTTTTAAATCCCTTTTACTCATACCTTCATCACCGCAACAGAGATCCCAATTATGACTAAAACGATGTACATCAGGAGCGCACACCACTTCAGCATTTTTTTAGAAAAAGAAAATGACTGATTTTTCATAACAACTTATTTTAATATACATATATTTCTTAAAGCATGACAAACACTTTCAAAAAAATCTTTTTCCCAAACTACTTGACAATGAGCAAAGCTTTTGTTATATTGAAAATCAGCTGAAGGTTGTATCGTTATCAGCATTAGCCAAAGATTTTGAGCGAGAGAATAAACGCAGTAATTTGCAAATTGTGCTCCAGTAGTAAGGCTCCGGGAACCCCACCGATACAACCAAAATCAATCACACATAAACAATTTATTTGGAAGTTCCCAGTATGGCCGAATTCACAGAAACTAAGGAATTTGAAAACGCTTTAAAAAACGCCGAATTACGTCATGGCATTCGATTTAACTCAAGAATCGGACGTTATGAGAGATTTCTCGATTGTAACAAGAATTCAAGGAAATTATACGCCTCGCCAGATGAGGCTGCGCGCGAATGGTCTAAAGTTCACAACAACGAATCCAAGCGTTTAAATCGGGAACTAGCGACCTATATCTATAAGGATAGTCTTGATAACTATTATGTACCACCTCATTATCTGATTGCTAGCGAAAGCGGATTTCTGCTTTCTGATTTAAACAAAATTGCTGAAAGTGATGGTTGTTCACTAGGGGATATCGTTGCTGTCGCACACACACATGGAAATGACGATTCTCGTTACGAAACAGACTTTTTTCGGAAACAGAGGACGACGGAAATGGAGATATACCCCTATCCAGACAAATGGGTGTACCCATTTTTCTAATAACACCCAATGGCAATTTTATGAAATACGATCCCAAAACTGACGAGATTACATGGCCAGACGACTATTTGCCATAATTTCCATTCTTTGCTGTTTCGCAACGAATGCCCTTGCCAACAAGGACAAGGGCGTTCCTTTGGAATATGCATCCGTCACATTCGTTTTAAAAAAAAAAGACACGTTGCAATTAAAAATTCAAACAACAGATCGTGGCAAACTGAATCTTATTCAACTTGAGGGAAGCAACTTGCGTTTCCCACCAAATGACAGCATCATTCATTTCTTTCAACAATTCATGATCCACGGTTTGGAAATAGGGACAAAACCTGAAAAAGTTGGCGGAAAACTCTATATACACCCACTCGCTCCGACAAATTACGAGGGCCTTGCCATTGTGGTTAACGACAGAGACCAAGTTTCTTCAGAAAAGGTTTTGTCCACTTTTGTTCGCAAGCAAGGGACAAATGTAAAGCTGAAAGATTACAAACCGAAAAAATTTTATTCGGATGAAGGGAAATTGAAAATACTTTCCATGCATTTGGTCTATGATTTAGGCGTTCTTCTTGGAAAAATGGAAATCAAGGCGGATTCAAAAAACAATTCCCTATATGTGAACGCTTTTGACAGAGTAGAAAAAATTACCATCAAGGCCAAAACCGAAAGCATCACATCTATTTCATTGTACGAACTAAAGCAAAACAGCCTTTACTTACTTAAACTGACAGAAGAATCTGTGCGCTTGCCTATTGCAAAATAGGCTCCACTCAGGAAACTCTATTGTTCTTTTCATCATTATCTCTTATCGCACGGTGGTCCTTTAGATAGCCGTGTTTACGGATTATACGGGAAACCTCGCTATAGAAATACTTAAATTCGTCATTACCTGACACCGCCATATAGGCGCAACATTTTTTACCACAAAAATTCAGTTTATGAGGGCAAACGTCATAAACTCGCACTCCAGATTGATCGGAATCGGGCAATTGAAGAATCCGCCCACTGTTTTCCAAAACAAAAAACTCGACTTCCTGTGCTAATTTGATGTTCGTAACAATGAGCGTCTGTACCCCATTATTATTTACAGTCATCAAACGACCATCGGAATAAAGGATGACTTCAGATTTACCATCTCCCCAGCAATTGAAATTTTCCACGCTAAAGGTTATGTTTGATTCATTGGAACAGTGTTGACAAGACATATCAGCCTCCTTTGTTAAAGTTCGTATCATGTAAACCTCTCTAATAATCCTTCACGCAACGGACAGAAAAATAATGTTCCCATTCGCGACAATACGAGCACTTTGAGGCGACATCTCCAGTAAATGTCGCAACACAAACGTAATCATAATATTGAGTACCTAGCGTTTGATAATTTACTTTAAGCAAATATCTGGAAGATGTCCAAAATCCATTTATAAAGCCAAGACCAAAAAATGTTCCAGAATTTGTAACTTGTCCACCAGGTAAAGCAGAGAAGCCATAAGAATCATCACCATTATTCCTACTACCATCAAAATTTTTGTGCCAAAGCCTTTTACTTTTTAATTTTTTTCCTGCAACCATATAACCCCCAGCGAAATTGAATAAATCGATCCATTCCGTTGTATCAGGAAGATGCCATCCATTGGGACACGCAAATTGAGCAGCATTCCAAGTATAAAGACGTCCGTAGGTTCGACAATTCGCATTCGAAAGATCATAACAAGTACTTTCTCGCATAGAATAATTCAAATTTTGAGCCATCCATACTTGGTTGCCAATTTTTACGGTCTTATAAATTTGACCATCTCTTTTATCCTTAAATGAACCTGCTGTAGATAAAACCGCAAAGCAAAGTATCAGTATCCCTATTTTCATCATAAAAATATCTCCCCTATTTACGATTTTTCTTTCTAGCAGACGAATTCAGGAAATCACGCAAATAATTTCCAAACTCGGTATATTCAACTTGGTCGCAATATCCGGTGCTTGTAGTAGTCTTACAACTTACAACATTTCCACCATTATATACAATTTGTCCGTAATAACGAAATTCACCCAAAGCGTAATAGAATTTTGTCATCATAACATAGCCGTCTATTTCAACAATCAAATTGCCTTCTTGTCCAAATTGTCGCTCGTAATAACGAGCATAATTATCATTACCATTGTAAAAGTAAACATCTTGTTGAGCATTTTTCAAAGTTTGACAAGATATCTTTTTGACGCGAGTACCCGAATCATAGCTAGTTCGCCGAGTTTGAAAGTAGCATTGTTCAGCCAATGCGGTGGAGCACAAAGCAAGCAATACCGCAATTCCCATTTTCTTCATATCATCATCCCTTTCCGCCCAAGGCGGGGTTGCAAGTCAGACCCAGTTCAAGCGCCTGCAATCCAAGACCACTCCGGTTTGTCCGGTGACCTTTGACGCTATGGCGTTTTTGCGATTCGCACGATTTTCAGGAAACAAAAAAGGTGCGAAGTCGCAGGCTTATGTATTGAAGGCTCTGGTAACCCGTTAGCGATAAGCAACAGACGACCCGCACCCATGGGGTGCGAGTAACGTCCTGTTCCCTGCTAACTTTAAGTTTACCAGACTTTTCAATACAGGAACAAGATTCTACTCTAATTCACGATGTCTCCATAAATATAGCATAGTTATGCCTTCTTTCATAGAAAACGCCGTGAATATAGGTCGTCTGTCGCCATTTTGGGTCGCCTGGTGGGCGACATCTTCTTATTAGTAGTGCTTTTGGGGTGTATTCGGACCGCAATTTTGCGTAAAAAATAAATTAACACACCTTTCACCCAAAAGACTTGCTTCTGAGGCAAATAATATCTATACTCCTAATGAAAAGTCTATGCATTTTTCTTTTCACCGGACGATTTGGCAGGTCAGGTCAGGAGCTCTGAGGAACCGCAAACGTTACGAGGCATAGGCGAGACTCCCACAAATTGGATTAAAAACCTTATCGAAAGGAGGCTCGTATGCCTGAGTTGAATGATTTCTGTTTACCGGAAAATGTGTTGCCGTTCGGATGTGCTTTGAACGAAGCGTGCAAGAAACGAAATCTTCCGCTGCCTTATCCTGAACTGGAGATTTCACAGAACGTTTTGACGAACAACAGTGCGAAATTGATTGATGAACTTATTCCATTTGGTGAACAATTTCAGAAGATTACATCATCGCCGACTATAAAAAAGCGACCTCCTGAACGACTCTCTGGTTTACTGCGTGACTATACAGATAGACTATCTAAAAAATTTAATGAAGGAATGAATTTCGCTAGACAGGCCTGGTGCATGACTGGTCTTCCGCTTACTGCAATAGATGTGCCGTATTCCGTAGGAATAAACTACCCTGCACTGAAAGTGCAGGGTTTTGTATGTCGTATGCGGATGG
>NZ_CAMGVQ010000032.1:0-40254 GCF_946062555.1 uncultured Fibrobacter sp.
GAAAACCGCTGCTTAGACTCCTCCCAACCCCTCCACACAAACTGCAGAAGCCTCATAAATTTCAGCAGATCTGTGACAAATTTTTTGTTAGTACCCCCAACCAAATCATCTTTGTACGTATTCAAAAAAGTTAGGAGCATCTGGGCTTTCTTTTTATCACTAATGTCCGCACCATTCGGAGACCAGGGCATAACATCCTCATTTTGCCAAACAAAACATCTTTACTTTTTCTTCACCAAATGTAACCAAAAAAAACAATGTCAAGTGTTTTTGAGATTTTCGGCCATTTTGGAGAAAAAAAAGCAAGAAAACGGCATATTATGTGAAGTATGAAACCGCCAAGAGTCAACTATAAAGAAATTCTTTATAGTTCAACAAGAGAAGCCCGACCTAGCCGGGCTTTTTTTTCAAGGGAGATTCCCGCCTTCGCGGGAATGACAACGCTGCTAGAGATCCTTCGACTTCGCACTTCGTGCTTCGCTCATGACACATCTGCGGCTAGGCCTTTCGGCGAATAGGCCCTTCGGCAAGCTCAGGGACCTCATACGGTTTGCGAGCTTGCGAGTCGAACCACAGTGCAGGCAGGAGCCTTATCAACGTTCCTTGCGGAAAATGGTGCTGGCAAAGCTCAGGCCGTCGCGCTGGATTTTCAAGACATACATGCCGGTTTTCATGTCGCCAAGGCCGATGCTGAAGGCGGATTGCCCCGCAGGTAACATCTGCGACTTGACGAGGCGACCATTTATCGAGAAAATCTTGGCGGTTAGCCCCTGCGAAAGCGGTTTGTCTACCGCAATCTGCAACTCGCCGCCCATGATGCGGGCCTTCAAATTGGGGCGAGCGACCGGCTTCGCAGAAATTACCTGCGGAGTTTCCTCCGGCTTCGGCTTGTTGCGCAGCAGACGCACGCTATAGATGCCGCCCACCATTCCCGAACTTGCCGTAAACGAGATGCGCACAATCTTCTTTCCCTTCACCATGTTGTCCGGAATCGGGTAAGTCACGTTCACGAACTCGTCCTTGTTCCACTTGCCCGAGATGTTTTCGGTCACAAGCTTTTCATCGTCAATCTTGATGTCGAATTCGCGGGTGCAGCCCTCGTTGCCCCAGTAGCGCACCATGAGGCTCAGCGAATCTTCGCTGTTCGTCTCGAATTCATAGCTGATGAGTCCACCGTCGCCGCCGCTGCACTTGCCCGCATCGCGGTAGAACTCACCCTGATGCGTTCCCGTCGAAGAATTTTCCACCTTCATCTTGTGGTCCACTTCGGGCTGCTGCTCGCCGGGCGCCACTTTATCTACAGTCTTTTCGTCGAGCGCCAAAGCCTCTTCCTGTTCCTTCTTCAGGCGTTCGAGAATCGAGGGGTCCGTCAGCACCATCCAATACATCATGTAACGCGCATCATGCACTTCATAGAACGGCTCCAGCAACAGATTCGCATCTTTCTTATTCGCAAACAGGTACGGCGCCTTAAAGTGCATCGGTTCACCCTTCACGCTTTCCACCTTCGATGGAATATCTTCCTTCTTGCTCGCAAGCATCGGTGCCTGATCCAGCGACTGCAACGCTCCCGACGCAATATGGCTCCAGCGACCATCATCGGCCACTAGGCCGTTCAGGTTTTCGGTTCCGGTCTTTGCAGAAAGCACGATCGGCCCGTGCAAAAGCGCCACATAATCGCTCACGCCCGGCAAATCTTCAGTATGCGTGTACATCGGGAACAGAACCTCGATTACGTCGCCGGATTTCCAGGACTTACCCGCAGAAACATAGCTCGACGGATCGGACTTTTTCACGACGGTATCGCCGTTCACGATTACCTTGAAATCACCTTCTTTTACCCAGTACGGGTGGCGCACCATAAAATCGAAGAGGCCCGAACCCGTCACAGTAAACTTCGCCGATTCACCCTTCGGGAAAGCTGTTTCCTGCCTAATTTTCACCTTCTTGTCTTTCCAGTTCAAAAGCGATGCGGCAAAAAGGTTCACATAAAGGTCATCGCCATCCTTCGTATAAATAAACTGCGAATATTTCGTCGGGTTTTCCATTCCGGAACCCACGCAGCACCACATAGCCGCATTCACCTTGGAATACACCCGATAATGGCGGGGACGCGCAGGAGTGAAGTACACGTACCCGCCATGTCTCGGATGTATTGTAGATAAAATATGATTAAAGAGGGCGCGTTCGTAAAAGTCAGCCTGCTTGGCGTCGTGATCCATATTGAACAGGCGTTCTGTAAGCTTAAGCATGTTGTAGGTGTTGCATGATTCCGGTCCTTCGCGCTCCTCCACGTACTTCTTGTGATTGTCGAGCGCCGGGAAATGTTCCGAGATGCTGTTGCCGCCAATCGCAATGCTCCTCTTGTTCACCACACGGTCCCAGAAGAATTCGGATCCCTTTACATAAGTCGCATCGTTCGTGAGTTCGGCGATGCGCGCAAATCCCACCACCTTGGGTACCTGCGTATTTGCATGGATATTTGTCAAGTTATCATTCCCTGCCGCCATCGCATTCAAAAGCCACTTGTGCGACCAGCGCTTTGCCTCTTTCAGGTACTTCTCGTTTTTCGTAAGTGCATACGCATCGGCGTAGACTTCGTCCATGCCGCCGTGTTCGGTACCGAGCATCGATTCCATGGCGTTGTCGTTGAGGCCGCCCGTAATCGTAAGGCCCCAGTCGCAAAGGGCAAGGAACATCGTCTTCGCCTGTTCGTAGCCGCCATAAATGTAGGCATCGCGGAGCCCCGCAAAAGTCTTGTGAATGTTGTACCACGGCACCCAATAGCCGTTCTGTGCGCCCGCGTTTCCATTCTTGAACTTGAGCCACATTTGCTTTCCATTCGGAACGCCGCTCAGGTAACCCTTGAAATTGTTGTCCCTGGAATTGTAATCCTGAATTGTCTTGAGTTCGCCCAGCACATACTCCAGCCGTTCCTTGATGAGTTCGTCGCCGGTTGCCGCATACTGCATTGCCAAGGCACTCAGGTAATGCCCCAGCACGTGGCCATCAAGCCCCGCCCAGTTCGAAAACTTGCTGGCCTTCGGCTTCATCCCCGCCTCTTCGTAAAACGGCGCAATCAGCTTGTCCGTATCGTAGGCGAGCAGCGTTTCAACATTCAGGTCCTGACGCTCTTTCAGCGGACCATCGAGCAGCTGCACATCGCCAAGCGCGAACATATCGGGGTAAAGCAGGTCTTGCGTATGCCCCTGAGCATGCCAACATCCCATTGCAGCAAGGGCAACGCAAGCCATGTGATTGATTTTGATTCCAAACATTTCGTACCATCCTTTTTCCAGCACAAGCCAACCAATCTAAAATTAAATCCTGCAGCACGAAAAAATCCCCTGTTCGGGGATTTAGTTTTGTCAAAATTTCAAAGGGGTGTTCAGGAACTAACGCTCAACAAAGTTACTGGGCTTGACGCCGTAGAGCACGACATCGTCTATCCAGAATTCTGTATCATCGTAAGCGGCAATCGAAATCGTCGTCATCGCCTTGCTGACAACATCCCAGCCGAGGTTTCCGTAAAGATCATCGCGAGGCTTAAAGTTCGAAGGCTTTATCACGCGGCGGCTCCATTCACCATCTGTGGCAAGGGTGTCGTACGCCAAGGTTTTGCCTTCGACATTTGAGCTTCCCAGAGTTTCAAAGGCAATCGAGATGACGCCAGTTCCGCGAGCATAAAACACGATGGAATCCGTCGCCGAAATATCGCAGGGAGACTCCTCCTTGCAAATCCAGCTACCAAAGAAAGACCACTTGCCCACTGCAGCCGAGGATTTCCAATGCAACGCTCGGCCTTCGCGCCCTGCGCCCGCCTCGGTGATAAATTTTGCAACCTCTTCATTGATATCGGGCACCGTTTTCGTATTGGTATCGGTGGCCGCCATATAGCCAGTCACGCTATAGCCCAAATCGGTAATAAAAAATTCTTCGTTCTCCGATTCAAAATCCAGAATCTTGACGGAATCCGGTTCAAAAGTATAAATGAACGCCGTCGCCTCTTCGCCAGCATCGACCGTCGCCGACCCCTCCACCACGCTATCGCCTACAATGTAACGCAACTCATATTCAAATGGCGGCAACGAATCCATCGCATAGAAACCTTGATTGTCCGTCTTGACGAGTCGATCCATACCGTACACCTGAACCCAGGCATAGTCAACACCTTCGGGCAGGTAAACCCTTCCCTTCAGGTTTCCCGTCTTTTCCAGGACAAACCGCACGGAATCTCCGTCCTTGATGTCTTCGGCTGAAATCTTTTTGAACAGGCCTTCGCCAGCATCCACCACTTCAAGCGTCGCCACATCGACAGCAAGGCTGTCGATACGAATGCAGCCCAGGGAATCCGTCACGAATTCGCTGAAGAATTCGGCATCCGCGGAATCCACAGCAGAGCCATCTTCGACACTCCGAACATATTCCGCAGAACGCACGCGCGCCACCACATGGGCTGCCGGCAGCGAATCTCCGCGAACAAACTGAATCAGGTAAGCGTTTTCCGTCTCCACCGTGCTGATTCCGGCCACATCCTTTTCGCCGGAACACGCCCAGAACGCAAGCGACACAAAAACGGCGAGGAATAAAAGCAATTTTTTCATCTTTTCGCCCCCACTTTTTTAGTCTGTGAACCCTTGGACTCCTTGGCAACTTCGGCGACCGGGTAAAAGGCGAACACGAACTGCATCGCGCGATTCACGTCCTTCACCTCGGCCACCCTCTTTTGCACCTGTCGTCTAAATTCCAAAGTCATCTCGTTCAGGTCATCAAAACATTCATCGTCCACGCCCACCAAAAGCGACGAGATATTCCGCTTCGTGGGATCCACGGCGACCAGCGCATTCTGCGCAAGCGTCAAGAGCTGGTTCTGGTAGCTGCGAATGGCGGCTGTCTTTGTCGGCGACCCCGCCGATGTAAAATTGGCCGTTGTCGCGGCGTATCGTTCCGAGGCAAGCGGCGTAATCAGCTTTAAATCCTTGAGAACCGCGATGGCCTCGCGCACCTGGTCTTCCGAGACAGCGGGCGTAATCTGCTTCACCAGACGAGAAACCTCGGCATGGCCCCCGTTCATTTCGATCAGCGCCCGCACCACCGGAATCCACCACTTGCTTAAAAACAGGTATTCGCTCGCACTGAACTTGCGCAAGTCCACATCCTGCAGCGAAAGCGCCATCTTGTAGAGCTTTTCCTTTTTCGACTGCGACTTTGCCTTTGCCGCCGCCACCAGGATTTCAAAAATTTCGCCGCTACGCCCCTTCAGCTCCAACAGGTCCTTCGCCAGGGGAATGCTGTGATTCGGCAGATGCAGTTCCTTGTTCAGTACACGGAAGATCTGGCTCGTTTCAAGTCCAAGCTTCTGCCCCATCATCTTGTAGGAATACAGGGGCATATCCAGCTTGCGCTGGGTATAGTAATTCTTGAGCAAATCCCTGTAATCGCTAATTTCATTGATGTTCAACATAGGCGCATTCTCGAAAAGACTTTCATCCCATCAATAAAATAATCTTTTCTACCCCGCCGGGAACGCCTATATTGAATTTTTCTTTGAAAAAATGTCAAAAGCTTTAACTCAATAAGAAAGGGCCTTAAACTACTTAATCCTATGTCCCGTCAGATCGAAACGCCTGCCGTTCTTTTCGATGAAGAGCTTATTGCCCTTCTTGAGGAGTCGCGGAGCCAAGTCGCGGTTCATGGCGGCAGGGAGAGCAGTGCGAATCCCTTGCGCGTCTTCGCAGCTTTCACCCGCGCAGAACTCGATCCAGTCGATGTCCATCCAGTCGCCAGTAACCGTGAAGCGGAGAATGTGTTCGCCCTCGGTCAGGTTCACCTTGGCTTCGACCGTGTTGTATTCGTCGTAGTTGTCTTCGCCCTCGGTGGCTGCAGGCACGGCGATTTCTTCGGTAATGTCCTTGCCGTCCATAGAGAGCTTGAAGCTTGATGTGCTGTTGGCAGAAGCCACAGAAGCGTTCATGGTGTAAGTTCCCGTCGAGGCCACCTTCACGGTGTATTCGAGCCATTCACCCGCCTGGTTGTAACCCACGATCACACCGGTCGCCTTCTTGTAAAGGTCTACACCTGTACCCGGACGGTAGTCAGAATCGCCATGGTTTTCGGTATCCTTTTCGTTGTAGGTGGTGTTGCCCTGGCCCACACCGTCAATGTCGAAATCTTCCACTTCGATCTTGCCCGGAATGGCGAGAGCTTCGCCCTTGAACGGAGCGCGCGGAACCGGCTTGAGTACCAAACGGAGAAGTGCCGAGCCATGTGCCGGAAGTTCGATAGAAACATGGGAAACCGGGCCCAGGTCCTTCTTTTTCCAGGCATCGCGAACATCCACTTCGCCTTCTACGCCAATGTCTGCAAAGTTGCATTCCACAGTCTGGGTAGAACTGTTGTTATTCAGAAGTGCCACGGCAATGTCGCCATTCTTCAAGGGCTTGGTCCAAACCTGCTTTCCGTCCACGTCAGAAATGCGATGTCCCTGAACGCCAAGAGAGTCCTGGTTGATGGCGATCATGTCCTTGTTCAGGTAGAGTTCCTTGGTCTCGTTGCTCATGTTGCGCACGTCGGAACTGATCATGATGGGGGCAGCCATAATAGACCACATCGTCATCTGGGAACGCTGTTCCTCGTAAGAGAGGCCGTTATTGCCCACTTCAAGCATATCCGGATCGTTCCAGTGGCCGGGCTTAGCGATTTGCCAATACTTGTTGTTGGCATCGATAATTTCATAGACGCCGCGGTACCAGGACTGCGAAATCCATGCGGGGCCGATATCGAAAGTGGTACGCCAGAGGTTAGCGATTTTAGGCATCCAGTCCTTGTATTCCCACATGCAAATGCTGAACACGATATCGCGCCCGGAATTGCGGAGGGCCTTGGACATGGCGGTGTAATCTTTTTCCTGGGTGCTCGGGTCGGAATCGCAGTTGTCGTACTTCCAGTAGTCGACACCCCATTCGGCAAGCTTCTTGGCATCCTGTTCTTCGCGGCCATTGGAACCGCTTTCACTCTGCCAGTTGCTATTGTAATGGTGGCAGGTACGCTTGCCGCGGTCGCCGTAAAGACCGAACTTGAGTCCCTTCGCATGCACGTAATCGGCCAAAGCCTTCATGCCGCTCGGAAAAGTTTTCGGATTATTCTGGAGGTTACCCTGGGCATCGCGCTTGGTATCCATCCAGTTATCGTCCAGGTTAAGGTAAATATAACCCGCGTCCTTCAAGCCCGAAGAGACCATCGCATCGGCGATTTCCTTGATCTGGTTTTCGTTGATGTTTTCGTGGAACACGTTCCAGCTGTTCCACCCCAGCGGGGGCGTAAGCACCAGACTGTCAGGGTGCGCAAAGGCCTGTACAGCAAATCCCATAGCGGCACAAGCGCAAAGCGCGGGCATTTTCTTAAAACCAAACATAGACTCACTCCTTATATTGTCCTAGTCAAAAATAAACCCATTTTGGGTCAAAAGCCCCCTTCAAAAAAGAAGCGGCATTGACTATTTGTCAACACCGATTGTCGTTTTTTGCGTAAATATGGCGTTTTTTACCGAACTGGCTTCACATAGAAGGAGCCCTTGGGCCTTACGACCAGACGCACCTGAGTTTGAACCTCTGCGGCATTCTTTGCATTCACGCGACCAAGCAACTGACCGTTCAGTCCATACACTTCGAACACCTGCATATTCTGAGTCCTGGGCGACACAAACTTCAGCGCCTCCGTTCCTATATCTTCAGGGGGTTCCGCAAGTTTCTTGAGCACCACATTGTCGAGCGTAAGAGTTCCCGTCGCAGCGCCGGCATTGAAACTCAGGCGGCTGTTCGTATCGGTTGCGGCCGTCATCTGGAACTTGAACGAATAGGTTTTCATATCCGTGCCAAGATCAAAATTCTGCTTTTCCTTGAGGTAGCTCGCCCACGGGTCATTGTGCTGCTCCACATTCACTTCGAGCGTGCGGGCAGCCCCTGCGCTTGCGTCAAAGCTCACCTCGTACCACTGGTCTTTTTCAAGATGCAAGTCGTGCTGAATCAGCTGCACCTGGTAATTCTGCGTACCGACGGCGGAAATATCGAACTGGTACTTTCCATCTTTCGCATCACCAGTCGCAGCGGCATCGCCATGTAGCTGCAAGTCCCAAGCCACGGCGCTCGAATCGAAGCCGCCGTTAAAGACTTCATCGCGGTTCGTAGGCACAACAATCGCTGGAGTCGGCGGAGTAATGTTCGAACCATCGAGCGAATAGTTCTTCACAAAGTTCCAGATTTCATCACTGGTATTCACGCTGGCCAAATCCATGGAATACCAGTGGCCTTTTCCGGCGATGGACATGAGGCGCACTTCTATGTCGTTAGAGCAGCTACTCCACACTTCCAGGGAGGCAGCGGAACCTGAACGGTTAGCCGGATAGGGCTTGATCACCTGGGAACTTTCGGAGCATTTGTTAAAGGACACCCAACGCTTTAAATAATTCACACCGCTACTGTAATTCACCACATCGTCGGAGGTCCCATGGGTATGGATAATCGGCATAGGGCGAGTGCTTGCCGGCGCAGGGTTTCCGATGGGGTAACCGGAAACAGGCGCAATAGCCGCAATCATATCGCCCATCTTGTTTGCCGCATGGTAGCTCATCATGCCGCCCATCGAAAATCCCGAAACATATACACGGTTTTTATCAATTCCGTATTTTTGATACATTTCGTTGATGATTGCCTTCAAGAAATTGACATCCTTGTCGCCGCCAATGTCCCAGGCCTTGTTTTCGCCATTGGGGAATACCACCACGAAGCGCGCGGTATCGGCAATGGACTCCCACTTCGCCGCATTCTTCTGGTAGGGCGCATCCTGGTTCATGCCGTGCATCTGAATGATAAGCGGGCGATTCTTCTCAATACCCGACGGAGCATACACGAGCATGCTGCGGGATTTTCCGTCTACAGTTAGGTTGTCCGCAAAAGCATTACCCGTAAACAGCGCAACACTCGCGAGGGCAAGCACCACCTTGCCCAAATTTTTCATACCAAACATCACTCTTACTCCTTATGTTAATTGCACTCTCGCTTCACTGAAGTACCATTATAAATTCAGATTTCAGAATTTATAATGAGTTTCTGAATTCTGAAATCCGAAATCTGAACTAGTCCGAAGAGCTATTTCGTTACCGTAAAGCGATGAACCATCCCATTCTTTGCTCTAATCAGGTACACGCCCTTTTCCGAAACCATGGCGCGCACCTTGGACTGAGCCTCGCTTGCACTTGCTGCAAACACGGTTCCCACAAAGCTTCCGTTCAAGCCGTACACGCGGTAAAGCTGTTGCGCCTGCACATCGTAACGAACCGCATTGGCAATCCCCGTCGGATCAATCGGTTCCGGATCCGTCGCGTCCTTACCCTTTACGAAGGTAAAGTAGTCGATATCGAGCCAGGCGCCAGTAACCGTGAAGCGGAGCACGTGTTCGCCAGCAGGGAGCGTCACGTTGGCCTGCACCTTGTTGTAGTCGTCGTAATTCTCTTCGCCGGAACTTGCCGCAGGCACCGCGATTTCTTCGGTAATGTCCTTGCCATCCAGGGAGAGCTTGAAGCTCGAGGTGTTGCCCGCCGCAGCGACAGCCGCGAACATGGTGTAGTCCCCCGCTTCCTTCACGTTCACGGTGTATTCGAGCCAGTCGCCTTCGCTGTTGTAGCCCACAATAATTCCAGTTGCCTTCTTGTAAAGGTCAACACCGGTACCTGCGCGGTAGTCGCTATCGCCGTGGTTCTCGGAATCGCCATCGCAGTAAGAGGTGCCATCTTTGCCCTTGCCCGGCACGTCGAAGTTTTCGGCCTCAATCTTGCCCGGGAGAGCAACGGCGGGGCAGTTTTCACCGGCGGCGCAGAACGGAGTCTGCGGGACAGGTTCAGAGCCAGCGCCATCAAGGTAAATTTCATCGTTCGCATCAACACCGACCTTGAACCAGTCAAAGTCCGCATAGCCGCCCGCCTGCTTTGTTGCAAAGTTGAAGAGGCCCCAGCGCACTCCCACGAACATGTGGAGGTCGTAATTGAGCTTCACGTCGCTACCAATCTTTGTCCAGGTATTGCCATCGGTACTGTAATAGAAGTATGCGGTACCGCGGTCAATCGGCAGGTCAAAATCGATACGCAGGTAAACCTTGGAACCCGAAATCGCCTTGCTGTCCTTCAGGCTTTCACCGTCCTTGTTACCGGTGTACATCACCACCTTGTAGCTGCCGCCATCTTTTGCAAGCGCCACGAAGCCCTTGTCATCTTGCAGGGCAACGAGGCCGGCCATATCGCCATCCTTCATGCCGGTGCCATCGACAAGCGTACGGCCAGAACTCTTGGGGCCAAAGGAACGCTGGGTCAGGGTGTTCTTCGCATTCACCACGCGGCTATCGGTACGGCTCGTGGTAATGCGGTAAAATCCCGGATTTGCAGACAAGCTCCAGTTCTTGTTATCGGGATTGTGGTTGAACTGCCATTCGAGCGCCAGTTCGCTGGATTCAAAATCATCGCTGGTGACCATGCCGTAGCCCGGCAACGGAGATTCCGGCAAGTCAATTGTGGAGGGAGCCTTGCTTCCGCTGGTCGGAACCGGCCAGCCGTCCTTCCATTCCATCGGGACCAGGTGCGACATACGGCCAACCGGGCCGGAATCGCGGAACAAGAGGGCATACCACTTGCCATCGGGAGTATCAAAGATGCCACCCTGCGCAACACCATTGTCTGAGAGGAAAACTCTTCCTGTATATCCGCTCAAGAGGTTCCTGGAACGGTAAACCACTTCGGTACGGCAGGAACCGTTCGGCCAAGAAATCGTGAACAGATAGTATTCGCCGTTTACCTTTTCCATGTGCGAGCCTTCCTGCTGCACGATATAGCCGCTCTTGCCGGTCGCCTGGTTCACGCTCACGCCGCCGAGCTTGCCGCTCTTGCCGCCGGCCTTTACACCGCTTGCGTCGTCGTTCAGCTGCACGTAGCTAATCTGGTCGCCGCTGCCGTAGAACACCCACACAGTGCCATCGTCATCGAAGAATAAAGAAGGGTCGTGGTAGAACGGGAGCTGCACTTCGCTCCACTGGCCGCTTTCCACGTCGGCTGTTTTGTACAAATGAGTCTTGCCCGTCGTGTAAGACGGAGTCAGCACGTAGAAGAATCCCTTGTGGTAACGGATGCTCGACGCCCAAGAACCCTTACCGTAGGCGTCCTTGCCGCCATTCAAGTTCTGCTGGTCGTTGTTGGTGAGCGTCTGGTAGGCATAGCCCACCGTGCGCCACTGGGCCAAATCGGTACTCTTGAAAACGGGTACGCCAGGCGCAAAGTGCATGGTCGTCGTTACCATATAATAGGCGTCGTCAACGCGGACAATCGAGGGGTCCGGACTGTCGACGTACATAATCGGGTTATTGACCGTCGCCGCGTAAACGGCACAGGAACTAGCGAGGGCAACGCCCAAACCTTTAAGCCATCCCATATTTAACTCCTTTATTCGAGCGCACCACCGCCCGTATACAACCTTTCAACTTAAAATTACCCTTAAAAAGGTTAAATAGGCCTAACGCACGAGCATATTCCATTGACAAATTGTCAAGTTCGAGTAAACATTTCGTTACATCCGGCAGTCAGCAGACAATTCCATCTTACTCACCCCGCACACTTTTCTATCTTTGCAGCAAACAACCGCGCATCTGCGCACCGGAGACACTTATGGCAGCACTCATCCTCGACGGCAAGGCCCTTGCCAAGACCACTGAAGAAGAACTCAGCGCCCGCGTGGCCAAGCTCAAGGAAAAGACGGGCAAGACCCCCATCCTTGCAACAATCCTCGTCGGTGATGACCCGGCCAGCGCCACCTACGTCAAGATGAAAGGCAACGCCTGCGCCCGCGTGGGTATGGAAAGCATCCGCGTGGTTCTCCCCAAGAACACCACCACCGAAGAACTCCTGAACAAAATCCAGGAACTCAACGAGAACCGCGACGTGCACGGCATCTTGCTGCAGCACCCAGTTCCGCGCCACATCGACGAACGCGCCGCCTTCGAAGCCATTGACGCCCGCAAGGACGTAGACGGCGTGACCTGCCTCGGCTTTGGACGTATGGCCATGGGCGAGAGCGCTTACGGCTGCGCAACGCCTGCCGGCATTATGCGTCTTCTCAAGGCTTACAACATTCCTCTCAAGGGTAAGCACGCCGTGGTCGTAGGCCGCAGCGCCATTCTCGGAAAGCCGATGGCTCTCATGCTTTTAAACGCAGACTGCACCGTGACCATTTGCCACAGCAAGACCGAGAACCTTCCCGAATTCGTGAAACAGGCCGACATCCTCGTGGGTGCTGTCGGCAAGCCGGAATTCATCAAGAAGGAATGGATCAAGCAGGGTGCCGTCGTGGTTGACGCCGGCTACCATCCGGGTGGCGTGGGCGATATTGAAAAGGGTCTCGACGACGTGGCATCGGCCTACACTCCGGTTCCGGGCGGCGTGGGCCCCATGACCATCAACACGCTCATCTACCAGAGCGTAGAATCCGGCGAAAAGTATTTGGGATAACAGAGCCTTCGGCAGAGCTTAGAACTTAGAGCTCAGTAAACATCTTCTAAGTTCTGTAGCGAAGCGCACTAAGTTCTACCAACTAGCGCAAAGTGCTACCGTCTCGTGCGTTCAAGTTCGACGGCATCCGTCTCGGGAGAATTCGGCGAAAGCATACCTTTCATCATATCGCCGACAAATTCCGCACCGACACCAATCAGCGTCCCGACGGTAGAATCGTTCGAATACTCGCGACTGTCCATACTGGCAGTCGCTTCTTTTATGGCCGACTTTTCGTTTTCCTTGGGGGCCGCATAGACAATCGGGCCTTTCTTGTTGCCTAGATCAACGGAATCGGCCGCCGTAGGCGCCTTCTTCTGCACGAGCTGGGCGCAAGCCATGCCCGCAAGCAAAAACACAATGCATCCAAAGAATTTCATTCTTGCACCTTTACGGTGCAAAATATAGCAAGACGAATGTCGGCAAGGCCGACGCCCCGACACAAGAAGCTAGAACTTCGCCAAGAATTCCTTCGCGTCGCAACTGACAACAATTTCACCGAGCAACTCCCGCAGGCGTTCCAGATTTGGGTGGCCTTCGCGTTCAAATACCACCACCTTCTTGAAGCGGTCCCGGTGACGAAGCAAGAATTCCAGATTGTTCATGTCGCTCTTAGGGAAACCATAACCCAAGAAGAAAATTTCTTGGGCATTCTTGAGATAGTAATCGGCCTTACTCCACAACAAATTAAACAGGCTCCCGCGCAAGAAAGATTCCTTCGTATGCGCCATCGGAATATAAATCGGAGTATCCTCGCGATAAATCGGGAAACTGCGGTCGCAAGGTTCCACCTGGCACACGTTCTTCAAGTCGAGCGGGTCAGACGCACCCTTGACCGGATACCAGTTCAGCGATCCATGCAACTTAATCAAATCCACCGAATGGGTACGCGGCGCACGAACCGCGCTGCGGTCAGCCGGGTCTATACGCACCCCGTAATCCACCGCTACACGCGCGTTCATCTTGGCATCATCCGTAATCACGTCCTCGATCAGCGTGTCATAATTAAAGGACAGCAGCAAGGTGTCGCACACGCCTTCATTCGGGCAATTCACGCAACCCGTCAAGAACTTGCGGAGAATGGCCGCCGACTGTGAATCCACCGCATGATCATGGCGAATGGCTCCCGCAATAAATCGCAACAGTTCAAAACGCAAGCTGGAATGATAAAGGCTCTCGCGCACCCCGGGGAAAATCTGCGCCGACAGAATCGATGTCGAGAGAGTTTCGATATTCAGGTATTCCGCCTGGTTATTGCAAAGTTCCAGGAAACGCCTGCAGTAGTCACGCAGGTGCGGGAACTCGTCCGATATTCCGAAGGGAATCAGCTCGTTCAGATCGCGGAGAGTGGGCATCTGCGGGCAAAACGACTTACTGAACCCGGAACCCAACACAAAAATCCGCCGGTATGTACTCGATGCGATATCCATACCCCTAATGTATATTAATTCGTTAGAAATGGTTTTTAAAAAGTTCAAAGAATTGACGCCCATCCTTATTTTTTGTATTTCAGTCCACTTTTTGACCATTTCCCGCAAACTTCTTACTTTCTACTTATTATATTTAGGTTCCCTAGACTTTACGCCGTGGAAATGCGGTACTTTCCGTAAAAGAAGCGCGTGGGTCCGGAAGCGTTCCATACTTTTGGACTGCTTCTTAGGGAATCAACCATCAAGTTTTGTCTACCTTTAGGAGCTTTAATGGCAAATAAGTGCAAGCGTGGAATTTTGATTAGCAAGACGCCTTACGAAAAGCGCATCGCCATCATGGAAGACGGCGAACTCGTTGAACTTGTCGTCGAAGGCGTTTCTTCTAATCGAGTTCTGGGCAATATTTACAAGGGCGTGGTCCAAAAGGTGCTTCCGGCACTCAAGGCTGCGTTCATTGATATTGGCCTTGAAAAGGCAGGCTTTTTGCATCAAGAAGACGCCATGGACAGAAACGAACTTCTCCGTCGCGAATATGGCGACGACGATGACGAGAGCGGTTCTTCCAAGGAAGTCTCTATTGACGAAATTCTGCAAGAAGGCCAAGAAATCATGGTTCAGGTGGTCAAGGAACCGATCAGCACCAAGGGTGCCCGTCTGACCACTCACCTGAGCTTTGCGGGTCGTTTCCTCGTGTGCATGCCGGGCACCAACTTCATTGGTGTCTCCAAGCGTGAACGCGACCCGGCCAAGCGCCGCGAATTCAAGAAGGTGGTCCGCCGCCTCAAGGGTCGCGACGTGGGCTACATCGTTCGTACCAACGGCCTGAACGAATCCGAATTCGAAATCAACAAGCAGATGCGCGAACTCGAAAGCAAGTGGGAACAGACGAAGTACAACTTCGAAAACCAGCCTGCCGAAACCTGCATCTACGAAGAATCTGATTCCATCGAACAGACTGTGCGCGAATACTTCAGCGACAACACCGACTACGTGTATATCGACAACCGCGACGAATACTTCGCCCTGCGCGAATACCTCAAGGTACTCTCGCCGGACAAGCTCGACAAGGTGAAGCTCTGGAGCAGCAACGAAAGCCTGTTCGAATACTTCAAGATAGAAAACGACTACGCACGTTCCCTGCAGCGCCAGGTACCGCTCCCGCGTGGCGGCAACCTCGTCATCGAACAGACCGAAGCACTCGTCTCTATCGACGTGAACACCGGACCGAAGGTGCACGGCAAGGACCAGGGCAAGATCATCCTCGAAACGAACATCGACGCCTGCTACGAAATCGCAAAGCAGCTTAGGCTCCGCGACGTGGGTGGCCTGATCATTATCGACTTTATCGATATGGAATCCGAAGAAGACAACGAAAAGGTCTACCAGGAATTCCGCAAGGCAATCCGCCGCGACAAGGCCCCGATCAGCCCCGCCCCCATCAGCCAGTTCGGCCTCATGGAAGTCACCCGTAAGCGCGTCCGCGTGAACCTGATGACCGAAAAGACCGAACGCTGCCCGGTTTGCGACGGCGGCGGACGCATCGCGACGCTCGAATCCACGCTCGGCATGATCGACCGCTGGATGGCCCGCGCAAAGGCAAAGGGCAAGCTCCGCGAAGTGACCCTCGTGGTAAGCGCCCAGGTGATCGACGTGCTCTGCAAGGACCACAACCGTATGTTCAACTACTTGGAATACAAGCACAGCATGAACATCAGCCTCGTGGAAGACGAGCACGCCCACATCAACCAGTTCTGGTTCTACGACAAGATGGGCGAAGACATTACCGACCTCTACAAGTTCGTGTAATGCTTCATACTCGCGGCCTCACCGCGAGTCGTTCTTCCAAGGCATATAAGGAAGGCCGCACCCAAGGTGCGGCCCTTCTTTTTAACGAGAGAGAAATTTAAACAAACTAGAGACCGAAGTCTATCGCATTCGCCTTACCGCGACGCACACCCCACAGGAAGTCCTGCGTACGGTCCACCATGGTCTTGCTTCCGACCTTGATTCGGTATTCCAGTCTTGCGATGTAGACACCCGTCGAAGCGAGACGACCGTTTTTCGCGCGCATGTTCCAGGCAAGGAACAGTTTGCCGTTATTGTCAAGACAGGTTCCCTGTCCGTTTTCCTTGAAGATGTCGCCGTTGCAAGTAACCACACCGGAATTACTATTTACAAATTCACCCAGGCTGGAGTAGTAGGTCGCCTCGTAGCGCAGTTCCGTATTTTCAGCCACGGATTCGACAATCTGCCTGATATCGGCTTCCGTGCCGCGGGCGTACTTACGGACATTCTCAGCCGTAAGCATTCCATTCTTGTAAGCATCCGCAATGACCGGATCCAGACCGAAACGTTTTTTCGCATCACCAAGGGACATTTGCCCCGCCGCCACCATCGAGATGATTTGTTCGATCGTGTAGGTCTGCGCAACCTCATTCTTTCCGGCCTTCTTGTCGGTGTAGCTAGGCGTTCCCTGGACAGCCTTCATAATGTCGGCAATCTGGTTTTCTACCAGTTCGGCCATATTGAGGTCACCCAGGAAATGTCCCTGCGTGCCGTAAGCGGTAGCCGCCTGTTCTGCAGTAAGAATCGATTCATCCTTCACGAGCTTCGGCACCGTCGCGCTGTCGCTACGGATAATCACCTTGGCACTGTCAAACGCTGGCGAATCCGGATTCAGCGTCACCACACCGGGACTCGTAATCGTCACCTTCTGTTCGCCGGTCACGCGCACCCACTGGTTATACTCATGCGGTCCCACATCTACAAGGTCCAGCGCCGCGCCCAACTGAGATGGCGGAACAAAGCGGACCGAATCACCGACAGCAGGCACAATATCAGAATCGCCACCTTTCGGGAAAACCAGCTTCCACTGAGACGCGGAGGTCTTAGAAACATCGCTTGCCGCCTTCACCAGGGAATCCATCTGACCGTCCTTCCAGCAGTGGAAACGGAACAGATCCGAAGACGCATTATCGCCATTGAGGCCTTCGCTAAAGGTCAGCAGCAGCACCGCATTACCGTCGCTCATGTACGAAACTTCGGCTGCAGTCACCACAGGGCCAATCTTGTCCACCAGCGGGCCTTCCGCCGGGAATACAGATGTTTTGCCATTATCGGTATAGGTGTACCACACGACAATCTTTCCAGAATAAGGCTTGTCGAGTCCGCCAGTAAAGATTCCTGAGCCGAACGAGCCTTCGTTCGCCACGATGGATGCCGTGTTATCGCCTCTCTTGTAGGTAGGCTTATAGGTATCGTTGAAAAGGACTCCGAATGTCATCCTGGAAGAATCCAGCGTATTCTTTCCGCCAAGTTCACCGTTGAACTGAATCCATACGCTGTCGCCACGACCGTCACCGTCGCGGTCAAAAATGTAGGCAGTCTCAATCTGCGGTACAGGAGGCAAGGCAAAGTTGATTCCCTTCCAAGCCGCCGTATTTCCTGCCGCCTGGCCCTTCACATACAAGCTAGCGCCCCAAGTTTCACCGACAGCCTTCACATAGAACATCGCTCGGCCCGAATCCAGCTTGATTTCGGTAATGGGGTTGCCCAAGGAATCGCAAGGAATCAAGGCGTCATCGTCTGTCGTCGGATAGACTATATCGCTACCCTTCGCCCATTCATCGGCATACTGCACATAAACCTTGTAGGACTGGCCCACCCACATGGTAACGTTCTTATTCATGTTCAGTGGCAGCGTGTCGCTCAAGATGGTCGAACCTAAGGCGTTTCCGACAGAGTCGACATAAGTCAGGTCCGGCAACTTATAGGCGCCCACGACAAAGTAAATGTCCTTGTACTGGCTGTTGTCCGAAACAAGCGCCACGCGCAGGTAGTAGACACCCGGAGCAAGGCCATGGGCATCCTTGATGGCTTCCTTGTCGATCGTGAACGCGTCAAAGCTAGCGGAAATCTTAATGCCACCAAAGTAATTGCCGGCAGTATCAAGCGCGATTCCTTCCGAAGGCAGGTTTCCGCCATAAAGCACATAAGTCGATGCACCACGTTCAAACGATAGTTCCTTGCCGTTTTCGGAGAAATCGCAAGCCAGCTTGTTCCTGCGAACCTTCTGCCAGACTTCCCTAGAGATAACATCCGAATTGTCGGAGATGTTCTTCAGCAACAGGCTTGCCTCGGTCTTCAAGTCAATCGAGGTATGCATGCGGAAGTTCGACTCGCTCGTATGACGTTCCGCATAGAAGATGTGGAAGTTGTAGGTGCTGTCGGGAATAAGGCCGAGCGTATCCAGGTCGACGGCTCCCGCCACCTGACCATGCTGACCACCGATATCCACCACCAGTTTGTTGTTGATGAACACCCACACGTCGTCGTCACCGTAGAAGTCAAAGTACTGGCCAGGTAAATACACAAAGGTCGCCTGAATCTTCATGGTAAAGCCGAAGTTGTGGCCTCTTATATTATCGTAATAGGGGTTAGGGATGGTATCGGTGCCTTCATCCAGGTACTTGAAGTCGTCCAACAGGAACATGCCGCCCTTGTCCTTACTAGATTCGTTACCCGCAGACACACCGTTCTTCGAGACCTCGGCAAGCCAGAAACCTTCTTCGTCCATGGAAACATAAAGGTCGCGGCAAGTCATATTGGTAAGCGTATTGCCTTGAGCATCGACAGCCAGCGATTCCGGGAGGAACCAGTAAGCCAAGTGTTCGGTAATCTTGCAATCCGTCGGGAACGGATCGGCCGGCACAGGAACGCCATTGGGACCGAGTTCCTTCTCGACCATACCACGCATCGGGCTTCCGCTACAGCCGCCAGAACCGAAGTCCGCACTGACGCCATATTCGGGATTACCGTTGCCATGGGTACCGTCACCCTTGTCGCCATGCAACCAGTCAAACATCATCACCGGAAGTTTCTTCACAGGGCAGTCTCCCAACACACCGTTCGGATGCTTGGAATAGACAACCGGAGCACCTTCCTGGCTGCCACGGACCCAGATCGTGTCGCTCAAGGCCGCCACGGAGTCCAACGAAATTTCAGTTGCGGTAGTCGGTTCAGTCGTTGTCAAACCTTCGGAGCCCACGAAATTCGGGCCGATGGTCTGCTTGAAATAGACATTGAAACCTTCGGCAGGAGCATCAACCGCAGCGATAAACCAGCCGCAATACTTTTCTGCCACCGGAATCATCGCGACGCTATCACCATCCAGGAACATCTTGGCATTGGTGTTGGTCCACGGCGTAAAGAAGGCCACGATCTTCATCCCGCCCTTTGCAGGATTGTCCTTGCCGGGCTCCTCGGGATCCTTGGGTTCTTCGGGATCTTCGGCAGGCTTTTGTCCATTGGTAAATTGCCAGGAACCGTCTTCATTAACGGTGATTTTCGCCTGCTGTGAGGTCGGGAACAAATCCTTCAAGGGAATGGCACCATCAGAAAGACGAGTGTAGCAGGTTTTGTCGGTATAGAAATTCAGCTCATACTTGTCCAAATCTCTACTACTCAGGTTAAAGTGGAACACATCGGTAGCTTGAAAGCAATCAGCCCCCCTATCGGTGTACCAAGTACCATCTCCCCTATTGTAAATGGCATAATAAAGGCCGTCACCTTCATAAGTCACCGTAACAGAATAATTTGCCGCAAATACTGCAGGCACAACTAGAGCGAGCAACCAGATTGCCCTCTTAAGAAAACCGCACCTCATCCACATCTCCTAGGGCAAACGCCCAATGCGCATTAAAAATGTTTTAATCTAGAAATAAATTTTTTTTCTCAAAAAATCAACACGGCAATGTGGAAAATGCCGTTAATTCTATTTAACAAATGTGTAAATGTCGTGTTTTCGGGGTTTTTGTTCTCAAAAAAAACTTAAAGACCCAGGTCGATGGCGTTCACCTTGCCGCGTCGAACACCCCACAGGAAGTCCTGGGTGCGGTCGATAATCACCTTGGTGTTCACCTTGATCTTGACCTGCAGGCGGGCGATATAGACGCCCGTAGCGGCAAGACGACCTTTTTCTGCACGCATATTCCAGGCCAGGAACAGGCGACCGTCGTTCTCGAGACAGTTCTTGGAGCCATTTTCCGTGAAGATCTCGCTATTGCAGGTGATTGTTCCGGAGTGGCTGTTCACGTAGTGACCAAGGCTAGAGTAATAAATCGCCTCGTAGCGAAGTTCCGTCTTGTCCGCAACAGCACTCACGATTTTCTTCACATCCGCATCGGTCCCGCGAGCATAGTTGTGCACGTTTTCTGCATTCAGGAGGCCGTTCTTGTAGGCATCCACAATCACGGGACTCAAGCCGAAACGCTTCTTGGCATCACCAATGGACATGTCACCGTTGCTCACCGCCGCGATGATATCCTCAATCGTGTAAGTCTTCGTCGGAGAACCGTCCTCGTTCACCGGATCCTTCTTGTCGGTGTAGAGTGCGGTTGACTGCACCGCCTTCACGATTTCGGCAATTTCGTTTTCAACCAGTTCGGCCATGTCGAGGTCTCCCAAGTAATGGCCCTGCGTGCCGTAAACTTCTGCCACCTGGTCTACCGAAAGAACCTTGTCGCCACCCACCAGCTTGGGCACGGTCGCGTTCGGGCTCTTGATAATCACACGAGCACTATCGAACATTTCCGTTCCCGGTTCCAGAGTCACGACCTTCGGGCTAGTCACCGTCACCTTCTGCTCACCCGTAATGCGAACCCAGGGGTTCATCTCGTGCGGGAGGACTCCCTGCAGGTCCTTCGCTTCACCCAGCTGAGAAGGCGGCCTGAAACGAACGGAATCGCCCACGGCAGGAACAATGTCGGCATCGCCACCCTTGGAGAAAATCAGTTTCCAAACATTGGCAGGCATCGTTCCGATGTCTCCTGCGGCCTTCACCGCAGAATCCAGCATATCGTTTTTCCAGCAGTGGAAACGGAAGAGTTCAACACCGGCATTGCTTTCGTCGATACCTTCACTAAAGTTGAGCATCAGCTGCGTGTTGCCATCCTTAAGGTACTTGACCTCGGCCGCAACAATTACGGGGCCGACCATATCCGTAAGAGAGCCTTCAACCGGGAATATCGCAGTCTTGCCGTCTTCGGGGTCGGTATAGGTATACCAGATATTGACCTTGCCGTTGTAGGCCTTGGTGTTTCCACCCGTAAAGATGCCTGAACCGAAGCCATCTCCCGCAGCAACAAGACTTACGTCCATGTCACCCTCCTGATACGCCACATGGAAGGCATCGTCAAAACTTTCACCGAAAACGAACTTGAGCGAGTCGAGTACGCTCCGTCCGCCGAGCGGCTTGTTGAACTTGATCCAGATACTGTCGGCGCGGCCGTCACCGGTACGGTCGTAGATATAGGCGGCTTCAATCTGCGGAACCGGCGGAACCTTGATATTGATCTTGGTCCAATTTACCGTCTTGTTCTTTGCTCCGGGAGTAGAAACGGTAAGCGTTCCGTCAACCACCTCGTCAGTAGCCTTCACGTAGAAATTCGCATGGCCACCCATGAGCAAAATTTCATCGATGGGGTTTCCCATGGAATCGCAAACGACCAGGTTCGGCGTCGATGTCGTAATCTTCACTGCTATGCCGCTATAAATCGTAGCCCATTCTTCGGCATACATGATGTTCACCGGATAAGAGCGGCCGGCCCACATCTTTTCGCCCTTCACCAGGCTAATGGGCAAGGTATCACTCACGACATCGCGACTCACCGTATCTCCGAAGGGATTCCAGAACAGTTCGTAGAATGTCGTGTCCGGATTTTCGGGATCTTCGTAATTGACGACAAAGTAAGAGGAATCCTTGACGCTTGCAAAAGCGAGGTTCGGCAGTTCATACGGATCGATGGTAAAGGGAACATCCTTGTATTCGTCCGGGTTACTCTTGAGACGAACGCGGATGTAGTAGTTGCCAGGAGGCAGAGCCTGAGCCTTGCCAATTTCCCTGACATCAACAGTCACTATCGTAAAATCGTTGCTCACGATGATGCCTGCATAGTAAATCGAATCAAGAACCTTGAGTGCCACGCCACCCTTGCCAAGACTGCGCCCAAACAGGACGAAGTCCGATGGGCCGCGTTCCAAAGTCGTATCAGTCGATGTATTCAGGAAATCACAAGAGAGCGCCTTCTTACGCACGATCTGCCAGACTTCCTTCTGGATAAGCTTCGGGTCGTTCGAGAGGTCTGCCAGGAACATGCTCGCCTCGGACTTCAGGTCCATCGAGGTGCGCATCTTGAAATTCGACTGGTTCTTGTGGCGTTCCGCATAGAAGATTCGGAACGGATAAGTTTCGCCTTCCGTCAGTCCGAGAGTATCCAGCTTGACCTTTCCTTCCTTGGCCTCATGCTGGCCGCCGATATCCACCACAAGCTTATTGTTAATAAACACCCACACATCGTCGTCGCCCAGGAATTCGAAGTACTGGCCCTTCACATATTCGAACTGGGCCTGGAGTGCCATGGTAAAGCCGTAGTTGTGGGTTCCGTACTTTTCGGAATTGATGTTGTCGTACATCGGGTTCGGGATCTTGCTCGAAGAATCCGCCGTATAAAGATACTCGAAATCGTCCAGGAAGAACAGCCCCTTTTCGGGGCTATCGGTATTCTTCTGTCCGAGCCAGAAACCGTCTTCGGTCAAGTTGAGTTCCAACTCACGGCAAGTGGCGTTGGTGTAGGTATTGCCGGCGGCATCCTGGGCAACCACTTCGGGAACGAACCAGTTATCAAGGTGGTCGGTCAACTTACAGTCGCTCGGGAAATTGGCAGAACGGACAGGAACCCCGTTCGGGCCCAGCTGCGATTCGACCATTCCCTTCATGATGCCGTATCCGTCATTCTTTTTACATCCGCCTGTACCGAAGTCCTGGCTAGTCGTACCGGCCTGGCTCGCGGCATTCTTTTCGTCGCTATCGCTACCGTGCAACCAATCGAACATCATAACCGGAAGTTTCTTGACAGGGCAGTCTCCCAGTTCACCCGGAAACTCCGCAGAAAGTTCGGGATCGCCATACATGGTCGCAAGAATCCATACGGTATCGGAAATGGCGAGAACGGAATCAAGCTTGATTTCATCTTCTACAGAAATATCTTCCTTGGTGACACCATTCTTACCGACATTGTTGCCACCAATCGTCTGATTGAAATAAACATAGGCGTCCTTGGGAGTAAGGACAGCCTGGTACTCAAACCATCCACAATAAGTTTCGGTGATGGGGGTCATATAATCGGACTTGCCACCCAGCACAATCGTAACACCCGTATTGGTCCACGGGGCTAGGAACCTGATTGTTTTCGGCGTAGGAACTGCAATGACAGGCTTGGTGGTTTCGTCATACAGGGTCACCTTTCCATCTTCGCCAATTTCTACCCAGACTTCGTAGATGGGCTGGTCTTCCTTACCCTGCTCGTATTCAGGGAACAGTTCCTTAAGGAGCGGCTTGTTCTCTATTTCCGGATTCAGGTAGGTTTCGCAGTTTGGGGTTCCCTCGGTGCACATCAGGCCAAAACGCAACCGACGCTTGTCAATGGCGCTCGCCTTAAGGCGTTCTTCGGTAAACTTGATGTCGAATGTACCGCTGTCACCCTTGGTGAGCGGTTTATATTTAAGGTCATCGTCCTTTTCGTTGTCGGCATAATAAAGGATATTGCCGTCATAAATCACGTGAGCTATGGCGACATAACTCTGGGCAAAAGTGTTCGTTGCTAGTAGGGTCAGGAATAAGACCAAACCCCGGAAAAAGTTATTGCACTTCATCCGCTCTCTCCATAATTATCCCAAACACTTTTCAACCAGGCGTAAAAATAGGTTATTTTCGCAATTTCATCTGCAAATCTTACTTTACAATGTATTGTTTTTATAAGTTCTACGGGGAACGTGGGGAAAATGGCAACATTTAAGCCCTTTTTATCCGAAAAAAGCATACCCTACGGAGGTTCAAAAACCTAATTTTAAAGGCGAAATTTAAAATCAACAGGAGTTTTCTATGAATCGAGTTTATCTGGTCGCCTCCGCCAATATGGAAGCTAAAGTCAAGGAAGTCATGGACGCAGTTGCCGGTGCCGGCCTGATTGCCGCCGCTTACAAGCCCTGCGTGAACGGGGCCGACGCTGTCAAGGAACTCAAGGCCCACAATTCCGCCGTACTCATGGAAAAGATTGCCGCCGACTTTCTTTCGCAGGACTTTGATTCCGTAGACGCCGTGGTGGTCGAAGGCGCCCAGGGCATGAGCGACGTGATGGCCCAGAAGTACAACGATACGCTCGCAACCGCCCTCGATGCAAAGATTTATTCTGACAACGAAGACGCAGACCTGTTCTGCCCGAACCGCATTCTCTTCTGCCCCAAGTGCCTCGCCAAGGATTTGGCCGCAGAACCTGCAGAACGCAAGACTAGCCAGGCCATGTTCCGCGCAGGCCTTCTCCTCAAGGCATCCAAGGCCAAGAAGCGCATCGTGCTCCCCGAAGGTTCCGAGCCGCGCACCGTGCAGGCCGCGAAGCTCGTAATCGACCGCGGCATCGCCGTGCCCGTGCTCATCGGCAAGAAGGACGAAATCCTTGCCGTCGCCAAGGAACAGGGTGTCGCCCTCCCGGCTGACATCGAAATCATTGAACCGTCTGCAGAACTTGCCGAAAAGTACGTGCCGACTCTCGTGGAACTCCGCAAGTCGAAGGGCATGACCGAAGACCAGGCCCGCGCAGCGCTCGCCGACAACGTGATGCTCGGCACCATGATGCTCAAGATGGGCGAAGTCGATGGCCTTGTTTCTGGCGCCATCCACTCTACCGCCGACACCTTGCGCCCCGCCTTGCAGGTGATCAAGTGCGCTCCGGGCGTAAAGTCCGTGAGCTCCGTGTTCTTTATGTGCATGCCGGACAAGACCTACATTTACGGCGACTGCGCCATCAACCTGAACCCCACCGCCGAAGAACTCGCCGGCATTGCCCAGCAGTGCGACGACACCGCGAAGGCCTTCGGCCTCCCGAGCCGCGTGGCACTCCTCAGCTACAGTACCATGAACAGCGGCAAGGGCCCGGATGCAGACCTCGTGCGCGAAGCCACCAAGATCGTGAAGGAAGCCCGCCCCGAAATGCTGGTGGATGGCCCGCTGCAGTACGACGCCGCGACCGTGCCGAGCGTAGGTTCCCTGAAGGCCCCGGGCAGCACCGTCGCCGGCAAGGCCACCGTGTTCGTGTTCCCGAGCCTTTCTGCCGGTAACATCGGCTACAAGGCCGTGCAGCGCAGCGCCCATGGCACGATTGCCATCGGCCCGATGCTCCAGGGCCTCGCGAAGCCGGTGAACGACCTCAGCCGCGGCGCCCTCGTCGAAGACATCGTCTACACGATTGCCTTGACTGCTGTCCAGGCTAATTAAGACCGAACCGTCTAAACTCAGCAGAATCCTTACTCTGAAGCCGGTTCTCTCGCAACCGCCCCAGTTTAAACAACTGGGGCTTTGTTGCTCACGGTAACACCGCGCGCGCCCAATCGCACTAAGTAAGCACCCAGAGCGCTCGCTCTCGCCGACACGACTCGTTAATACGAGTCGCTTACGGCTCACGGTAACACCGCGCGCGCCCAATCGCACTAAGTACATACCCAGAGCGCTCGCTCTCGCCGACACGACTCGTTAATACGAGTCGCTTACGGCTCACGGTAAGACCGCTCGTGCCCACCCCCGTCATCCTCCACGGCGGGCGAAGCACGCTGTGGAGGATCCAGGCACTCATTTTAAAAGCACCGCTTCAGCGGTGCTTTTGGCTTTACTTTCAGCAACATTCTATTTCTTGTCGAGTTTAGCGTTGATTTTCTTCTGGAGTTCTTTAAGCTCCCAACGGCCACGCTTGTCTTCAAGGAAGTAATTGGTGCGAATTCCCCGCGAAAGCCCTCGGTCAATCAAGTCAAGGGCATCGGCGTAGCGCTTCTGGTCAAAGCGCAACTCCGCCAAGAAAAAATAGTTGTAAAGATCCCGCGGATCATTTTGCAGGGCCATGTTCAGATACTTGTCAGCAAGTTTCTTGTCGGGCCAAGAAAGAATTAGCGGCACATAAGGCAATACGAAATGCGCACGCCCCAGCACCTGGTAGTCCTCGGCTGCTGTTGCCACGTCACGCACCTTCGCTGCGACCCCGTCCTTCACCGAAGTAAGCGCCCCGCGTTCATTTCCCCACATCGAAAGGGCGCTTGCGTACACATGCGCGATTTCCCTGTTCTTGGGGAACTGCTTGTAGGCGGTTTCGCTAATCGACTTCAGACTGTCAAGCTTCGCCTTGCGACGGTTCTTTTCGAAATGAACGAATCTGAACGAGAAGAACAGGCTCTTCACATAGCCCTCGGTAGCGCGCTCCCAGACAGACGAATCACCCATCGCCTTCTGGTAATGCTCTATCATGATCTTCGCGTTCCTGGCATCCGCCTTGTCGCCCTTGGCCCGTTCTGCGCGAGCCGCATAGCAGGAATCCGCCACACGAAGGTCTTCGTTGGCATACACCACACAGTACACGGCAAAAAGCAGAAACAAAAACAAAAAGCGTTTCATCGTTCCTCGAAATCTACACTTTCCAACCCTGCAGCACCTTATTCACATGGGCAATCTGTTCCTTTTCGTCTTCGGTACCGTGATACGTCTTGAACAACAGGTAACGATACTCCATAAGGGCCGTTCGAATCAATACCTTGTCTTCGTGCTTCAACATAAAACAATCCTCCTAAAAAACAATTTTTTCAAAAGACCTTCCCCTCCTATTTCAAGCCGGAGAAAATCTACTTCTTGCCCTTACCCTTGCCGGAGAAGTAATCCTGCTGACGGGTAATTCCGAGCACGGCGTGCCACAAGGCTCCGTTCGGGTTGATTTTCTTGCGTTCGTTGACGGCGTATTCGATAGGCACATGCGAGAAAGCGTTGTTCATGCTTCCCACGACCATGTCCGTCTTGCCGGCCATGCCTGCGTGCACGGCGGCTTCGGCGAGCTGGAAGCAGAAAATGGCGTCGGTGCCCTGAGCGGGAATGCTTCTCACCATGTAGCTCGGGTCAAAGTACTTGATGTTGATTTCCTTGCCGACCTGGTCGAAATGTTCCTTGATCTTTCTTGTCAGGAATTCGCCGATGTCGTTCTTCAGGATATTGCCGCTTGCATCCCTACGTTCGGGCTGCCCCTTGAATAGTTCCTGACCAGCGCCTTCAGCGACGACCACCACGGCGTGCGTCTTGCCGCCGTTGTAGCGACTTTCGAGAGCCTTGAAAAGTCCGTCGAGCGTAAAGGGCACTTCGGGAACAAGGCAGATGTTCACGACCGTCGTCGCAAGAGCTGCGTAAGCGGCGATAAAGCCGGAATCGCGGCCCATCAGCTTCACGAGGCCAAGACCATTGAAGGCGCCATTCGCTTCGTTGTGCGCGCTGGTGATGACATCGGTAGCGGAAAGCACGGCGGTTTCGAAACCGAAGGTGCGGTCAATCAGGTTCAAGTCGTTGTCGATCGTCTTCGGGATGCCGATGACAGAAATCGGCTGCTTTCTCTTCTGGACTTCCTTCGCGATATCGTGCGCTCCACGGAGCGTTCCGTCACCGCCGATGCAGAACAGCACGTTGATGTTCAGGCGCATCAGGGTGTCGACCATGACCTTCGCGTCCTGGTTGCCGCGGGAACTTCCGAGAATGGTACCGCCGTCTTCCTGGATGGCGTCCACCACATCGGGATTCAGGATGATAGGAGAATAACCGTAAGCGGGATTCAAGCCGCGATAGCCGTACGGGATACCGAAAATGTTCCTTACACCGTAGTCGAACCACAGCACCTGCACAAGGCCCTTGATAACGTTGTTAAGGCCCGGGCAAAGACCGCCGCAGGTCACGATGCCAGCACGCGTCCAGGCGGGGTCGTGGAAAATCGTTTCACGAGGACCGGCCGCCTCAAGCGACGGAATTTCGATGCCACGCTTGCAGAAATCCTGAATACGGCCAACGTCCGCCGTAAGGCTTACGCGTTCAGACTCCGACACAAAAGGGACGCCCTTCATGGGAGACTTGAGCGTTCCCGTTCCGACAGTTTCGATAGAAAGATCGTATTTTTCCGGATTATTCAAGATATCTTCTTGAGTCATGGTTTTTTCCTCGTTTTGCCTTCAGCAATACATCTAGGCACTCTAAAAATACTAAAAATAAGGTCGCCAGTGCGCGAAATACGCTTAGATATCCAGCGGCGGGAAATGGATTTTCGTTCGAAGCCCCGGATTCGTATTTTCGATTTCAATCTTCATATTGGTAAGAGCGCACAGTTTCTTCACCATCGAAAGACCAATACCCGTCCCGCTCGTGGAACGCGTCATCTCGTTCTCAACTCGGTAAAACTCCTGGAACACCTTCTTCATTTCGGCAGGAGGGATTCCCGGACCGTAGTCACGCACGGCAAGGTACATATCGCCCCCGCTCACACGGAGTTCGATGCTAATCATCTTGTAGCTCGCGTTCTTCGAGAACTTGAGGGAGTTGTCCACCAGGTTCATCAGGATCTGCATCACGGCATCGCGGTCAATCAGGATCGCGACATTGTTCGCATCCGTATCAATCGACACCGTCAGTTCAAAACCCTGTTTCTCGATATTCTTGCTGTAAGTCGCCACGAAGTCGTCCAGCACCGCCTTGGGACGTTCCTTGCGGAGCTGCACGTTCCAGCGGTTTCCGTCAAGCTTCGACAAGTTCAACACATTCTGTATCAGGCGCGAAAGGCGGTCCGCCTCGCTCGCAATTTGTCCGTAATAGCGTTGTTTCTTTTCTTCGTTTGCCACCCAGGAATTCTGCAACAGTTCCGCATACATCTTGATGGCCGTCAGCGGAGTCTTCAGTTCGTGCGTAATGGCCGACACAAAATCCTGACGCTTGGCTGCAAGCGCGAGCCTGCTGCGCGTAAACCGGTAAATCGTCACCAGACACACCGCAACGACTACCAGAAGAATCAGGCCGCTGAACAGAATCGTGAGCCCTGCCGAATTGGCAGTCGGGCCGGCATACATCTTGAACGAAATTCTCTCGTACGGGGGCGACAGCTGCCTATTGGTCCGCACCTCGTAGGAGTCGTTATACTTACCAATGGTCAGCAGCACCTTGTCTTCGTAAACAAGTTCAATGGCATACGGAAGCTCGGCATAAGCCAACTGTTCCTCTTGCGTCATGTAATTCAGGTAAATGCCCTTGTCGACCACAAAACCTTGCACAATCGGCAACATACCAATGTATATCGTGCGGAAAAACACCATGTAGTCGGAAGTCATCCGGATTTTCAAGTCCGTGATGTTCACGTTGGTATTGCTTCCGTTAAAAATCGGAATGTCGGGCGCAATAGTCGTGTCGTTCTTCGCCGTTTCCGCCATATAGGTCAGCGCTTCTTCTTCGGAAGTCAGTTCCACGCGGGTCGGAATCTGCAGATCGGGAATCTCGTCGTACAGCTGGTCAATCGCCTCGGTGGAGTCAAGTGTCTGGACGGTGCGTTTGGGGAGCCCGTTCTTAATATCCAACACATCAAGCAGGTGCTGGATCAGGTCGCGCGTCTTCTTGCGCTGTTCCTGGTCGTCGAACGAGAAGTTATCCCACATCGACTTGCCGATACCCGTGCTGGTGTCCGGGTAGAAAGGCGTCAGGAGTTCGCCACTGTGCGAAATCTGAAAATGCCCTACAAGTCCCTTGCGGCACTGCCTGTACAGCGAGTCAAAATCGCAATAAGGGCCGCTTGAATCCGGGTAAGAGAAGAACTCCGAGAAAAGACGGCTGTTGCCGCCAATCACCGTAATGGAGTTCAATATGCCGTAATCCTTGTAGGAACGGCTGTTTTCCAAGTTGAAGTCAGAAGAAAGACGCAAACGAAGGCTTTCGTATGCGGCATCAATGCGTTCCTCGATCTTTTTTTCTTCAAGGGCCGTCGACTGTTCATACGTCTTGAAGAAAAGGATGGTCAACGGAATGGCTATGACCAGGAAGATGGAAATAAACACCAGGCGTTCTTTCAGGACGGCCTGGTGCTTTTTAATGTACGATACAACCGATTTCAAGTTTACTTGTCGCATTCCGGAGCAGAACGCATCTGGTAGCCTTCACCGCGGAAAGTCACCAAGAGTTTCGGATGGGACGGATCGTCTTCGATCTTCTTGCGGAGCTTGGTAATGTGGATATCCACCGTACGGGTATCCACGGAATCCGCGTTTTCGTAGCCCCAAACCTTGCGCAGGAGTTCGGAACGAGGAACGGCATGATCGCGGTTGTTCCACAGGTATTCAAGAATTTCGATTTCCTTACGGGTAAAGGCGAGTTCTTCCGTGCCACGAACACCGGTGTATTCGCGGAAGTTCACGCGCAGGCTACCGGCAACAAGCTTACCTTCGTTCTCCATGGTCTGACGGCTGCGACGGAGCACAGCATCAATACGAGCGAGCAGCATAGGAACCGAGAACGGCTTCGGAATGTAGTCGTCGGCACCGAACTTAAGACCGTTGATGATATCGTCATCTGCATTCTTTGCAGACAAGATAATAATCGGCAGGGAACGGTCCTTCTCGCGGATCTTGTCGCAAACGGTGAAGCCATCCATGCCCGGGAGCATCAGGTCCAACAGGACCAGGTTGTACTGACCCGTGAGGGCTTCGGCGAGGCCAGATTCGCCATCGGCGCAATGCTTGACCACATAACCATTCACATTGCAGAGGTCGATGAGGCCTTCGGCAATGGCGATTTCATCTTCGATAATAAGGATTTTGGTGCTGCTTGTATTTTCAGTCATTGATTTACCTAGGAGTGTAATTAAATAGCGAGGCCTACGCCCAATTCAACAGTCATGTTTCCGGCATCGATTTCGCTCGGATAATCGCCACCGATGTAGTACTTGAAGTTGCCGTACGCGGCAATCGGGATAATCGGCAGCTTGGCGCGGACGCCCACCAGGATATGGCCACCGAGGCTCTTCTTGAGACCTTCGTCGAGGGCGGCGTCCTGGATCTTCTTCTGCATAGACTTGCCCAGGTCTTCCGCTTTCTGCTTGGCGACGGCCATCGAATTTTCGAAGTTAGGATCGTTCGGATCGACGACCATGTTTTCAGCCAAGCTAAAAATTTCGGACTTAATATTCTGGTCCAACACACTTGCCACGAACTTTTGGTTCAGGACGAAGCTGTTCAGGTGATAAGAAAGACCGCCACCGATGTAAGGACGGATAATCGGCAGGAATGTAATCGGATAGGTAATGGAAAGGTCACCGGTCATGGCAACGAACTTAGGAGTCGCCTTGGCAAACGGAGTGCCGCCCAGTTCAATTTCAAGAGGAATTTCCGTATATTGAGTAGAACCCGGCTGCTGCACATACAGCATTGCGTCGTAGGAGCCAATCTGGAAGTTCATGGTCGCTTCGATATCGATAATCGGGAGCAGGTCAATCCACAGCTTGAAACCGAAGCCCTGCATCGTGCCGTCAAAACCGCCATGCTGCAACTTGACCGATTCATCATCTTTGCCCAATTCGTCTTTAAGAACCGGAGCAGGCTCTTTCATTCCTGTCATCTTGGTGCCAAAGCCGGGGGCATAGTGGCCACCGATGCCTATGATAGCGAAGGATTGCGTAGCAAGCAGTGCGCCTGCGGCAACTAAAGCTTTAAAGTTCATAAGGATTCCTTAACGTTTGCCATTGAAATTACATAAAAATTTCAAAAAAAGATACTATTATTTTCATAAAATACTTAAAATCACTGGATCGCAGGGATGATTATAATTTTTTTCTGGCCTTTTGCGACCGAAACCTGGTCCAGGCGGTAATCCCCGACAATCTGGCCATGAGCTCCCAGGGCCGAAACTGTAACCTGATGTTTACCAACATCCACCGGAATGCGCGTCACGCAGATGGAATTAGGCATAAAGAGACCTACACGCAAGTCGGCTTGTTCCAGCTGGCTCTGGCCCACATCTACGGCAATATTCTTTACCAGATCCAGAAGGCCGTCACCGGTATTGGTGGCCGATTTCGCCTTCTGCGCCGCCACGGTACGAATCACGACACGGGTCGCCGTACGAACCATCGTCGTCGCATTTTCGTCTTTCATATTCCGTTCCAGTTCAGCATCGATATCGGAGACCTTTTCCGGAGAAAGACGCAGCTTGCTATCCAGGTTCACGCTGAAGAGGCTCGCCCGCTGGGGCAAGGTTTTCTTCTGCGGCAAGGAAAAGCCGACATGGAACGTACCGCTGCCCGCACCAGCGACCGGAGGCGCAATCAAGGTAAACGTATTGATTTTCCCCGTCTTTCCATCCTTGTGGGTCAGGTTCAGGGCTCCCGCGCTCACGAAAGTTCCCGACAAATACATTTCACCCAGAATAGGGCTATGTCCCGCGTAGCCGATAACGATAATTTCCTGTCCCTTGGCATGTGCGTCGCTTGCCTGCAGAGTCTGCTGCGGGAGAGGGGTCCTAAATTTTTTCAGTTCGTCGGCACGGTCCATCCGAACTAGGCTTTCCGTGATGAATTCCCAAACTTCGCGCGGCACCTGACCGCCACTTTCCTCGAACGCCTTGGCCGCCTGCATATAGGAGATGGCGGCATCGTCGTGTTCGCCAGACATTTCGTATACAATTGCACTCAAGTAACGCAACCAGCCGCTATCGTTCACCTTATCCTTGTCTTTCTGGTACAGGCGCTCCATGGCTAGCTGCGCACGGCGCACCTCGACCAAGGCTCCGTCCAGATCTCCGATGGCTAAGTAATTCAGGATCTGGTACTGGTACATCAACAAAATTTCGAAGGGGCGGGCCCTGTACGGACGGACATTGTCATTTGTCAGAATCGCCGCCGTCTCGTTGGTCACCGACTTGGTATACAGGTCTTCGTAAACCTGCTCCGCCAACTCAAAATGCTTGATGCTTTCCTTGTTCTTGCCATTGTAGTGGTAAAGCGCCCCCTGGTCGAAATGGTAAAGAAATGCGCTGTTGTCTCCGTAGATATCTTCCTTTTCTTCTTCGATTTTCTTGATGGTCGCCTCGAAACCCTCCTTTTCAAGAACAGGGGCAAGCGTCTCGTAGCGAGTCAAGGACTTATTCGCGCAGGAACAAAGCAACAAAGCCGATAAGGCAAGCAGGATAAAATGTTTCATGAGCACTCCGTGATGACGATAGTGGAAATATAACTAAAAGAAAAGCCCCCGGCGGAACCGGAGGACCTCTCAAAAACGTGAAGGCGAAAAATTACTTTTTCTTCTTCTTGCCCGATGCATCGAGAGTCACTTCGACAGTCTCTTCGCCCTTCACGGTCACGAGAGCTTCGGCAGACTTGCGGTTGGAGCATTCGGCGCGGACCACGTGGTCGCCAGCATCGAGGTTGTTGATGGTGAGAGCGGCGCCATCGGTCTTGTCGGCATTG
This sequence comes from uncultured Fibrobacter sp., assembly GCF_946062555.1. GTDB lineage: Bacteria > Fibrobacterota > Fibrobacteria > Fibrobacterales > Fibrobacteraceae > Fibrobacter. Next base: position 33,354 of record NZ_CAMGVQ010000032.1, read on the forward strand.
TCACCGTCAATGTAGATGATGCACTTGCCCGGAATCGTCGTCACCTTGATGTTGCCCTTCGGAATCTTGGTACCGAAGTCAAACATGTTACGCTTGTCGTTGCCCGGCCAAATGTTCACGCGCTGGTTCACGAGTTCGTAACCCTGGTCAATCACCACGAGGGTCTGACGGCCGGACTTGACGCTCATGTTTTCGATGGGGCTCTTGCCGAGGGGTTCGCCACCGAGGAACACGTCGCTGTTAGGCGGGTTGGTGATAATGGTGATGGTAGCAGCCTTGCCGCGCGGAGGTGGATCGTCGTCTGCGACGGCGGAAGTGACGAGGAATGCGACCATAAGCGCAAAGATATACAGCTTCTTCATGGATTTCTCCTATTTGTTTATTCTAAAAATATAAAGTTTTTGATGAATTTAATTTTTTTTTGTGCAAAAGTTTGGATACCTATAAGAAAAATTCAGAATTCGGAGTTCTGATTTCGGAATTAGGCACCATTGCGAGAAGCGCAGCAAGCCTCTCCTGAGTATGACGAAGGGAAGTAATCCATTTTTTAGGGATATTCCCCGTTGTAATTACTATTTTCACCGACATGAAAGCCCTTTACCAGAAAATTCGCACTTTAAACGGAAAAAATTACGGTCTCTACAAGTCGCTTGCAGACAAGCCTTGGGATTTTGGCGATTTCGTCCTGGAATTTTTGCATGTACAGGGGGATCCGTATGCGCCTGCTTCCAGAGTCGTAATCAAGGCGAATCTTTCGATGCTCGGTTACGCGGGCGAGTGGGGCGGCTCTTTTGAACGCCGCTTGGCGTTGAGCGACTTCCTGCACCGCAAGCTTTCCCACCTGGTGCAGGAGAAATACCCCGACAAGGATGCGGCCGTCATTTTCGACGTGGCTGGACCCGAGATGCTGGTGCGGAATTCGCTGTGGATCGACAACGGAGAACTCCGCGCGTGCCTGCAGGTAAAGCTCCCCGGCGAAGGCCGCAAAATCCAGGCGGAACTCGCCGCCGAAATTCTGACGATGGTCTTGCCGGACCTGGTATCGGCCGGACTTTATTACGACAAATCCGACGAAGGCGCTTTGCAAGAACATTACCGCGTACTCGCCGAGCGCAAGGAAATCCTGTCGCAGCTTGATGCACAGGGACTTTGCGCATTCGTTCCCAACGGAGCGGTACTTCCGCGAGCCTCCGGCCTGAGCGAAATGCCGCTTGAAAAGGCAATTCCTTTTGTAGCACCCGAAGAGATGGCGGTGACTTTGAATGTATGCGGTCACGAAATTCGCGGCATGGGACTTCCCAAGGGAATTTCCGTAATTACAGGCGGAGCCTTCCACGGGAAATCCACCTTGTTGCAGGCTTTGACGCGCTCCGTCTACCCACACATTCCAGGAGACGGCCGAGAAGGGATCGTCATCGACGAGACTGCACTGCGTATCGGAGTCGAAGACGGACGCAGCGTCCGTGGGACAGACCTTTCGATGTTCGTGCGTGACCTGCCGAGCGGTGTAAGCACCAAGAACTTCAACACGCTTTCGGCATCGGGTTCCACGAGCGAAGCCGCCAACCTCCTCGAAGCCATGGAAGCGGGTTCACAGACATTTCTCATCGACGAGGATTCCTCGGCTGTGAACTTTTTGATCCGCGACGTACGCGTGCGCAAGCTCCTGGGCGACGACCGCGAACCGCTCATTCCGCTGACGGACCGCATCAAGGAACTTGCCGCCGCAGGCTTCAGCTTTATTCTTGTGGCGGGCGCCTGCGGCGATTACCTCGACCTTGCAGACAACATCATCGTCATGGCAAATTACAAGGCCGAATGTGCGAAATTCTCACCTGCACCATCCACGTCATCCTGGAGGGGCGAAGCCCCGACGGAATCCACAGAACCTGCCGAAGTGACGCACCCGCGCTCTTTTGTCACCTACATGCAGCCCCTACAGAAATCAGTCCGCCCGACTTCCGCCGTAGAGCGCCAGGTCAAGGTGAAGCTCTCCGGCGATACTTTGTTGCAAATCGGATTTCTCGTATCCGACACCTCAAGGCTCAACACGCTCGTCGACAAGCAGCAACGATTCGGCGCGGGATTCATCTTATTGAACCTGCTGCAGAACGCCGCTAGCAATAACGACGCGGATTCAAGCGGCAACACAGCAGCCCAATCCGTCGCAGGAGTCGCACAAAAGCTCTGTGACAACATCAAGAACGTCGGCTTCCGCAACCTGCCCCAAGGCATGAGTCGCGAGATGAGCCTCCCCCGCCCCGTTGACATCGCCTGCATCGCCTTTAGACTAAGAGAAGGGAAATAAACAAAGGAATTGTACATGGCATTCGTAAGTGTTGGGCAAAAATACGGATTCGTAAGCGCCGGCGACGTATTCCGCCAAAAGCTCGCTGAAGCCGAGAAAAATGGCGAAGAAAAAGCAGCCAAAGCCCGTAGCGAAGGCCACGCAGATGCAATCGACGTGTTTGCGAGTTTAGGAGTTTCCCCCGAAAAAATTGCCAAGGCAAAGGCCAAGCTAGACGCCATCAGCAACAAATAAAGTACTAGCTATTTCTTGAACAAGTTTGTTTGTTCCGCAAGAGCTTTGGGTTCTCGTCTTACATCCCAAAAGTCAGCGATGTAAATTACATCACTGCCGACATAGTAAATTATCTTGTTCAGAGTTCCCACAACTATACTGCGGTATTCCCTTACTCGATTCATCAAAAGAGGTTCGAGTTTTCCTAAATAGGGATTAAGTCGCAGAGCATATTCCGTTTGCCGAACATTTCCGACAAACTTTTCTCTAAATCTTATTCCGAAATGATTTTGAATGTAAACAGCAGCGTTAACGAGAGCCTCTTCGGCTTGAGCATGTCAAATTACATTCATATAGCAGATGCCTGCAATTCCGTGTGAAAATTTTCGTCCAAACGCTTGAAAACTTCTTCACTCGTTTTTCCTAAACCGGCATCAAAGTCTTGTTCAGCTTTGTCCAGTCTGTCGTTGATTTCATCCATTGTATATGGACTAAGCTCGGCACCTTTGATTCTGTCTGCACGCTCCATTAAATGAGCTGCAACCCAGCACATATTGTCTGCGCTGAGCGTCCCATAAAGGTATTCCAACAAACCGTTCAATGCTGTAGAGCTCATATACAACCCTCTTTCCCATAAATTACATTTTTTTTCAATGCTTGAGTGACTAAAAAAGATAAATGTGCAAAAAATGAGGATAACACTCCTAGAATGCGGTCCCCAAAAACGCAAGTTTGAAGGCTGTTCACCATTCTTTTTTCCAAATTGGAGTGTTTTTTGAGCGAATCCTTGATCAAGAATGTCTGTCTTTTGCAACAATTAGCTATATTTTTATTGACATATTGAATTAGAGTAGTACTCTTGTTCCTGCTACGAAAAGTCTGGTAAATTTTTCTAGGGCGCAAGCCCGCAACTTGGGAATAAGACGAACACTCACACCGATCGGGTGTGGGTCGTTGGGCATTTGCCCGCGGTTTTGTTCAGTTTTTAACTGTCAATTCCCGTCGCGCTTAAAGTTGCAGGTTTACCAGAGCCTTCGTAGTATAAGCCGAACGATACCATGCCTTTTTTTGTTTCTAAAAAATGTATGGATCTGAACGGCTTATCAAACAAGACCGCAGCTCATAGACTGCCTTTGGCAGAAAAGAGAGGTCTTTATGAACGGAAAAAAGATTGAAGCAAAGTACCTTCGTGAAAAGGCAACAATTAAGGAAATAGAAAAGAAACGAGGGTATTATAAATGGTGGGCGGATAAAAACGCTTTTGATGTGCTGTTGGATAAACTGGGTTTGATGATGTCAAATTGGATGCTTTATAAAGGGATGCATGTTATCTAGGCAATGTAAAATCACTCGCTACTGCAATATCTGCGGAAAAAACTGGGTTGGAATTACTGGTGGATTCAACCCCAAGAAAATGGACTCTCTAGAGGACATCCAACACTACAAAGAAGCCAAAGCATCTATGGAATGCCCATTCTGTAAGGAAAAAGAGATGAGAAGCGAAAATGCTGAAGTGGAAACCGAAGAAGAAAACTTGCCATATATGCTCCAGGCGCCGCGATACACCCTTGATGATGTGTTCCTGCCGGAAAAATCCAAACTTCAAGTGGACGAAGCCCTGGCAAAAATCAATAATTTCCATAAAATCTACATCGAATGGGGGTTCAAAGCAGTAGACCCCTGTGGTGCAGGAACCGTCTTGAACTTTTTTGGTAAGCCGGGGACAGGCAAAACCATGACTGCCGAGGCATTGGCAGGAACTCTAGGCAAAAAGTTCATTAGCTTAGGAATGTCCGATGTAGAAAGCAAGTATATGGGTGAAACTGCCAAGAATATTCGCGCCGCATTCGAGTGTGCAAAAAAGGTGGATGCGGTCTTGTTCTTTGACGAAGCGGATACGCTTTTAGGTGCAAGACTGTCTAATGTGACTCAAGGCATCGATAACGAAGTCAATTCGCTACGTTCCACCTTGCTTATTGAACTGGAAAAGTTTGAAGGCATAGTCATTTTTGCCACCAACTTCGAAAAAAATTACGACAAGGCTTTTGTAAGTCGAATTACTCATCATATTCAATTCGATCTTCCCGATCAGGAAGGCCTGCGCAAGATCTGGAACAAATTCCTTGTTCCGCAGATTCCGTTAGATGGTGATCGTGAGAGCATTTTGAGCAAACTTGCGGACATTTCTCTAGGTCTAGCCGGCAGGGATATCAGAAACTGCATGCGCTTAGCCCTGCCCAAGGCGATTGTTGAAAACGGCAACGAGAGCTCCGTTCTTAAACTTGAGCACCTAGAGGCCGCCGTAGAAGATGTTCGCGGTCATCAAAAAGTGGGTACCGAAGTTAGCAAGGACAGGGAATCTAGTCGAGCAGCGCTCAGGGCTTTGGGTGTAAAAATTAATAGTGAAGAAACAAACAATCAGGAGTAAATAGTATGGGATTTTTTTCCTTTATCGGAAGTTGTGTAAGTAAGGCGGCCTCCTTCGTTGGTGGCGCGGTTAAAGGCGCTGTCAAGGTGGCGACAAAGGTGGCTGGCTTTGCTGGCAAGGTTCTTACCACTGTTGCTAGTGTCGGTGAAAAAGTTATTAAAGGTGTAAAGGCTGTTTGGCCCGTCGTTAAGCCCTGGGTTGCAAAATTAAGTGTTGCTCTAAATGCAATCCCCGTAGTTGGTCCTTATTTGTCCAAGGCCGCAAAGGTATTGCTTGCCCTTGATAAGTCTCCAATTCTCAAAAAGATTGGGGAAATCGCAGAACGCGTTCTTCCTAAGGCAAGAGCACTAGGTGAAGCTCTTACCAAGTGGGCGGACATTCAAAAAGCCCGTCAAGAACAAGAAGAAATGGAAGAAGCCGAAGCTGAAATGGAAAATGACGAACAGAGAAGTGCCCTTCGCCTGACAGAGTTCATCAACAAGTTCATTATCGTCAACTCCACCATTACAAAGCTCATTGAAGAAGATACAGTCTCTGATTTGGAAAGTTATCTCCGCATTCGAGCCGATGCACGCATCCTTGAAAAGATGAAGGATAAGCTGAACGGAATCCAGTCTATGGATGATGTTACTGCAGACGACTTGTTTATCCTTGAGTTTACAGACAGGATTACAAATCAGAAGGATGTTTCTGAAGCAGAAGCAGACCGATTCGCAGCACTTGTTGAAAAAATGTTTGGCAAGCCCATGATGGCCGTTGTATTCGACGAAATGGTCAAGCAGTGGTCTGCCGACCTGGAAATGGATCGAGCAAAGATGGCTGATGCATTCAATGATCTCAACAGAGCAACGGTTACACTGAATCGTTGTGAACGACTGGAAAGAAATGGTGACGCAACAGCTGAGGATGTGGCTGAGATTCAGAAGCTCCGCGAACTGAAACCCAAACTGGAAGCCGCACACGAGGGCTTCAAACAGGCAATCGGACATCGTCAGGATTATATCGAAGCTGCAGAGGGTATGCTCCGCGTGTATGAAGGTGATGAATCCCTCGCAGAAATCGTTAATGACGACATTGATATCATCAAAGATAACGTTGAAGATGTGGGTATGGTCATTATCGAATGTATGAATCGCGGCAAGCAGTGGGAAGAACTCTCTGAGGATGAAAGAGGCCTGATTATGGACTTCTCAAATATCTTCCGTAAAGCAGCGAAATTGCGTGCAAAAGAAGTTACGGATTCAGTCATCAAGAAGGTCGATGTCGTAATTGCAGGCTAATATGAATGGACTTCTCCCCTATTTATCATACTTAAAACCCACAGACGGTATTCAGACCGTTTTCTTGGTAATCATTATCCTGCTAAGCGTTGGAACTGCAGTTTGGGTTAAGTTCAGTACCAGATCGCGTAAGGGCAAACCATGTTGCTGGGAAATTCGTTGGACGAATAATACTCCGACAAATACGGCTGATGATTTGAAGGCTGAACATGGTTCTGTTCAGGAATTGAGTGATGCGGTTGCATTGCCGTCGGAAAAATTGGCCGAAGTTCTTCCCAGTATGCTTCTCGTTGTTGGTCTTATGGGTACGTTCCTTGGCGTAGGTGTGGCCCTGAACGATGCCGCGGATGTTCTAAAGGACTCTGAACGCCCTCCTATGGAAATGCTTCAGGAAATGGTCAGTATGCTGGATGGTCTGGGGGCTTTGTTCAAGTCCTCCATTTACGGCATCATTGGCTTCTTCCTGTTCACCTTGTGGCGAAATAAGTGGGGTACCGACGAAGAACGCTTCAAGTGGTGCGTCATTCAATGCAACAAGGAACTTGAAGGAAAAGAATCGGAAGCAGAAAGATTCCAGAGAGCGCAGAAGGAAAACACCGAAACTATCATTGCTGCACTGAATAAACTACCCTGCACTGAAAGTGCAGGGTTTTGTATGTCGTATGCGGATGG
>NZ_CAMGVQ010000033.1:0-39412 GCF_946062555.1 uncultured Fibrobacter sp.
CCGGTGCGGCAGCTTCAGCCTTCGGGGCTTCGGCAGCGGGCTGAGCAGCAGGGGCCGCAGCGGGAGCCGGTGCGGCAGCTTCAGCCTTCGGGGTTTCGGCGGCGGGCTGAGCAGCAGGAGCTGCAGCGGGAGCCGGTGCGGCAGCTTCAGCCTTCGGGGCTTCGGCAGCGGGCTTGGCAGCAGGGGCTGCAGCGGGAGCAGCCTTTGCAGCAGGAGCGGCGGCAGTCTTGGCAGCCGGGGCCGCGAAAACAACAGCAGAGGCAAGCATAGATGCGAGCATGAGATTCTTGATCTTCATAGTATTCCTCACTAGATTTTAAACTTTTACGATGAAAAAATAGTACAAATTTCGGCCGTTCGCCAAGTTTTTTATAAAAAAAGTTCAAATTGTCCGCCTTTTTCGTCTTTACGTCGGCATTTTGCAATTTTTTCGCACACCGTCAGGGGTAAAAGCACTCCATTCAGACAGAAATTTAAGACCAAAACCGCTAGAAATTTTAAATTACACACGTAAAATCAATGTGGAATGTGAAATGTGAAATTTATAATTAGTCATTACACATCCCACACCTAACTCCAGTCCCTAGATCCTAACCACTAACCACCAACCACTAACCACTAGAACACTATGGCATTCAAATATGAAGCAACCGTCCAGCACGGTGAAGATACTACCGAATACGTAAATCTCGGTAAAGATGGCGTTTCCGTCGCCGAATTCGAAGGCAAGAAGATTCTGAAGGTCGCCCCCGAGGCGCTCACCAGACTCTCCCAGGCCGCCTTTGAAGAAGTGGAATTCTGCCTGCGCCCGGCCCACACGGCGAAGGTCGCAAAGATTTTGCAGGACCCGGAAGCTTCGGACAACGACAAGTTTGTCGCGCTCACCATGCTCAGGAACGCCTGCGTTGCCGCAAAGGGCATTCTCCCGTTCTGTCAGGACACCGGTACGGCCATCTGCGTTGCCCACAAGGGCCAGCAGGTGTGGACCGGCTTTGACGATGCCGAAGCGATTTCGGAAGGTATCTACAACGCCTACACCACCAAGAACCTGCGCTACAGCCAGATTGCACCCTTGACCATGTACGAAGAAAAGAACACCGGTTGCAACCTGCCTGCCCAGATCGACATCCACGCCGAAGAAGGCGCCGAGATGAAGTTCCTGTTTGTGGCGAAGGGCGGTGGCTCTGCCAACAAGACTTACTACTGGCCCATGACCAAGGCGCTCCTCAACCCGAAGTCCTTGGAAAAGTTCCTCGCCGAAAAGGTGAAGACGCTCGGCACTGCGGCCTGCCCTCCGTACCACCTCGCGATTGTGATTGGCGGAACCTCTGCCGAAATGAACACGCACATGGTGAAGCTTGCCAGCTGCGGCTACCTCGACGATATTCCGACCACGGGTTCCGAAGGCGGCCGTATTTTCCGCGACCTCGAAATGGAAGAAAAGGTTCTGCACATCTGCCAGAAGACGGGCATTGGCGCCCAGTTCGGAGGCAAGTACCTGGTGCACGATGTGCGCGTGATTCGCGCTCCGCGTCATGCTGCTAGCTGCCCGGTTTCTATCGGCGTGAGCTGCTCTGCCGACCGCAACATCAAGGCTAAGATTGACGAGAACGGCCTCTGGCTCGAAAAGATGGAACACCATCCGGAAAACTACATTCCGGCAGGCAACGCCGTGAACCTCGCTCCGGCAGTTGAAATCGACCTTGACCGCCCGATGAAGGAAGTGCTCGCCGACCTCACCAAGTACCCGGTGAAGACGCGCCTCAGCCTCAAGGGCACGATGATCGTGGCCCGCGACATGGCACATGCCAAGATTGCTGAAATCTTCGACAAGCAGGAACGCGGCGAAGAACTCACCGACGAAGAAAAGACCGTATTGAAGGTCGTGTCTGACCACCCGATTTACTACGCCGGCCCGGCCAAGACTCCGGCAGGCATGCCCACGGGTAGCTTCGGCCCGACAACGGCTAACCGCATGGATCCGTACGTGATGCGTTTCCAGAGCAAGGGCGCTTCGATGATCATGGTCGCTAAGGGCAACCGCAGCCAGGACGTGACCGACGCCTGCAAGAAGTACGGTGGATTCTTCCTAGGTTCTATCGGTGGTCCGGCAGCCATCCTCGCTGAACAGAACATTCTGTCCAATGACATCGTGGCCTTCCCGGAACTCGGCATGGAAGCCATCCGCAAGATCACCATCAAGGACTTCCCCGCCTTCATCTTGGTCGACGACAAGGGAAATAATTTCTTCGAAGGGCTCATTTAATCGTCGCCCAAGCGGGGGCCATGCGCACTAAGCGCTAAAGTGCTAAGTGCTGTCCGCCCCGTCTTCATCTTGGTCGATGACAAGGGAAATAATTTCTTCGAAGGTTTGATTTAACACTTTTGTCATCCTGGAGCGTGTCATCCTCGAAGCGTAGCGGAGGGGAGACGGGAACCAGTGCTAAATTCTCCCCCTTCGGTCGAGAGTAACTTGAGAACCGAAAGCTGCGATAGACCATTTATAGACTAAAGCGCCCCGCAAGTTTACTTGCGGGGCATTCTTGTATAAAAAACGCCTTAAATAACTTTGTCTGTAATTACGCACCACTCGCCGGGTTTTAAATTGCCGAGCGGAATTTTTCCTATCTGCACGCGGATAAGGCGAAGTGTCGGGAACCCCACCGCCGCCGTCATGTGACGCACTTGGCGGTTCTTGCCTTCGATGAGCGTAAGGCGTACCCAGCTGGTGGGAATATTCGCCCTGAAACGCACCGGCGGATTACGGGGCCAAAGCCAGTCCGGTTCTTCCGCAATTTCAGCCTTGCAGGGCTTGGTGTGATAACCCTTGATATCGACACCCCTGGCAAGCTTGCGCACCGCCTCTTCGGTAATTTGACCATCCACTTGCGCCAAGTAGGTTCGCGGGTGCTCAAACTTCGGATCCAGCAGTTTCTTAATCAGTTTGCCATTATCCGTCAGCAAGAGTGCGCCTTCGCTGTCATGGTCCAGACGCCCCGCCGCATAAACACCCGGCGGAAACCCGAACGTATCGAGCGCCGCATGGTCCGACTCCGGCGTAAACTGGCTTAAAACGCCAAAAGGCTTGTTGAAAAGAATCACTGTGGACATCGGGAATAAAGGTAGAAAATAGTTGATAGAGCCTAGCTGGTAGAACTTAGAAGAATCATCCAAGCTCTAAGATCTAAGTTCCAAATTCTAATTGCTATATTATCTCACATGAAAATTCTTGTTACAGGTGCAGCTGGTTTTATTGGCTCCAAGCTCATGTTCATGCTCGCGGAACGCGGCGACGAAGTGGTGGGCCTCGACAATATTAACGACTATTACGATGTCCGACTCAAGTACGGTCGACTCCGCGAGGGCGGCATCGAGCAGCCCGGCGACAACTTCGCCTACGGCGCCATGGTGCAAAGCTCCAAGTACAAGAACTGCCGATTCGTCAAGATGGGCATCGACGACAAGGAACCCCTGGACAAGCTCTTTGCCGAAGAAAAGTTCGACAAAGTCGTGAACCTCGCCGCCCAGGCAGGCGTGCGCTACTCCATTACGAACCCGTACGCCTACCTGCAAAGCAACCTGGTCGGATTCCTGAACATCCTGGAAGCCTGCCGCCATAACCAAGTCAAGTATCTGGTGTTTGCCTCGTCCAGTTCCGTGTACGGCCTCAACAGCAAGGTGCCCTACAGCGAAGACGACAAGGTCGACAATCCGGTGAGCCTGTACGCCGCCAGCAAGAAGAGCAACGAGCTCATGGCCCACAGCTACAGCAAGCTCTACAACCTGCCCGTCACGGGTCTACGTTTCTTCACCGTTTACGGGCCGTGGGGACGCCCCGACATGTCGCCCATGCTCTTTGCCCGCGCCATTTCCAAGGGTGAACCCATCAAGGTGTTCAACAACGGCGACATGATCCGCGACTTCACCTACATCGACGACATCACCGAAGGCACCATCCACACACTGGACCACGTGCCCGATGCCGCCAAGTGCGCCAACAACGTGCCCTACAAGATTTACAACATCGGTTGCAGCCACCCCGTAAAGCTCATGGATTTCATTGACGAAATCGAAAACGCTTACGGCGAACCCGCCAAGAAGAACTTCTTGCCCATGCAGCCCGGTGATGTGTACCAGACCAACGCCGATACCACCAAACTTGAAACCGAGTGCGGATACAAGCCCCACTGGAGCCTGCATGACGGCATCGCCGAATTCATGAAGTGGTATAAGAGCGACAAAAACCCGCTCAAGTGATTTTTAGCAATCAGTTTGAGATATGTTCAAAGCAACTCTAAAGAAGCTGTTCCTTGACGGCCTCCGTCAACTCAAGCCCGTTCAGTATATTATCCTCGCCCTGATTCTGGGTCTTGGGATATTTAACGCCGTCACAGGGGCGATGCCCTATATCAACCAGCACCGTTACGAACGCGGGATAGAAAAGGCATTCAACAAATGGTGGGAAAACGAAGGCGCCGAACAATTCAAAGCCGTCGGGCTGGAACCTACCGATAAAATCCGCAACGAGGAATTCGAACAGTTCCGAGCGAGGGCGCTCGCCCAGAAACCATCCTACATCGTAGAAGACCGCATCGAAATCATGAAAAAGGATTTCCGCGAATGGTGGGAAATCAAGGGCGGTAAAGAGGCCTTCGCCGAAGAGCACAAGCGCTACCCCAGCGAATCGGATTTCCGTCGCGAACTGACGAAATGGATCAACAACTATACGGACAAGTTTACCCGCTACAATATGGCGTTCGTTCCCAAGAGGGAACAATACAGCAACCTGCTTACCAGCTGGATGCTTTTCCCGAGCGTGTGGAGCTACCTGATTTTCGCAGCGTTCTTCATCTTTGCCACGGTTCAACTCGAAAGGCGCTGGCAATGGTATATCTTATGGGGAATCGTGGTCGGAGTAACCCTTTGCGGAGGAATCTTCGTTTCGATCCTTACGGGAACAAGCTTCTTCGATCACTATGATGGCGAACGCTACATGGGAATGAGCCTCACCATCGCCTTTCTACTCGGCGCAACTGCATTTGCTCCCCGCAAGGATATGATTTCGACGACAACTTCCGCAGTTTGCTTTGCGGGACTATTCCTGGACATGGCAATCAACTGGTTCGTGAACCCGGGAATCTTCGGGGCGGTCTCCATTCTTTCGCCCCTTCTGTTCGGAGCAGGAGCTTTCGCCGGGACAAAGATTGAGACTCGCCGCAAGAACAAGCGAGAACTCAAACTGGACGCCCTCAACGAACGAGCACGTCGCGTCGCGAGCCGTAACCCGATGGCAGAAATGAAGGCGAAAACCCGCGCCACCATCGAGGCCGGATTTGCAAGCGCCAAACTCGGGCAATTCGACCAGGCTCAGCGTCAGCTGACCCAGGCGATGACCCAACTTTTGCAGGAACACCCTGTCGACGGGGAACTCGTAAAATCACTTGCCGAACGGATGACCAGCCCGACTCTCTACATTGAAATTATGAGCAACCAATGGCTGGAATGGGGCGAAATCGCCAAGGCGAAGAATTCCCCCGAGGCAGCCATCCTTCTTTTGAAGAAAGGCCTTTCGCGCGAAAAAGACAAGAACTTCGCCCGTCGCGCCCTATACATTCTAGGCGAGACAAGTATTACGAATAAAATAGAAATTGAAGACGGTGTTAAGCGTCTTCAAAAAGTAATCGAGATGAATGGCAATGATATGATGGCCAAACAGGCTCAGAAAATATTAGATAGTATAGGAAAATAATGGATTCCCTCCCCTATCGTGCTACGCACTCCAGGGTCGAGAATGACTATACTACTGTATGTAGCGGCGCTTCACGGCGCCGTTTTTCGTATACTCCACCACCATCACGCGAGCTGCAGGCATCCTTGCCGGTTTGCGTTCGCCAGCAAACAGCGGACGGCCCTGCATATCAAAGATACGGTAGAAACCCGTTTCGGCTTCAGTTGACAGGTTTTTGCGTTGCGCAATCGAAGTCGTTCCGCTGCTGGATTCAATAATTTCGCCCGAAGAAGACTCCGGTTCAGTACTCGAAGATGATTCTGGAGCATTCGGGTCTGCAACCACGATGCGGCCGCTCTTGACAAAGGTGGAATCGTTGTTGGTCGCCGTGACGGTGAAGACGTATTCGCCAGCCGCAGTGGGAGTGCCGCTGATAGAAATTTTGCGGTTTTCCTTGTCGATGCTAGTCGTAACACCCGCCGGGAAGCCTTGGGGCACGACCGTCTCGGTGCCGCTCCAGGTGTAGCAGAAATCCACAATCGGTTCACCCAGATTGATGCTCTGGCTGCTGGAACCGGCTCCGCACTTCACGACCTCGGGATAAGCAGCCCCTTCGACCGTGAAGGTCACAAACGAAGACATCTGCGAAAGGCCCGAATTGTCCGTCACGACTGCAACCGCGGAATACACTCCCGGTTCAAGCCCGCTTGCATTCACCTGGTAGGGTGCGGCAGTTGCAGAACCGACCAGCGTGTTGCCCACGTAGAAGGCGACACTCTTCACGGAACCGTCGCCGTCCTTCGCGTCGGCCTTCAAGGTGACCGTTGCACCCGCGTCAAATTTCGCCCCCGTTGCGGGAGCAGAGAGAGAAACATTCGCAGCCTTGTTGCTCTGGCCAAATCCCTGGTTGTATTCAGGCATTTTACCGTAGCGGCCGCCCACGCCCGAGAGATTCGGGATTTCTTTCGGGAGATTTGCCACGGTACGCTTTTCAAAGCTGTAGCTCGGGTTGAACGTCGCCGCATTCGGGACACCCTGCGTCACCGTGCCGTTGTAACGGTGCTGTTGCTTGGTACCACTCCCGAACGTGACTCCGCTAAAGTACACGTAGCCGTTGTCGCCCCATTCGGCCAGATAGCCCTGGCCGTTATCGATATAGCTGTTCTCGTAGCGCACATAGGCCTTCGCGCTTGCGCTGTGGCCGTTCGCACCTGCAATAAAGAATCGGTTGTAATCCACGTACTGGTTGTACAGATGCACCTGCGAACCGTTGCTTTCGCCCGTCACCTTCGGCACGCGGCCGTAGGTATTGTGCCAGTAGTTGTTCGCGTATGTCAGGTGCGCATCTTCGACAAGCGCCATGTAAGGATCGGTGCCCCAGCAGTTGTATTCGTTCGCGCCGTCAAAATCCAGGTAGCTGATAGTGGCGTCGTCCACGAATTCCATGTCCATGCCGTCACTGATCCACTTGTAGCTGATGTGGTCTGCCCAAAACTTTTTCACGTGGTTCGATGCGGAGCCCACCGTCTCGAGGCCGTCGCCGCCCTCGATCAAGTGCGGGTTCACATCGTAAATGGCGAGGTTGCGGTAGATATGGTTTCCGGACCCTTCGTAGCTACGCACCACGATGGAGGCTCCACGCAGGTTCGCACCGCGGCCCATGCCCACGAGGCTCTTGTTGGGCTTGGTGGTAATCCAGTTGCTCCACGCCTGCAGATTGTCCGATTCCTTCACGATTTCAAGTCCGGATTCCCCGAGGCTCGCGCAACTGTTTTTCTCGAAGGCGATGCGGTAGAACTTGTTCGTCTTGCCCGTCACGCGATTCGTCTCGCCGCAAGTCGTACGGCACCAGGTACGCCCGGCCGCATTCGCCTCGGTCACTGCATTGCGGAAACGCCTGAAGTCGTATGTACCTTCGGGCACCAGAATCGTCACAGCATCGTTACTCTGCAGGTACTTGCGGATGCTCGCCGAATCGCTCGCGATGACGATGTTTCCTGCATCGCCGCCCGTCGTAGAAGCACCGAAACCTTCGGCCTTCACGTTGAATGTGAAAAGCAGCACGGCCGTCGGGTCAGTTTCCGCGCCGCTCCAGATCCACTTGGCCTGCGTATTCGCGGCAAATCCCGAAAGGGCGGCCCCGCTCGGGAGCTTACTGCTCGCATAGTTCAAAGTCGTAGCACCGCCCCACTGGCTAAGGTCGCGCCCCTTGTTCTTCCAGGAGTTGTTACCCACCGTAGGTTTCGCCTTCCAAGCGCCGCCGGAATAGTAGGATTTGTCGAGATCATCAATCTGCACAAGAACGCCGGGAGCGCCGGAACCGTTCACGCCCACGACCGAAATCGCGTTCTCGCCGGGCAAGAAAGTCATCGGCACAAAACGCACGCGGCCCGCCTGGTTGTCTTCGGCAAGGAGCGCCCCGTTATGGTAGAGCCTGTAGCCGCCATCGGCCACAATCCAGATACCCGGCCCCTCGCCCGCATTGTAGGTAGCCGCAACCAGCTGCGACCCCACCTTGTCGCCGCCACCGTAGGCGGCATCCGTCGGCAGACTCACCACTTCGCTCACCGGAACAGCGGCCTGCACTGCAGAAATTCCTAAAATCGAGACAACGCCCACCAAGGCGACGCGACCAAACATTTTTCCCATATTTTTCATATCTGTACACCCTTTTTGTGTCCATAATCTAAATTTCGCATCAATCTTTTCAAAGCTATTTTTGACAACCATCACATTTTGCGTTGTTCCTGGACAACGGGAAAACATTAAAGACATACCTCCGAGTAGACATTTTTCTTACATTTAAGGTATGGCCGAAAAGAAACCGACAAAAAAAATCTTCGAGTACCTGGATTACCGGGAATTCTTGAAGGATTACTACAACGCAAAGAAAGAGGCTAGTCCCGCCTTTTCTCTCCGCGTATTTTCGGACAGGATCGGTTTCAAGGCAAAGGACTTTATCAGCCGCGTGATGAACGGCGACAAAAATCTGTCTAACCAAAGCATTCCAAAAGTCGCCTCGGGGCTGCGCCTCGGGAAACACGAAACGGAATTCTTCGTCGCGCTCGTCAAGTTCAACCAGGCCGAAACCACCGAAGAAAGGAACGCCGCCTTCGGAGAAATGCAGACAACGCTTAAGGTTGTCCGTTTCGCCGAAAAGCAGCACCTGCTCGGGCACGCCCAGTACATGGTGTATTCGGATTGGCGTCACCTTACCGTCCGTAGCCTCATCGGACTATTCGGTTTTGACGGCGACTTCGAAGCGCTCGCCAGGCGGGTGCATCCGCATATCACCGCCGACGAGGCGAAAAAATCGGTAAAGTTGCTTGAAGAATGCCAGCTGATCAAGAAAGACGACAATGGCAAATACGTCCTGACAGAAAGCGCCATTACTACCGGCGACCGGACTTCTAAACTTGCTCTCCGCGGCTACCACCAGCAATGCCTCAAGCTTGCCGCCGACTCCATCGACCGCGACCCTCCGGGCACGCGCCACATTTCGGGACTCACGCTCGGCATCAGCCAAGAAGGCTACGAACGCATTGTGGAACGCATCAACGCCTTCCGCAAAGAAATCGCACTCCTCGCCGAAGAAGACGAAGGGAGCGATAAAGTTTTCCAGCTAGAATTCGCGCTATTCCCCGTCGGCGGGAAATAAATCGCCACACTGCCCTTCGCAAATATGCAGGGGCATTCTCTTCCGTTTCTTAGATTCTTTTCACGGCAACAAGCTTGTCACCCACGCTCAGCCGCACGATATATTTTCCGCGGCTGAATTTTCCGATTTCAAGACTAGTCGAATTCCCGGAAAATTTTTCCGAATGGAGCAGATGTCCCTGCAGATCGAACAGCCGCAATTCCTTGAGGCCCGCCACATCGGTCTGCACGTGGAGCTGGCGACCCTCCAGCGAGAACTGCACTTGCGGAGCCGCAACAACCGAGACAATTCCAGTAACGGTTGAAGACAAACCAGGTTCCAGCATTTCACTAGAAGAAGATTCCGCATCGTCCTGACTAGAACTCGATTCTTCGCTGCTAGAACTTTCGACCTCGGTGTCGGAACTATTAATCTCGCTGCTGGAACTTGCGACAGAAGAACTTGATTCTTCGGGACATGCCGTCAAAGAGATTTCCTGCGAAGTCGTAAAGCACGCTCTGTCGTCGCCATCGAGCACAATATTGTAAACGCCCGGCACAGAAGACGTCCCGTTCTTATTCACATAGGTAAAGTCCGCATAGTAACCTTTAGCCGCAAGCACCGACTTGAGCGCTACACGTTGGTGATCGACATCGCCATTCGCATTATTGTTCGTCACACAAATCGTTTTATCATAATCGATATACCACACATACACGCCATTTCCGCGTTGGTTCCAACTGATCGAATTCTTTATATACGAATCGTAAGATTCCGCCGGACGGTATTCAACAATGTAATATTCATCATTCTGGTTCGGGTTCGTGACAGAATACGCCTGCATCTCGCTCAATTTTCTGAGGGAGTAAACTTGGTCGGCTTCTAACTCAGTCAGTTTCAGCCAACCCATAATTTCTTTTTCGTACGCGGAATACCCCATTGGCGCATTGCCTTCGTTATACGAAGTTCCGTTATACATGCCAAGCGACATAATGTCGTAAGCCCCCGGACCATTCACCTGCTGCTTACTCGCATCCTTACCATAATGATCGTTTAAACCCATTACATGGCTAAATTCATGGGCAAAAATTCCCATCTTGTTGATTTTGGAATTCCTTGAACCATCTGCATATTGGGCAATAAACAAGTATTTGTCAAAGGTATAGCCACCCGCCTTGTATGCCGACGGATACCAGCCAGATGACGATCCGTTGCTCTGCATCCAGAACTGGTGTCCCCAAAAGATTTCACTCTGCTTGAGAGCGTCTTCTTCCATGCCGGGGAACAGGAATATAAACCCGTCGACATTAGAATTTTTCATGCAATATTTTTTTGCGTTCGCCTGGAAATCAGCACGTTTCGCCAACTCCGTAAGGCCTTCCGCAGTAAACTGGCCTTCCTTAAAGTTGTCGCCGGTGCCATAGTCCGTCAACGCCTTATTGAGCTGGATCGGGTACACGTCAAAATGTGGATTAAACAAGCTATCCGACACATACAAGAAATAATCACGCAGGCTTCCGATATTGTTGTTGACGTTGTAGCCCGGCTTATTCAAAAAATCATGGAACGCCGCTGAATCGCCATAATTTTTATCGGTAGTCCCTACCAAGAGTACCGGAAACCAACGTTCCCCAGTCGTCCATTTTTCCGAAGTCGGACGTCGGAGCATCATGGCAGATTCGCCATCCTGATTATACGACATCAGGGGAACATGGCTAAAGTTCTCGTTTTCGTTCAGTCCTTCTTCCTCGGGAAATCGGTCCCCATTCAGTTCTTGGTGCTTCTGACGAACCGCCTCCTGGTTTAAACTGCTCAAGAAAGACTTTTCTTCGGGAGTGCGATCAGCAACATTCTTGGCAATAACTTTACTCGCCAAGCCATCTTCGCCCACATACACATAGCTGCCATCGCCATTGCCCATAACCAGGTAGCCGTCAGATGTTTCGGCATAATGGTAATGTTCATCGCCAAAATGGCGAATCGACACGGAGCTACCGTCTTTGTTGGAAATAGTCTGGAATCCCGGAGCAGCCGGACGAGCACTTACCTGCGAGACCAGAGCGCACGCCGTCACTATATATACAAAAAGCACCTTTTTCATTTCCCAAAATCCTCATCTCTAAAATAATCCATTTTTTACCCAATATTCCAGTTTGCCGTAGTAAAAAAGTGTTATCATCTTGCAAAAAAAGCTAAAAAAATGCTCATTTTCGTTAATTCGGTGTAAAAATTCCCGTTTTTCCCAAAAATGTGAGCCACGCTACATGTTCTCAAATTTTTTTGAGCCACCATGCACAATTCCAATAAAAAATCTATATTAGTTACCGTGAATCGCTATTTAGACATATACCAGTTTACTCACTTTCGCAAGTTCCTGGAAGAATACCAAGCGACCCGCGCCAAAGAGGAGCCGAGCTTTACCCGTACCGAAATTTGCAACCTGTTGGGCCTCGAAAAGAGCCGCAGCTACTTCGCCGATGTTCTCAGGGGCAAGAAGGTCAGCCCCCGCATGGTGCAAAAATTTATCGAAATTCTGGAACTTGACAAGAAAGAGGCCAAGTATTTTGAGACCCTGGTCGGACTCGACCAGGCTAAAAGCGACGCCATCCGCAACGCCGCGATGCAGGAACTTTTGAAACTGCACCCGAACCCGCAGCATATCTTAAACGAAGACGCCTACGAATACTACAGCCACTGGTACAACAGCGCCCTTTTTGCGATTCTTGACGCAATGGATGTCGGCGTCGACATGGCCCCGGTTCAAAAGCGGATTTTTCCGAAGGTGCCACTCGGAAAGCTCAAGGACTCGCTTGCACTCTTGGAACGCCTCGGACTTGCGCGCAAGAACGAGAACGGCTTCTGGAAGCCTACCAAAGAAAGTATCAGCAGCGGCCCGTACAACAACGCGGAACTCATCAAGCAATACCAGTTGCAATGCTTCGAACTTTCAAAACAGGCCCTGATGACGCCACCCAAGCAGCCGACCGTCATGAGCACGCTCACCTTCAGTATCTCGAGCGAGGCGTACAAGAAACTTGAAGCCGAGCTGCAGGAATTCAAGGCGAAGGCGAGACGCATCATCGGCGAAGATCAAGAAAAGGCCGACGGCGTTTACCAGATGAACATCCACCTGTTCTCAAATTTAGACTAGGGGCGACAGATGAATAAAGGACTTTTCAAATTTTATCCGTCCCTCGCCGCAGCGGCATTCTGTTCGCTTACAGGGGGAGTCTCACTCCTTACCGCCTGTAGCGACAGCACAAGCACCGCGGGCGTTCTTACCGAAACAGAATCGGGGCAGACTGCAAGTTTGACCATCAGCGTCAATACGAATCTTGAAGTTGGCGACTCCTCCGAAATCAGTAGTCGCCCCAGAGTCGCCTTGATGCGTACCGCTAACGACCGCAGCGAAATCATAGACTCCGCCGTCACCGACACGAACAACGAAGTCACCTTCAAGAACGTGCCCTACAGCGATTTTAGCATCGTGGCCATGGGTATGGATCCTTCCGGCGCCGTCACCTTTGGCAATATCATCACCGACAAAATTCTTGAGTCCAAAGAGTTGCTGAACGACACCGGGTTTGTAGAGACCCACCTCGAGATCAACCTTTACGAGACAGCAAAAATCAGGCTGAACGCAGCGGCACTCGAGATTGCTCCGGGCGACTCTGTCTGCATCACGGGCACCCTGTCTTGTGGAGTCTACGACAAAACCGCACAGGAATCCGGATACATCAGCATCGAGAATATCCCAGCATCAACATATTCTGACTCCTACGTAGACTATGACCAGGTCGAAATTATCCATGACGGAGCCGCCCGCAAGGATACCGTCTACTGGCGTGTTTTCCCTGGAGACGACCGCACCGCCAACAAGAACGCCGTCGTCGATATTGTCTCCGAATGGTCCTTCACGCTCCCATCCATAAGTCTTCTCGACAGCCTCCAGGACAAGACGCTCGATTCGCTAATCGCACCGATTCCAGTCAAAAGGCCCGTCACACAAGACGACTACATCGTATGCGCCTTCGGGAGCACGACTACATCCGACTTCATGGACAAGAGTCAAAACAGCCTTCCCTGGAGCAATTCCAACTACAGGGGGGCAGACTCCATCACCACCTGGGTAATGCTTCCGCCCATGGATTCTGCTGTCACCATCTACAAGGTACACGGAGCAATCTACCCCCTCGCAGCAGCCACAAACCGCATCCAGTATTCAGACTCGTTCGCCTCGGGCGATTCTCTTTACAGGGTAGAATTCTCAGAAGATTCCAGCATAGCCGTCGGATTCTGGATTCGCGCCGTGGGTACAGAAGACAGCGTTCGCCACAGCATTCTTTCCCTGGGTTCAGAAAGTACCGGTTTCAAAATAGCCCAATGCGAAAGGAACGCTGAATACGCCTGTTCCAGGATTTACAGCGGGCTCGATTCCGCCGCGACAGATAGCGTCATCTACGGCAAGGCGAAAATCCTTGACGGCGAAAGGCACCACGTTTCGTTCGTCATCCACAAGAAACACCTCACCATCGCCGTAGACGGAGACACATTCCACGATACCGACCTCAAGCTTTCCAGCGAATTCTACGGTCTCTCCGGAATGCTGGTCGGCGACTATCCGCTAGAAAACCTTATCGTCCATTCCTTCGGCAGCTATATTCGCAAGGATGGCGAAAAAGACTGGACCCGCCTCAAGGCATGGCTCAAGGCCTTCTACGAAATGCAGAAAGACTTTTAAAAACTCTACAGCTAATGCTCGCAGTTTCGCGAGCATTTTCACATCAGGGACTACAGCTAATTCGCGCAGAAGCCCTTATTCGCCGAGAACGAATTTCATATAGACATCCTTCAGCGCATCGCCCCACAAATACATAAACGGGGCGGCTACCGCGAGGAACGGGCCGAAAGGAATCTGTCCGGCACCTTCGTCTTCCGCCTCGCCTGCGGAAGCTTTTTTATTTTGCGAAGCCTTATTTTGAGCAACCTTTTTAGCGGCACGGCGTTCGGCAATCTTTGCGTACGGCACCATAATCAAGATGCCAAGAATCGAGGCGACCACCAGCACTTCGACCGCACGGGTAAAACCCATGATGGCTCCGAAACCAGCGAGGAGCTTGACATCGCCAAAACCCATGGCGTCTTTGTGCAGCACCTTCGATGCAACAAAGCCCAGCAGGTAAAGGCCACCGCCGGCAGCTACAGCGCCCACAATGCTTTCGACAGGGGTGACGCCCCCCGGAATAAACGAAATGACGAGCCCCGCGACAATGCCACCCACCGAAATGGAATCGGGAATTAACTTGTACTTAAAATCAACCGCGCTCACCGGATAAATGCCGAGCAGGAGCCAGAAAAGCGCCAGGGCGTCGGCCCACACTTCCATACCCTGCACCGGGGCGGTAAAGTTCGTCGTGAATCCGGTCGCCGCATAAAGGGCCAGCGCACCGAGCAAGCCGCAAATACTTTCGCCAATAGGGTAGATGATACTGATCGGTTGCTTGCAACAGGCACTCTTTCCGCGCAGAATCAGCCAGCCGACAATGGGCAGGTTGTAATACAGCGGAATATGCTTCTTGCACAAGGGACAATGCGAAGGCGGATTGATCAGCGAAATTCCGCGCGGCATGCGGTACACGATCACGTTGTAAAAACTGCCGACACAGGCTCCCAGCACAAAAAACACCGCAAGATGATACCAAAGAGGGATTTCTTCCATAAAACAAGCTCCATCGGTGCGTTTTATCACACACGCTTTACGAATAAAAAAGATAGATTTAAAGTGTAAAAAATATCTTGATTTTAATTGAGGATGTGCTATGCGTGTACCCCATTTTTTGTTTTTTACCCTTGGCCTGAGCGCCATGATAGCCCTTTTCGGCTGTTCCAGGGAATCGTCCGTCAAGGAAAACGTGAACCTGAAGAACAACCACTCCCGCGTTTTCATCTTTAACGAGCCCCTTCCTGATGCGCAGGCATTCGCCGACTCCATGGCAAACACGGCCGTCGTGGAAGCCGACACCATACCCGACACGCTTACGGTTACCGTTAACGACACCGTCTATATGATAGGCCTCCTCCCCTACCATGTCGACAAGATTTACCGTTTCCAGTGGACACTTACTGACAAGAACGGCAAGGACACGACCATCATCGGCGGCAACGCCAAGCCCCAAGCCTGGGCATACGCAAAACCTGGACTCTACGAGCCCAGGTTTGTCGCCTTTGACGGCAACAATGCTACCGACACTTCCGGTACGGCCACCCGCAAGGCCTGGGTCAAGGTCATCGACACCAAGCCGCTCTTGACCGTTCCCAAGGACACCCTGTGGACCAGACACGATGGCGACATCACCTTCCCGATTCTTGCAAGCGACTCCTTCGGAACCATCGTAAACATCAAGGTCGACCTGGATGCCAGCGGAAAGGATTCCGCCAAGGTCTGGAAATACGAAACCTTCGAAGACAACGACTCCCTCTACCTCACCATCAAGAATAGCGATGCCAAGATAGACTCGCTCGGAAACCAGAAGATTTACGTCATCGTAGCAGACGACGATGGCAATACGACCAAGGACAGCGTGAACCTGCACTTCAACCGCATCCCGAAACTCAAGATTATCTACCCGCAGGACGGTGCACGTCACAACATCAATGACCGTTTCTACTTCTTCTACGAAGGTACAGATGACGACAACCCGCAGAACCTGCAATACTTCATTTACGCCCAGGTTTCCAAGAACGGACAGCCGCCCCAAAAGGCGTTCACGCCGGACGACCTGATTGCCGCCGAATTCACCTCGAACATTTTCGAACCCATCAACCAGCAAGGTAAGAACGTCATTACCCTGATTAGCGATCCGAGCAAACAACTGACGGGCCGCATCTACTGGGACATGTACGTTACCGACGGTTACGATATCGTCCGTATGGAACGTATCTCGACCGGCGAAGGTTCGAGTCGTCCCTGGAACTTCTACATCGGCGACCTGAGTTCGACGCAGGGAACCTTCTCGGGTACGGCCAAGTACCAGGCCCGCAGCAACCATGCGGGAATCCACGTGGAATTCAGCAACGGCAACAAGACCTTTGACGCCTACACCGACGAAAAGGGAAACTACTCGGTGAAGGTGGACGCAGGCGCCTACACCGCCACCGCAAGTTCCGATTCCGCCAAGGAATACAAGTCCGTCACACTCAAGGACCTATTCATTGAATCGGGCAACAC
This sequence comes from uncultured Fibrobacter sp., assembly GCF_946062555.1. Taxonomy (GTDB): domain Bacteria; phylum Fibrobacterota; class Fibrobacteria; order Fibrobacterales; family Fibrobacteraceae; genus Fibrobacter. The sequence continues at coordinate 16,594 of NZ_CAMGVQ010000033.1, forward strand.
CATCATGAACGACGAAATGCTGCTGAAGGACACTGTAGCGCCGGTCCTGCTCGTGAAAAACATCGACACGCTGACTAGCCGCGAATACAATTTTGCCATTTACGCTCGAGACCTGGGATCGTTCCTGGACACCGTCACCGCCGCTATCGACGGAAAGGCTCAGGCTCTCAACTGCAGCAAGGACGACGACAACGCCGTGTTCAACTGTCCGCTCGCCCTTTCGGGCCTGATGGACGGAGAGCACCAGTTCAACTATTCCGCAAAGGACAAGGCAGGAAACACAACCACCCTTCCCACCCAGACTATTGTCGTAAAGGCGACCTCGATGACCCTGAACGTGAACGGGGCCCAGAACGCCCGCATCGGAACAGGCGGAAAGTTAGACTTCACTGCGAAAGTGATTGGCGCCTTCCCGGCAGCGGACTCCGTCATCTGGACATGGGATGTGGGCAACGGAGCCACCACCAAGAAGACAAAGGTCCTCGATGACGGTACCACGACCTACAGACTCGACTATAGCGAGGTATCCAGCGCCAAGCCGGGCGAAGACTATATTATGACGGCGGAATACAAGAGCAACGGAGCCAATGTCAAGACGCAGGTCAAATTCGGTATCCTGGGCGATGATCCGGCAGCCATCTTTACTGAGCCCGCATTCGACGACACCGTAAGCCTTAACGACCCCGTCCACTTTAAGGTCGAAGCCTACCTCGGCAAGGCATCTACCGAGCTCCATATTGAATGGGCTTGCTCCGGTTCTGCAAGCGGCTGCCCCGCAAAAGACGTGAAGGAAGCGGACATATCCTTCAACGCAGTCGGACTGCACACCGTTACAGTCACGGTGAAGGACCAGGATGATAAATCCTCTTCAGCTGTGACCACCGTGACAGTCGTAAACGATCCGCCAAGCATCAACGCTTCCACCGAAAGCAACTCAAACGAATACAAGATTAATTCTATCGTGACGGTCAAGGCTTCCGCAAGCGACAAGTTCGGAACCATCAGCAAGATCGAATGGGGTTGCAGCAACGGTATGGTCGCCTTTGACCACGACACCACATTTAGCGTCCCCCAGAAATCGGTCAACGACGTTCCGCTCAAGTTGCAACTCCCCGGAGTCGAAGTCACGAACCACCGCTGCATTTTCAAGGCAATCGACGATGACGGAGAAGAAGGCCTCGACACGCTCCTCTTCACGACCCTGCTCGACCTTCCGACTGTACGACTTTCGACAAAGAAGGACACCGTAAAAATCAACAGTTCGCAGACGCTCAAGGCGAACGCGACGGACAAACTCGGTTACATCGCCGCCTACGATTCCGCCTGCAGCGACAACCTTTCCGAACTCAAGAACCCCAGCTGGGGTCCGATGAACGGCCCCGAAGCAGTCGTGCGTATGCCCTCGACGGCAACGAACGCCTACTACTGCGTGGTACAGGTCACTGACGACGACGGCAACACGGCCCGCGACACCGCCGTATACAAGGTCATCGTCGGACTACCGACCGTTACGGCCTTTGTCAACTACAACAAGGTCACCATCAAGGATGTCGTAGAACTGAACGCACACGCACAGGACTCTCTCGGCACCCTGGTCAAATATGAATGGGGTTGCGGCGCCGCCTCTGCCCAGAACATCGGCTTTACCTACAGCCACCAGACAACGCCCAGGACGACTATGACGATGCCGTCCGTTCCGCAGAACGGATACAAGTGCATTGTCCGCGTCACCGACGACGACGGCAACATCGCGAAGGACACCGTGGAAATCGACATTGTCCTGGCACCGCCCACCATCAAGGTTGCAAACGACAACCTGACTGTCCGCGAAGGCTACAACATCGCCCTGAACGCAACGGCAAGCGACAACAACGGACTTCCCTCGGATCCGGGTTCAATCGCCAAGCGCGAATGGAGCTGCGCTACATCGGAACAAATTGCCGCCAACTGGAAAACCGTCAGCGACTTTGACACCGTCTGGAAAGCACCCGCTGTACAGGCCAATTTCTACTGTATCGCCCGCGCAACCGACAACGACGGCAACACCGCAAGCGACACGACCAAGATCAATTTCTCGACCGACGTCCCCCTCATCTGGGTCAAGGACGAAGTCATCTACCTGAACCCCGGCGACAATTTTGAACTGGACGCCTCGGTCAACGACGTATGGCAGGGCATCGACTGGTTCACCTGGGAATGCAAGGAGAAGGCGACCGGCAAGACCATGGAAAACAAGGTCACCAAGTACGACTATGCCGCAAACCACCAGTCCTTCAGAATCGGCAAGGACTCCACCTACTCTGAAAAGGGGAAGGACATGGTCTGCGTGATTTCGGCTCAGGAAACCAGCACCAAGGCGACCTTCAGTGACTCAACCGAAGTCCGCCTGATGCAATACCACCCCGTAGGCGTCATTACCGCGGCAGATACGGTCTACCTGTGGAGCGGCGATGAAGCTGTCGATGACGCGGCGCTCTATTTCTACACTCCGGAATGGGGCGGTTTCAATTCCAAGCTCGGCGACCTCGGCGACAAGAACATGCAGGATTTCCGCTGGAAATTCAGCAATGTCGACAACAACTTCTACCAGGGCCGCGCGAACGGAAGCCTAGATACCAACATCGCCGAATTCAACACGGCCTTCACCCGCAGGTCAACCGAAGGATCCATAACGATTACGCTGGATTACCGCGACAGCAGCGCCGAAACGGTCTCGCCCGGCTTCCTCAGCCGCCACCGCGCCGCCGAAGTCAGCCGCACGGTCTATTTCCGCAAGGCATGGAAAAACCAGGGCAAGGACACCGTTCTTGCGGCATCGACCGTTAACACCTCTCCCGCACTCGCCATTTTCAACGACAAGCCGGTTGTCGTCTACCTCGAAAGCAAGACATCAGTCGCGGCGAAACGTTTTGACGGAACAAACTGGAACAAGGTCGGCGAAACCATCACCCTCAACGATTCCGTGACGCAGCTCAGCGTTACCGTACACGGCAACGCCCTCTACCTTGCCGCACTCGAGAAGACCGGAAAACTTTCCGTATACAAGTCCGCGGGCGCAACCTCGTCTTTCGCCAAAGTCGGAGCTACCTTCGAAAAAATCAGCTCCGCAAAAATCGTGAGCAAGGAAAGCGACAGCTATCCGCACGTCGTGGTAATTGCGAGCGACGACCAGAAGATCTACATGTACGATTACAGCGGCAGCGTCTGGAGCAAGAATACCAAGTTCGGCAAATTCGACGGGAACCAAAAATACCGCGAACTCGATGCAACCTATAACAGCGACGGTAGGCTGATTGTGATGGGCGTAGCCACCGATTACACCGCTTACTATGGACTATACAAAACCGACTACTCGCTAATCAAGCGGGATGGTTTCAGTGCATATAATGTAAGCCAGCCAAAACTCGTTTGTGACGAAACAACAATCTACATGGGTTTCCTTAGCCGTGACGTGAATACCTACGGGCCACGAATGGGCAAGGGAACTATCTCGAGCAACGAAATCTCCTGGATCAAGACTGGCAGCGTATTCGCTAGCACCCCCATTAACGAAGGCATTCTCGCCTACCACTTGAGCATCGCCATCTATAACGGAGTCATCTACGCCGCCATAGACGACAAGGGCAAACCCGAACTGTCGCAGGTCCATGTATACCGCTTCGAGAACAACAAGTGGCTCCTGCACGGCGAGAACCAGTTGCCCTACTTCAAGGCTGTCTTCAACGAAACCAAGGGCTACTACCTGCGCGGATCGTTCCCGATGCTCGCCGTCGACAATTCTGGCAAAGTCTATGTATCTATGCTTGCCCGCGAAAATGCGGGCGGCGCCAACCGCAACAACGGCCCGCTCGTGATGAAGTACGTGGCCGACAACTGGGAGATTAAATAATGAATATCGAAATTGCTGCAATCTGTGACGCCGCGACCGCCAACGGGTCCGGAGGCCGTCTGAATATCCTTGGAGCATTCGACCGAATCTTTGCAAAATTCCCGCTCGTAATCCCGCAGTGCTCCACGGCATTCCGTATCCGTTACTCGCGCAGCGAAGCCGGCATGCACGACCTGACGCTTGCATTCGAGGATGTGTGCGGCAAGCCGATCGTGCCCTCGATGCAGTCTAAAATTCCGCTGGAACCAATCGCCCAGGGATTCGACACCGCCGCGGTGAACATGGTCCTGAACCTGCAGCGCCTCCAGATCAAGCGCCCCGACAAGTACATCATTCGCCTGATCGTCGACGACGAAGAACTGGCAAGCCTCCCGCTGTACGCACTCGAAGCCCCACAGCAGCCGGGAGGAAACTCTCCTGACGCCCCCATCGCAAGTGGCGAACAGGAACTGCCCAACTAATTCAAATTTCAGAATTCGGAGTTCGTAATTTGGATTTTGAATGAATCCCTGTTCCGAGTCCGGAATCAAGCGGAAACGGCGAGGCAGAGAGCGGCCTTCATAGGAGCTCCGACAGCCGAGCCGTCCAGGTCGACAAGGTAAACTGAACGATCCGGTGCATCCAGGTGCACCGGATTTTTTAGCATATTGCGCCGAAGAGTACCTTCGAAAAACTCGCCGCCCACGCACTTGTAGAACGCTTCCTTGCGGCACCACAGACGGAAAAACTCCCGCTCGGCTGCATGTTCGGCGAATTCTCCCGACAATGCCGTCAGCGACTTTACGAGGGCTGCCTCTTCGGTACTGAAGAACCGTTCCGCGAGGTGTAGGCGCCGAGGGGAAAATCGTTCCAGGTCCACCCCGAGACGCAACCCTAGAGAGCCTCGTCCGCCAAAAGCCACGACACAGTAACCGTCTGAATGCGTCCAGTTCACGTCAAAATCCAGCTTCGGAAATTTAGGACGCGTATCTTCTTTGGATTCCAGGATATCCGCAGCGGTTACAGGCTCGCCCACATACTCCGACAGAATGCCTAGAATGACCGACCGGTGGTCCGGTTTCTGCAAGAATCCCGCCAGATGCACCACCCCCAGAGGAGTCTCCACATCGAGTCTCCGGATGGTACGGGAATCGCTAGAAATGGCATTGATGTCGTTCATAGGAAGTCTAGCACAAAGATAATTTCTAGTTTAGGGGCATGAATCCAGGTGCAACAGCAAAGACCTCTTTTGCGAGAACGGCTCGGCGAACGACAAGCGCTTTCTTGAGCGCTTTAAGCACCGTATTATGCCTCACGCTAGCCCTGCTTTGCAGCTGCGGAGACATCAATAGCAGCTGGGAAGTCAAGGGCGGCGGCTACCTCAAGTACACCGTCAACGGGAACGGCCCCTACAGCATCGATCTCACCAAGAACGACGTGGAACCGCCCTTTTACGTGAACAACAGCCACCACTACTTCTATTTCTGCTCTCAAATCAACGAAAGTAAGCGCGGCGACCAGATTTCGCTGATGGTCAATAATCCGCAAACCGGCAAGGCCCTCACGCCCGTCGCAAGGGCCAACCTGAGCGGAAGGTTCCAGTACGTCACCTGGATGCGCGAGGAATTCTCGCCAGAAGCACCCCTTATCGAGGACAGCAGCACCATCCGGTTCGACGAAATCATCGGGGATTCGCTCTGGACCGCCCATTTTGACCTCTATTTCAAGGATTGCCGCTCCGGCTCGTGCATCGATAGCCTGCCCCCCGTACATGTCAACGGACGACTACGCTACTGGGTTCCCGCCTCGGAGAGATAGTTCGTCAATACCCCTTGACAAACGAGAAAGCCTTTTCTATATTTGGTCTCACCTCGGTCGATTAGCTCAGTTGGTTAGAGCGCTACCTTGACATGGTAGAGGTCACAGATTCGAGTTCTGTATCGACCACTGAAAGAACCTCGCTTTTTAGCGAGGTTTCTTTTTTCTATGCCAAAGGGAAAAGGCTCTCCCTACTTTCAGCCACAGCTCAGCCTGCTCCGCACGCGAACAAATTACGGCTTCGCCGTGGCTTACAGTACCTACTCGCCTAAGGCGGACAGCTCTTGGCAAGTGGACGCCTTTGGCGTCCGCAATTTCGGCTCAACCATGCCAGAATGTAAACATTCTGTCGCGGCGTTCGCCTTATATGCTTTTGTTGCCTTAGTGCGCATGGCCACCAGGGTGGGGCTCTGCCCTTAAACTCCCGGATGCAGCGATTAAACGCAAAGAAGCCGCCCCTGCGAGGCGGCTTCCTAAAGCATCAATCCGGCTTTGCCGGAATCCTAATTACTTAGCAGCGGAGTCAACCGGAGCAGCAGCCTTCTCTTCAACAGGGGCGGCAACTTCAACCTTAGCAGCGGCAGCACTATCAACGGCGACAGCAACGGTAGAGTCTGCGGTAACGGTGGCAGCGCTATCGGCGACAACCGGAGCGGCAGCTTCAACAGCAGCCGGGGCTTCGACAACCTTTTCGACAGCAGTCGGAGCGGCAGGAGCGGCTTCAACAGCCTTCGGAACCGGAGTACCGAAGAAGTTCATCTTGGCAAGGAGGATCATCATCACCCAAGAAACCACGAGACCACCGAGACCCATCACGATACCGGTCTTCGCCATGCCGTTAGTGTCGGTGTAACCCGTAGCGTGGGCCAAGGCGTTAGGCGGCGTCGAAATCGGGAGGCTCATGCCCAAGGAACTTGCAAAGGCGACAGAAACGAGCAGGGCGGTCACGCCACCGAGGCCAACGAGGTTGTCCTGGCAGGCAATGCCCACGGCGCAAAGAATCGGAACCAAGAGCGTAGCCGTAGAGGTGTGGCTCATGAAGTTCGCCATGAACAAGCAGATGATACCGCAACCGATCATGAGTGCGAACGGAGACCAGCTTGCAAACGGGATCGTCTTGATCAAGTGAGCGGCAAGGCCCGTAGCGTTGAGGCCCACACCGAGAGCGAAACCACCAGCCACGAGCCAGAGCACGTCCCAGCTCATCGCGTTCAGGTCTTTCTTGGTAATCACGCCGGTCAAGGCAAACACGGCCATCGGGATCATAGCAATTGCGTTATCGTTAATGCCGTGGACACCCTTACCGGTCACCCACAAGACAACGCACACGACAAAGGTAATGTACACGATAATTGCTTTCGGGCTGGTATCGAACTTGCCGGCGCCTTCGATCTTCAGGACCATTTCCTTCATCTTGATCGGGTAGATTTTGAGGAGCAAGAGCCAAGCAATCACCATCAAAACAATCACGTACGGAATACCGAAGGCCATCCACTGACCGAAGCTCACCGGGTTTGCGACCAGGTCGCCACGGGCAATAGCGTCGTTCAGGGCGCCGAGGGCAATCGCGTTAGGAGGCGTACCGATCGGGGTGCCCATACCACCGATGTTGGCTCCCAGCGGAATAGCGAGGGCAAAGGCAGCCTTACCGCGGTCATCTTCGTCAAAGAGTTTGAGCACCGGAGCGAGGATGGCAAGCATCATGGCGGCGGTTGCGGTGTTGCTCATGAACATGGAGAACACGGCGGTAATGAGCATGAGGCCCAAAAGCACGAACTTCGGGTTCTTTCCGAAGGGCTTCAGGAGCACGCGGGCGAGGTTCAAGTCCATCTTGTACTTGGTAGCGGCTGCAGCGAGGAAGAAACCGCCCAAGAAAAGCATGATGATCGGGTTTGCAAACGTTGCCATAATGGACTTATGGCTGATCATCGTCACACCGTCCACGCGGAAAGGCGAGAGCGACGAGTCGGACATCGTCACGATCATGAGCACGATGACGAGCATCGAGGTAGACCAGATCGGGAACGGTTGCAGGATCCAGAAGAGGGCCGCCATCACGAAAACGCCAATCACGCGGATTTCGAGCGGGTTCAGGATTCCCATGGGGCTTGCGGCATCGAATCCGAGGGATTCGTAGGGCAAGAAGAGGGCGACGATGGCAAGCACCGACGCGATGATGAACTTGATGAATTTAGCCTTTGTCATAGTGCGGCCAAATTTAGAAAAATGCCGCCCTTATGGCAAGATTACAGGAATACTACTAGTGAGCCACAATCGATTTGTATTAACAAATCGAGGGGGCGAGAGCAAGGCGATGTCATAGGATTCCATAAAACAAGAGCCGAGCGGTCTGTAAGGGGGAAGTCTCCCCTATTTTCGGCCTTGACTCAGCCCCACGCCTAAGGCGTTCCACCCTTAAAAACCCAAATTATCGGGAAACTGCCACTTTACGGGAGGCCTGTTCGCTGCCGACACGGACGCGGAGGAGGTACAGGCCAGGCTTCGGAGCAGTAAGTGCGAGCGCGTTGCGACCGGCAACCGATTTTCCTCGGGCAGAGGCAGCCACCTTGCCGCTTACGCCCACGAGCTGTACCTGGTAGCCTGCGCCAGCCAGGGATTCGCCGACATCGAAGCCTACCTGGAGGGCACCCGGAACATATTCAAACCGCAAATTCTCGACCTTAGAGGCCAGGGCGCGGGCATCCATCGGAGCCACCCGAACCGTAGCGGTAGCTCCCGCCGCCTTGAGCATCACCTTCAGGGAGTCGCCCGCAACGACTTCGGTCGTCTTGCCATCCACCGTCACGAACACCTTGAGGCCCATCTCGTTCAGAGCCTTCACGCCTTCGAACCTGAGGTAGCCCGCACGGTCGCCCGTAGCGCTCAACGCCATCTTCCACTCATAGCGTTCATCGGCACTCCTGATGGATTTCGCGAGGGTGCGTTTGCCTTCCAAGAGAGACAGGTTCACATGGTCGCCCATTCCCTCCGGCGGTTCCGGCTGTTCAGCCGCGGCACCGGCACCGATTACGTTCCAAGAATCCCGGTGCCCTTTCGTATCCGAAAGAACCGCCTGCAGCGTCCAGTTACTGCGAGATTCAGCTTTCGCCAGCACTCGTTTTTCAAGCGGATAGCCAAATCCCGGAGTATGTTCCGCCGCACTTACAAAGAACGGTTCCTGACCGACCTCGGCAGTTCTCTTGGACTCGGAATACACCCAAGCCGCCTCGTAAGGGCCAAGATACAAGGTCTTCCCCGGGTAATCCGCACTCTCAGGATTCCAAACCGTCAGTACCAGGGAATCCTTTTCAAGCTGTTCCGCATTCAGCTGCACCCCCCAACCGTAGGGGTTTGCCACCATGTTCCAGCCGCTATCGAGTTTCCAGACAATTTCGTTACCCGTCCTTGCCGAATCCCTGCGGAGCAACAGCGGACGACCTTCCAGGGAACTGTACCAAAATCCCTGTTCAGCCACAACCTTGTCACCGCGATACTTCCGGTACTTCCAGAAATCGCCAAAGTAAGCGGCCTCGTCCCAGTGGTAGAACACCGGGTCGGCATCCCACACAATGGAATCAATCTCTACATCCGAAAGCGAAACCATTCGCCAAGCATCCGGAGCAGCGGCAATTTCCGCGCTCACCGTAAACGCGGTATCGAACGACACCTTCTCGGCCTTGTCCGAAAGTGTTGCCTTCAGCACATACTTTCCGGGCAGCAACGGATATTTTGTCCAGACACGTTCATAAGGAGAAACCTTCACTTCTTCGACAAAGCCTGCGTTTTCCAGGACAACACCCAGGGCATCCGTCAATGAAACCTGTAGTGAGGCAGAACCATCTACTTCAAACTGATTCGTTTCAAGAGTCAACTGCACCGCATTTCCCGACTGGAGCAGTTCGTGACGTACAAGCTGCAAGGCCGAGGAATCTTCCACATCCTCGGGTATTTCCGAGAAATACGCCCGCATCGTTGCATTTTGCATGTGGCCCAGCAGGGTGTCTCCGTCCTGCAACACAAACCGGGATTCCACCCACTCTTCCTGCTGTTGCTCGTTATCGATAAGGTTGCGAGTCGTAAGCACCAGGGAATCCAGCTTGTAGCCTTCTTCCGGGAGGGTGCGCACCGTCCAGACGGCACCGAACATTTCATGCGGCAAGAGCATCGTGTTGTCTTTTGCAAAAGAATGGACATACGAAGTATCGGCATTGTCCTGAGTCTCTACAAACTGCACCGCACCATGTTCAGCAGTCAGTTTAACCCGGCCGTAGCGGGCGTTGTCCACGCATTCATCGCCATTCATCCATACCGCATAGAACGCCTTCGACTTTTCCGCCAAGTCATACAGGTTTTGGTCACTACTCATCACATGGTACACCCCTTCGGCATCGTCCCACTTGGCCTTAGAATCAAAAGCCCAGCCCCATACGCATGCTTCTGCCGTATAGACCGTCGACGGGAACAGCGCCTGGCCGCCTTCGAGCACCATAATAGAATCCATCCTGGAATCTACGCCATAAAAAACTTCGCCGTGGTCGCCGTTCAAGTTCGTAGCGACATTGACATAGCGCCCAAAGTAGGCCTTCAGTTCAGCATCCACACCTCTTTGTGGGTATAGCGAAAACGAGGTGTCAGCAATGCCAAAATAGGCGGAGTTTACCTGCGAATATCCATCCGCGGACATCGTGAGCAACTCCAGCTTGGAAAGCTTGTAGCCCTTGGCAGGTTTTGACGCCACGTGGAAGTTCATCTGCTCGTCTGCCTGCGGAACCTGCATCACACCCGATTCAAATTCATGGGTGTACTTGACCATATCCTTGCCAAGCTTTGCGTAGGACTGCCAAAGCGACACCGTGCCGTAAGAGCCCTCCTCGCCTTCGATGTTGACTGTCGTGAGTTTCAGGTCGTTCGTATAAATTTCCATGCATTCTTTCGTGTCTTCGCCAACCTTAAGCCACCTGCCATACAAACTAAAAGCATTATCGGCAATATCCATGGTCTCGAACAGATATCCGTCCAGGGCTGAATACTTATATTCCGGATCCTTCAGCTTTTCGCCCCAGCCCTTAAAGCAGGCTTTAGTCGAATAGACTCCCGGAAGCGTCGAAGAATATTCATTGTCGCGGGAATAGGTGTCCATATACGTCAGCTTTTCACCCAGGAACACGTTGTCGTCGCCCGCATTCACATCAAAGGTAACCTTGTAGGAAACCGCAATAAGCTCCGGAGTCACCTGCATAAATAGTGTATAATCTGGAGCGTTATAGCCGCCATAGTAAGACATCGCCTGAACAAGACTATCCATATCCAGGAGTTCCTCGGCCCCCAAGGTCACCGTAACATGGTGCAAAGGCGGCATGTCGGCGCCTTCACTTACGCTTTCAAACATTTTATCCAGATTCGATGTCGACTCCAAGTAATTTGTTTTCGAACTGGCAGAGATTACATTGTCACACAAGCCATTGAACATGCAGTCTTCTATGCGGTCGCGGCTATTCTGACCGCCCAGCCATAAATCAACGGTCCAGTTTTTCAGGACAAAGCCTGTCTCCGTAAAGGCGGCGAATTTCGACATCGCCACTTTCGAGTTGTTATACATACCCGCATTGTCCGGCCCCCCCGCATAAATGGAATCCTTAAAGGCAAGCTTTCCGTTCTTGTAACCGTACGACACGACATAAGTCCTGCTGCGACTTTCCTCCGAGCCCACATAAACCAAGGGAGCATTTACCGACTGCACCGAGCCGTAAACTAGGTGTAACGTATCCGTATACATCTCCTCGGGGCCATCCATCATCATATACCTAACTTCATCTAGGAGCTGACCAAAGTTCCAGAAAGCGCCGCCTTCTTGATTGCTATAAGAAGCCTTGTTGCATTCATCTTCATATCCCGGCTTGCAGTTTACGTAGGCCTGGAGCACGGTCTGCGTTTGGTTATTTTCGCCAAAGACCAAGGGAACCGCTTCGCGAGCTGAATAGAAATAGACACTCTCGGGTCGCTTCCACGAATAAAGAAAATCCACGGAATAGTCGTCCATCAAGATCAAGCTTTCGCCGGTCACCACGGCAGGGTCAGGTATTTCGTACACGACGGCGAGCTTTTTATCCAACACGGCACGAGCGTATTCATCACCGTAAAGTTTCATTTTTTCCAGATTAGACGCAACTGGTACTTCCTGCATGAGGACCGCAAGTTTCACGCTCAAAGCATTCATCGTTTTCACAAAGTTGGCATCCAGGCTGTAGTCCTTTCCCGAAAAGGCGTCAATTATGTAATACTGTTGGGAACTCGGATTATTCGCTCCCTGATAGGTTTTCACGGTAAGGTAACTGTCTATAGATTTCTTGTCGGCGGTCGAGAGTTTCGAATAAATTTCGCTACTTACATCAAACTCTAATTTATAGGCGGTCCTTGTGTCAGAGAGATAGGGGTAGCTTCCATCGTCTTCCCAATAGGTGGAGCCGCTCATTCCTTCATTTAAAATGTAGGTGAACAAGCGGGTTTTCATCAGCGAATCAGACAAGACGCCGTTCTTCCAGGTTTCCTCTCCCACCGCAATTTCACCTGAGCCATCCTTACTCAGGCTGCCGTCTGCCTTCAAGCTCTTAGAGCCGTTCTTGGCCGTATTGCGGTAATTGTAGCGGACATCGTAATCGTTCAAGTTTCCGGCAGGCCAATCTGTAACATCGACACCCTGGGAATTTTTCAAAACACCCAAGGCCGACTTGATGTCCACATCGCCTTTTCCCAAATGATAGTTCGACCTGATTTGCACCGTTGGCGCATACGCCAATCCACCTGCAACATACCCCAAGTAAACTTTTTCCATAGAGGCATAGCCATCGGGCACAATTAAATCTCCCTTAGAGATATTGCCTTCGACTACAAATGTTCCTCCTTTCTCCGCATCACTGCTTCCTTCCACATAGCCGACCAATTTTCCCGCAAAAAGAGCATTAGGCTCCCCTTCTACAACAATTTCGACATCAGCCACTGAATATGTCACTTCAATTTCATTCACCCTCACAGCATATCCGACCAGACCGCCCACACTCACCAAATTGGTTCCGCTCGGAGCCGAGATATTCAGGCTAGATTTTTCAACTTGAACTTGAGTCAGGGTGATATTGTCAGCACTAGCAACCACAATCGAGGCAAGCAGAGGCATTTCGGCACTCCCCTTTCCAGAGAGCTTTACATACGCTCCATCGAACTTGAGATTTTCAATTAACCTAATGTTGTATCCATCAAAAAAAGACGCTTGCCCAGACAGCTCATCTTCCTTTATGTAACAAAAGCCATTGATACCATAGCCATTTCCATGAAATTCTACACTTTTTCCCACACCCGCAAATGAAAGGGGAGTAAAATCATCCATGGCACAAGCGGTATCGCCATTCGAAACGAAATAGCCCCCCAAGTTTATATCGGACTCTAGGGAAATGTTAACTTCATCGGCATTTCCCACGCTACTCAGCAAATTATTGTTAAGATTTTCGACAAACTGACTCCAGGTTTCAGAAGGAGTCCAACCTTCACGAACAAACACGGGAACAGAATCGGGAATCGTCTGCCGTATGAAACATTCGTAATTATAAGGCATATTTCCGCCATTGGTTTCGCTGCAGAAAAACACCACCGGTTTGAAAGTCGAGGCGCCCACTGCGTTTTCCACCGAACCGGCAAAAGAGCCCCCCACCGTAATCAGCAGGACTATCAAGAATTTCGCCAATATTTTCATCACAGCCTCCAAAGTCGCCTGAATGGGGATCATACACTCGCATTTTCCCAACGCTTTTGCGACACGATAAGCAAATAATAATTTTTTTTAGTTCCAGATATTGGCCCCATACGCAAAAAAAAGGTGGAAACAATGCCCACCTTTTGAGTTTAATCACATATTGGCCTGTAATGTCGTGCGCTATCTCACAAGTATCTTGCCCGCCATGTTCTGGGCACCCACCTTGATTTTCACAAAGTAAATTCCGGACTTTGGAACATTCATAGCAAGTTTGTTCGTGCCCGCCGTCGCCGTAAAGCGTCCCGAGGCAACTACCTTGCCATCGATGCCGGCAATCGCGTAGTTCGCCTTCGCTCCGGCCAGCGATTCGGGGGCATTAAAGCCAAGCTGCAAGGTATTGCCCGCAATAGCGGATTTGAATCCGCTAATCTTTGTCGCGACAACTGCATTCGAAGCGGCCACGCGGACTTCCACCTGGCTTGCTGATTTCGCCAAGGCAACATTCACGGACTTTCCATCAGTCACTTCCGTCGTCTTGCCGTCAGCTATCACAAACAACTTAAGACCAAGTTTTTTAAGTTCCTGAACACCTTCAAACGAAAGTTTGCCATCGCGGGCCGTACTTGCAGACATTTCGAGAGTCCAGCTATATTCATCTTCCACCGCCTTGATGCTCTTGGCGAGTTTGACTCCCTTAGCGCCATTTTCATCCTTGTCGCGAATGGCCAGGGACACGCGATTGCCCATACCGGCAGGCGGTTCTTCGAGCGACTGCGGCTTCCCTACACCGAATACGTTCCAGGAATCTTTCTTGCCATATTCATCGGAAAGGGTTGCGACCAAAGCGAAGTTACCAGGAGCACGACCATCCGTCGCCTTCATCAGCTTTTTCTTGCGAGGCTCTTCGCCCAGTTCACCGGGTTCAATTTTCGATTCCGCAATTCCAAACACCGGAGCGGCCGACACACGCCATGTCATCGCATGCGAAGCCTTCGCCCATACAGCCTCGTAGGGACCAATCACCGTCGGCACCTCATATTCCGAAAGCACCGGATTCCAGCGCCAGAACGAGACTTCGCTACCATCGTCGGCAACACCTTTGCTCAGGTCCACATACCAGCCGTATGGGTTGGCCACCAGGTTCCAGCCACTATAGAGGCTATCCAGTTCCCATACGATTTCGCTATCCTTTGCACCGGTCGATTCACGGAGTACCAGCGGCTTTCCCTTTGCCGTACCGTACCAGAATCCACGAGTCGCATCGGCATCGCCACCCGCAAAGGCACGATACTGCCAATAATCACCCACGGGATTACGTTCATCCCACCAATAGAAGCTGGCGTCGTCATCCCCTTCCATCGAGGAACGGTCAAGCGCCGAGAGCGACACCATCTGCCAGCTTTCCGCGTGCACCTCAATTTCAGAAGCGACTTCGAAGTCACTCTCGAAAGCAACAGTCTGCTTCTGGTCGTCCAAGGTCAATTCCACCTTAAACTTGCCCATGGGCGCAGGCGCCATTTCCCAGGCACCGCCCTTGACGACATCGTCCGAAATCACCGTATCGACAATAATTCCGTTTTCTCCAGTCACCACCACACGGACGACCGTTTCGGCATCCGCATTTTCCGCATCGAAAGTCAGGCGAACGGCGTTACCGGACTGTTCAATTTTCGGCTCCACCAACTTGAGTTCGCCCCTGCTGCTGGAACTTTCGGCAGAGCTGGAGCTTTCTTCGGCACTCGAGGAACTCGATTCCACGATTTCGCTGCTGGAACTACCTTCGGAACTGGAGGATTCACCGCTGGAGCTCGACACCGCAGTCTCGCTGCTGGAGCTTTCAACAGAAGCCGAAGACGCGGGGACAAGTTCATAGCGGGCCATGATTTCGGTATTCTTCTTGATTTCGCTAAAATTGCGATCCCAACCGACAAAGGCATACCCTTCATGTTCCGGGGCTTCAGGCGCAACCGCTGCAGCACCATATTCCACCCACAAGGTATCCCCAATCGGAGATTCGTCATAGTCAATAAAGACGACAGAGTATTTTACCTTGGCTGAATCGTACTGGGCTGTATATACGGCATCACCCTTTACCGTCGTAATCGCCGGATGCCATCCCTTGAACTCATAAGAATACTCGGGGGTCGCTTTGCGCGTAATGCCGACCGGCTCCGAGACCGTCATATCAAAGTGTACGGAATCCTGCGCCAAAACAGAGCCGTCAAAATTCTTGAACACGATCAGGTACTTTTTCGCAAGGTACACCGCCTTTATATCCAGGTTCTTTTTCACCTGTATATAAGAGGAATCACTCCACCCTACAAAAATATAACCGTTGCGAGTCGGGTTTTCCGGCGCCGTTGCCGATTTCATATATTCAACAACTTGCTCGTCGTAAAGCGGCGTCAAGCCATCGTAATCAAAGAACCTCACCTTGTACAAATTGATCGCATATTCTGCCTTTACCGTCAAATCTCCCATAATTTTTTCAAAATCCCGATCCCATTCACCCGTGAAGGCATAACCTTCGATTTCCGGCATTTCTTCAAGTGTCGGTGCCGTTGCAGCCTTTCCCGATTCTACCGTTTCCTGCTTGATCGTTACACCGTTCATGTCTACGAAGGTCACCACATAGGTCGCATTTTCCGGTCCGAGTTCCGGCACAACCGGCAGGTTCTTGCTATCGGTGAAAATCGGAAGGTTGCTGTTTGTTCCCGACTTAAAACTCCAGGCATAATCCTCCGCATTTTCATAAGCACTGTTCAGGAAACCGGCAAATTTGGACACCTTCATGGAATCCTTCAATTCCGTTCCGTTGTGATGATCACCCGTATATTTGCGTTCGCCACCGTTCCGAACAACATAGAAGATGCTGTCGCTCGTGCGCCAATCCTTCGTGTAGGTTTCATCCCTCAACATTCCGAACGGTTCGTAGGTATCTTCGGCGGCATCGCTATAATGATAATCCGACCGAATATCGAATCCCTTGTACAGCAATGCGTACCCGAGCAAGTACCCCACCTTTTGCACATACGAAGCATCACTATTGCTTGCCGTCACCAGGATATTGCCGACATTGAAGGAGTTGTGCAGATAAGTTCCCGCCTCGTTTGCACCAGTGGAACCAACAAGACCACCGACATAAAGGGTATTGGCAGCGTGCTTTCCGGTCACGACAATATTACCTTGCACTCCCACATAAGACATTTCAACAATTTCGTTGCAGATACCGCAGATGCCGCCGATATCCGTTTCCTGCACACTCAGCGATACCGCAGACGGCGCCTCTTTCGCCTTATAGGTAATCAGGTTCTCGTTAGATGCAATCACCTTTTCGAAAACAAGCGACTTGCCCCCCTCGGCCTTGGGGAACCCACCGAGGATGCCCCCAACGAATACGCTGTTCAAGCTATCTTCTACCGCAATCGAGCCGTCATAATACAGGTTCATCAAGGTTGCCGGGAGTAACGTTTCGCCCGACTTGGCTACCGCCACACTCGTAAAGCCGATCATGCCTCCTACAAAAACGCTATCGCGAGCATTATTTCCATTAACCATCTTGGCTTCGTCAACAGATGTTTTCACCTTTGATGTAATCTTGACCGAAGACGAGTCATTTGCAAGTCCCAAGCCTCCTGTTTGCGCGATACAAGCCGACCCCGCAATACCGCCCAAATAGGCGTCGCTATGCAGGCCCTCGACAGCGGTACCAGATGCAGAAAGCACAATCGAGCCTGCCGTACGCGAGCCAGTCACCGTCAGGAATTCATCGCCGTTGGCACCTCCCTGGCTACAAGAACCGCCATAGCCGAAAATACCACCCGCATAATAACGATACACCCCTGCGACTCGCAAGGAATCCTTTATATCCACCGTTGCCGTGCTGTTCATAACTCGAACCGAGGTCGCCGATTCCATTGTACCCAGTCCCACAATACCGCCAACGGCTATAGTATCCGGAGATGCCGCATCGTAAATTTTTCCGTCAAACGAGCAATTTGCGGCAACAAAATTTCCAGCCGTTGCAGAACCGGTGTTATCACGAGGCGCAAACAGCACTCCAAAGATTCCGCCCATCGAAGCTCCCCCTGAAATTTTCGTGGGGACAGTCTCACCTGCGCCACCGTACTTCGTATACACCTTCAGGTTTTCAAGCGTATCGCCGTTCGTCTTGTAGAAGCCCACGATGCCACCCAAAGCGGACCTATGTCCTGTGGCATAGTCATGGATTTCAACCTTTAGCGAATCGTCGATAAAAGTGGGGTCTTCGTCGCGTTCCGAACGAATGGCCACCCCCGCAATACCACCTAGAAATACTTGATGGGCGTAGTTGAAATCCGCCAAGACGCTCGAGCCTGCATAACCTTCCGTAATCGAGACCTTATTCGACACATGAATGTCGTCGTCACCCGAAATATTCGAAATGGTTGAATTTTTGACAAGGCCCACAAGGCCGCCCGCAATGGGAGCCTGGATCGAATCATTAGCCAGCACGATGCTATCGATAGTAGCAAGATTCAGGACTCCAACGAAAGCACCCACCGGATAATAGTCCTTGCCATCTCCACTCTCTCCATCAATGTAAATACGCACCCCGTTCAGTTTTACATTCTGGATAGTCACGTTCGAGGCCGATTCAAAAAAACCGACCGGTTTGTCCATAGCGGTCGCTGCGTAACATAGGTGGCTTATCGTAAAATGGTTTCCGTTAAACGAAGTATTATCCATCATGGAAAGCGGAAGATGGTTTACCTCGCAACTTCCAGCCTTGGTCGAAGAATCAAATTCGCCAAGGTCGATATCGGACCCCAATTCCAGCGTAACGCCCTTCATTTCAGGCGATTTCACCCACGAATTCTCAAGCAATGTTGCCAAATTGGCCGGAGTGTCTTCAACCGACGCGACACAACGGCCCTTCTTGGTAAAGGTAGACTGCATGACCGGCCATCCATAGTTGTTGTAATAGCCGATTTCGGTTCCGTTGCTTACATAATTCGTGCCCTTGAAAGTCAAGGACCATTCGGAACTAGAGCAAGCCAATGCTCCTTGGCTTAGCACCATAATCGTTTTCGACGATGTCATCGCAGGGAAGCCAAATCCGCCTTGCGTTTCAACAACGGTCATCAAATTGTAATAACCCGTTCCATTTACGGCAAAAGCCATGCTGCAACAGTACAGCACGGTAAAAAAGACCAAACCAATTTTTGCCTTCATAAAACCCTCTAGATCTTTTACCCTATAAAAATATCCTAATATTTGAAAAAAAGAAGTGATTCACCTCAAAAAATGTTGTCCGTGTGATTAGGAACATATCTAGCAGATAGCGATTGAATCCAGCCCGTGGGGTCCCTCCCGTTAGGCGAAGACGAATTTTCGCCCGGAGCACCTAATTCGTTGCAAGTCAACGGTTTGCAACTAGCAACCGCATTGTGTTCTTTATCACACCCCATGTAACGAGCCCTTTACAAACAGGCTCAACAATACTACATTTTTACTGCAATCATACACCAAGGAGTATTAAAATGATCAAGAAGATTGCCCTCGTCGCAGCCATGGCTGCCAGCGCATCCTTTGCAACCTACAACTTCTTCCCGGTAAAGGATGCCGGCAAAGGCCAGGTTGAAGTCGGAGCCCAGTATGGCTGGACCGACAATACCAGCAATATGGAAATTATCGCAGGTGCCGAATACTCCGTCATCCAGAATCTTGCCCTGTCTCTGACGGGACTCGGCTACCAGCTTTGGGACGATCCGGATGATTGTGGCGAAGACGACTGCCCGGATAGCGACGGCTTCAAGGCTATGACCATTGGCGCTCGTTACCAGTTTATGCCTGTTTTGATCGCAGCCTTGGATGTGAACCTCCCCCTCAATTCCGAAGACGTGACCGGAAAGTACGATCCGTTTGGCCTGTATGGCGCCATCCAGTTCACCAAGGAATTCGTGCCCAACCTGTGGTTCGGTAGCGAAGCCGGCGTTAGCTACAAGTTCGAAGACGAAAAGACAACCGAAGGTCTCGGCCTCACCGTGCAGGCAGAATTGGACTACACCCTCGCCAACCTCGGCCTGACCCCGTGGATTGGAGCCGCCTTGAACATGCGCCTTAGCGATGTCGAAGAAGAATGGTACGACGACGCCCGTGGCGGCAAGGTCACCCAAGAATACGGTTCGGGCGACAAGGCCATCCTGGTCTGGCTCGGTGCCGGCTATGACATCAACCCGATGTTCACCGTCAAGGCCAATTTCATCATGAAGTTCGCCGATGATGATTCCATGGGTTCTGACTGGAAGGGCGTGAACGCCAAGCTCGCCATCAACTTCTAGTTTCAAACACATTTAAGAAGGAATGCCTCGGACCCACAAAGTCCGGGGTATCTTTTTTTTACATCCCGCCGCGTAGGGAAATTGCTAAATTTGGGAAAACCAATTTATTAAGGAGTCTGGAATGTTCAAGAAAATCGCCCTGGCCTCGGCTCTCGCCGCAAGTGCCGCATTTGCAACTTGGGACTTTTATCCCGTTCTCGAAGCGGGCAAGGGTTCCGCCGAAGCGGGACTCTACTACGACTGGTATCACGACTGGTCGCAAGCCGGCCTCAAGGTGGGCGCCCGTTACAGCATTATCCAGAATCTTGAAGTTTCTTTGCAGGGCTGGGGTTTCCAGTTCTGGAGCGAAACGGACTGCAACGGTTGTGAAAACGGCGGTGACGGTCTGCGCGACCTGACCATTGGTGGACGTTACCAAATTGACCCGATGGTTGCCTTGTTCCTGGACTTGAACCTCCCTATCGGTGGCGACGAAGTCACTAGCGATGAAATCGCCCTCTATATGGGCGGACAATTCAGCATGCAGGTGCCGGAAGCTCCCGGTCTCAAGTTCGGAACCGAAGCCGGCCTTTTCTGGGGCTTTGAGCACGACAACAACGAACGCGGTCTTGAAATTCATCTGGCAGGCGAAGTCGGCTACACCATCCCCGATGCAGGAATCACCCCGTTCGTCGGCTTGCAACTCAAGTACCGTATGACCGAAAGCACCTGGGAAGAAGTTGACGAAAACGGCAAGAAGCACGAAAAAGGCGCCAACGACGACGGCGACAAGCAAGTCATCCTTTGGCTCGGTGCGGACTTTTTCATCATTCCCAACCAGCTTGACATCAAGGCGAAGCTCTTTGTTCGTAGCGGCGACCACAGCAACATG
Source organism: uncultured Fibrobacter sp. (assembly GCF_946062555.1). Lineage (GTDB taxonomy): Bacteria > Fibrobacterota > Fibrobacteria > Fibrobacterales > Fibrobacteraceae > Fibrobacter. Next base: position 37,218 of record NZ_CAMGVQ010000033.1, read on the forward strand.
GGTGGCGACGCCAGCGGCCTTTATGTTGGAGCAGAATTTTTCTTCTAAGAAGAACTTAGTCGGTAGAGCTTAGAACTTAGACAAAAGGCGTGCTTTTCAGCCCGCCTTTTTATTTTACATTCTTCTAAGTTCTGCAGTGCCGAAGGCACGATCTAAGTTCTATCAACTATTTCACGTCGTATTCAGGCACGGGCAGGCTCTCCCCCGCCTTCATGGCCTTGTCGAGGGCTGCGGACTTCGTGGGGTCAAGCCACCAGTAAACCGGAATGGCGTCTTCGCGATTGAAGCGGTCGAAGACCTTTTCGGGAGTGCCGTAGCGATTCCAGTAAAGAATGCGGTGGTGGTCGCATTGCCACATAAGCACATAGGGCACGATTTCGGCGAGGCGGTTATCCAGCGCCTTCAGGATTTCGTTGCGCTTCGCGAGGTCGAATTCCGTCTTCTGCAAGTTGATGAGGCTATCCACCACCTTATCCTGCACACCGGCCAGGTTATTCGTTCCCTTCTGCAGTGCCGTCGTAGAATTCCAGCTGGCTTCCGGATCGCGGAGGCGGCCAGCACCCCAGTTCACCCAGTACAAATCAAAGTCGGCATCGTCCAAGCGCTTGCGCAAGGTACTCTGCGACATCTGCTCGATGGTCGCCACGACGCCCACCTTCTTCAGGTCTTCCTGGAACAGCGTGAGGTGACGCAAGTCTTCTTGGCTCGTGATGAAGTTAATCGCAAACGGCTTGCCGTCTTTTTCCAGCACACCCTGGGCGTTCACCTTGTAGCCGGCCTCGGCAAAGAGGGCGCGGGCACTATCAGGGTTGAACTTGTAGAGTGGTGCCGTCGGATTCTGGTTACCTTCCCACAAGTCGGGGTAGTAGCTGTTGAGCAAGAAGTACTGGTTGTACATGTACTTTTCGTTCATGGCTTCGCGGTTCAGGAGCATGTTGAGGGCGCGGCGCACGCGGACATCTTGGAACTGCGGCTTACGCAAGTTGATGGCCATCCCCTGGAAACCGATAGGTTCCTTGTTGAAGATACGCTGCTTCACCGCCCAACCCTTCTGCAAGGCGTCAAAGTCCGTCTGTTTCATCCAGATGCTGCTGGTGTAAATCGCGTAGGCGTTGATGTCCTGCTTCTTGAAAGCTTCGAGAGCTTTGGTCTGGTCGTTCATGAAGCGGTAGCGGATTTTTTCGAAGTTGTACTTGCCGCGGTTCCAGTTCTTCTTGAAGCCCCACCAGTCGGCGCGGCGGGCAAGTTCCACATAGCGGTCTTCGCGGAAGGTCTTGATCTTGTACGGGCCCGACACCACCGGGAATTCGTAGCGGATTTGGTTGAAGTCCTTGCCTGCCCAGGCGTGCTTCGGGAAGGCAAGCATTCCCGCGGCTTCCCAGAAGTTGCCCCAGTGCGACTCCTTCGCAGTCATCTTGATGGTCAAGCTGTCCACGACTTCGGGGCGGTCGAAGCGGCTGAGCCCCACCTTGAATATGGGCGTCAGGTTCTTTTCGTCCATAATGACGTCGTAGTAGAACTGCACATCTTCGGCGGTCACCGGCTTACCGTCGCTCCACTTGGCCCGCGGGTCTACATGGAAGGTGAATGTCTTGCCGTCATCGGACACATTCCAGCTGTCGGCAAGGATTCCCACTTCGCGGTCTTCGGTGCTGTGCAGACTCACGAGAGGTTCGAACATCATGCCCATGAGTTCCGCCGAGAAACTGTTGTAGTCTTCCCACATGTTGAAAGACTTCGGCATCGCGGAACCCCACAAGGTAATCGTTCCGCAGGGACGGGCGTCCTTCGAAGCTATGGGGTCATACTCGCCCGTCGCTTCGGGATCCTGCAGGAGTTCGGGGCAATTCAGTTCGGCACTTTTATTAGCTGCACCCTTGGATGCGCCAGACTCGTTACAGGCAGAAAATAGAAACGCGGATGCAACGAGAACCGCACAAGAAACTTTAATAGAAAAATCTTTCATACAGAACAATATAGATAAATTGTTTAGACAGATTGTCTTCCCGAGTTTATCCCGGGAACAACGCTCCCTTTTGCAGGCTCAATGTAATTCCTATTGCTGCGGGAAAAAATGGTGATGCCGGAACAAGTCCGGCATGACAATTGCGAGAAATAGTTAGCTATGGCAGAACAGGCCCGGCATGACAATTGCGAGAAATAGTTAGCTATGGCAGAACAGGCCCGGCATGACA
>NZ_CAMGVQ010000034.1:0-39173 GCF_946062555.1 uncultured Fibrobacter sp.
TGTTGCCAAAGAACTTAAGTGAAATGACTGTATATTTGGAGTTGTAATAAAACTGTGGCCTGACGGAATCAACTATAGTGAAATCGTCAACGATAGTTCTGAGAGTGGAATCAACTTCAAAACTGTTGAATTGCATGCCTACGCAACTGGCATCGGTTGGATGCGCTTTGCAGTACTGAATTCTAGGATTCTCGGCGAAATAACGAATTGTCGGATTTGTGAGAGACGTGTTAGACAGGTTCTTTAACGCAAGGCGGTATTCCACCCAGTTCCATTCAGTGCGATGGCGTTCGCTTAAAAGTCTAACAGAAGGATTGGTTGCAAACGCAATATTCACCAAAAGAAGACCAAAGACAATGCTGTTTAATCTGTTAAATATCATGATATGGTTCCATTTTATTTAGAAATATATATAAAGTTTTGTAAGATAAATGTAAATTTCCATCTTGCGTCCGGAAAATGGCGCGTAAAAAAAGTGGTTTGCCGATATCGAAGCGAGTATAACCCGACCCCGTAGGGGGATCGCCCATAAAAAAGACCCCGGATTCAACATCCGAGGTCTTTAAGTTTTTATGGATTGCTTCGGGGCTTCTCGCCCCTCGCAATGACGAAGAAGCAGCTTAAGCCTTCTTGTAATTTTCCATCGCTTCCACATCCACGCTCTTCACGAAGTTGTAGTGCTTGGCGACTTCAGCTTCGGCGAGGTTCAAGTACACCTTCATGCTCTTTTCGAACAGTTCGGGTGCCTTGGTGGCGTCGCGGAGCATGAGCTGGCTCATCACGCAGTTGGCGGCCTTATAAGACCGTTCGGCTTGCGTCTCACTCTCGCCGACACGACTCGTTAATACGAGTCGCTTTCGGCTCACGGCGTACAAGTGACGGCTGCAGAGGTCGGTGAACTCGTTGTTGTTCGCGGCCTTCACGACTTCGATGGCTTCGTTGAACTTCGCGTCCATGGCCTTTGTGCGGGCCTTGAGGCTCTCGTATTCGGCGGCCACTTCGCCCGCTTCCAGTTCCTCGAGCATCTGGCTGTAGGTTCCGGTGTTGATGTGCGGGAGGGCGGCAACCGTCTGCAACTGCGTCGTGCCTTCGTAAATGGAGGTGATGCGTGCGTCGCGGTAGAGGCGCTGGCAGGCGTATTCGAGCATATAGCCGGAACCGCCGTGAACCTGGATGCTATCGTAGGCGTTCAGGTTGGCGTATTCGGAGTTCATGCAGTCACACGATCGTTCGGCTTACGCCTCACTCTCGCCTCCGCCCCAGCTTAACGCATAGGGCTTTGAGGCTCACAGGCAAGCGGCGTGCATGCGCTGGCGAGCTTCTGGTAGAGCTTGAGTTCTGCCTTCTCCTCGTCGGTGAGCTTGCGGGTGCGCTCGATGTCCTCGAGGCCCTTGTAGATATCTACATAGCGGGCTGTCTGGTACAGGAGTGCGCGGCCTGCGTCGAGGCGTGCCTTGATGTTGGAAATCATTTCATAGACGGCGGGGAAGTTCACGATTGCCTGGCCGAACTGCTTGCGGTATTATGATACCGTTCCGCTATCGCTTCACTCTCGCCAACACGACTCGTTTATACGAGTCGCTTTTGGCTCACAGCGTAGGCGAGAGCTTCGTTGTATGCCATCTGGCTGATGCCCACGGACTGTGCGGCAATGCCGAGGCGGGCGCCGTTCATGAGTGCCATCACGTACTTGATGAGGCCGAACTTGCGGCGGCCACAGAGTTCAGCCTTCGCGTTCTTGTAGACAAGTTCGCAGGTCGGGCTTCCGTGGATGCCGAGCTTGTTCTCGATGCGGCGCACGTTCACGCCTCCGTCTTTTTGCGACCGCTCGGCTCCATCGCTAGAAGAACCGATGGTTTCGCCTCGCTCTCGCTCACACGACTCGTTAATACGAGTCGCTTTGTGCTCACGGTTGTCGTAGATGAACATGGAAAGGCCGCGGCCGTCGTGGGTGCCTTCTTCGGAGCGGGCGAGCACCAGGTGGATGTCGCTGTCGCCGTTCGTGATGAAGCGCTTCACGCCGTTCAGGTACCAGCACTTGTCGGCTTCGCTGTAGGTGGCCTTGAGCATCACGCGCTGCAGGTCGGAACCGGCATCGGGTTCGGTCAAGTCCATCGACATCGTCTCGCCGGCGCACACGCGCGGAATGAAACGGGAACGCTGGTCCTCGTCGCCGAATTCATACAAGGTCTCGATGCAGTCCTGCAGGGACCAGATGTTCTCGAAACCGGCGTCCGCGGAGGCGATCATTTCGTTGATGGCCGTGTAGGCGGTAATCGGGAAGTTCAGGCCGCCGAAGCGGCGCGGCATGGTCACGCCATTGAGGCCAGCCTTGCGGGTGGCTTCCAGGTTCTCGTAGGTCTTGCTTGCGTAACGCACGCGGCCGTTTTCGCAGTGGGGGCCTTCGGCGTCCATCTCACACGACCGTTCGGCTCTTACGCATAAAAGAACGTACGATATCGCCTCACTCTCGCCAACACGACTCGTTAAGACGAGTCGCTTTTGGCTCACAGTCCGAGTTCGGGAAGATGGTGTTCGCGGTGATGTCGCCCGCGACTTCGAGCACGCGGTTGTAGCTGTCTATCGCGTCGGCGTAGTCTTCCGGCGCGTAGTCAAAGCTGTCCTTGTCGGCGTAGCCGTTTTCCTTGAGCTCCACGATGCGCTGCATCAGGGGAGAACTTTCAAGGTTGAACTTAATCTCTGGATGGTCTGTGTAAAAATTCGCCATAACGCCTACTTGTTGTTTGCCTTGTAATACTTGATCATCTTCGGGATGACCTCTTCGACGGTGCCGCCCACCACGTAGTCAGCGATAGCGTTGATCGGGGCGTCGGGGTCGGAGTTCACGGAGATGATGATTCCTGAATCCTGCATGCCGGCGAGGTGCTGAATCTGGCCGGAGATACCGCAGGCGATATACACCTTCGGGCGAACTGCTTTATTTATAGGAGGGGGAAGTCTCCCCCTGGTTCGCACTCCGTTGCTCTCCACCCTCTCTAGCGGGTGCTCAGTCGCCGCACCCGCAACGCCCGGGCTTGCCCCGCCCACCCGCCCTAATGTTTTTTTGAAGGTTTTTCCCATTTTGTCATTTTGTGCCATTTTATTTATGTATTTTTAGATTATGATTACTGCAAAACCTTTCATCAAGTGGGTTGGCGGCAAAACGCAACTCTTGGACGAAATTCGCAGGTATTATCCTGCTCAAATTGAAAAGTATTGCGAGCCTTTTGTAGGTGGTGGTGCAGTTCTTTTTGATGTCCTATCTCGTCTGAATCCGAAAGAGGTTCTCATCAATGACATCAATGGCGAACTTATAAACACATACTTTCAGATAAAGACGAATTGTGGTAATTTGACGGATATTCTTGCAGACTTGCAAGAAAGGTATTGGAAGTCTTCTCTTGAAGAAAATAAAAGCCTTTATTTGGAAAAAAGAGAACGATTCAATTCGTTAAAGGTGAATGGAAATAAGAAAGAAAATCTGGAGAAAGCCGCCCTTTTCATTTTCTTGAATAAAACCTGTTTCAATGGACTTTTTCGCGTAAACTCAAAAGGCCTGTTTAATGTGCCTTTCAACAATGCAAAGAAACCTCTTCTTTGTGATATTGAGAATTTGGAAGCCTGCTCAGAATTGTTACAAAATGTAAAAATGACTGTTGGCAACTATGCCCAATGCAAGGATTTCATTGATTCAAAAACGTTTGTTTATATAGACCCGCCATATCGTCCACTTACTGAAACGGCAGCTTTCACTTCATACAATGAAAATGGCTTTGGGGATAAAGAACAAGTCGAATTAGCCAAATTTATTGAAGAAATTTCTGATAGAAAGGCTGTTGTTGTCACCAGTAATTCTGATCCCAAAAACGTTTGTGAAGAAGACAATTTCTTTGATAAATTGTATAAAAAGTTCTCAATTAAACGTGTTTCTGCATCAAGAATGATTAATTCAAATGCAAAAAAACGCGGTGCAATAAATGAACTTTTAATAAGCAACGTTGCCGCAGTATTTTAGGTGTTTCTATGGCTAAAAGAAATTTTATTGATTGGTTTAGAACCTTTAGGCCCAGTATAGCGACATTCTCTTATTATGCCGATTTTCCTAAAATATTCAGCAATGTTGATGCTATAAAAATAGAGTTGAATATTTTGAATTCGCTTATAGGTTCTAAGAACATCAAACAAGAATTTGAGTCTATTCTTGCGAAGTATCCAAGTGTTGTAAAGTGTATTCCCGTTCTATTGGCTGTTAGAAGTACTGAAATATCAATAAGCGATGAGAACGGAATGTTCGTATATGCTTTTAATGGGATGATGCATGATATTCCTGTTTATTCGAGGTTTATGGATAAGTCAGGATTGTTTGACCTTATGCAGAATCATCTAATAAGCAATCTTGTTGATTATGTGACTGGTGTAGAAACTGGGCTTGATTCAAATGGACGTAAAAATCGTGGTGGACATTTGATGGAAGACTTGGTTGAATTGTATATTAAAAAAGCGGGCTTTGTAAAAGACAAAAACTATTTCAAGGAAATGTATATTTCGGATATTGCAAAAAAGTGGAATGTCGATCTTTCTGCAATTTCCAACCAAGGGAAAATGGAAAAACGCTTTGATTATGTGGTCAAAACGGAAAAGAAAATTTATGCCATTGAAACAAATTTCTATGGCAGTGGTGGGTCAAAACTGAATGAAACTGCAAGAAGCTACAAAACCATAGCAAATGAAGCCAAAACTATTCCTGATTTTGAATTCGTGTGGTTTACGGATGGCTTCGGTTGGGCTTCTGCTAGGAATAATTTGGAAGAAACGTTTGATGTGTTAGAGCACGTTTACTGTATTAGTGACATGGAAAATGAAATTATGAAGGAAATTTTTAGGTAGGATGGTATGGAATTTACAGCGAGAAGTCAGACGATAAGAGAAATTTTCTCTACAAAAAAAGAAATAGTTGTTCCTAGGTTTCAGAGAGAATTTGTTTGGGAAAAAGATGATGCGCTTTCTACTTTTTGGGAAGATATTATTTCATACATAGAAGTGAAAGACGGAAAGTTAAGTCCGTCTGAATATTTTTTGGGAAATGTAGTTTTAATTGACGATGTTCAGAATCAATCAGAAAAAGAAAGATATGTTGTTGATGGACAACAGCGGTTAACCGCAATAACTATCTTGTTGTCTGCTTTATATGACACCTTCAAAAATGCAAAAGAAGAAGGACTTGCGAATAAAATCTATGAGTATATTGTTACCAGTGATGATGATGGGAAAAAAATAACGCTTTTACGAACTGAAAGCCCGAAGCCCTTTTTCCAAATGAGAATTCAAAGTCAAGAAAAAAATACTTCATATACACCCAAATCAACGGAAGAGAAAAGATTGCTTGGTGCTTATGATTATTTTTTTCAGAATTTGTCTCAGAAAGTACTCTTAAAAGAATTTAAGGACAAATTTGAACAAAAATTTGATTATCTAGATGCTCTTAAAGCGGTTCGAGATCAGTTGTTAAGTTGCGTTGTTGTTTATGTTGCTGTGAAATCTATAAACGATGCTTATATGATATTTGAAGTTTTAAATGCAAAGGGACAGCCGTTAAACGCTGTTGAATTAATAAAGAATATTCTTTTTAAAGAGTTGACAGAAGATGCTCCTATAGATAAAGCTTCGGAGAAATGGAAAAAAATTAAGGAGAATGTTGGAACAGATGAAGATGTAGAAACTTTTTATCGTCATTTCTGGTTGGCAAATTATCATTTTACAAATAAGAAAAAATTGTACCAAGACTTTATAGAAAGAATTGCAGAGCAAGATTACAATCAATTTTTAGATAATTTGGTTAAAGCGTCTGATATATATAAAAAAATAATTACGCCTAAATTAGAAGATTGGAAAAGAGCTGAAACTGTGCCGATTTATTATGCTCTTTCTGCTTTTGCTATATTCCATGTAACGCAGGTAAGAACTTTAATACTTTCGCTCATAGGTCTTTATCAGAAAAAGATGATAACCATAAAAACTCTTACGGATACGCTTCTTTTCCTGGAGAATTTCCATTTTGTCTTTTCTGCAATTTGCTCTTCTAGACCGTCTGGATTGGAAATTAAATATTCGAAATATTCGTTGCAATTACAAGGTGCGACAAAAAACGATATCCCTCGTATTCTAAAGAATTTCATTAAAGAGATGAAAGAAAAAATTCCTCCATATGAGACTTTTAGAGATAATATTTGCAAATTAAGGTTTACGGATGACGAAACGAAAGATAAGCCTTTAATCCAATATATCTTTGCAAAGTTAGAACGTTTTAAAATAAAAACAAAGGAACTTGATATTCTTATATCATCTCTTGAACATATTCATTCACAAAGCTCTCCGTGTGAAAAAGAAGGATGGTTGGGAAATTTACTGCCTTTAGATGTTCAATTAAATTCTGATATAGGTAATAAACCGTTGCCAGTAAAAATAAAGGCTTATGCAAAATCAAATTTTATAACTGTTAAAGAATTTTGCAAAGAAGCCCAAAATAAGTTTGATTGGATGGATGAAGATATTGATTCGCGAACAGCTGATATTGCTAGCGAATTATTTTATAAAGTTTGTAAATTTAAATAGTTTTTATAATGGGATTTGTTATGAGTGATAATTTAGACGAAGTATATAACGAAAAATATTTTCATGACGACTCTTTATATCAATTAAAGCCTGCTAAGAAAGCTTTTAAAACATTTGTGCTTTCAAATGGCATAGTTGTTGGAATGTTTCAAGGAAATCGAGGCTCTCATCCTGATTTAGATTTTGTTGTTAAAATTTTAAGGAAAGGAAAAAATGAAAGGCCTGAGCCTCCAATTCATACCTATTGGGTTGTCGATTTAATGATTAAATCGCATCATTATCCTCAAGAAGTAAAAGCTATTCTCGACTATTATATTAGGTTTTATGATAATTGTTCCCCATTTGCAACTGTTCAAGAAAGAGACTCCTATATCCCCCGAACTCCGTTGCATATTATGAATACCTATGGCAATCTAAATGTTTTTCGCACTTTGCCTATGGATTATATAGCTTTGGTAATAGAGCTGTTTTCTTTATGTGAAAAACAGAATGAAAACGCTTATATGTTTAGAGATATTTTGCATCTGCTGAAAGACTATATTGATGGAAATGCTGATTACATGAACGTGATAAAAGCTTCTATGCCTTTGAGTCGTTAACAATGTTAAGTGCGTTTTTTAAATCAAAATATCATGATTTTAATTTAGTCAAGGGCGATTGTATTGAAATTCTTTCAGTGTTGGATTTTCAATTTGATATGATTTTTGCAGATCCTCCCTATTTTCTTTCTAATGGAGGATTCTCTGTTCAAAGTGGAAAACAAGTTTCTGTAAATAAAGGTGATTGGGACAGGTCTCAGGGTTTTGAAAAAGATAATGATTTTAACCGCAGATGGCTTTCGGTATGCCGAGAAAAATTAAAAGATAACGGGACTATTTGGATTTCTGGAACATATCATAATATTTTTTCCGTTGCTCAAATGCTGAATGAATTGAACTTTAGGATTCTTAATTGCATCACTTGGGCTAAGACAAACCCTCCGCCAAATCTAAGCTGTAAATTTTTCACGCATTCTACAGAATTTATTCTATGGGCTCGAAAAAATAAAAAAGTTCCTCATTATTACAATTATGAATTGATGAAACGAATTAATGGCGGAACTCAAATGCGGGATGTCTGGCAGATGCCTGCTATTGGCCGTTGGGAAAAAACATGTGGTAAACATCCAACGCAGAAACCTCTTCCGCTTCTTGCTAGAATTATTCAAGCTTCTACAAAAGAAAATGCATGGATTCTTGATCCTTTTTGTGGAAGCTCTACAACAGGGATTGCTGCAAATTTGTTAAATCGCCGCTATCTTGGAATTGACCAAGATTTAGAATTTCTAAAACTGTCTAAGAAACGTCGTCAGGAAATAGAAAATATTGCAATTCGAATGGACTATCATAATCGCATTTGCAAAACCTCAGATGGAGATTTACAACAGATTTTAGAATTACACGAAAATATCCCTTATTACGGTGTTGATTTACCAATAAAATAAGGTTTGACAAGAAAACCCCGACTCAGTTGAGCCGGGGTTTTCAATTTCGTGTTTCAGTAGGCGGCGTAGCCGCGATTATTCACGAATCACAGTCTACTGTCTACTTCCTACTGTCTACCATGCCTTGTAATCAGCGATCTGATCTGCAGTCATGCCCATGATGAAGTTGGAGTGCTTCATCACTTCTGCTTCTGCAAGGTTCAGGTACACCTTCATGCTCTTTTCGAACAGTTCGGGTGCCTTGGTGGCGTCGCGGAGCATGAGCTGGGTCATCACGCAGTTGGCGGCGAGTTCGTAGAGGTGGCGGCTGCAGAGGTCGGTGAACTCGTTGTTGTTAGCCGCCTTCACATATTCCACGGCTTCGTAGAACTTCGCGTCCATGGCCTTAGCGCGGGCCTTGAGGCTCTCGTATTCGGTGGCCACTTCGCCCGCTTCCAGTTCCTCGAGCATCTGGCTGTAGGTGCCGGTGGTGATGTGCGGGAGGGCGGCAACCGTCTGCAACTGCGTCGTGCCTTCGTAAATCGAAGTGATACGGGCGTCGCGGTAGAGGCGCTGGCAGGCGTATTCGAGCATGTAGCCGGAACCGCCGTGCACCTGGATGCTGTCGTAGGCGTTCAGGTTGGCGTATTCGGAGTTCATGCCCTTCGCAAGCGGCGTGCAAGCGGAGGCAAGCTTCTGGTAACGCTTGAGTTCAGCCTTCTCCTCGTCGGTGAGCTTGCGGGTGCGCTCGATGTCCTCGAGGCCCTTGTAGATGTCCACGTAGCGGGCTGTCTGGTACAGGAGTGCGCGGCCAGCGTCGAGGCGTGCCTTGATGTTCGAAATCATCTCGTAGACGGCCGGGAAGTTCACGATGGCCTGGCCGAACTGCTTGCGGTCCTTGGCATAGGCGAGAGCTTCGTTGTATGCCATCTGGCTGATGCCCACGGACTGTGCGGCAATGCCGAGGCGGGCGCCGTTCATGAGTGCCATCACGTACTTGATGAGGCCGAACTTGCGGCGGCCACAGAGTTCAGCCTTCGCGTTCTTGTAGACAAGTTCGCAGGTCGGGCTTCCGTGGATGCCGAGCTTGTTCTCGATGCGGCGCACGTTCACGCCACCGTCGCGCTTGTCGTAGATGAACATCGAAAGGCCGCGGCCGTCGTGGGTGCCTTCCTCGGAGCGGGCGAGCACCAGGTGAATGTCGCTGTCGCCGTTGGTGATGAAGCGTTTCACGCCGTTCAGGTACCAGCACTTGTCGGCCTCGCTGTAGGTGGCCTTGAGCATCACGCGCTGCAAGTCAGAACCTGCATCGGGTTCGGTCAAGTCCATGGACATCGTCTCGCCGGCGCACACGCGCGGGATAAAGCGGGAACGCTGGTCCTCGTCGCCGAATTCATACAAGGTCTCGATGCAGTCCTGCAGGGACCAGATGTTCTCGAAACCGGCGTCCGCGGAGGCGATCATTTCGTTGATGACCGTGTAGGCGGTAATCGGGAAGTTGAGTCCGCCGAAACGGCGCGGCATGGTCACGCCATTGAGACCAGCCTTGCGGGTGGCTTCCAGGTTCTCGTAGGTCTTGCTTGCGTAGCGCACACGGCCGTCTTCGCAGTGGGGGCCTTCGGCGTCCACGTCTTCCGAGTTCGGGAAGATGGTGTTCGCGGTGATGTCGCCTGCGACTTCGAGCACGCGGTTGTAGCTGTCTATCGCGTCGGCGTAGTCTTCCGGCGCGTAGTCAAAGCTGTCCTTGTCGGCGTAGCCGTTTTCCTTGAGCTCCACGATGCGCTGCATCAGGGGAGAACTTTCAAGGTTGAACTTAATCTCTGGATGGTCTGTGTAAAAATTCGCCATAACGCCTACTTGTTGTTTGCCTTGTAATACTTGATCATCTTCGGGATGACCTCTTCGACGGTGCCGCCCACCACGTAGTCAGCGATAGCGTTGATCGGGGCGTCGGGGTCGGAGTTCACGGAGATGATGATTCCTGAATCCTGCATGCCGGCGAGGTGCTGAATCTGGCCGGAAATACCGCAGGCGATATAGACCTTCGGGCGTACGGTCACGCCGGTCTGGCCAATCTGGCGGTCATGATCGGCAAAGCCCGCGTCGATAGCGGCACGGCTTGCGCCCACTTCGGCGTGGAGTTCCTTCGCCAGTTCGAACAGCATGTCGAAGTTTTCCTTGGAGCCCATGCCGTAACCACCGGCGACCACGATGGGTGCGCCCTTGAGGTTGTGCTTGGCCTTTTCCACATGGCGTTCGAGCACCTTGACCACGTATTCCGTTTCCGGCACGTACTTGGCCACGTCGTGCTTGATGACTTCGCCCTTGTAGTTCGGGTCCACGATTTCCTTCTTCATCACGCCTTCGCGCACCGTCGCCATCTGCGGGCGGTGTTCCGGGTTCACGATGGTGGCAACGATGTTGCCGCCGAACGCCGGGCGAATCTGGCAGAGCTGGTTTTCGTAGAACTTCTTCACGCCGCCGATGCTCATTTCGAAGCTGTCGATTTCGAGTTCGGTACAGTCGGCGGTAAGGCCGCTGTGCATGGCGCTGGAAATACGCGGGCCGAGGTCACGGCCAATCACCGTTGCACCGAGCAGGCAAATCTGCGGCTGCTCTTCCTTGAAGAGGTTCACCACGAGCGATGCGTGCGGGTTGGTGGTGTAGGGGAAGAGCCCTTCGGCATCAAACACATGGACCTTGTCCACACCGTAGGGGAACACCTGCTTTTCAATTCCGTCGAGGCCCTTGCCTGCGCAGATGCATTCGAGCTGAACGCCGAGCGTGTTGGCGAGCTTGCGGCCCTTGGACAAAAGTTCGAGGGAAACATCGACAACGGTCGTGCCCTCAATTTCGCAATATACAAATACGTTATTCATAGGCTAGCCAATAATCTTCCCGTCTAAAAGTTCCTTGATAAGTCCTTCGACGTCGGCGTCGCTTGCGGTGAGCGTGCGGCTTTCCTTCGCCTTGAACACGATGTTCTTGACGGCCTTCACGTTCGTCGGCGAACCGGCCTTACCGATCTGTGCAGGGTCTGCGTCGATGTCGGCGGCACCCCACTGCGGAATGTTCAGGTAGGGCTTCTTCGCGATGAGGGCTTCGTACTTTTCGGCATCTTCCGGCTTGCGTTCGGCAACCACCGTCGCGTTCTTGAACTTCATGAGGCGCTTTACGTTGCGCGGACGGCACGGGGCCGCACTTCCGTTCACGGTCACGACCAGCGGGAGCGGTGCTTCCACCGTTTCCACGCCACCGTCGATGTGGCGGCGGATCACGACCTTCTTGGCCTTTTCGTCGAGACTCAAAATTTCTTCAGCGTAAGTCACCTGGGTGAGGCCGAGCTTTTCTGCAATCTGCGGACCGACCTGTGCGGTATCGCCGTCGATAGCCTGGCGGCCACCGAGAATGATGTCGTAGTCGCCAATCTTCTTGACGGCCTGGGCGAGCGTGTAGCTCGTAGCGAGAGTATCAGCACCACCGAGCGGGCGGTCCGTCACCACGAAACCTTCGTCGGCACCGCGGTACAAAGCTTCGCGGACGACTTCGGCAGACTTCGGGAGACCCATCGTCAGCACAGAAATGGTGGAACCCGGGAACTGGTCCTTCAAACGAAGGGCTTGCTCCAAGGCGTTCAGGTCTTCGGGGTTGAAGACCGCGGGCAATGCGGCACGATTGATGGTTCCCTGCTCCGTCATGGCATCGGGACCCACGTTTCGTGTATCAGGTACTTGCTTTGCAAGCACAACGATTTTAAGACTCATAATTCTCTAATTAGGTTGTACAGTTAATTGCTGAAATCTTGCGACTTTGCAAAATTTACGGAGTATAAAATAGCATTTTCTCTCGAATGTCGTTCTCGGCTTGACCATGAATCGCCGCATTCATCCGTAAATTATGTGTAAGTAAACCGTAGTAAATTCGTAAGATGCTGTTTTGACCAATGAGGGGGACGCCTCCCCCTGCTTGCAGCCTTGCCTTGTTGTCACCCTGGAGCGAAGCGATAGGGTCCAAGGCAAGTCTTCCAGCACCCCCTCGCCTAGGTGGTTCCACCCCCTAAAACCCCCGGATGTCACCCCGGACTTGTTCCGGGGTCACCTTTCCATCCGAGAAAACGCTTAGCAAGCAACGCTTCGGCTCAGCCTGCTCCGCACGCTCGCATGGCCTCGGGCTTCGCCCGACGAATGTTCGCTTAGCGGCCAGTCATTCGCCGTCGCTTTCCTCAAAGCATGCCTCTCCCGCTGTCATGCCGGGCACTGACCCGGCACCTCCTTTGACGCAAGCTAAAAAGGCCACACGGATTGGAAATGCCTAACGGCATTTTTTACAATATAATTGTCACGCTGATTCGAAATCACTAACGTGATTTCTTGTTAGGACTTTATTTAACGAAAGTGTCGCCGTCATCCATTACGCAGCGAACCGGAAGTGCACCCTTCTTATAAGTCGGCGAAATGATAAGAGAAGACGAAATGTTAACTATTATGGCGCCTAGGCCATCATCAGCTTTTTCTTCAGGCAACCAAAACGTAGCAAGACCATTACTCGGATTTTCATCCCCATTAGGCAGTAATGACATTCCACTGGAATTAGTCTTTTTTTCGTTTTCCCATACAGCACGAGACAACATAGTATAACTAGCATCTATTCCCCGAGGTGACGCAAAGTGTTTCCATTCGGTTTCGTTCATCACATGCCAACCTTCCGGACACACTCCCTGCACCTTGGCATCGTAACCAAGCTTTATGTTACATCTTGAGTCATCAGTAACGCCGACGCTGTCACACACTTTGGGAAGTCCCAACGCTTCGCTCCAAGTGTAAAGTGCTCCGAAATAATTGTCACAATACCAAGGGTCATCTTGGTAGCAACGTTTTTCAACCTTCGAATCATCAAAAACCGTCGTTGTACTGTCAATTGTTGTATCTGCGTAATTTAGATTCTGAGCCATCACCGTAAAAGAATCAATGAAAGTCGTTTCGCCGCTTTGAAGTTTCATATAGTATCGAACGGTCTTGTAAACCTTTCCATCGCGAGGATCCCTAAACGAGCCATAAGTCACAGCCGGATTAAACACGCTATCCATATTCGGATAGACCTTGGGTTTTACTACATCCACAATAGAATCAACAACCCACTTGCCATCTTTACAACTCACAAATCCTGTGTCTATTTCAGAAACAACTATTTTTTGTTCACCTTCTTCACATTGTTTAAATAAAATCGCAGAACTGCTGCTAGAATTCCGCGCGCTACTACTCGACTCGACCACCGACGAACTGCTATTCTTGCCACTTACAGAGCTAGAGGATTTCTCTTCAATCGAGGAAGAAGACTTATCCTTACCGGAACTCTTTTGAGAAGACGAGGATTGGAGATCCCCGCTCGAGGCGGGGATGACAGAAGACGAAGAATCGTCGCCCGGTTCCGGCGAAACAGAAGAAGAGGATTCATCGCCACATGCTGCAAGCAGGGCTAGGAGAATGGACAGGGCCAATAACATGCGAAGCGAATGCCGCGGCAGGCTGCTTGCAGACTGACATGGCTGAGCTGATGCTGTTATGCGCTTGCGCAAAACGTTAAAAATCTTCACAGAAGACCTCCAGTTGTAAAATCCCACCAAACATTCATTTTTGCGAAATATAATAAATGTCAACTGTAGGTTGCAGAACAACAATCCGCCTCCCCCCCCCTTGATTTTCCTAAACTCATTAGGTATATTATAGACACGCCGGTTTATGAGAGCGTTGCCGGGCTTTCACCTGTTTAGTGCCAGCTCCAGAGTTAATATATTCACCTTCAGAATAAGGATAAGGCTATGGCTATTCGTTGCAAACCGGCAAGATTCCCTAATTGTAAGCCCGTTGTGGTGCCGCCGTCGCAGGTTGAAAGGGTCTTGAAGTACCTTAGGGGCGAAATAAAAGTCCCTGTGGTTAATCGCCCGATTATAGACAAGCCTGACGATAAATAAGCGAATGCTTCAATCTGATGATTTTTCGTAACTTCCTTGTACAAAGGAAGATGTTTTGGCTATTGCCTCTCGGGGGCATTTCTGTTTCCCTCCATTTGACCCGACAAGGGACGATGATCCGGTCTCTTTGGATACATTCTTTTGCAATGTGGTTCCTAATGAAGGGGAAGATCGTTTTTCAAAAACTTATAAATTAGTGGAAAATGAAAACCCAGATGATGTCCTTGCTCTCGCTAGTATTGCAAATTCTGGTTTTTCTTTTGGCTCGTATGAAAACAAATCTGCCGATTTGCGAAATACGGGGTATAATGAGGATTTTCCCTCTGTTACGCTGCTTGCTTTTGGTGTTCGAAAAGATTGTCAAGGTCAAGGCCTTGGATCTCTTGCCTTTAAAAAGTTACTTCAAATGATTCGAGAATCTTCAATTGCCGGGGTTCGCTTGCTGATTATTCATCCACTCGAAACGGCTGTTTCTTTTTATAAGTCGCTCGGTTGCGTAGAAGTTTTTAATGAAGAATTTCAAGATGAAGTAGAATCCATGTTCATTGATATATGGCATAAGGAGCTTGTGTTGTGAATAAAATAAAACTTTTAGGTGTTAATTGCGAAGGGAACGTGCGTCTCTGGCGCGGGTCCGAAGTGAAAATCAGCGTGTTCGCGTCGCGGCATTTTGATACAGATGATAGTCGCCTTGTGCAATGGGCTACAGAAATGGGAGAAAGGCATCGGTGCCTTGTAGGAACGTTCCATTCTAAGGCGGAACAGCGAATTTTGAATGTCGCGCTAGAAAATGGGGCGTTTGCGGTTTGGCTCCGTGGATGTTCGCTTCCGAATTCCTATAGCGGTCCGTTATGGAATGCGATGGCCGAAGACCGGATGCTTGTGGTTTCGTGTTTTCACATGAAGCACCACACGCGGGATACGGCGCGGTATTGCACGCATTTGGCTGCCATGTGCTGTAAACGTCATGCATATTTCTTGAAGGATGATGATTCTCTGCTGGCTCCGTGTTGTCGCAAGGCTATCTCGTGGAAATACGATGTTCAGGTGTTTAACGAAGATTGTGCCTGCAAAAATGTGTAGAATGATATGAGGCAAAAAAGCCGGTCTCTCGCGAGGCCGGCTTGTAGTAGTATTAGAATGTAAGTGAAATTGAATGCAGGTTACAGGCTTTCAATTTCTTCTTTAGAAAAACCTGTCCTGCGGATAATAACGTCCATAGGGACGCCGTCTTCACGCAAGCCCTTTGCTATATCGCGCTTTTCCTTGTCGGCTTTGGCTCGTTCGGCTTTTTCACCTGCGGCAAAGCCTTCGGTCTTGCCGTCAGCATAGCCTTCAGCCTTACCCTCGGCAAACCCTTCGGTCTTTCCATCAGCGTAGCCTTCTGCCTTACCCTCGGCAAAACCGAGTTCACGGCCTTCCGCAAGTCCTTCTTCGTGTTCTGCCTGCAAGTCCGTCATGTTCTTAACCTCGACATTAAAAAGCTCTTCTGCAAAGTTAATCAATTTTACGGAATCCATCAACTTCTGGAAGGTCTCGTTCTGCAGAATCTTTTCAGGCGCACTTTCTTCCTTGACAATCGCCTTGATAGCGCGGAGCCACTGGGCGGCATCGGAGTTGTCGTCCTTGGTGGTTCCGGCGTTTTCGAGCTCAAAGAACTTGTCGATTTCCACGAAGACCTTCTGGATCTTGGGGAGGAACTTCTTGCCGTGGCACGTTTCGTCTACATGATGGATGTACTCGGCGGGTTCTTCCGGGAACATCTCGAAATCAAGGAGCCCGAGGAAATAGAGGCGGGGGAGCTCGTACTTTTCGCTCGTGTGGACCTGGTTCTCGATAATGCGGGAGAGGTAATACTGCACGCGGTCCTTGAAGAACTTGTCCTTCTTCTGCTGGACTTCGACCAGGACCTTTTCGCCTGCGTTCGTGGTACTGATGATGTCTCCTGAGACTCCGTGCTTTAGCACGGGAGAACGGCTTTGCCGTTTGATAGTCGAAGGATGTCTTTTTCGATGAAGTTTCGCAACTTTAGTTGCGTTAAAACTTCACGAAAGAAGACTAGGATGCAGTCCTTCTTGGTGAAGATGCCGGGGTATTCCTGCATCTCAAGCGAAATACTCTTGATGGCGTCGCCGTCCTGCAGGTCGAGCATGGCGTTCAAAAGCGAAATCAGGAGCGAATGTCCTTTTTCTTCGGCGAATACGATCTTGAAAACGCCGTCGCACAAGAGGTAGGCGAACTTGTAAATCTGCTGGTACTTGAGCAGGTTCTTGCTGTCGATTCTCATGGCCTCGAGCATGGCCAAATGTTGTGTACGGTTCATATTAACATTCCCGGTACGGGAATCTCCTATGGGTTGTTTAACGGTTGTGGCCTGCAAACAACCAAGGGCGGAGAGGTGCACAAGGAATGGATTGTGTTTTCGCAGAGCACCATCAACAGCCGGCCCCAGAGGGCTTTGGCCATTTGCAAACCAGTTGAACGACTGATTTTTTACGTCCGCGTTTTGTGGCAGACGGTGCTCTACGTTGATAGCCAAGGGGCCGGTTCCCCTCAGGGCAACTGTCGCGATTTCAAGCGTGTCAAGGCTTGCGAAGGGCGACGACCTCAAGCAGATAGTGGAACTTCCCGCCCGAATCGTGTCAAGTCGAGTGTCGCGGTATTAAGCTTGCTTAATGCCATGACTGAGACGCAGACAGAGACGCCAATGGCGTCCATCGAATACGCTGTCAGCGGGATTGACTGCTATTCTATAAATATATCTAATGCGGTTGTGAAAAGCAAGAGGTTTGGTTGCGAGCTGTTCATTTTGCAACTAGGAGTTGACAAAGGTGTGCGTTGCCCTATGAAAAAGGCCCTGCGTTGCCGCAGAACCTTTGATATGAATGTTGTTGTGGAAGGATTAGTTCTTTATGCAACGGACGTGCCACGCAGGGGAGTTACTGACGAGATCAAACGATCGAAATCCTGCTGCGTTGCCGTCGGCTACAACATAAAAATAAGACAAAACCATCAAATCGGGATACAGTTGATGCAGTTCGTCGTCAGCTTGATGCACACTTGAACTAAAAAAAGCAGTGCTAAGTGAGTTGTCTGGGATTGCAGAAAATCCATAATCATCCGTACCATTCCAATGTGGAACTACTTGAGATCTAAGCTTTTCAGCATCACGAATTTCTGAATAACCATCACCACTAACAACATTGTCGCTAACCGTTGATAACAATAACATAAAATCGTCATTTGATGGTAAGCGCCAACCTTCTGGACAGACATTTTTTGCTGCATCCCAGCTATAAATTCTCCCGCTAATATTGCAGTAATGAGGGCTGTTTAGTACGCATTGGCTTCCTACTCCAGAATCGGCAACACCACCAACAGTCACATAATTCAAGTTCTCAATTGCATAATTTAAATTTTGAGCGAGCCAAGTTACACCATCAAATTCCACAGTCTTGTATTGCTGGCCATCGCGTGCATCTGTTATAGTTCCCAACTGTGTTGATGCATCCCCAATACTGGGATTGATAATTTGGGCATCATATACCCAGTTGCCCATGGAACAGATGTAACCCTTGTTCTCGCTTTCGATCCAGGCAACGGAACCTTCTTTAGATGTAGTGCATTCTCCTAAATCGGATAATGATTGTACTGTTTGTGTGCCGTCTGCATTGGAGCCGCTGTCACTACTACAACCCCAGAGAATTAGAGCTGTGGCGATAACCCAAAGAGAAAAAGAATTTTGCATATGAAACCGTTGGATTGATTAAGAGTGTTTTTGATTGAAGTTTTCGACAAATCCGCCGCATACACTGATTGTAACGGCGCTCTCACCTTTTTCTTGAAGGGCGTGTATTATCTTGTCGAATAGGTTGCTAGTGTCTTCAAATTCGGGAATTGTGCCAAGGTAGGTGCTTTCTGGAAGTTTTTCATTATTGAAATCCCTAGAAAAATTGAATTTTTCCAATACGGAATCGCAATCTTCTGTCGATAGCTTATCTCTTTCAACATCAAGCGTCAAGAGAAATTGCTTGGGTGCAGAAATGCATGAATCGGCAGCTTGTTCACACATTTTAACGGCTTCTGGAGAGGTAGGGTCATTTTCGGGTTTATAGCTCACAAGAGCCTCCTTTTTTACTTTCCAATCAGCAAATGTAAACAAAAAAAAACAAAGGCAAGTAAATTTTTATTAACCTAAAATTGGGGGCGAACGGAAGAAAACGTTTGATTTTGAAGTTGTGACGAAATTTTGTGCCTTTGTTACACTTTTTCCGAAGAAAAAGTGCTCATTGTTTGCAAAAATTCTATATTGATAACATGTTTAGGTCTATAATCGAAAAAATGGTCCAGTGGAAGGACTCAAAAAACAGGAAACCTCTTGTTCTCTGGGGGGCTCGTCAGACGGGCAAAACATGGGCAATGAAGGAATTCGGCAAGACGCATTTTGAAGATTGCGTCTATGTCAGTCTTTATAACAACAGCAAGATTGCGAAGATTTTCGAGCCGGATTACGACGTCCGTCGCATCTTGAACGCTTTGGAAATTGAATTGCGTGTCAAGATTGTTCCTGAAAAGACTTTGCTGATTTTTGACGAGATTCAGTCTGCGCCGAAGGTGCTTGAATCACTGAAGTATTTTTGTGAGGATTGTCCCGAATATGCGGTTGTGGTTGCGGGCTCGCTTTTGGGGGTTGCAATTCACGAGGGAATTTCTTTCCCGGTGGGCAAGGTCAACGAGTTGTGGCTCCATCCGATGAGTTTTTCTGAGTTTCTGATAGCGCTTGGCGATGAGCGTCTGGCCGCATATATTGACAACCCTGAAAATGCGGAGGTAAACGAGTTTGCGGACTTGTACAGGGAGCGCCTTAAACAGTATTACATTGTTGGGGGAATGCCTGAAGTCGTGAATTCGTTCCGGGAGAATCAAGATTACAATGCTTGCCGTGAAATCCAGAATTCAATCTTGAATCAGTACGAGGGGGATTTCGGTAAACACGTGGACCCGAGGGAATTGCCAAGAATCCGTATGGTTTGGAATTCTCTACCATTGCAGTTGGCAAAGGAAAATCGAAAGTTTTTCTTTGGACAAATTAAGAAGGGGGCTCGCTCAAAAGATTTTGAAATCGCGATACAGTGGCTTTTGGATTGCGGGCTTGTGCATAAGGTAAATATGGTTTCCAAACCTGGGGTGCCTTTGAAGGCTTATGCGGAATTGGATTTCTTTAAAATATATATGCTTGATGTCGGTTTGCTTGCTGCAAAAAGCGAACTGGATGTGTCATCGGTTCTGAACGGAAATAAGATTTTTACCGAATTTAAAGGAGCCTTGACGGAACAGTATGTGTTGCAGGAATTGCTTGCCGAGAAGCCGTATACTCCGTTCTATTATGCCTCCGAAAAATCAACGTACGAGGTTGATTTCTTGATCCAGAAGAAGGGGAATGTCGTTCCCATTGAGGTCAAGGCAGAAGAAAATCTGAAAGCCAAGAGCCTCCGCTTTTTTGTGGATAAGTTCAAACCTTCTACGGCGATTCGCACATCTATGTCGCCATATCGCAAACAAGAATGGATGGTGAATGTTCCTTTGTGGGCTGTGAAGGGAATTTAAATACCTTACTTCGCCACTTCGACATACACGCCCTTGGGCAGATTGGGGAGTTCACCGGCTGCGTTTCGGGTGCCGACGGGTTTGCCGAGGGCGTTAAAGATTTGGCTTCCGGGCTTGCCGTGCTTGGCGTTCCCTAAATTCGAGATGATTTTAGTGGTCCCTTTTTCGTTTATCGTTACCGTGATTTCGAAGGTGACCTGCTTGCTCCCATAAACGAGGGCCTGCCTTACGGTGAAGCTTTCGCCGCCTTTGACCTTGTTCGGCATGTGGCCGATTTTTGTGGTCATGGTCGAAAGGTCTACGTTGGAGAATACGATGCTCGTGCCGTTCGGATCCCAGGTCGTGATTTTGCCGTCTTTGTCGAACCAATGCCCGGTGCCCTCGCCGGTGGTGTTGCTGTTGAGGCTTCCGTCGGGTTCTACTCCGTAGAACTCTACTTTGTCTTCAATTTCGGTGCGTTTGATGCCGAGGATGCTTGCGACTTCGCTGCCGTTCAGGTCGAGTGTTACGGGCGCATAGCTGTCACTTATTGGGAGCGTTGTCTCAAGTGCGATTTTCTGGATGGTGATTTCAGCGACGCTGCTGGAACTTGCCACTGTCGACGAGCTGGACGAGGGCTCGGAGCAGTTCTCACCGATGCAGAACGTGAGCGTTTCGCCGGGTGTGCCGATGTCAGTAATCTTGAAGCCTGTCTTGGATCCGTTGTACCAGCGGATAGCGGGGTAGGCATCATCTGAAAATTCCGGGTAGGTTCCGCTATTGAAGAAGGTGTTGGCGGTGCTGCCCGGGCTTGGCCATTGATCGGTTACGGCGTCGCTCGATTTTCCTGCAGCGCTGGCATGCACGATTCGGAGTCCGAGTTTGTCTGCGGAGGAATTTCCTTCAATCGAAAAGTCGTAATGCTGCATCAAGAGGCCGCTTCCGGCGAGAACCTTGTCACGGCCCGTGTTACGCATGTAAGACCAAACGAGACCTTCCTTGTCGGGCCTTGCGGGGTTCTTGTAACGGTAGCAGACTTCGCCAGGCTTGGTGACTTCGAGGGAGGTTATGTTGTTCACGTCTTCGCTGGTGATATCGACAAACGGAATCCATCCTTGGTCTGCGCGGTAGAAATCGTTTATGGCTACGGGGTTCCAGTCGTTCGCACGGTTACCCATGGTGCAGTAGTCGCCGTACCAGTAGAGGTCCGGCCAGCCGAAGATCATGTGCCCCGATTCATGCACGAATACGTAAATGGAGAACTTGCCGGGCATATCCGTCATCTGGTGGTGGGTGAGGCGGACTCCATCCTTTACAACGTTGTCAGACCATCCGGAATGCGGCCACAGGCCCTGTCCCCAAGTTTGCCCGGCGCCGGCGTATACGATGTTGATGGCTTCGGTAGTGCCGTCCTTGTCGTTGTCATAGCGCGAAAAGTCAACTTGCGAATCGAAGTAATCGAACACCTCCTTCATGAGGATATCGGACCCCTTGTACTTGTTGTCGGGCTCGAACCTTTCCTCGCTTTCGTACCAGGACTTGGGATATTTCGCGCGGTACCAACCGTAGACTTCGTTCGTGAGGTCCAACTGCCCGTTGGAAACGTCGAGGTAATAGTCGCGCACGGAACCGTTGCAACCGTCCCTGTTGAAGCCTTCCTTGTTGAGCCATTCCTCGACTTCGCTCACCGTAACGGGGGCGGGCTTGTCCGAAAAATCGACGAGCAGGGTAAGGCTGTAGATTTTGCCCTTGGGGGCGGCGTAGTGGCTCTTGGTCGTGACTGCGGTCGTTTTCATAAGGGTGCGAGATTGTGGCGCGCCACGGGATTTGTCAAACGTGGGCATCGCCTCGGCGGGCCATTCCTGGACGCGCTTCCCCTGGTACACGATATCGGCAAAAAGCGTTGTCGGGAGCGCTAATGCGATAAGACCATAAAGTAAAAACTTGTTTTTCATAAACATTCCATTTTTTAAACCACCATATATGGAAATACATTTTTTGCGGCGAGTGGAACTCTTTGTCCATTTTTTATTACATTTCCTATGAATAAAAACATTAACCCTAGGATGTTACTAGAGTTTCCTTTCACGGGCTACTTCTAACTTCCTACTTCCTACTAATAATTATGTCCAAATTCAAGCGCATTCTTCTCAAGCTCAGTGGCGAAGCCCTCGCAGGCGAAAAGGGCCACGGTATCGATAACCAGATTCTCTCCGACATGGCATCTGAAATTGCCTCCATCGTCAAGCAGGGCGTGCAGGTCGCGCTCGTAATAGGCGGCGGCAACCTCGTCCGAGGCATTTCTGCTTCTGCAGGAGGCATGAACCGCGCCCAGGGCGATGCCATGGGCATGCTCGGCACCGTGATGAACGGCCTCGCCATGCAGGATGCCCTCGACAAGCAGGGAATCGACTCCGTAGTGATGTCCGCCATCCGCATGGAACCGGTCTGCGAATTCTTCGACCGCCGCAAGGCCCTCAAACTCCTCTCCGCAGGCTCCGTCGTGATTTTCTCCGCCGGTACGGGCAATCCGTTCTTCACGACCGACAGCTGTGCCGCCCTCCGTGCCATCGAAAGCGAATGTGATGTGATTATGAAGGCCACCAAGGTCGACGGCATCTACACCGCGGACCCGGTCAAGGACCCGACAGCCACCCGCTTTGACGACATCAGCTACAAGGAAGTCATTTCCCGCGGCCTCAAGGTCATGGACACCGCAGCAGTCGCCCTCTGCATGGAAAACAACATGCCCATCTTCGTGTTCAAGATGGAAAAGGGGAACCTCTCCCGCGCGGCCATCAACGGTGACCTCGGCACGCTGGTGCACTGCTAGGTTATAAATAACTTACAATTTCGCGCCCTTGCAACTGCGGGGCGTTTTTGCTTTTTTAATAGGTCGAAATTGTAATACCGGTCCGGCTTTTATGTATATTTATCCTAGAAATAACTGAAAACCATTCACTTTTATCTAGTATAGGAACTAGCCCGCAGGGCGTAACTAGGAACAGAGAAATATGTCTGAATATTCCGATAAGATGAGCAAGGCCATCGAGGCCACCGAACGTGAATTTTCCAAGATCCGCGCAGGCCAGGCTAGCCCTGCTATCCTGAACGACGTGCGTATCGATTACTACGGCACTCCGACCCCGATTTCCCAGGTGGCCAAGGTTTCTGTTCCGGAACCGCGTATGCTGCTGGTCTCTCCGTGGGAAAAGACCATGGTCGACCCGATTGAAAAGGCTATCCTCGCTGCAAACATCGGCCTTACTCCGATGAAGGACGGCAACTGCATCCGCGTGAGCCTCCCGATCCTTACCACGGAACGCCGCCAGGAACTCGCGAAGATTGCCCGCAAGCATGCCGAAGAAGGCCGCGTGGCTATCCGCAACATCCGCCGCGACGCGAACGACTCTCTCAAGAAGAACAAGGAAATGCCCGAAGACGAAGTCAAGAAGCAGCAGGACGAAATCCAGAAGGCAACCGACAAGGCTATCGCCGAAATCGACCGTCTGCTCGCCGAAAAGGAAGCGGACATCCTCAAGGTGTAGTCCGGGGTTTGCGTGGCAAATCAGCTTAGACATGTCGCCATCATTATGGACGGTAACGGGCGTTGGGCCCGTAGCCGCGGTCTCGAACGTTTCCTGGGACACCGTAAGGGTACCCAGGCGACTATCGATGCGGTCGAGGTGGGTGTAAACCTTAAGCTCGAGCACATGACGCTTTACGTGTTCAGCTCCGAGAACTGGGGCCGCCCCTCCAAGGAAGTGGATTACCTGATGAACCTCCTCATCGAGATGGTCGTCAAGGAAATTCCCGACCTCATGGAAAAGAACGTGAAGCTTACGGTCATCGGCAACATGAACCGTTTGCCAGACAAGCCGCGTGCAAGTCTCCAGTCCGCAATCGACAAGACGTCGAATAACACGGGGATGCAGCTGAACCTCGCTATCTCTTATGGTGGCCGTCAGGAAATCGTGGATGCCACCAAGGCAATCGCCGCCCAGGTGGCGGCGGGTACGCTCAAGGTCGAAGACATCGACGAGAGTTTATTTGCAAAGAATCTTTATTTAAAGGGAGCGCCCGATCCGGATCTCGTGATTCGTACGGGTGGAGAGTTCAGGCTTTCGAATTATCTGCTTTGGCAGGCCGCCTACAGCGAATTCTATGTAACGGACACGCTTTGGCCCGACTTTACCAAGGAGGAATTCTTGAAGGCCGTAGAGTTCTTCAAGACTCGAGAAAGACGTTTTGGGAAGGTGTTGCATGAGTAATCTTGCGCAGCGATTGATAACGGCGTTTATCGCCATTCCGATTGTATTTTTCTTGCTGTGGTTTAATGACTTCAGCCGCATTGGCCTGATGTGCTTTATCGCGGGCGTGGGCGCCTGGGAATGGGCGGGCATGGCTTCCAAGATGTACAAGGGGCCCGATACCCGTTACCTTTCTTTTGCAGCTTCCTTGGCTTTGACGCTCGCATGGGCGCTTTCCAAGGGCAGCTACTTTGGTATGCCAGCCGTGCCTTATGTGGTCGGCATGACCTTCCTCGTGATTTTTGCAATCTATATCGGCGTGGCCTTTGCGAAGGTGGAAATCGATCACCTTTTCCCGTGGCTTGTGATGCAGCTCGGCGCCCCGCTCTACGTGGGTTTCTGGGGTGGCATGAACGTGCTCATGATGGGTAACGGTCGGGGCTTTGAGCATTGCTATCCGTTTATCCTGGTGATGACGGGCGTATGGCTTTGCGACACGGTGGCGTATTTCTTCGGAAAGTTTGCGGCGGGCAAGGGGCTTTTCGGCCGGCACCTGTTTGCGCCGAGCATTAGCCCCAAGAAAACCTGGGAAGGTTCTGTAGCGGGTTCTGTCGCGACGATCGCGTGGATTGCCTATTGGGCAAAGTGCAGCGCCGCTCTCGGTTGCTTTAACGTGGATGTCGACTGGGCGAAGGCCATTGGTCTTGGCCTGCTTGTGACTGTTGCGGGCCAGGTGGGCGATCTTCTGATGTCAGCCCTCAAGCGTTGGAGCGGTACCAAGGATTCCGGTAACCTGTTTGTCGGCCACGGTGGCGTGCTCGACCGCTGCGATTCCTTCTTCCTTGCTGCACCTGCTCTTTACCTGCTCATGGATTTTTTCCAGAAGATTGCGTAATCCGTTGCTGTCGTGCTGGATTTGAATGGCTTGCCCCGGACTAGGTCTGGGGCGTTTGTCTGAAAACAGATTGTTTAACTTCGTTTACATTTGTTGTTTTTGCTTACAACGGATAGTCCATCACTCTTATTGAGTATTGTTACCCCCCCTATATATATTTATAGGTGAAAAACAACACGAGGATTGCGTGAGTATGGATTATAAAAAATTTTCTATCGCGGCTCTGATCGCCATGGGCTCTTCCATAGTTTTTGCTCAGAATGCAGAAATTGCCACCTGGTCGGGTTTCCGCAAGGCAGCGGTTTCCTTCACTTTTGACGATGGCCCGCAAAGCGATGTCGATGTCGCTCTTCCCATGTTCGAAAAGTACGGTTATAAGGCGACTTTCAATATCGTCACTAATTGGGCCAATGGCGGTGGCAACAATGGAATGCTCAACTGGAGTGGTGTTCAGAAATTGTCCGATGCTGGTCACGAAATCGCAAGCCATAGCGACAGTCACCCCAATGGAAGGCCGATGCCCGCGAATGAAATTTCTTCGTCCAAGGGGACAATCAGCCAAAAGATTCAGCAGAAATATGGTTGCGTTACGCTGGCTTACCCGAACTGCGATACTCCGGGTGACGCCCAGGTTCTTCAGAATTACGTTGTCGGAAGAATTTGTAACGGAAGCTGGAAGGGCGGTCCCGATATCATGGGCAAGGATGGCCCGAGCAACTGGGCTGCAGTCTCTGCGCTCATGACGGGTAATCAGGGAACCAGCGATTTTAAGGGCAACATGGACAAAGCTGTTCAACAAGGCGGTTGGGTTGCATTCCTCACGCATGGTTTCCAGGGCAAGACCAATGGCTTTGCAGACTATTCTCCGACCGATGCGAATGGAATGGATGGCGCTCTCCAGTATGCACAGCAGAAAGATAAGGACATTTGGGTTGCCCCGATGGGCTATGTCGCCATGTACATCAAGGAACGCAATGCCTCGAAAATTGAACCGCAGGACGGCGGCTCTGCAAACTCCATGGCTTTCGAACTCAAGCATAGCATTGCAGACAACATTTCCAAGTACGACTACCCGCTTTCCATCAAGGTGAAAACCGACTGGAGCAAGGTCGAAGTGACGCAGGATGGCGCAATGCTTGAATCCAAGGTGGATGGCGGCTATGTTTACTTTGACGCGGTGCCCAATGCAGGCAAGATTGTCGTGAGCAATGCAAATGCAGCTCCGGAACCGGAGTCTTCTTCCAGCAGCGAAGTTGTTTCCTCTAGTTCTGAAAACCCGTGGGCAATTGCATCTGAAATTCATGACAATTTCCAATTCTCTGTGTACAGGTCTTCCGACAACTACATCGTGGTCGGTGGTGCCCAGGGCAAAGAAATCACGGTGTTCAACAGCCTTGGCCACAAGCTTCGTACCACTCGCGGTCTCGGTGCCGTGCAGAAGGTTTATACCGGTGCCAAGGGTGTGTATATTGTGAAAGTCGGTAACAAGACACGTAAGGTTCGACTGTAGTCAAAAAAGTTTAAACCTCTCTCAAAAAGGTTCCTCACTAGAGGAACTTTTTTTGTGTTTGTCCTGATTGTCATCCCCGCGAAGGCGGGGATCTCCTTTTTTACTAGAGAATCTTTTTATCTTTTTAGCTGTATAAAAAAGAGGCTTCAAAATGAAAAACGTAGTTCTTCTCGGTGCGACCGGTTCTATCGGTACTTCTAGCGTAGATGTCATTCACCAGCATTCCGATATCTTCAATCTTTATGCCGTTGCCGCAAACAGCAGCGTGGCGAAGGTTGCCGAAATCGTGCGCAAGTACAAGGTGGAACGCGTGTGCATGTTCGACCCGAATGCCGCCAAGGAACTCGAGAGTGTACTCGGCATGAAGGTGCTCGTGGGCATGGAAGGCCTTTGCGAACTCGCTGCCGACCCGAAGGCCGATATCATCATCAACTCGCTGATGGGCGCCGTGGGATGCCTCCCGACCATTACCGCTATCGAACATGGCAAGCATGTGGCTCTTGCGAACAAAGAAACCATGGTCATGGCAGGCCCTGTCATTTGGGACAAGCTTGCCGAAAATCCGAAGTCCTTCATTACGCCGATTGATTCTGAACATAGCGCTATCTTCCAGTGCCTCGAAGGCGGCAAGCGCGAACATGAAGTGGAATTCCTCGAAATCACGGCGTCCGGCGGCCCCTTCCGCGAATGGCCGATTGAAAAGTTTGAAAACATCACCGTGGCAGACGCCTTGAATCACCCGGTGTGGAGCATGGGCAAGAAGATTACCATCGACTCGGCCTCCATGATGAACAAGGGTCTCGAAGTGCTCGAAGCTCACTTCCTCTTCCACATTCCGTATGATCAGATCAAGGTGGTGGTGCACCCGCAGTCCATGGTGCATTCGCTGGTGCAGTTCCGCGACGGTTCGCTGATGGCACAGCTCGGTGCCCCTGACATGCGCATCCCGATTCAGGTGGCGCTCACGTGGCCCGACCGTCTGCCGCTCGATACCAAGCGTCTCGACCTGCCGACGCTCGCGAAACTGACCTTCTTCGAACCGGACTTCAACAAGTTCCGCTGCCTCGCCCTTGCGTTCGAGGCGGGCCGCCGTGGCGGTATCGTGCCTTCGATGATGAATGCCGCGAACGAAGTCCTCGTTGACGCTTTCCTCAAGGGTAACCTCAAGTTTACCGACATTCCGCGCCATGTGGAAACGATTATGGCCGGCGCCCCGAACGTGACCGGTCACCTGACGCTTGACCAGGTGCTCGAAGCCGACGCCGAAGCCCGTCGCCTGACACTCGACCTGATCAAGTAAGTTGTAATCTTGTACAACAGAATTTTGAGTCGCTCCGGAGCGGGGCGACTTTTTGATTTATATTACTTTATTGGCAATTAACATTTCCGTCAGGAATGCAAAAAAGCCTTAAATTCGCAAAGAAATAGAACAATGGGTACACTTGTGTCCACTTTTGGTCTCAAAAGTGGACGTTTTTGTTGTTTTATAGGGTATATTTATGGATGGACTAAAAAGGAGTACCCGAGATGTTGAATTTTGGCTTAAAACAGTATGTTCCCATGACCCTTGCGCTGCTTTCGCTTTCGACGGCAGCGTTCTCCGCGACTGCTTATATCAATCAGGTCGGTTATCGTACGGGTGATGTCAAGGAATTTGCCCTGACCGATGGAAACGGCAACGTTGAAATTGCCGATGCTTCTGGACAGACTGTTTTGACCGTGACTCCGAAAGAGGCTTCTTATTGGGAGGCGAGCGGTCAAAGTGTCCAGTTGGTGGATTTCTCGGAATTGAAAACTCCCGGAACATATTCTATCAAGGTGGGTGGACAAGTTGTCCGCTCCGATTTGAAGGTTGCCAATAAAATATACGAGGACGTGCTCAAGGCCTCATTGAAATGGTATTACTATCAGCGAGCCTCCATGGCTTTGGATGAGGCTTACGCCGGTCAGTGGAAACGTGCCGCAGGACATACGAACCCGGCTGCCCGGCTCCATAGCTCTACAGGTGCCTCGGGAACGATCAATTCTAGCAAGGGTTGGTACGATGCCGGCGACTATGGCCGCTACATCGTGAACTCGGGTATCACCACCTATACGCTCCTTTCTCTTTACGAACATTTCCCCGATTATTTCAAGACGCTCAAGTGGAATATTCCTGCCGAAGGCAACCTGCCGGACCTGCTTGCCGAAATCAAGTGGAATCTTGACTGGATGCTTACCATGCAGGCTTCCGATGGTGGTGTTTACCACAAGTTGACCACACTTGGATTCCCGGGTGACGTGATGCCTGCTCAGGATTCCGATCCTCTTTATGTTATCGGTAAGGGGACGGCGGCGACTTTTGACTTTGCGGCGGTGATGGCTGTGGCGGCACGCGTTTATAAACCGTTCGACGCGTCCTATGCAAGCATTTGCCTGGAGGCTGCCAAGAAGGCCTATGCTTGGGGCGTTCAGAACCCGAACAAGGTGTTCAATAATCCGTCCGATGTGGCTACGGGGTCCTATGCCGATGGTTGGCTCGAAGACGAAAAGATGTTTTCCGGCACGGAACTCTTCGTGTCTACTGGCGACGCGACATATAAGCCTGATAGCGCATCTGGAAAAATTCCAAGTTGGGCTGATGTGGGAGGCCTTGCGACTTATGGCCAGGCCACGCATGCTATGGAATTCGGCGGTATAGCCCAGGCGGCAAAGGATAGCTTGCTTAAGGTGGCCGATGATTTTGCGGACCGAACCCAAAAGGGTTTTGGTGTCGTGATGGCAAGTGAAGACTTTGTGTGGGGGTCCAATGCCGTGGCCGGAAACCAGGGTGTTTGGTTGTTGCACGCCTATTACCTGACTGGCGAAAAAAAGTATTACAACGCCGCCGTTAAGGTGCTGGACTATCTGCTTGGCAAGAACCCGCTAGACATGTCTTTCTTGACTGGTTTTGGTACAAAGTCTGCCATGAAGCCGCACCACCGCCCGAGTACTTCTGACAAGGTGGCCGCTCCGGTTCCGGGAATGATTGTGGGTGGTCCGCAGCCCGGTGGCGAAGACGTCGGCTCTCAAAGCTGGGAATGTAAGGACTATAGAACGGGTGCTGCGGCAACATCTTATGTCGACAACAACTGCAGCTATGCGACCAACGAAGTGGCTATTAACTGGAATGCTCCTTTTGCATACCTCGCTGGCGCTATCGAAGCGATTAATGCCGGTTACGCTCCTTCTTTCGCGATGTCTGGAATTACTTCTATCAAGCCCGCTGTCGCTCGCAAGGCTCACGCGAAACAGGGCCCGCAGCTCCGTTTTGCAGACCAGATGCTCTATGTCGAAAAGAACGGCAAGCGCTTCAACCTGAAGGGTCACAGAATCAAGTAAAAAGTTACTAGTTCTAAGTTACTAGTTTTGAATTAGTTGTAATTGTTAGGCGGGTTTTGTTCCGCCTTTTTTCGTTATTCATTCTTTATTTTTAAGTCATTCGGAATTCCGAACTCTGAAATCTGAATTATATTTACCCCGAGAGGTTCCTATGAAAAATCGTTTTGCCAATCGTTGTATTTTTGCCGCTTTAGCGGGGCTTTCTCTTGGTTCCGTCGCTTTTGCCGCCCAGAATGTCATCAAGGTCGATGACTTGCATCCGGGTGTCGTCATCAATAAAGAAAATATGATGTCAGCGGACCTCGCGATTTGGAATCCGCCGAGCCGCTATTACGACATGACGTCTGCGTTGGTCGATGGCGGTTACACGCTGTTTAGATTCCCGAATGGATCTCTTTCGAATGATTACCACTGGAATGGTATCGGTAGCTACGATAGCACTGGCCTCTGGACCGCCGACGAGAACAAGTGGGCTCGTGGTTTCTTGGGAGAAACGATTTATCGCGGCACCACCAAGGACAACTACGGCTTTGTGCGTCGCAGTCACCTGGCCGACGGCAATATGGAAACCATGTGGTGGGGCGAAATTTTGGACCCGGTGGACCCGCCTTGGGTCGTGGTGGAATTCCCCGAAAAGGTCGATGTCGATTCCTTGCAAATCGATTGGGGAACGCTTCGCCCGAAGGCTTTTGAAATTGCCTACTGGACCGAAGACTATGCCGAATATCCGGGCGTGCACCAGGCGCTTGAAAACAAGCTGAAACTTGAAAAAGTGGTCAAGGTGAATAGTGCGACCACCAAGTACAAGTCTAAGTTCTGCACCCGCTACGTGGCCATTCGGTTCAAGACGACGGATTTGCCTAGCAAGGGCGTGCAGATTCGCGAAATGAAACTTTATAGCGGCGAAACCGACCTGCTTGGCGGTAACAACTACAAGTTCTACGCGATGTCTACCCGCAATGGCGACAAGGCCCGTACCGACTGGACCGACATCAAGTGGGATTTTGAAGAATTCATGAAGTACATCAAGACGCTCCCGAATGCCCGCGCGGTTATCTGTGTAAATGCGGGTACCGGGACTTCGAAAGAAGCTGCCGCCTGGGTGCGTTATGCAAATAAAGTAAAAGGCTACAACATTAAGCAGTGGCAAATCGGCAACGAACTCGACGGCGAATGGGAAGAATCCGGTCCGATTTCGGCAAGGCATTACGCCGCACGATTCCTGGAATACGCCCGCGCCATGAAGGCGGTGGATTCGACCATCATTTTGCACGGCCCGCTGTTCAGCACGCACAAAATGCAGCAGAAGGGCGCAGGCTTGCTCGATGGCAAGTACTGGATGGAAGAATTCTTGCGCATTGTGGGCGAGGCCGAAAAGAAAGACGGCAAGCGTTACCTCGACGTGGTGGACTTGCACAATTACCCCTACTGGACGCCCAACGAACCGAAGCCTGCCGATATGCTCAAGGCCATGCTCGATGTGGGCCCGAACATGGATACGCTGAATGTGTGGATGAATCGCCACCTTGAAGGCGAACGCGGCGTGTTTCTTTCGGAATTCAGCACCTGCGTGCAAGGGTACAGCCTGCTGATGGATTATCCGCAGGCATCCGCCGTGGCAAGTATTTTTGCTCAGCATGCCATGCGCTTTGGCAACCGTTTGCAGCTGCTCCCGTGGGACGCTTTCGGTAACTTGTTCAAAGGTCCCGATGACAGCTGGGGTACTATCAGCATGACCGCGCTCCTTAAAGAAGGCTCCTGGAATTATTGGAAGTCATTGGAGCCGACGGCGGAATACTACGGCATTTACATGACCTACATGGATTTCCTAGAAAATGGCTATGCGGTGCTGCCCGTAAAATCGACGAGCGCAGACATCGAAGCTTACGCTATCGGTAAGGACGATTCTGCCCGCGTGATGATTGTGAACTTGTCGGAAACCCCGCAGGTGGTACAGATTGACCGCGCAAGCGTTTCTGCTGCAGGTGGCGCGACCGAAGTCGGCAAGGGTGATCTGGTTCGCACTCAGGTCGAAATCTTTGGCGAAGGCCAGTTCAAGTGGGTGGGCACTTCGCAGAATGCGTACCCGTATCCGAAAATGGGCCCGAGCGGTCGCCGCATCAATCCGAGCAAGAGCAAGGACATTACGGTGCCACCGTTTGGACTTGCAGTTGTTCAGATTAACCCGAAGGTGGCTCTGGGCGAGGCTGCCGCGGAACCCAAGGTGTTGGCTGCGGCTCTCGAAAAGAAGGTGCTCCTTGCAGGTGATACGCTTGACTTGTTTGGAACGGTTGTTCAAGAAAATGGTCAACTGATCGGAAGTGTACTCTCGATTCCTGAACTTGGTATTTCAAAGGTGATTACTCCCGATGACGGCAAGTGGAACGCTTCCATTGAAAGTTTCCATGTCAAGGTGCCCTTCCCGGCCAATGTTAAGCTGGGCTCGGCGACGGCTGTGCTGAAAATTTCCGGTCTTGGTAAGAAGTCGACGGTGTTCAAGATTCCGTTCCGTATACGCGGTGCCTACCGCACCACCAGCGTGATGCAGAATTACGATAACGGCCTCGATGCTGTCGACTGGTTCCCGGTGGCTAACGGCGACAACGCAACGACCATCGGCGCGAAGGTCTTCAACGGAGCGCCTCCGCACGGCGGCTTTATCCGCCACGACTTCATGATTGAGCAGCCGCCTACGCAGGGCTGGCCGAACTTTGCCGGCGCCTACTACGTGATTCCTGAAGAAGTTCACAACTCGGTGGGTATTGTGTTCGACTACGCCACGAACCATAGCAATCCCGATGGCTACTTCGAAGTGCAAATCGCAAGCGAACAGGTCAAGGATTACGATGAATTTATTGTGCGCCTGAAAAATACTCGCGGCTCCTGGGTGCGCGACACGCTCATTTGGGAAAACATGTCGCAAGAAGGCTGGGGCAAGACTATTCCGCAGCTCGACCCGAAGCAAATCAAGAACTTCTCTTGGCGCGCCCGCTACAGCGGTACAGGCTACATTAGCCTCGATAACATTTACCTGTTGCAGGAAGACGGCTCCGAAGTCCCGATGCCCCGCGGCTTGAGAAGACTACGCTAAAGTCGCATTGTGTAAGGTCCCTGAGCTCGGTTGGTGAGCCTGCCGAACTATGCCGAAGGGCCTTGTCATCCCCGTGTAAACGGGTGGACTGCACTAAGCACTTTAGTGCTTAGTGCGCATGGCCACCACGGTGGGGATCTTTTCTATATTGGATAGTGATGGAATCGATTCTCAGTAATGTATTGATGTTTGTGCTGGGCCTTATCGGGCTGAGTTTTCTCGTGACCATTCACGAACTGGGCCATTTTTTGGTGGCCAAGTGGAATAATGTCAAGGTGAACACTTTCAGTATCGGCTTTGGCAAAAAACTTATCAAGTTCCGCCACGGCGAAACGGAATATTGTATTTCGGCAATCCCCTTTGGCGGTTATGTGGCCATGGCGGGCGAGAATCCCGACACGTTAAAGGACGGGCAGGTTCCGGACGAACGTGATTTTGTGGCGAAATCGGTGGGCGCTCGCGCGTCGATTGCATTTGCGGGCCCGTTCATCAATATCGCATTTGCCTTTATCCTGCTGATGGTTCTTTATATGGTCGGCGTCGAAGAACCGGCAACGAACGATTTGATTGTGGGCTTTGTTGCGAAGGATTCTCCGGCGCTTGCCGCAGGTATTGAACCAGGTGATACCATTACCGAAATCAATGGCAAGCCTACTCATGGCTGGGACGATTTCCGCGAACAGATCGGCGTAAGCCTTGGGGCGAGCGTTCCGCTTACCGTGCACCGCGGCGGCGAACCGTTGATCATTACGGTTGTCCCCGAAGAACTCGTGATTCCCGCGCAAGATTCTACCAGCTCCGAAATTGCGATGGGAATTGGCGATATCGGTATTTACCCGCGCAACCGCGTGATTGTACGCTTGCCTCCTGTAGCGGGCTCTGCAGCCGAAAAGGCGGGCCTTGCCGTGGGCGATACCATCTTTGAAATTAACGGCGAACATATTTCCCGCTACGAAGAAGTCGTGCGCATCATCGACGGTAGCAAGGGCGAACCCGTGAACATCACCGTTATCCGTAACGGCGATACGCTTACCAATTCGCTCACTCCCGTGTACAACGAGGAATACAAGCGCTACATGGTCGGTATCCAGATGGGCTACGTGCTCTTCCGCGAAACGAAGATTGTGCGCCGCGGACCGGTCGAGGCCTTCACGAAAACTTGCGCCACTAGCTGGAAAATGACCACCAGTATTTTCCGCTATTTCAAGCGCATGTTCCAGGGACAGGTGAAGGTCGACGCGTTCTCCGGTCCGGTCTCCATTGTCGCCGTGATGGGTAACGTGTGGATGAGCGGCTTCCAGGAATTCCTGATGCTCCTTGCGCTCATTAGCATAAACCTGGGCGTCATGAACCTGCTTCCGCTCGCCATTACCGACGGAGGCCTGCTCATGTTCCTCGGAATCGAGAAACTGCGTGGCAAGCCGCTTTCCACCAAGACGCAAACGGTCATTCAGAATGTGGCAGCCGCGTTCTTTATCAGTTTCTTCGTGTTCATTACGATTCTTGACTTTAGCAAACTTTCGCTGTTTTTGAAATGACAAAGACGCTCATGTTGCGTTATTCGTGCCGATACTGAAAGTTTCGGCTCCGATGATGATATTTTCCTCTTGACATGCTAACAAGTGTTAGCTATTTTAGCTAATAAACATTAGCTAATAAAAGTCGAAACGAGAGGCGTCATGTCCACAAAAGAA
This sequence comes from uncultured Fibrobacter sp., assembly GCF_946062555.1. Lineage (GTDB taxonomy): Bacteria > Fibrobacterota > Fibrobacteria > Fibrobacterales > Fibrobacteraceae > Fibrobacter. The sequence goes on from NZ_CAMGVQ010000034.1 coordinate 34,432, forward strand.
AAAATCCTTGAAACCGCCCTAACGCTATTTGCCAAAAACGGATACGATGGCACCAGCGTGGAGCAAATCGCACAGGATGTCGGCATCAAGGCACCGTCTCTTTACAAACACTTCAAGGGCAAAGAAGACATTCTGAATTCGCTAATCGATATCGCTGAAGCGCGTTACGAAGAATCGTTCGGCTCCGCGAAGAAAGTCGGCACAATTCCCGAGAATATCGACGGATTCATCCACGAAATGATGAAAAGGATCCGCTTTACGATGACCGACCCGATTATCAAGAAGATGCGTGTTTTCTTGGTGCAAGAACAATTCCGCAGCGAACGCCTTGCCGAAATCACCACAAGGCATCAGGTGGGCGGACTTTTGCAAATGTACCAGAAAATTCTCGAAGCATTGATGGCCGCAGGAATAATCGTCAAGGACGACCCGGAAATGCTCGCGACAGAGATTACTGCGCCAGTTGCACTCTGGATTTCTAAAGTCGATCGCCAGCCGAAATGCAAAAAAGAAGCGCTCGAATTTATCGAGAAGCACTTACAGCATTTTTTCAAAACCTACAAGAAATGAACCGTCCCATCACCACATTGTTCATGCTGATGTCCGTTGACGGAAAAATCAGCACAGGTTCTACGGATGCTTTGGACGTAGATCAGGACTTTCCGCATATTGAAGGTGTAAAAGAAGGTCTGCACCAGTATTACGAAATCGAACAGACTACCGACTTGTGGTCATTCAACACGGGCCGAGTCCAGCAAAAGATGGGCTGCAACGAAAAGGAAATGCCCGCCAAGTCGCCAGTATCGTTTGTTCTTTTGGACAATACGCACCTGACGAAGCACGGAGTGCGCTATTTCTGTGCAAAGTCCAAGACGTTTGTTCTGATTACATCCAATCCGAAGCACCCGGCATTTTCGCTCCATGAAGAAAACTTGCACATCATCTTCCAAAAAGAATTGGACTTGCATAGTGCTCTTGATCGCCTGAAAAACGAATTCGATTGCGATAGGCTGACCGTGCAATCAGGCGGAACAGTCAATAGTCTGTTTTTACGAGAAAAGCTATTTGACTTTATCGATATCGTAGTAGCACCGGTGCTCATCGGCGGAAAAGACACCTCGACTCTAATTGACGGAGTTTCGCTACAATCTGTAACAGAACTCAACAAAATCAGCGCCTTGAAACTCATTGAATGCACAACACTACAAGACTCTTATTTAAGATTACGTTATCAGGTTATTAAATGATGGAAACAGATAGTTTTTTACTGCGCCCGTGGCGCGAAAGCGATGCGGAAGCTTTGTTCAAATACGCTAGCGATCCAGATGTGGGTCCATGCGCCGGTTGGGAACCGCACAAGAACGTAGAAGAAAGCCTGCAAATTATCCGCACTATTTTCAATGGGGATCACATGTGGGCCATCGAGCTGAAAGAAACGGGAGAACCCATCGGTTGTATCGGTTACCTGCTCAAAAGCGAAAGCAACATCGACATCGGCGAGAACGAAGCCGAAACCGGCTACTGGATTGCAAAGCCTTATTGGAACAAAGGAATTTGTACTGAAGCATTGAAGTTGATGATAGACTATTGCTTCAACGAAAAACACATTGATGTTCTCTGGAGCGACTTTTTCATCGACAACCCCGCCTCTGGACGCGTGATGGAAAAATGCGGATTACGCGAAACTGGCGAAATGCGTTACTGCGAAAACCTTTATGGCGGCAGCAAGCGCCCCGTGAAAGTGATGAAACTCTGTCGAAACGGATGAAGTTATCGGTGAACATATTTAAAGGCAAAAAAATGGCAAAAGAAATCGATCCGAAAAGCACAACGAGAGCAAAAGCGTTTGAGTTTTGGATGCAGGCTCCAAATCCGATGGTGACATTTTTCAAAACATTGAATGTCACAAGACTCGTGAAGGTGAGCAAGAAACGCGGCTTGAAGTTCAACATGCTTTTGGATTATTGCATCGGCAAGGCCGCTACAAACATCAAGGAGTTTTATATGCTCCCGGTAAACGGCAGACTCATGCAATACGATTCGATTGCAGTGAATACAATCGTGAAAAACGACGAAGGCGAAGTCAGCTCTTGCGACATCCCGTATTCCGAAAATTTGGCGACGTTCAATCATGACTACCTCAAGTATACAAAAATCGTGGCGGAAAGTTGCGGGGATTGGGACCTGTCCGAGAACAGCATGGTCATCGGTACATCGGCTATCATCGATACAGAAATCGATGGCGCTGTCGGCATGAATTCCGGCATTTTCAACAATCCCTTTATGATTTGGGGCCGTTACAGGAAGCGTCTTTTCCGCTATGAATTGCCGGTTTCGTTCCAGTTTCACCACACGCAAATGGACGGGGCACACGCCGGGAAATTCCTCGCGAATTTGCAAAAGGCTATCAATGAGCTGCGATAAAAAACATGAAAAGATTACGATTCGGAGCAGCGCTCCACTTCCTTATAGCCATTGGTCATATAGCCTGCCTGTTCGCTTTAGACGAGGCATTCGAAGCCTATGGAATTAAAGACTTCATGCATCAGATGGTATCAGGCCACATTTGGATGTTGTATGCATTGACCATCGGTCTTGCCTTTGCATTCTGCGTGGCTGGACTTTACGCACTCTCGGCTACCGGCGACATCCGGCGCTTGCCCTTGACACGTATGGCAGTCATCACCATTGTTGTGCTCTATAGCCTTCGCGCTCTGGTTGGTGGTATTATCTGTATCAATGATTTTACTTGGTTACGATGTTTCTCGTCCCTCATTCCCGCTGTTATTGCATGGTGCTACTGGCCTGGGGTTAAAGGGAATTTTTATACAAATCTTCGCTAGTTGACTATGAAAAAAGAACTCTCTGAAATGACATTGGAAGAACTATGGGAACTGTTCCCTATCTTCCTTGTTCCGCACGATAAAAAATGGAACGAATACTTCTATGACATCAAGAAAACATTGACTGGACTTTTATCCAATCAGCCTATCGTCCGAATCAGCCATATCGGAAGCACAGCGATACAGGGAATATGGGCAAAAAACATCGTTGATGTGATGGTTGAGATTTCTGAAAAAGCCGACATGAAAGAAATTGCGCACACTTTGGAGCAGAATGGTTTTATAAAAATGTTCTCCGAAACAAACCGAATCTCGCTTAACAAGGGATATACAAAAGAGGGATTTGCAGATAAAGTTTATCACATCCTTCTACGATACGCCGGAGATGACGACGAACTGTATTTTCGCGACTATCTGAATGAGCATCCTGACATAGCGAAAGGATATGAAACATTGAAACTCCAGCTTTGGAAACAATATGAGCATAACCGGGATGCCTATACCGATGCAAAGTCAGATTTTGTTCGGAAATGGACAGCTGAAGCACGAAAGGGATATGGAAAACGATACTGACAAATGTCGATGGTATGGCGACGATGGTCCGCTTTGTTCCGAAAATCCGATTTTGAAAAAATGACAAGCCAAAAGTTCGCTTATTGCAAAGGCATCAACGGGCATTTTGAAATTGCTTTGGGTGTCGCAAACTTCGCCGAAGTCGATAAAGCATACGCCAAAGTCACTGCCGCAGGAGCAAAAAGCGTTATGCCGCCGACTACGGAACCGTGGGGGCAACGTACCTGCTACATCGCCGATCCCGAAGGCAATTTGGTAGAAATCGGCTCGTTCGTCAAGGATTAAGAAATAAAGGAGAACTTATGGAAATGAAGTTTTGTCAGAGCTGCGGAATGCCGCTCACGCCGGAAATTTTGGGCACCAACGCCGACGGCAGCAAGAACGAAGAATACTGCATCTATTGCTACAAAGACGGCGCCTTCACCGGCGACTTCAACATGGAACAGATGGTTGAATTCTGCTCGCAGTTCGTCGATGAATTCAACAAGAACACCGGCAAGAGCCTCACACGTGAAGAATATAAGGCGGAGCTTCGCAAGTACTTCCCGACGCTCAAGCGCTGGTGCCTCCCCGCGGACCAACTTCCGCACGCCACCTCGCCCATGAAGCAGAAGTTCATTGAAGAAGTCAATGCTCTCGGTATTAAGGACATGCCGAAAATTGACAACCTCTTTGTTCTGCAGGGCTCGTTCATCAATCAGGAATACAAGGTCAACGGCAACAGCGTCAAGCTCCTGGACGATAACGCAAGCTACTGGGGCAACCAGGTCGAAAAGCAAAACGCCGAAGGCCGCTGCTTCGGAATCGCTTGCGACGAACGCTACATTCTCGTGAGCGAATATGGCAAAAACGGTGCCGATGCCGAAATCCTCGTATTCAAGAAACGGTAATGTTTAAGATATTACGCTTCTTTCCCGAGGACGGCGCGGGCCAGCTGGTCGGCGCACGATGTGGGCTTCCCGCCACAGGTGTTGCCCAAGAGTCTTGCCGCGATGTCTTCGGCGCTCATACCTTCGCAGAGTTTCGCGATTGCCTTCAGATTGCCGTTGCATCCGCCCGTAAAGCGGATGTTCCGGATTTTATCTCCGTCGCGCGTAAACTGAATTGTTGTGGCGCAAACGCCTCTGGTCTTGAAAGTCTCTTCCATAATAAACTCGTTGTTGTAACTGTCTGTCATGCCCGTCGCTAAGCGGGGGCATCTCCTTCATATTGTCATTCCGGCCTCCGAGCCGGAATCTCCTTGAAAAGTTTTGTTTTTACACTAAATATAGAACGCGAATTTTCACCGTCAATGCGACTGATATAGGTTGAATCGGGAAGAAAAAA
>NZ_CAMGVQ010000035.1:0-34878 GCF_946062555.1 uncultured Fibrobacter sp.
GAAAACGACAAATAAACCCATCTTCAGGAAATGAATGTATTTTTAGAGGTACCCTAGTCTTAATGCGCCACATGATTCTTCAGAAGCGGAGTTTATAGGTGGTTGTGTGACTTTTGATGTGACTCCATCAACTGACACCCTTTGCTTGAAACCTAAAATAGCCATAATAAATCTTAACCCCGTAAATCGCGATGTACTCCATATTCATAAAAACAATGCAAAAGAAACACTGCCGTTTTATTACAGAAAAAGATTTAAAGGCCGCTGGAACGCAAGACTTGCAGGACCGTCTTACGTATATGAGAAGCAATTTGAAGCTTTTATAAGTGGGCCCTGCAATATGAAGAAAAAAATTATAGCAGAATATTGCATTGATCAATTTCATAGGCTTGTTTTAGATCAAGAGCATGATTACATCCCTCGCTATATTTTTGCCCCGGCAACCGAATGCAATGTCTGTAACAAAGAATACAGCGAAAACATTTCCGCAAGCATAGCTTTCAAAAAAGGCAAATTTACTCCAGTTGAAGGAATGATGTATAAAAGTTGCGAGGATTATTCCTTGAAAGATGCGTTTCTGTTACCCCATAGTATAAAAAAAGAAAAGTCTCTTTATGGAAAGGTTTTGCCTGTAAGAATAGATGCCGAAATACAAAGTGATAGTATTCATCGGAAAGATTATTATGATGTAAACATCCGTGTAAGTGGCCCTTGTAAGGACTAGTTAATGATTCTAAATACGATGCAGCCATCAAGAAAAAGTCCCGAAAGGAAAACCTTCCGGGATTTTTTGGTTGTTTGGGTGGGAGTGATGATTATTGTTTAATAGAAAGTTTGTACATACTCCGCGCATGGGTGTCGGGTACGTCGATGGCGTGTTCGCCCGGGGTAAAGTGCTGTACGGCGCTTTGCCACAAAATGCGGCCCTGGTAGTCGAACTGCACGACGCTTGCCTTTAGCGCTTTGCTTGTTTGCATGTAGAGCTTGCCGTCTTGCAGGCGAAAGGAGCTGTTTGCGGCCCTCCCGACAGGCTTGATGGCGGTTCCGTTGTCGGGGTTAGCGGCCTTCATCTTGGCGATACCGGCCTTCCAGGCATCGACTGCGGCCTGCGAGGTATTGAGCGCCCAGTCGCCTTCGTTGGCTTCTTTGCTCTGGCTGAACCACATCACCGCGAATACACGGGAGAAGTCCGTGGCGAAATGCTCGAACATGTCGGTGATCCATTCGGCCTTGTTTCCGCCCAGTTCGGAGCTGGAGATTTCGGCGATGAAGAGCGGCTTGTCGATCTTGGCGAGTGCGTCGTACGCTTTTTTGAATACCTGCGAGAAGGTCTGCCAGTTGGACCAGCTCTGGCACTTGCCCCAGTTGTAACCGTCGATGGAGATGTAGTCGACGTATTCGTCGCCGGGATAGTTGCCAGTGAGCGTCGATCCTTTTCCTGCATTCGAGGCGTTCGTCGTCCACACCCACTTTACGTTGGTGACATTTTCTTCGCGGAAGATGTTCACGATATGGCGGAATGCCTCGGCGACGTTCGCGTCGGTGTTGCCGGCGCCGGCCTTGCCCACACCCCAGTCGTACCAGTCACCGTTCGCTTCGTGGAGCGGCCTGAGCCAGATTTCTTCGCCGTAGTTCTTGACGCCCTTCGCGTAGTCGCGGATGTAGCTGTCGGCCATGCCGTCGACCAAGTCCTGGGCGCCGTACCCGTTCGCCATCCAGGTGACCACCAGCGTGGAACCGTTTTCCTTGGCCACGTTGGCGTATTCTTCGGTTGCGTTCCAGTCGTTGATGTCGAAGAGCGCGAAGTAACTGATGAGGTCGAGGTGCGAACCCTGCAGGTCCTGGAAAGCCTGCACGTTTTCCTGCGTGGGCTGCGGGTACTGTCCCGGGCCGCCGACCCATGCGCCGACCTGGAATGCCATTGCCGCTACGGGAGCGACACACATAGAGAGGAATAGTTTCTTGTTCATATAAACTCCGTTTGGCGTTAAACGCCGGTGATATTGTTTTACTTTATTAAAGATATGTCGCGATGCTTGCCTATTCGCAATAAATTATGTATATTAATGCTAAAGTGTATCTAGTGTTATTTCGCGTATGTTCGCCATGTCAAGTTCGTTCGGAATTTGTTCCAAATGATGCGGGAGGAGTTCGGTGACGGTCGACGATTTTTGCAGGTGGATTGAATCTTCCGGATTCAAGGATGGCGCAAGGCTTCCGTCGGTGCGCAAGGTGGCGTCGTCGTCGGGAGCCTCGACGTTTACCGTTTTCCAGGCGTACAAGAGGCTGGTGGAGCAGGGCAGGATTTACGGGGAACACGGCAACGGCTATTTCTGGGGAAAGAAGCCCGAGATCGTGATAGAGCAGGGCGAACGCGAGACCGAACGGCTGGAACGCCTGCTTCTAGAAGACTGGAAATCCGGCAAGATTTCGGCAGACCGCACGCTCCCCTCGATAAAGGGCCTTTGCTCGGTTTACGGGACTACGCCGGGGTCCATGAGCCGTACCCTCGAAATGTTGCGCAATCGCGGCGTTCTTGACCGCAGGGGGCGTGGCCGCTACTACTTCAGGAACTCCAGGCCCGAATCGCTTAGCCAGAAGGAAATCCTCCTGGTGATGCGCTGCAACCCGAACGGGGACTTTAACGGTCTCGGCGAACGTGAACTCATGTTCATGCGCCTGGTGTACGACGAGGCGCGCCGCAACGGCCTGAGGGTCCGGGCGCTTGGCTATTTCGAAAAGGACGGGGTTTTCCTGGATGCGGTCGGGAACCGTGTAAGGCTCGCGGACTGCAGCGAGTGTTTCGGAGCAATCGTCTCGACCATGCTGGTGTTCAATGTCAACCGGCTCTTCGCGTTGCTGGCGAGCACGCGGTTTCCGGTATCGGTGTGGTGGGAACATCCGCTCTACGACATTCCGCGGGCTTTAAAGAAGGAAAAGCGCTACGCATTCTTCAATCTGGCTTTCGGAGATTTCCCGGGGCGTGCCGTGGGGCATTTCCTGAAGAAGAAGGGGATGGAGCGTATCGCCTTTGTATCGCCTTACCACATGAGCATGTGGTCGGTGGATCGCCTGCGCGGGCTCAAGAAGGTGGGACTCAAGGTGGTCGAGGCGACAGACGCGACGCATGCGAGCCCGTTCGACTTTATGCAGGAATCCGGTGCGCACGAGCATTTTTGCCGAATACTGTTTTCGCTTGTCGCGAACCTGCCGCCAGTGGACGCGTGGGTGGTCGTGAACGACCGTGTGGGGGTGGAACTCCTTTCGATGGTGAACCGTGGCGAGCTTGCGCGGCCACCCTACATGGTGTCTTTCGACAATTCTACCGACAGCTACCGTTTCCGCCTGGATTCTTTCGAGTTCAGCCTTGCCGCCCTCGCGGAACAGTCCGTGTTCCACCTGGTGTCCCCGGGAGTTACTTTATACAAAAAAGACGATTTTAGGGAACTTTCGGGCCATGTAGTGGAAAAGTAGCGGGAATGCTCGACCCCCATTTAACTATATTTGGGTCGATATGGCTTTATGCATTGAATCTGATCATTTGGAAAAGGTCCAGAGGCTCCTCGCTCTCCATTTCGAAGGAATGGAAGTCTGGGCCCATGGCGCCCGTGTGTCGGGGGTGGACCTGACTCCTGAAACGGAACTGGAACTGGTGGTGATTTCCGAAAAGCCCCTTTCCTTCGAAGTGATGACGGCCATCGAGAAGGCCTTTGTCGATAGTGGACTTCCGTTCCGTGTCGATGTCATTGATTGGGCGAAACTGCCCGAGTCCCTCCAGAAGCAAATCAAGAAAGAACACGAGGTGGTTCAGTCCGCCGCGGAATCTTAATATGAAACGTCTTTTACCGTTTGTTTTGGCCGCAGGTCTTGCGACCACCCTGTTTGCCCAAGACGAAATCGCCCAGGCAAAATCGCTCATCCAGAATGGCAGGTGCGCCGAGGCGGTTGCCCCCCTGCAGAAGCTCTACAAGTCCAGCTTCCGTAAGCCCGCAGGCGAAAAGGCCGCCGTGATGCTTGCCGAATGCTATATGCGCGACCACAAGCGCGACGAGGCTCTGAAGCTTTCTTCGAGGTTCCTGGAATACTACGTGAACTCGGCCTACCGCGAACGCATGGAACTCGCGAACGCCATCGTGATGGCGGAACGCGGCAACGTGTACGAGGGCGTGGAATCGATGCTCCGCATTCTCGCCTACACCAAGAATCCCGCCGCGAAGAGCCGCACCAAGGATGTCGCCATCCAGACGATTGCCGCCTCCCTTTTGACGGCGGACCAGCTGCAGGCGCTCTTGGAAAAGTATCCGGTGGACAAGGACGTTATCGGCTGGCTGCAGTTGCAGATCGGCCGCGAATGCCAGAACTCCAGGCGCTACCGCGCCGCCCGCTACTGGTACAAGAAGGTCTTGGCCGGTGGGGTAGCGGAGAACCTTTCCAATACGGCCCAGAGGGGCCTAGAATCGCTGGAAGGCCAGGGTGCGGGCATGCCGACGGTGTTGGTGCTTGCGCCGCTGTCGGGTGACTTTGCGGAGTTCGGAGCCGCGGCTATCCAGGGTGTCATTCTCGCTCACGAAAAGGCGGGGCTCCAGGGCAAGGTGAACCTGCGCGTGGCGGATACCCGTGCGGATGCCGCCCAGGCCCTGCTCCGTACGCAGCAGGCGGTGAACCAGGACAGCATTGTCGCCGTGATTGGACCTATCATGAGCGCCCCCGCGGCGACCGTTGCCGCATGGCTCGGCAGCAATTTCCAGAATATCCCGATGCTTACCCCGACGGCGACCGACGACGGCATCGCGAAGATGGGACCGAACATTTTCCAGGTGAACATCACCATGGATAATCTCGCGAAGAGCATCGCGGACTTTGCGACCAAGTGCCTTTCCATCCGCGAATTCGCGGTCTTAAGCCCGCTGGGCGGTTACGGCGCCTCCATGTCGCAGAGCTTTACGCAGGCGGTGGAACGCCGCGGCGGAAGTGTGGTGGCGTTCCGCAACTACGAGGAAGGCCGTCCTGACTACAAGACTGAATTCAGTCTGCTTCGTGACGTGCGTTTCAAACAACTGAACCGCCGCCAGAACATTGCGCGCGGCGCCGCCGACCTCGACGCGGTGAACGCCAAGGAGCGCCGCTTCTACATGCAGGATTCCACGTTCAACATTCCGGGAATCTTCATTCCGGCGACGAACCCGGGCGATGCGGGCCTCATGGCGGGCCAGGTGGCCTTCAACAAGATTTCGGGCGTGCTGCTGGGTGCATCCGGCTGGTACGGCCGCGAACTGCTGATCCAGGGCAAGCGCCAGGTGGACAGTTCCTACTTCAGCGTGCCGGCCATGGACATGGACGGCAACAACGAGAACCTGAAGAAGTTCGTGGGCGACTTCAAGGAACGCTGGGGCGACGAACCCGGCGAAGACAAGGTGAGCGGCCTCAGCTACGATGCGGCGAATATCGTGTTCAGCTCGCTTGCGAAGAAGCCGAACAGCCTTACCAACGCCATCAACAACACGGCGAATTTCCCGAGCGTCTACGGCGAAATCAAGTTCAAGCGCGGCGTGAACACCAACGCGAAAATCGTGACCGTGAACAAGGGCAAGTTCGAGACGGTGGAAGGCTGCCCTGCCAAGTAGCGAAGGGGCGCTGCTCGAGGCGAACCGGAGCGCGACTCGAACTCAAGTCTCGCGAAATAAGATTGAAAAAATTCCGCAGCGGCGTGCTGCGGAATTTTTGTTTCTAGGAGGAGAGAGTCTTTATATAATCAGGACGGTATTCCCTTCGGTTGTTCGGGAAAGACTTTTTTGGCTTCAGTCTTCTTCGCAGGAAGGGCAGAGGGAGGCTGCCACGTAGTCAGGCGAATCGCCGTTGCGGTAGTACGCGTGCAGGCTGTCGTCGTCCAGAAGGTCGTCCAGGTTGCCGCCACCCACTGCGTCCAGTTCGGCTTTCACGCGGTCCTTGAACGCCTTGAAACCGGAATGGATCATGTAGAATGACAGTGCAGATGTTTTATGGAAGAGCTTCATAAGACCTCCGTCTTTTTTTCGATACCGTTAGTTGTTTTGTGCGTTACATGTTTATTTGTTGTTGAAGTGTTGAAAAGGTGTTTATTTCTTAACCTCAGTTATATATTTTTTTTACTTGTCGGGCAAGGTGCTTTGGGAAAAGGGACGAAAATAACATCTTTTTGTAACTTTTGCAAAAAATGGAAAATTTGACCGCTTTTCTGGATGCGAAATCGTAACTCGTTGACTGTCAACGGCTTGCGAAACGAAAATGTTTTTTGTTAAAAAAAGTGCGGCTCGCGCCGATTATTCCAATTTGGAATAAAAAATATCGTCTGTGGAAGCCGCGAAGCAGGCGGGAGAATGTGCTTGGCGGTCTGGGAATATGTGAATAAATTGTTTACGAAAGTTTTTTATCCATAGTTTATCAACAGATTTGTATGTAAATGCGGGCCTTATTGCGGTTTTCCCACTCCTATTTTCTACCTTTGTGTCTATGTTTTTGCGAATTCTGACGACGATTGCGCTGTGTGCGGTCTGTACCTGGGCGGGAGATGTCCCGTCGCTCAAGTTGTCCGCGGGCCAGAACGACCTGTGGGTCAGGGCGACTTCCGCCACGATGGCGCTCCGCTACGGCGATGCCATGGAGCTCGCGAAAAAGCTCCGCTCCGAAAACGAGGGCGCGGGCTGTGTCCTGGAAAATGTCGTACGCATCAGCGTTTACGACGACAAGGGCGATACGGCTGCCCTGCAGAAGGCGGGTCAGCTACTGGAAAAATGCAAGACGGAGGGACTCTGGGATGCGCTCCGCAGGTTCGAGATGGGCTATGTGCAGGGCGAGACGGGGCATTCCGTGAAGGGGGCCATGACGACGCGTTCTGCGGCGAAGGCCTTCGAGGATTCCGAGGAGCTCGAGGCGCGTGCGTTCTTCGCGATTTACGCCTACTACATCGACAAGAGTTTCAGCTGGGTGCCGTTCAAGTCGGATAACCGCGAGGCGTACCTTGCGACTCTCGACAGTGCGTCGAAGAAATCCGAGCGTTTCTGGCCGCTGTTCCTGACGCCGCTTATCTGGATGCACTACGACAAGGAAGATTTCTCGAAGGGGCTCAAGCTCGCCGAGCGCGGCCTCGCGAAGGCTCCGGGCAATCCCGTGATGCTGCAGATCAAGGCGGACATGCTTTACCGCCTGAATCGCTACGACGAGGCGGCTGGAATCTACGAGAAGAGCGCCGCCGATTACCTGAAGCGTACCGGCGCAAGTATCCGCTACTGGTGTTCGGTGCTGAACTTGGTCCGCATCTACCACGATGCGGGCAAGAAGGAAAAGGCGGCGGAGTGGCGTGCCAGGCTGGACAGTCCGAAGTTCAGGGCACTCAAGGGCTGGATGCCCGAGTCTCTGATGGACGACCTGGAAAAAAGAAAGTTACTTTGATTTGTCGATGCCGATTTTGAAGCGAAATCGGCAATTTCTAATTTGTTTACAAAATTTTACTGCAAAAGGGGCGTGTGGACTCCTGAAAAAAGCGTGTTAAGAAATAGGCACGTTTTTTTTCGGAGGTTTACACCATGGAGCCTTTGCGCGTCGGGTTCTTTCTTGACGGATATACGCTGAAGAAGGTCAACGAGTATTACCGGAACCATCACCGGTTCCGTTCACAGCTGGATTTCAGGAGCCTGAAGTCGTGGGTGCAGATGCAGTCGCTCAAGTATTTCGAGAAGGGAAACTACCGCGACCTGGAGCTTGAGGCGCATTATTACCACCCCTACCGGAATCCGCATATCTACAGGGAATACCACGAGGGGGCTATCCGGTTGCAGCACGAACTGGAGCAGGCGGGGTACAGCGTGCATTATAATCCGACCGCTCCGGTCGAGGGGACGCTCGGGCCGAACATGGCGCTGATGGAAGATGCGCTGCTGTTCGCGGTCTACCGCAAGCTGGACGCCGTGGTGCTTTTCAGCACGCAGGGGCAGTTCGCCCCGCTCCCGAGTCGCCTGGGGCTGATGGGAGTGCCCACGCTGCTGCTGGGTTGGAGCTTTGTGTACCCCAAGGCGAAACGCAACGTTTATTGGAAGACCGACCCCTGCCTCAGGGACCGCTGCGCCCATTACGTGGCCATGGAGAAGGTCGTCGACAGGACTCCCAATTCGACGCAGGGACCGAGCGGGTTCTTTTTCCAGTGCGAGCATCCCTTTGAACGGAGCCATTCTGCACCCGGCCGCAAGAGCTAGGCCGCTTTCTAGATTCCTCGACCACAGGCGACGGCGGGCGGTCCGACCTCAAGCGGACTGCCTGCCGTTGTTCGTGTACAACAAAGCCCTCGATATTGATCTAGGGCGGTTGACGCCTTTGGCGTCCGCGGCTTCACTCGGTCATAGAAAAATAGCGCTAGCGCAAGCATTTTTCTGCGACACTCGCTTTGCACGCTCTTGCGAGAGTGTGTACGCCCGTATAGCCTAGAGGCAGTGAGCACGAACGGTCATCTGTGAGCAATAAACGCCTCGTATTAACGAGGCGTGGTTGACGCCTTTGGCGTCCGCGGCTTCACTCGGTCATGGAAAAATAGCGCTAGCGCAAGCATTTTTCTGCGACACTCGCTTTGCACGCTCTTGCGAGAGTGAGTGCGATCGTATTGTCTAGTGGCAGTGAGCACGAACGGTCATTATAGTTTATCGGCCTGCTTCTTTTCCCACGTGGAGAGGAAGTACCAAGTGATTCGGGCTCCGAGGTACCAGGTGTCGCCGACATTGTCTGTTCCGTCTTCTTCATAGAAGATGTTGAATCCTTCGATATCGAGATCGTTGTAGCGCACGAAACGGTATCCGGCGTATCCGCCCAGGCCGAGGCGTCCGAACTCGATGCGGAATTCGAGTTCGCTGGTCACGGTCGTCGCCATGGTGCTGTAGAAGCGGTCACGCGCGAGTTCCGTGTGTTCGGGCTTCCCCCTTTCTTGAAGGGTGAACTCCGAGGCGAAGTGGAAATTGATAATGTTGAAGCCGAAGCCGATAGAGGGTATCAGGTTGATGAAGGTGTGTTCGCCGAAAAGTTTCCAGCCGAACATCCAGTCAGCGCCGTAGGCGAACCATTCCACATCGTAGAGAGGCCATGATTTTTTTTTCGGAGCGACATCCTGGGCATCTGCGGGGTAGCCATCGATGTCGGTTGTGTAGGAATTTGCAGGGCGTTCGGAAGTCTGCATCGGCATGAAGTTGATATCGAACCAGGTCAGGAACTGCTTGTACTGGGCGCCGATGTTCACGTGTAGACCCAGATAGTAGTCGTTGAACTTGTCGTAGCCTGGAAGCTGGCCGTAATAGGAAAAGGTCGTGTCGACGGTATTAGTGTCTTTGTCGATGTAATAGCCTTCCGTTTGGTGGCCCCAGTTGCTGAAAGCCGTATTGTTCACGTAGCGCTGGAATTCGCTACGCATGCCGCGGTAGTCCGCACCAATCGAAATGAACCCGCGGACGTGGTCCTTTTCGTAAAAACCTTCTTCGAGATCGGCGAATGCGCCGGTGGTGAGTGTGAGCAGGCTCAGGGCCACGATGCTCAAAAAAGAGGCTATCTTTGTTTTCATAAAAGATTCCGTTGCTAGTATACGTCATATAAAATACATTATGTTTTGGGTTTTTGGCACAAAAAAATGCATAAGATGTTAAAAATCAACGGTTTACGATTTTTTTGGGAGCTATTGTGTTGAATTTTTGTGGAAAAATGGTAGCAAGAGGTGCCTTGGGGGGCCTGGGGATGGCCTTGGCGCTCCTGTGCTCGGCTTGCGGAAATGGCGGCCAGCCCGGTAAGTCGGACGGGTGCGGTGAACTAGCAACCCAGGAATACGCGAAAAACCTGATGATGGGCTGCCCCTGCGACGAGAACCTGTTGGAGGTCCGTTCGGTCGTGGGTCGTGACACGCTGGTCAAGCGTTTCGCGTTGCGCAAGCGGGCCGAAGGGGAAGGCGCGGCCGAGGGCGTCGTGGATCTATCGCATGGGCGTGCCAAGGAGACTGTCCTGCGTGTGCCGCTCGAAAGGGTGGTCGCGCTTTCGTCGGCGCAGGTCGGGTTCCTGCTTCGCCTGGGTCTTATGGACCGCATCGTGGCGGTGGGCGAGGGAAAGTATGTCGCGGATAGCGCCCTGTATGCGCGGGTGCAGCGGGGCGAGGTCGCCGAGGTCGGGAACGGAACGTCGATTTCGCTGGAGAAAATTCTGGCGGTTCGGCCGGACCTGGTGATGGACTTTGCTACGGGCGGCAGCCAGGATGATTATGAACGAATTAATAGCCTCGGGATCCCGCTGATGTTGACTTCGGAATGGCAGGAGGAACATCCGCTCGCGAAAATCGAATGGATTAAGTTGTTCGGAAAACTGTTCGGCGTGGAAGTTCGAGCCGATTCGATTTATGAACAAAGTAAGAATGCATACTTGCAGGTTGCAAATGGGGGCGTTGCGGGGGGAAACCCCGCTAGAGGGGGTAGCGAGCAACAACGTGTGAGCGAGGGGGAGACTTCCCCCAACAAGTCAGAAGTAGAGATTACTTCGCCTTCGGCTCGCAATGACACTCTCTCGTCTTTCGTCTCTCGTCTTTCGTCTAAGTCTTGTCCTCGCGTGATTGCGGGGATGAACTACGGCGGAGTCTGGTACGCTCCGGGCGGCAACAGCTTTACGGCGCACCTCATTCGGGATGCAGGGGGCTGCTACCTGTGGGCATCGGACACCAGCCGCGAACTTACGTTTACGCTGGAAGAGATCATGCTTGTGGCGGACAGCGCCGACGTGTGGGTGAATCCGGGGGCGTTCTCGAGTGCGGAAGACATCCTTGCTGCGGAACCGCGCGTCAGGCACATCAGGGCGTTCCGGGAAAAACGCGTGTGTCAGAATGACGGGCGCAGGGGTCCGGGCGGCGGTAACGATTTCTACGAGTCGGCGGTGGCATACCCTGCCGAATTGCTCCAGAGTTTGCGGACCTGTATACAGAATGCATCGAATGGGGCTGATTCTGCCCAAAAGGAATTTGACTGGTACCGCAATATTTTTATCTTTTAGAATATGAAGACTCATACAGGTATCGGTGATTGGATTGCGGCTAACTATGAGCTGGGGATTCCTTTCCTGCAGCAGGTTCCGAGAGATTGTGCTGATTATTTGCTTTTGAATGCCCAGATTCGCGAGTACGAAGCGGGCGAAGTGATTATCAACGGCGGTTCCGTCGGGGATTCCTTCTGCGTGCTTCAGAGCGGCAACGCCTTTATCTGCGGCCAGATTCTGGCCGACGGTCACTACAATACGCTTGCTGCCCTCGATGCGGGTGCCTGCTTCGGCGAAATGTCCATTATCTGTAACGAGCCGACGAGCAATACCGTGATTGCGGGCGAAGAGGGTGCCACGGTTCTCCACATTCCGCGCGAGGAATTCGTGAAGTTCCTGGACAAGAACCCGAATATCATGGTGTACCTTTACAAGGTGGTGGCCGACCGCCTGCGCGCAAAGAACAAGGCTTTTGACGAATTCGAACGCCTGTCGCTTTTGGCTTCGGCCAAGGTGCTTCCGTTTATCGATTTTGCTCAGACAATGGAAAAGAGCCGTATCACCGGGACGGTCATGTTCGAGTGTAACGGCGAAAAGGGATTTATCGCATTCCAGGAAGGCCGTATCTGCTGCGCCAAGTGTGGCAAACTGGCAGGGCCGGACGCATTGGAAAAGATGCTGTCGTGGGGCGACGAGACTTTGTTCAAGCTCGATACGCACCTGATGCCGGATATCGTGAACATCAACCAGATGTCCGATACCACGAGCCTGATTCTGGATGCGCTCAGAAATATTGATGAAAAACAAAATGCCCGTTAAGGGCGAAAAGATGCCTGCTAGGGCAAAGGATAGAAGATGAATTACGCAGACGCAGGAGTGTCCTTGGCACGCGCCGACGAGGCGATGGTCGGGGTCAAGAAGTCCGTACGTACTACATTCAACCAGGGCGTTTTGGGCGACGTGGGCAACTTCGGTGGCCTCTTTACGCTGAACCACCTCGGCATGAAGGACCCCGTTCTCGTGAGCTCCGTAGATGGCGTGGGCACCAAGCTCAAGGTCGATATCGAAATGGGTACGCACGAACTCCCGGGTCAGGACATCGTGAACCACTGCTGCGACGACATTCTCGTCCAGGGTGCACGTCCGCTGTTCTTCCTCGACTACGTGGCTACCGGCCGCCTGGAACCGGGCGTGATGGACAAGCTCGTTGCCGGTATGGCCAAGGCCTGCCGCGAAAACGACCTCGTGCTCATCGGCGGTGAAACCGCTGAAATGCCGGGCTTCTACGGTCCCGGCGACTACGACATTTCCGGTACAATCGTGGGTGTCATGGAACGCGAAAACATTATCGACGGCAAGAAGATCAAGCCGGGTACCATCATTCTCGGTCTGCCTTCTACGGGCCTTCATACCAACGGTTACTCGCTCGCCCGCAAGGTGCTGTTCGACGTGGCCGGCTACAAGGTCGATACCGTTGTCGACGGCATGGACAAGTCCATCGGCGAAGCCCTCGCCGTGCCGCACCGCAGCTACTACCCGAGCCTCATCGACCTCTGCAACAAGAAGATTATCCAGGGACTCGCCCACATCACGGGTTCGGGCTACCAGGGCAACATTCCGCGTATCCTCCCGGACGATGTCGACGTGATTATCGACCGCACCACGTGGGATCCTCCGATGATCTTCAAGCTGATCCAGCAGGCCGGTTCCGTGGAAAAGGACGAAATGTACTCTACCTTCAACATGGGTATGGGCATGCTAATCTTCATCGACCCGAAGGACAAGGCCGAAGTTACCGCTCACCTCGAAGCCAAGGGCGAAAAGTGGGTGCAGATCGGCGAAGTTGTCGCTGGCTCCAAGCAGGTGAAGTTCCGCGATTAATTCGGATTTCAGATTTTAGAATTATTTTTTATTTGGCGGCTACGCCGCGATTATTGTAACTCTGATATCTGAATCCATCATTCTGAATTACAAAAAGGCTTGCACGTAAAAGTGTGGCCTTTTTTTGCAATATGCGGCTATGGAGGGCAGGCTGAAAAACAGCCTGCTCGAAATAGCCGGCAAAGCCCCGAGTAATTTTGCGTGACGCAGTTCTCATATTTCGGGGCTTTGTGCACATATTGCGGCTATGGAGGGCAGGCTGGCATACAGCCTGCTCGGAATAGTCGTCAAAGCCCCGAGTAATTTTGCGTGACGCAGTTCTCATATTTCGGGGCTTTGTGCACATATTGCGGCTATGAAGGGCAGGCTGGAATACAGCCTGCTCGAAATAGCCGGCAAAGTCCTTGGTTGCCATGCTAGATGCAATTTGCATAGGCAAGGACTTTGCTTTTTGTGAAGTGGCCTTTTTTTGTTACTCTTCTTCCCGTTTTGCGCACACTTCGTGAACATTTAATGAATTTGTAACCTGTTTTTACTTTGAAATTCAGGGATGAGAATTTATTTTTGGGGAGTAAATTGCCAAAGTTTGGGTTGGCGTAAAAAAGAGGTTGTATGAAACGTAAACTGTTCAAGACGATGATTGCGGCCGGTGCGGTCGCCATGATTTGTGCCTGCGGCGACGATGCTGCAACGAAGGCGGCCGATGCCATTGGTGGCGTTGGGTCGTCGGGGAGTGCATCTCCCGCTGTCGATAGCCCCTGCAATGGAGTCTTGTCGGCTGCAGACACTTGGCTTTTTGATACCGGTAACGGTTACTGGGTGATTTATGCTGATGGAGCAGTCACCGATGCCGCGGGAAAACCGGTGGCGGCCTTTGTCGATGGCTCCATTATGACGCTGGATGGCGTGCCTGCTGTGAGCGGTATTGACTTGAATACCTTAACCCCTTGCAAGGCGAATGCCGTGATTGACACCCAGACGGGCGAGTTGACCATTCTGAGTTCCGCTTCGGCAGATCCGCAGGATCCGGGGCTTTCGGCTGGTAACGATCCGCTCAACCCGGGTTCTTCTGCCGCGACCAATCCCGAAGACCCGTTCATTCCGAAGTCTTCGACAAGCGTGAATCCGAACGACACGACCACGACTCCACTTGACGAAAGCAGCAGCTCCGTGAATACGGACCCTGATATTGGGCCCGACGGATTCCCGACGATTGAATCTTACGGTGCGCCTCCTGCCGAATACACCAAGGACATTCTGAACAACGGAAAGACCGGCTGGAGTAGCCGTTACTGGGATGCCTGTAAGCCGCACTGTTCCTGGCTTAGTAGCGTTGACACCACAAGCGAGGAAACGTACGAGGCCGGTATGACAGTCGCCCGTAACTGCAACATTCACGACGTCGAAGTTCCGGCATTTACGCTCGGCCATGCAGTACAGCAGTATTGGATGGGTTTCGAAGGCACGAACAGCGCCTGCGATACAAAGGATTCTACAGGCACGTTCACCTGCTCGGATATGGCCCCTATCGCCGTGAACGAAAACCTTTCTTACGGTTATGTGGCGGGTTCCGGAAGCCTTTACAAGTATGGGTGCGGCAAGTGCTACCATTTGCAGTATAATGGAGGCAATCATGCCAACGACGTTAAGGCCACCCATAAGGCGCTAAAGGGCAAACACATTGTGGTGATGGTTTCCAATATTGGTTATGATGTAGAAGAAGGTCAGTTCGATATGCTTGTGCCGGGCGGTGGCGTAGGCGCCTTTGATGCACTCTCCACGATGCTGGGCGTCTCTAAAAGCGATCTCGGTGCGGGTTCGGGCGGATTCCTTACGGAATGTCAGCAGAGCCTTGGCTGGGACAACACGGTGGAAGCTTACCAGAAGTGTGTCATTGCTAAGTGCGAAGCCGTATTTAGTAAGTGGCCGAACCTTCTGCGCGGTTGTAAGTGGTATGCCGAATGGTATATGGCCGCTGACAACCCGACCTACAACTGGGAAGAAGTGGAATGCCCACAGTACTTGATTGACCATTACATGACGACCATCAACACGACCAAGGACAACCGTTACCGCTGGCGTGATGATTGGTCCTCCTACAAGAAGGGTGATGAACTCGAAACGCAGGAATGCCTGACGGCGGACTACCCCCAGGGTTGCGGACCGTAAAATAAATACGTGGATTTGCCGGAAAAGGCGAAGAATTTTCTTGAATGGAGCCCCGCGATAGGAATCGCGGGACTTTCTTTTATCTAGGACAGGGAGTCTTGACTAATTTTATGCATATAACTATATTTATGCATAAATAAGATTTTTAAAAAGGATATATTAACATGGAATACAAAATTAAGGATATCAACCTTGCTGTGGAAGGCCGCAAGGAACTCGACCTAGCCGAAACCGAAATGCCGGGCCTGATGGCGCTGCGCAAGGAATACGAAGGCAAGAAGCCGCTTGCTGGCGCCCGTATTATGGGCAGCCTCCACATGACGGTGCAGACCGCTATCCTCATCGAAACGCTGGTGGACCTCGGCGCCGACGTGCGCTGGGTGAGCTGCAACATCTTCAGCACGCAGGATAACGCCGCCGCCGCCGTCGTGGTGGGCAAGAAGGGCACCGTGGAAAACCCGCAGGGCGTGCCCGTGTTCGCCTGGAAGGGCGAAACCCTCGAAGAATACTGGGAAAATACCGCCCGCGCCCTCGTGTGGCCCGACGGCAAGACCGCAGACCTCATCGTGGATGATGGCGGCGACGCTACCATGCTCGTGACCTGCGGCGCCGAATTCGAAGATGCCGGCAAGGTACCCGAATTCAACCCCGCTACCGACAGTGAAGAATGGGGCGTGTTCCTCGCCACCTGCAAGAAGATTTTCGAGAAGGACCCGAAACAGTGGACCCGCGCCCGGGTCACTCTCCGCGGCGTTTCCGAAGAAACCACCACCGGCGTGCATCGCCTCTACCAGATGGCCCAGGCAGGCCGCCTCAAGTTCCCGGCAATCAACGTGAACGATTCCGTGACCAAGTCCAAGTTCGATAACCTCTACGGCTGCCGCCACTCCCTCATCGACGGCATCAACCGCGCTACCGACGTGATGATGGCAGGCAAAATCGCAGTCGTGTGCGGCTACGGCGACGTGGGTAAGGGCTGCGCACAGTCCCTGCGCGGTCAGGGCGCCCGCGTGATCATCACCGAAATCGATCCGATTTGCGCACTCCAGGCCGCCATGGAAGGCTACGAAGTCAAGACCCTCGACGAAGTCGTGAGCTACGCCGACATCTTCGTGACCACCACCGGCAACACCGGCATCATCAGCGCCGCCCAGATGGAAAAGATGAAGCACCGCGCCATCGTGGGTAACATCGGCCACTTCGACAACGAAATCGACATGGCCGGCCTCAAGAAGATTCCGGGCATCAAGCGTAACGAAATCAAGCCGCAGTACGACGAATGGATTTTCCCCGACGGCCACAGCATCCTCGTGCTCGCCGAAGGCCGCCTGCTGAACCTCGGCTGCGCTACCGGTCACCCGAGCTTCGTGATGAGTGCAAGCTTCACGAACCAGACCATCGCACAGATCGACCTCTGGCTCAATGCCCAGGGCAAGCAGACCGTCGCCGGCATCAAGTACGAAAGCGGTATCGTCTATACGCTCCCGAAGATCCTCGACGAAAAGGTCGCCCGCCTGCACCTGGAAAAGCTCGGCGTTCACCTCACGACCCTCACCAAGGCCCAGGCCGACTACATTGGCGTGCCGGTCGAAGGTCCGTACAAGGCTGATCACTATCGATACTAGTGGTTAGTGGCTAGTGGTTGGTGGTTAGGAATAACTGCCAGCCGCGCAATTGTCATTCCGGCTGCCCTCACTTGTCATCCCCGCCACCCACACTTGTCATCCCGGTCCCAGTGCCGGCGGACAGCACTTTGCACTTTTATACGATACTTGGCAACTTGTTGCCATAGTAGAGTTATCCTCTTTGGGGAAGTGCTTAGTGCGCATGGCCACCAAGGTGGGGATCACCTTTAAAAAACACCCTCGTGCAATTTAAAATGCGCGGGGAGTTTTTTTATAAATAGCTGAAAATCCATACCAAGAAACAACTTTGATATAATTTAGGTTGTGGATAAAACAGAGGAAACCCAATCAGAATTATATCAAAGGGAAGAATTGTTTGCGTCAAAAAATACTTGAATGAAACAGCTAAAATTCGGAAAGCGATAGGCCAACTGATCAATATTTTCAGATTGGCAAAGCTAATCAGCGAATATTGGCCGATAATCCACGCCTTGTTTACCCAATTCTTTTACAACTAAAACACCCTTCCTAAACCGGAACTTAGCAACAAAGTTCCGGCAGGAAGTATGTCTTTACATCCTTACCCTGCTCTCACTGCATTCAGCAAATCCAGGTAGCTCGCTACGTGTGCGTAGTGAACGTTTCCGGTCGAGGCTTCATTGAACAGCTTCTTGGCGCATTCGATTTTTGCCTTTTCGACAGGGCGTAGCATCATCGAATTCATTGAGCCCTTTGTTTCGGCAACAAAGAATACGTGCTTTACTTTGTCCTTTTCAAAGGCGATAGCCCAGTCGGGAGCGTAGTTGCCTACAGGGGTCGGAATCTGGAAACTACGCGGCAACTTGGCGTACACGCACACTTCGGTTGCCTTTTCTAGAGCTTCGGCAAAATCCCTTTCGCCATTGCTGTCGGGGAACACGTATTCCATGATGCTCTTGTTGGCAGGGATTGCGCGTTCGTATGTCGAAGAATGTTTTTCGTTTGTGAAAATGGTGCTATCGTAGGTTTCATCGATTGTGTTGTAGCGGATGCACTCCACAATCATAGTCGCTTTCTGTTCCTTGATGGTCTTGATGACCTTGCTGATAAATTCTTCAGGATTGCTCTTGAATAACGCAAACTTGCTTGCATCAATCCGCTTCAATATGGCGACGACGGTTTTGCGTGTAAGTGTCGCACCCTTGGCGATTTCGCCTACCAAATCATACTTGGTTTGTGACATGGCGGCGATATCGACTACTTCCGAGGCTGTTTTCTGGTTGTCATCAAAATCGTTTACGTCTTTCTGTTCGCCAGACTGCACTGTATAAGACAACTTCTTCACAATCAAGTTCGCATTGACATCGTCCACGACTTTCTTGATGAGTTCGTCGCTGTCGTAGTGCACGGTATAGGCGTACTTGTGGTTGATTTGATTCCACAGTTCCTGGAATTCCTTCTTTTCGAAGTTCGCCTTGTTGAGCCCGTTATCCTTGATTTCGGTCTGGTTGCCGTCTTCGACCATTCCGTCAAGTGCGACAGATTCATCGAAGATGGATTGCACAAGCTTGTGGACATCAGCTTCCATGGGGGCGATGGATGCCTTCTTGATTGGCTCCAGCGTTCCGTTCTTGGCGGCATCCTTATATACGTCGGTGACATTGCCCTTTTCGTCGATGTAATCGTTAATGAGCAAGTAGGCGTGAATGGCATCCGCTTCGGCCTTTGTAATCGGGCGCTTGACTCCATCGACAGTGACATTCTTGCCAATAAAGAATTCTTCGTCGGCCTTTGTCGGGCGGGTGCGCAGGACTTCCTTAGTTTCGGCTTGAAGGCCCGAAACGAAATCCTTGTAACTTTCGTTTGCAATGACGGTCAGCTTGTTGACTTCGTGAATGTTCTCGCCGATTGAATCAAGGTCCATACGGTTGCCGTTAACATCTACGCACAAGCGGAGGCCGCGGCCTACTTCTTGACGTTTTGCTGTGGCGGAACTTGCGTGGCGCAAGGTGCAGATTTGGAACACGTTCGGGTTGTCCCAACCTTCGCGTAGTGCCGAATGCGAGAAGATGAATCGCGTCGGTTCATCAAAACTGAGCAGCTGTTCCTTGTTTTTGAGGATCAAGTCGTATGCAGAAATATCGTCCGCGATGTCGGAGCCACGTTTAAGGGCACTGTTGACGGCATGGCCCTTCTTGTCGATGGAAAAATATCCGTTATGGACTTGTGCAGCATCAAAGCGGTCCAGATATTCCTGATATTTTCCGTTGAACAGGTTGCTGTTTTCGTTACGGTAGTAATCGTATTCTTCTTCGAATATCTTCTGGTATTCACCCTTGACTTCGTTGCCTTCGTCATCGTATGACTTGTACTTGGAAACTTCGTCGATGAAGAACAGGGAAAGCGTCTTGATGCCGCGTTCGAAATTAAACTTTTCCTTTTCGAAGTGCGACTTGATGGTTTCGCGGATTTGGGCGCGTTTCATGGCGTCTTCGGAAATGTCACCGACAACCTGGCCCTTGCTTAAAACAACGTCATTGACAAAAGTAACCGAACTGCGTTCCGGGTCGATATTCAGGACTTCGAGCCCCTTATAGACCTGGAGGCCTGTTGCGGTTTCAAGCTTGTCGCCCGCCACGAAACTCAAAATTTTACGGGTAATAACGCCGCTTTTCAACTTGACATTGACTTCTATCTTCGCGATAGGGGCCTTGTTCTTGCTCTTGACGATGTCATCAAGATACATGTAGTCCTTGATGCCCGGGATGTTGCTGATTTCGAAACCCTTGACCTGGATTTTCTTGACAAGTTTCTTGTTGTATGCATCCAGTGCGTCCAAGGCGTAAATCAGGTTATGGTCGGTCTTGTGTGTTGCCGAGAAATATAGGGTAAACAACGGATTGAACCGCTTGAGGCCTGCCTGCGTTGCGGCACCTTCCATCTTTTGCGGCTCGTCCATAATGATAATCGGGCGGTTCGCGGCAAGGACATCAATGGGTTTGCGGCTTGCAAATTCATCGCGCTCGGAATAGATAATCTTGCTTTCTTTGTTGTTTGCTCCCTCTTTCATGGAGCTTGCGAAAGCCTGCGTGTTGATAATCATCACGTTGATTCCGGCATCGCTCGAATAGGAATCAATCTTTTGCAGGTTAGAACTGTCATAGACGAACCACTTGGCCTTTTTGCCATAATGTTCAAAGAAATGCGTCTCCAGCATTTCGAAACTTTTGGCGACGCCTTCGCGGATGGCGATACTCGGCACCACCACGACGAACTTGCTCCAACCATATCGCTTGTTCAGCTCGAACATCGACTTGATATAGACATACGTCTTGCCGGTGCCGGTTTCCATTTCAATGTCAAGGTTCACAAGTCCAAGATTCTTGTTCAGCTTTTCAGACTTCTTGATGTCATTTTCGAGCTGGAGTTGGCGGATATTTTCAAGAAGATTGCCCTCGGATTGCACCAGTTCGTGGTTGCTGTAGCCCTCTTCGTTTTCGAGCCTGAGCATAGGCGAATCGACCTTGCCGATATCGCGACGGTACAAGGTCTTATCAATACAGGGTTCACCATCGAACACGCGGGCGATGCATTCCACCGCGTCGGTCTGGTACTGTTGAATCTTGAACTTGAATTTCATGTTTTTACCCTGATTTCTCTTAAAGTTTCACTTAAATTTGACTTAAATCTCACTTAAATTTCTCTTTAAAAATTGGCGATTTTAGGCGAAATTCGCTAATTTAGATAATTTTTCGCTTAAAAGCTCTCTTAAACTTCGCTTAAATTCTCACTTAAATTTAGACTTAAATTTTGGGGATGATCTCATTACAGCACCTTCCGGATGGTGTCTTTGCTGTAGGCGTTCCAGAGTTGTTCGAAGTTGTCGGCGACGTTGTCAGTGGCGAGGGAGCTGTCGCGCATGACGAAGTAGTAAGGCTTGAGTTTTGCGATTTCGGTGATGGTGGCTTCGTCGATTTTTTCGTCGAAGCAGGCGACGAGTTCCTTGTCGTTTACGAAGAAGACTTGTTTGCCGTTGATTTGGCGTTCCTCGATTTTGCTGGAAAGTTCAAGGTCGCATTCTAGCATAACCTGGAACAGCAAATCCATCGGAGTGCGGTCGCGTTTGATGTTGGTATCGAGTTTGTCGAGAAAGCCCTGGTCGATGTCGGCGGGCTTGTAATACACGTCGTTCATGTTGCTTTCGGCGAGTTTCAGGACACGAAAACCGCGGTCAGAGTTTAGAACTGAGAACTTAGAACTTAGACCTTTGATGTCAAATGCTTTATCAGCGAAGAGATCATTTTGCTGATTTCTTCCAAGAGCTTCAAGCTTGATTCGATATCCGTTTTCGTTAAGTATTTTAAGCGTTCGCAAATCAACAATTGTGTTTCCAGTTCCGCTCGTGATCCCCTTGCTATTTTCAAAAACTGGACAAACTCCTTGCTCCCCCGAGATTGCCCCTCCGCTATGTTCGACGGAATCGACACCACAGCCCTGCGAATTTGATCCGACAGAGCGTATGTTTCCTCCTTCGGCAACCTCTTCACCAAGGCATAGACCAATTCCATTAGATCCATAGACTTCTTCCAAACTTCTAATTTCTGGTAATTCTCTTGCATACTTTTCGACAATTCCTTCTTTTTCTAAGTTCTGTAAACTAAGCTCTAAGATCTGATCGCCGGCACGGCGGATGCGTTCCTTGCCAATTTCGCAGATATTTTTGTAACCAGCCTTGTAGGCTTCGGAGTCCTCTGCAGTCACTTCAGGTAACTGAACGCAGATGAATTTACGATTGCCATTATCTTCTGCGTTAAGTTGCATTACAGCATGAGCTGTTGTTGCTGAACCGGAGAAGAAATCAAGAATGATTGAGTCTTTGTCAAAATGAGATGCAGCCGTCGCAAAGGATTTAATATAATTTACTGGTTTTGAATAATCAAAAAGTTTTTTTATGCCGAAAATGCGTTCTAATTCTTCGTAGGCATCTTCGTTGGTTCCCTTTATTTCTACGCCATTTAAAAAACTCGGAAACCCTTTGAATTGACTGTCTTCATAAACACGATATGCCCTTATTTGAAAATTTTTTGTGTTAATTACGCAGCGGGTTCCTTTTGCAATTTCTTCGTTAAACATTTGTTGCGACCATGTAAATGGCGCTGATATTTTAAATTCATTCTCAATTAGACCATTATGAATGATTACATCGTCTAATAGTTCAACTGGATTTACATCATCGCCGTATTTTCCTTTTTTATACAATCCATCTGGCAATTTGGAAGATATGCAATTGGCGGGGATTTTTAGTGTAGAGAAACGATTGGTTCTTTTAATTATGGGTTGAGATTCATTGCTATCTGCAGTTCCTCCAAATAATCCTATAGATTCATTACGATTTTTTGCATAGGATAATGCATATTCAGTTAGGCTGATTATGCCTTTTGATAGAAAACTTCCTTTTCTTTTTTTGGACCAAGTTACAACACCAAAACAATTGTCTTCCCCAAAGATTTCATCACATATTTTCTTTAAATTTTGAACTTCATTATCATCTATGCTGATAAATATCACGCCGTCATCGCTTAGCAAATTCCTTGCGACTTTCAGGCGCGGGTACATCATGTTGAGCCAGTCGGTATGGAAACGGCCGTTGCTTTCGCTGTTCTTCTCGAAGTTCTGCAAGGTCATGTTTCCGTCTTCGTCGAACATGCCGCTGGTTTCAAGGAATGTTTCGGAATCCTGCTTGAAGTTGTCGTTATAGACGAAGTCGTTGCCCGTGTTGTAGGGCGGGTCGATGTAAATCATCTTGACCTTGCCCAGGTAGTTGTTCTGGAGCAATTTGAGCACTTCGAGGTTGTCGCCCTCGATGTAGAGGTTCTGCGTGTTGTCAAAATCGACGGATTCCTCTTTGCAGGGGCGGAGCGTCATCGTGGTTGGGGCGTTCGCCTTGCGGATGGCGTCGCGCTTGCCGGGCCAGTTGAACTGGTAGCGTTCCTTCTGCCCTTCGACCACTTCGCTGTTGATTTCCTGCATGAGCAGGTCCTTGTCGATGGCACGGACCGGGTTGCCGTCCTTGTCGAGCGATTCCGTGACGCAGTTCGGGAACAGCGCCTTGAGCTTCTCAAAGTTCTCGCTTGCCATATCCGCAGTCTTCATCTTCAATTTCTCGGTCATATACGCTCCAGTCGTCTAAAAATTATGTTAGCCGGTTTTTCAAATATGTAGCAAAATCGCTCTTTATAAAAATGGAATTGTCTTCGTTGTGCCTAAATAAATTATCAAGTTTTTCTTGATTAATTGGGCTAAAAAGAAGCTCTCCCTTTTCATAATCAGGGAACATTCCTTTAATTAGCGGCATATATTGCTCTGAATGCATGGGAATGTTTTCATGGTTTGTTTCAGTGCACTTTGCTAACCACTGGTTCAACGTTTCGTCATCATAATGAAGCATCAAAAAATCTTCGAAATTATGGACGTTAAACAAGAATTCATCTCTAAACCCTGATTCCGCAAGCTTTGTACTGTTATCTTGCTCGCGACTACCTTCGTTGCGGACGTAGATATCGTCGTCCAAAATTATTTTTATAGGCGTTCTTGGATTGTCCTTGCGTACTTCCTTGCGCTTTTTTTGAACCTCAGAGTAAAAACCCGTACCTATAGGCTTGGGAATGAATTTAAAATTATATTCGTTTTCCCGTAAATATCGATTGAGTTCCTGAATGTAGGCGTATTCAGATGGCCCCTCGCACAATAGAATTATCATTTCATTATTCGTCATGCCAGGGACCTGTTACAAATAAGGGAACGGAATGCCATCGAATTCACCGGAGAGATAGCGCTTTCTAAAATTCGTGACGTTTCGGACATCCGAAAATTCTACAAGCCGCTGTATCGTCGTACCTTTTTTCTTTGTCTTGTTTACGAAATCAATTTCTGAAATTCTTAAGATATCCGCATCCAGCAAATCCGTATTATGTGCCGTAAAGATTAGTTGGGCATTTTGGGTATTGTATCGTTTATTCGTAAACATCTGGACAATTTGCTGAAATACAAGCGAATGCAAAGAACGATCCAATTCATCGATGAGCACGAGTCCGCCTTTTTCTAAGGCTGCTAAAATGCTTCCCAGAACACCGAAAGCAATTTGCGTTCCCATGGATTCTCGATTAAAGTTGAATCTTACCTCTTTTTGCTCGTCATTCTTATGATACGAATACAGGTATTCTGCAAATGCTTCCGGCCCTTCCCGTCGCACCCCTATGGGGCCTCCTTCCAAAGGGTTTATTTGTAATTGGTACTCGCCTGCAGCGTCTTGTTCTAGTTTGGTTCGGTCTATTTCCAATCGTTCGATACCAAAATCCAGCTTTGTCGTTATTTTCTGCAATTTATCGAAAGCAGTTTCCTTTTGCCCTTGGTTCTTGAGTGCGTCTTCAAGCATTTTCATTCCAAGACCGGCCGGAATCTGGTTGTTTAATGAAATAAAAACCGATTTAAGGAAAAATTCCAATACATCAGCAATGTTCTTATTCAAAGCAGGGTACTTCGTTCCCATCAAATAAAGGAACGTTCTGTTCTGTAATCCATCTTTGTCGGAACATTCCACTCTCAAGAATTCTCTCAGGTCCTTTTCTTTGTAAGTTGCCGAAGAAACTTTGGAAAAATGAACCAGTTCGGAATCCTTTATTTCAAATATAGGCCGATTGTCGTCTTCCCGACCTTCATTTAAAAATTCATGAACAATCTTTTTTTCGGAATATTCGACACCATATGTAAAGATCGAACCGTTCAGAACAATTTTTGATTCGAAATACGTGGTTTCGTTATCAGAAATTAATAAGTTCGGATCAAATACAGGGACTGCACCATTCTTCAAAAATGGTTCAAACGCATCGCCAGTACCAAACTTTAATAGATGGTCGAATGCAAAAAATGCCTTTATAATGTTACTTTTTCCACCGGCATTCGCTCCGTAGATGGCAAGACATGGCACCAGACGTTCCGCTTTGTCTTCCAAGAAAGCCCATCTTGGCAAATCCTTATAGCCATTTGGGGCTTTTCCTTCCTCATATGTCATAGAAACCATGGTTTCTATGATGGATCGGAAATTCCTTATTTTCATGGAAATGAACATAAAAAGCCTTTTTTATGGGTTATTTTTAACCAATTTATAAAAAAATGGGGTGAAAAACGATAAGATGAACAGTTTTTTTGTTTATTTTACATCATTTTTCAATTGTAATTCCAATTCCTTAACTTGGTTTATAAGCTCCCTTTTGCGTCGGGGCTGTTTTTCCTTGTAGGCTTTCGCTTTCAGGTCCTCGATTTTCTTTTGCAGGGCATCGCGGGCATCGTCTGCCGCAATTTGTTCTACGAGGGTGTTTTCGCCTTCGATGGCAATGTTTCCGATACTCTTGATTAGTCCTTCCCAGACTTCGTCAAGGTCCGTCCCCTGCAATTCCAGTTTTGCGTTTTCTGCTTTTACCGGCTTTGTTGCATACAGGTTCTCGTAATATACTGCAAATTGCAGCGTTCCGTCAAGGACCAGCGCAAATACCATGTTTTGCGGTATTGCCTTGGCGAGCAGTTCCAGATTTTTCTTGCCGCAGCCGGGGTGTTTGAGGTTCAGCGTCAGCACGTAGATGCCCAGAACTTTTTTCCCGGGTTTTAATCCGGGCACGGTTGCTTCTGAAATATGGTTCGAGATGAACATCGTCGAGATGTCCGCATTGAACGCATCTTGCGCGGAGCGGTTCACCTTGAACTGGGTAAACACTCGCTCTTTGGAGAGTTGTCGCGAAAGTTCCGTATTTGCAGGCAGGCCGTACATTATTTCACCACGAAGAAGCTGATGAGTTCAAAGTCGTCAAGGCCGGCGGGCACTTTGTCAAAAAGTTCGCCCTGGTCGCCACCGAGGAAACTGTCGATGGCACTTTCTTTGCGGACATCTACGATAGATTCTACGGCCTTGTCAAGCAGCTTGGAGTAGCGATCCATTCGCTTGCCGTCGGCGGTCTCTTTGTTGAACGCTTTGCACAGGTCTTTCAAAGGTTCTACTTTGCCTTTACTCAGTGCGCGTACGTTATCTAGCAAATCCTTTGGTGCAAGGTGATTTGTAATCACGTTGCCGTCGTTGTCCAAATAAACCATGTAGAACGGATGCAGACGGTTTTTCTTCCCGATGTTGATTTCGCCTGTCTTATTCTTGAGTACGAAAATGACGCCTTCGGGGAGGTTGGCGGTCTTTGCTACGACAGCGTGGAGGCCATGCGGAGTGTGGTCGATATCGGGATTGTCCTTCATGTATTCAATCAGGTCTTGACGGAATTCGTTCAAGCCCAAATCCATGATGGATACACCCTTGTTCATCTCTTCAAGGTCAACAACTTCGTCGTGCAATCGTTTCAGCTGGTCGCGTCGGTAGTCAAGGTCGCCAGGTTCTTCGGGGGCAATCGGGTTGTCGTCGCCAGTAGAGGTCATCACGACGGCCTTCATCTTTGATTCTACACGGCCTTTCAAGTTGATGTATTCGTCTAGTTCAATATCCGGCCAAAAATTCACCAATTGGATGCTCTTGTTTTTGGAGCCGATACGGTCAATACGGCCGAAACGCTGGATAATGCGAACGGGGTTCCAGTGAATATCGTAATTTACGAGGTAATCGCAATCCTGCAAGTTCTGACCTTCAGAAATGCAGTCCGTCGCAATCAGGATGTCGATGTTTTCCTTGATTTCCGGATAAATGGCTTGCTTTTCTTTGGAGATGGGAGAAAACAATGTCAAGGCCATATTGAAATCCATTTTTCTCTTGGTCTTGAGTGTTGTGCGACCGTTTACATCTCCTGTGACCAGTGCTGAATGCAGGCCATATTTCTTGAGCACATGTTCAGCGACATTATTGTAGAGGTATTCCGCAGTATCACTGAAAGCGGAGAATACGATGACTTTACGGTTGTCGTTGTTGAACGGATGCTCGATTTTGTTGTCAATGTCGGCAAGCAATTGCTGTAATTTGGAATCGTGCTCCGGCGTCACGATGGAAATCATCTCGATAAGTTTCGTAATGGTTTCGCAATCGGCATTGAGATCACGTTCCCAGGACTTGTAGTCCAAATCGTCTAGGTGGATGCGGTTGTTTTCGCGACCGACGGTGATTTCGTCTTCGTCAAGACCGAGTCCATCAATATCATTGATTTCCAAATCAGCAACATGGTTGCGAAGCTTTTGGAGAATATGCTCCATAAACCTTTTCACATGACCAAGCGATGTATTGAAAGAATAGATAGAACTTTCAAGTCGCTTCAAAAGCTGCACTTGCATGAGAACGCGGATACCACGTTCTCGGTTAATTAGAGAAAGTCCTTTTCCTCCAGCTTTTGTTGGGGCGTCGTCCTCGTATTTATAGAGTCTGCTTGGTAGAATGTACGCCGAAGGTGAATACACGACAAGTTTCAGCTGTTGCAACAGGCTTATTATTGCACGGAAAGTTACAGAGGAATCAATGTCGGTAATGCCCGGGCGGCGGGCGATGGGCTTGAGGCGCTCTGGAAATGCGCCGATTTTGCTCGTGTCGTAGAACTTCTCGATGTGCTTGCGACTGCGTGCGATGGTGACAGAATCAAGAATTTTGAAAAAGTCAAAATTCAACATTCCGAGCAGTCGTTGCGTAGTGCGTTCGCTTTCTTCCAGCTCTGACCACTTGCTATAAGCAGATTGCGCCTGCTTGAAAATATCGGCGATGGTTCTGTCTCCAGTTCCGATAGCTTGTTCCAATTGGCTTGAATCACCTTCATAGGCAAGTTCCAGCTGGTTCTTGAGATCGTTAAAGCGGTTGTTTACCGGGGTTGCCGAAAGCATCAGGACTTTGGTTCGAACGCCTTGGCGAATGACCTTATTCATCAACTGCAGGTAGCGATTTTCTTTTGGGTCCTCATCGTCGCCCATGTCGGTGGTCTTGCCGCCATTGCGGAAGTTGTGGCTTTCGTCGATGACAATAAGCTCGTAGTTACTCCAGTTGAATCGCGCAATATCGATATCGCCTGAATAGCCCGAAGTGCGGGAAAGATCGGAATGGTTCATGACCCTGTAGGCAAAACGGTCGCTTGCAACAGGATTGTTCTTGTAGTTTTCGCGATAAGTGAGCCAGTTGTCGCGCAGCTTTTTGGGGCAAAGTACAAGCACGTTGCGGTTCTTGTTCTCGTAGTACTTGATGACCGAAAGGGCCGTAAATGTTTTACCTAGACCGACGCTATCGGCAAGAATGCAACCGTTGAATTTTTCCAACTTGTTGATAATAGCAAGGCTTGCCTCTTTTTGGAAATCGTAAAGTTTATTCCAGATGGCGCTGTTCTTGAAACCCGTCGCCTCGTTTGCTAAATCGTCTTCGGAAATGTTATCGAGGAACTCGTGGAAAATGTTATAGAGCGTAACGAAGTAAATGTAATCGGGCGAATTTTCGCGATAGACGTTCTCGATGTTTTCAAGAATCGTATCGGTGATGTCTTGCAACTTTTCGTCGTCGTTCCAAATTCTGTTGAATGATGCGAGGAAATTGTTCGATATGGGCGCTTCGATTTTATTTATGCCAAAACCCATATAGTTGCCTTTTTCAAGGCCGAGTTCCGTCTTGCTAAAATCGTTAATCGGTGTGAATGCCGTTTTTTCACCGGCAGGGTCAGACACGACTATGGAACCTGCGTGGACCACCTGGTCGGAAACATTTGTCTTGAATTTGACCTTGCGGCGAATCCAGTCTGCACATTCTTTTGCAATTGCTTTTTGCGAAAGTTGGTTGCGTAACTTGATTTCGAATTCTGTGCCGTATAAAGAACGTTCGCGGTTCAACTTGGGTATGTAGAATTCGCGTTGTTCCTTACCATTCTTGACAGCATCTGTTTTAGTGAACGTCGGCTTTGTAAAGATAAACCGAAGCTCTTCAACCTGTTCTAACTCTTTCTTTAGTGCTTCAAAAGCGTAAATAGAAAAACTTGCTGCAGCGATAGATAAGCGGCCCCTGGTCCTCAGAGTCGACTTCAGTTCGTCATTGAGGGTAACGGTTACATTGTCAATAAAGGTCGGCATTTGGTTTTAATGTAGTAATAATTTAAATGAAATAGTTTTTTCTCACTTGAACCATCCAACTTATTCGAATGATTATATTTGCCATATGATGAAGTTCCTTTTCCTGCTTCTTGCGCTATTCTTCGCGGCTTGTTCCGAGTATCCGGACATGGAACCGGATATTTTGGCTCAGCACATCTATTCGCAGAATCCGATTATGAGAAAGCCATTTATGAAAAGGCAGTCAAGCTTGAGCAACAGAACGGAGAGTCTGCACGAAAGGATTTTGTGGTCAATGTCCTTGCCCCGTATCTGGATGCCTTGAGCCGTAATGAGATTTACAAGTCTGGACCGGACAATGAATCTTTTGAACGCATTGTAAGCAACCTCTATGGAAAGTTTTTCCCGGATGATGGAGCCGCCCAATCATTATTTTCATTTATGAATGCGGCAAAGGTTTACTTTAGCGGGGAATCTTTCAATGTAGATCTCAAAAATACGGTCAACAGGAACCTGCTAAAATACGGATTGTTCCTGGATTTTGAACTGCAGAGTATGGCAAGTATCCTAAAAGTCCAAGATACGCTTTTGCCAATGACGGCGTACAAGGGGGATTCCTTGTCGGCAATAAACCTTAAACGTTTTATTCCTGGATTGATGCCCTCGAAAGCGGGCTACTATACCATAGGGATGAATTATGTCGTCGTCCTTGACGACATGATTGCGGCCCGCGCAGAATCCGATTCGCTAGAATTGGAGCAGGGGGAATTCTACAGAAAATATGGCGATAAACGCTTTGAACGTTTTTGGCGTTACTTGGGCCTAGATTTGAGTTTGCAGAAGGCGAGCGAAATCTACAATCGCCTTTTGAAAAAAGACCTCGGCGGGAAAAATTTCGCCTACATCAAACGGGTCGAAGAATTGAACACCGCCATCCACGAGACAAAACACATTGTTGACCAAATTGAACACCCGGAGTTGACGGATCTATACAACAACTATCGCACTATCCGCGAAAATGCCTACTTTGAGCCCCTAGATGAATTTGCCGAAAAAGTAGCAGGAAAGCTGTAGCTAAACAAAGTTCTTCTGAATCTCAGATTCATAATGTATTTTGGGGAAATGAAGATATAGTTCACTGTATTTCGTCGAAGTGAACTATTTTGGTTTCGCATTACAAAAGTCAAGTTTTATATTTTCAAAAGCTTTCCACCCACTTGCCGCGGGCGACGGCGCGGGCGTGAATGGGCCCGAGCATACGGCTGCCTTCCAGCGCCCAGAACACGAGGTAGCTCGACGCGAGATCGACCATGTGCATGCAGAACCTGGCGGTCGCAAGGTTATGCCGTTCACGGTTGAAGCACGACACCATCAGCAGGCGCCCGCTCTTCACGGCCTTCTTGCAGAAATCGGGCAGGGTATCCGGCAGCTTGCATCCCATGAACCACACGGCAGAACCGCCGTACTTCAACACGTAATAAAGAATTTCGCATTCCGACTGGGAATGAAACGTGCCGGCAATGCACTTGCGCTGTCGCCCCTTCGATATCGCCCACTGTTTCCTGATAATGCTCTCCGCATTATCCAACTGCCGCGACGCATAAACGCCGATGCGCGCATGCGGTTTCTGCAGCAGTTCCACATTGCCCATCGTCTTCATTCCAACAATTTCAAATTCCTTCATCTGTACTCCTATTCGGGTTTGTTTTTACCGCATAAAAAAAAGACCGCTTTCGCACATAATGCGAATTAACGATCTAAAAACACGGGCTCGTATTTAACCAGCTATCTCAAATATACAAAAAAGTGAACTTAACGAACCAACATTATCGGTTCCAGCCGGAATGCTCTTCGCCGTAATAGAGGGCGGCGTCTTCGGGGCCAAAGTCATCGGCTACGGAATCACGCGGCGAAAGCCATCCGCGCATTTTCTTGATGCGGGCCTTGCGAGCTTCTGCTGAAGTTCGGGCAGCACTGTTTGCAGCGTCTTGTGCGGCATCTTGGGCAGCGGGGGCTGCGGCAGGAGTCGCGGCAAAATCCGCGCCAGTTTCATAGTGCTTTTCGTCAAGTGAATCGGCCATACATTAAAAAGATAGTTTAATCTCCCTCGAAAAAGATTATTTTAAAAGTGTGAGCGCAAAAATTCGTAACACCTTTTCTGTGACGATGTTCGTCATTGCTGCCGTCTCAATTGCCCCGGCTGCCTTCGCGCAGACTGCGTCCGACACCGTGTCGTTCGTGAACTTCGAGAACCGCGAAGTCGGCGTGTATGGTAATGTGCAAGCCAAAGAAGACTTCAAGCGCAACGACTACGACAAAAGCTGGTGGTACGCCATGGACAAGAACAATGGCGAAAACTCCAAGATCGTGTACGACGGCGAGGAACACGGCAACGTGCTGCAGCTCAAGTACCCCAAGGGTTGCGTGGGCCCGAATGACAACGACACGCCCGCCTGCGCCGCGCAAATCATCCAGCCCCTCGTGAAAACCGCCGACACCATGTGGAGCGCCTACGACATATTCTTCGAAGACGGGTTCGAGTTCCAGCTCGGCGGCAAGCTCCCCGGCCTATGCGGCGGCAAGTGCTACACCGGCAACGCCATGCCTGAAATCGGCGACGGCTGGAGCGCACGCATCATGTGGCGCAAAGATGGCAACGCCGTGCAGCTCATCTACTTCATGGGGCAAGAGTCCGTATACGGCGACGATTTCAAGTGGGACTTGAACGGCACCATCCCGCAAAAACAGTTTACCACCGGCACCTGGCACCGCATTGTGAACAAAGTAAGTATGAACACCATCGTCTCTCCCGGCAACGGCGACAAGAACGGTCACGTGCAGACCTGGTTCGATGGCGAACTCGTGCTGGACGTAGATACCCTCAGGCTCCGCGACTACGACACCGTGAAAGTCGACTAGTTCTACCTCTCCACGTTCCACGGCGGAAGCAGCGCCGAATGGGCCCCCACCCACGACTGCTTTATCCGCTACGACAACTTCACCGTATCGACGGATTCCATCGCCGTGACGGCAAATGCTCCGGACACCAGCGGCACCTGCGAAGGTGAAAATTGCGGGCAAGGCACCGAACGCATCTGGATGCATCGGCAGGACCGCCTAAACGCGACACCCGCCAAAGCATACCGCGTTGGCGGAAGCTTGATTGGCAGGAGAAAAGCGAATTACGAAGTGAAAGTGGGAAGATAGGTTACACGATTTTTGATCACTTCGCGTAGCCCACGGGGTTGTTCAGCAAGGGCACCTGCGAGTCAGAAAGCTTGAGAAGTTTCTTGATGGCGGGAACGTCCATGGTCATGCGCGGGCGGGTCACCAGGCCCATGCCGGCACAGAACAAATTAATATTCTCGCTCACGATGCCCGCGTCGGTTCCCATCGTCACCTTCGCGCGGGCGTCGCTGCTGCCGAACTTGGTCTCGTCTGCAACGATGAGGATGCTGACCGGGGCCGCCTTCGCCCAATCCTGACGGTCGGCAACGAGCCCCCTGTGGTCACCCTTCGCCACCTGCTTCAGAGCGTTTTCCTTGTTCAGGTATTCCGAGACGCCCTTGCTCGTGAACACGAACACGCGGATTTCCTGGAAGTTGCGGGCAGTCGGCGACGTGAGCTTGCCATCGGCAGGGCGGTTCACGCCGATAGCCGCAAAAAGCAAATTCGAAAGATCTTGGTCACTGAGCATCTTGTCGTTGAACTCTGTGCCGGAAGCCCTGTCCCAGAGCGCCTCCATCACAGGCTTGCCGCCGGTCTTTGCCGGAGCGGGAAGTTTTTGGAGCTGCGCCATGGCAAGCGTACTGCAGATGAGCGTTGCCACAAGCGTGAGCGCGAAACGGTTTTTCATGGGGTACTCCTTGAGGAACAGTCGGGTATTAATGTACTTAATATTGGGAAAAATGGCAAAAAACCAAGGCAAAACAGTGGTAAATTCATTTATTTTACAAATTCTATAAAATAACATATATTTGTAAACAACGGAGGCGCTATGGCAAATCTTTCCATTTTCACTGCTAGGCTTAAAAACGCCCGAATTATGAAAGGGCTCTCCATGGACGAACTTTGTGCGGCCATGGGGAATGTCGTTTCAAAGATGGCGATTTCAAAGTACGAAAACGGCCAGCTGGCACCGAACAGCAGAGTCATCATCGCTCTATCCAAGGCGCTGGGCCTGCCCATTGACTACTTTTTCAGGCCCTTTACGGTGCAGGTAGATTCCGTGAGGTTCCGCAAGAAAAGCACGCTCCCGCAGAAAAAGGAAAACAGCCTCCGCGAAACCATCGCCGACCTGATGGAACGCTACATCAACATCGAGGAAATCTGCAGCACCGCCGCCGAGAAACTCCGCATACCCCAAATCAAGGCCAATTCAGCCGAAGAAGTTAAAATGGCCGCCGCGATAGTCCGCAAGGAATGGAAACTCGGCCTGGCAGGCATCGTGAACGTAATCGACCTACTCGAAAATCACGGCGTAAAAGTCATCGAGATTGACGCACCGGAATCTTTTGACGGCATGAGCAGCCTGGTCAATGAAAAATTCCATGTTGTCATTCTGAACAAGGCTTTTTCCGTCGAACGGAAACGCTTTACCGCGCTTCACGAACTCGGGCACCTCGTACTTCGCTTCCCCAAGTCCATCGACAAAAAACAAGAAGAGTCTTTCTGCCACCTGTTCGCAAGTGAAATGCTTGTCCCGGAACCCGAGCTCAAACGGATTCTCGGCAGGGCCCGCAGGGACATCTCGTACCAGGAACTGAGAGCCATCCAGCTCGGTTACGGAATTTCTTGCGACGCGATCATGTACAAGGCGAAGGAATGCGGCATTATTTCAGAACAGCGCTACCGAACCTTCTGTATCCAGAAAAACAAGGCGACGAAATTCAAGGCCCTCATCGAAACGTCGCTATACCACGACGAAGAATCCACCAGGTTCGTAAGCCTGGTCTATAAGGCGCTGAGCAAGGAACTCATTACCATATCCAAGGCGGCAAGCCTGCTGCATCAGAACATCGAACAAGTCCGTAGGGATCTCGCACTAGTATGATCGAAGAACGGATTGTCATCAGTGACGCGAACGTCATATTTGACTTACTTTCAGTCCAATTGCTGGAAGCGTTCTTTGCCCTACCCTGCGAAATTTGCACAACCGATTTGGTAATTAGCGAAATTGAGAGACCAGAACAACAACAGATAATTCAGAAGTTTATTAAATTGAAAAAGTTGGGTGTCGCGACATTTGAATTTGACGAGTTTAGCGAAATTTTGCTTCTGCAATCTAAAAGCAAAAACAACACATCTATTGCGGATTGCTCCGTTTGGTATTATGCCAAAAAGGTTGATGGACGGCTTTTGACGGGTGACGGCAAACTTCGTTCCGCCGCAGAAAAGGACAACGTGAAAGTCTCCGGCATCCTTTACCTATTTGACAATTTCGTTGAATATGGATTATTGTCGGCTTCGGAAGCTGCGGAGAACCTGAAAGCTCTGATGACCATAAACATGCGATTGCCTAAAGCAGAATGCGAAACGCGGATTGCAAAATGGAGAAAAGGCTTATGACCCAAAAACTCTGGAACAAATGCAAAAAGTGCGGCAGCGACAAACCCGAAGACACCGAAAAACTTTGCGAGCAATGCAAGGCAAAGCGGCGGCAATTCTGGAGCGACCTCAAGAAAGTCGGCGGAGTAGCCGCTGGCGCGTTACTGGTGGTTTTTGCTGGCGGGAAGATGAGGAAGAAATAATTTAAAACTGATTGCTCGTGAGATGGAATCCGCACCCTTTGGGGCATGGGTAAACGCGTAGCGGAATTCCTATTTCTTTAGAACGATATTCCGCGACAATTTGCGCTTCACCCTCCGTTGAATAAAGCATCTTCCTTTTTCCATCTTTTCCGCAACAAGTGCATTCTTCATTTGCAGGAATCGAACCGTCCACATCCTTCGCCAACTTCGTTATTTTTCGCTTCAATTCCTTTGATTTAGATGCTTTAATCTTTTGAGACTTTTGTTCCGAAACCCATTGATTCACCTTCTTCGAAACATACTCGGCATCGGCACGCTTTTGTCGCTCTTCTGCAATAAATGCCTTGATTTTATTGTCCAA
Source organism: uncultured Fibrobacter sp. (assembly GCF_946062555.1). GTDB lineage: Bacteria > Fibrobacterota > Fibrobacteria > Fibrobacterales > Fibrobacteraceae > Fibrobacter. Next base: position 34,839 of record NZ_CAMGVQ010000035.1, read on the forward strand.
AAAATGGTTAAAACCCTGCACTTTCAGTGCAGCGACTTTC
>NZ_CAMGVQ010000036.1:0-33981 GCF_946062555.1 uncultured Fibrobacter sp.
CTTTTTTTCTTCCCGATTCAACCTATATCAGTCGCATTGACGGTGAAAATTCGCGCGACATAACAATTGTTATAAAATAAAAAAAAGCCCCCGGAGGACAATCTCCAGAAGGCTTTTGTAAATGCGTAGTGTGTGATGCGACTAGTTGCGGCCGAGGAGCAGCACGCTGTTCTGGCCACCGAAGCCGAAGCTGTCGGACATGGCGTAGTTGAACGAGTGGCTGGTGTTCTTGTTGGCGCACACATCGAGGTGGATGCGTTCGTCCTGGTTGAACACGTTCGTGGTCGCATGAATCATCTGATTCTGCAAGGACTTCACGGTGATGATGGCTTCGAGAGCACCGGCGGCGCCGAGAGCGTGGCCGATCATGCACTTGGAGGAGTTCACCTTGAGGTTGTCGGTAGCACCGGCAAAGACCTTTTCGAGGGCGGAGCATTCAGCAACGTCGCCGAGCGGGGTCGAAGTACCGTGGGTGTTCACGTAGCCCACATCCTTCGGGGAAATACCGGCTTCACGGAGAGCCATTTCGATAGCGAGGCGGACACCTTCGCCGTCTTCACGCGGGGCGGACATGTGGTGAGCGTCAGCACTCATGCCGATACCGGCGATACGAGCGAGAATGTTCGCGCCACGCTTCTTGGCGTGAGAAAGGCTTTCGAGAACAAGGATGCCAGAACCTTCACCAATCACGAAACCGTCACGGTCCTTGTCGAACGGGCGGGACGCCGTCGTCGGATCATCATTGCGCTTGCTCAAGGCCTTCATAGAGGTAAAGCCAGCGAGAGCGACATTGTTCACGGTTTCGTCGGTACCACCGGCGAGCATGATATCGGCGCGACCGAGACGAATCTGGTCATAGGCGGCGGCGATAGAGTGGTTTGAGGTTGCGCAAGCGGAAACCACTGCGTAGCAGGGGCCCATCCAACCGGTACGGTTGGACACTTCGCCAGCGGGCATATTCACGATAGACATCGGAATGAAGAACGGGGAAACACGACCCGGGCCACGATTTGCGAGAGCCACCACGGAGTCGCTATAAATCTGCATGCCACCGATACCGGAACCGATAATCACGCCAGAGCGGGTCGGATCTTCGTTTTCGGGGGTAATACCGGCGTTCTTAAGAGCCTGGAAAGAGGCATACACAGCGTACTGGATGCACCTAGAGAGGCGGGACGAATCGCGCGGAGAAATGAATTCAGAACCATCGAATTCCTTGACGGCGGCAGCTATCTTGATCGGATAGTTGGTCACGTCGAAGCGATCGATCGTTGCGAGTCCGGATTTACCTTCCAGCAGGTTGTTCCAAAGGAGTTCCGGCGTATTGCCGAGGGCGGAAACACACCCCATACCAGTGATTACGACTTCTTCCATAATGCACAAATATAGAAAAAAGGCAAACTTACTTTCTAGTATTTTATCCTTAATTTGTAGAATTATATGAAATTTTTATCATTTTTTTACTACAAAACGACATATAAGCTGTTTTTTTGCCCTTAAAAAAGACAAGTCGTCGCTAGGACAACCTGTCTTTTGTGGAGTCAAGATACTTTTTTCTACAACGAATTCACGACTCGCTTCGCGTCGGCCATGGCACGGACCACGAGGGAAGCACCGTTGGCGCAGTCGCCCACCGCATAGATGTGCCGGGCTGGATCCGGGATAATCGCCGTACGCGGGGTGAGTTGCAGTCCCAAGTCGTTCACGATTCCCTCGGCAGGCACACCGGTGAATCCCATGGCAAGCACCACCAGGTCGGTATCGATGACTTCGGTAGAATTCGGAACTTCAGCAGGCTTGAGGGGACGACCCTGGGGGGACATTTCCCATTCCACGCGAACCGCTTCCACGCCGGCCACGCGACCGTCCTTCACAATGAACTGCTTGGAAGATACGTTCCAGCGACGCTCACCGCCTTCATGCTGGGCGTAGCTGGTACGCAGCATGTACGGCCAATCCGGCCACGGAGTGGACGGAGAACGTTCCTCGGGCGGCTTGGGCATGAATTCCACCTGGAGCACGCTTTCACAGCCTTCACGAATGGCCTTGCCCACGCAATCGTTACCCGTATCGCCACCACCAATTACCAGGACCTTGCGGCCCTTCGCGCTGAACTTTTCGGGATTGCATTCACCCGGCATTTCGGCACCGTGCAAAAAATCGAGTGCAAGGAAAATACCTTCGGCTTCGCGGCCCGGGATTTTCAAGTCGCGGGCATTTGGCGTTCCAATGGCGAGGAACACTTCGTCATAATTCTTATGGATGTATTCCGCCGCGATGTCCTTACCGATTTCGGTATTGTAGACAAACTTGATTCCGGCTGCTTCAAGCAAGGCGATACGCCGGTCGATAATGGACTTGTCGAGCTTCCAGTTCGGGATGCCGTAACGCAGCAGGCCTCCCGCCTTTTCGCGTTTCTCGTAAACAGTAACAGAATAACCCTTACGGCGCAAGGCCTCGGCAGCAAAGAGCCCCGAAGGACCAGAACCGATGACCGCAGCAGTTTTCCCATTGGGTTCAGCTGTCGGGAGCACCACGCGGCCTTCCTCGAAGGCTGTCTCGATGATGAATTTCTCGATCTGGCGCACCATCACCGGGTCGTTATGCACGTTGCCGGTACAGGCGGATTCGCAGAGTGCCGGGCATACGCGGCCCGTAAACTCCGGGAAGAACGCAGTCTTGCTGATGATATCGTAGGCGCGTTCAGCATTCCCGGCAGCAATGGCCGCATTGAATTCGGGAACAAGGTTTCCAAGCGGGCAACCCGCACCATGGCAGAACGGGATTCCACAGGTATGGCAGCGTTCCGCCTGGCCGATGATTTCTATCGAAGTGAGCTTGCGTTCGACTTCGTTGTTGTCCTTGACTCGCTCTTCGACAGGGCGGTAGATGTCGTGTATGCGATTAATTTGTTGCATATCAGATCTCTGGTTATAAATTTTCTTACATGTCATTCTGAGCAAAGCCGTTAGGCGGAGTCGATATAGAATTGTTAGCAACTTTTTGCTATACAATTCTTAGGTTCGAAGGAGCAGAATCTAAAAGCATTTTCAAGGAGATCCTTCGACGCGCTACGCTTGCTCAGGATGACAACTTTAAGCCTTCTTCGCCAACGCGTTCCTGTAATCCACCGGGAAAATCTTCACGAACTTCGGGCGTTCGCTGTTCCAGTTTTCGAGAATGCGCTTGCCCTTCTCGCTACCTGTCGCTTCAACGTGCTGCTTGATGATATCGAGCAGTTCCCTTTCGCTCTCGGTGCCCGGAAGCACGCTTTCCAGGTCGGCGGAATCCACGTTGCAGCTCAGGTCGAAGTGGCCCGTCTCATCGTAGACATAGGCAAAGCCACCCGTCATCCCCGCGGCGAAGTTCACGCCCACGCGGCCTAGCACCACTACCCTACCGCCGGTCATGTATTCGCAACCGTGGTCGCCCACACCTTCGCTGACTAGGAGCATACCCGAATTACGAATACCGAAGCGTTCACCCGCAAGACCGTTAATGAAAATCTTGCCCGAAGTTCCGCCATAACCGATGACGTTACCCGCAATCACGTTGTCTTCGGCCTTGAAGCTTGCATTGCTCGGCGAGCGAACAATAATCTTACCGCCCGAAAGGCCCTTGCCCATAAAGTCATTGGCTTCGCCCTGCAAATCGAGGGTCACACCCGGAGCGAGGAACGCACCGAAGCTCTGGCCAGCGACACCCTGCAAGTGAATCTTGATGGTATCTTCGGGCAGGCCCTTCACTCCGAAGTGTTCGTCCACCTCGCCGGAAAGTTCCGTACCCACCGTACGGTCAACGTTGTGCACCACCGTGCAGAGTTCCACAGCCTTGCCGCTTTTGAGCGTTTCGGCCACGAACGGCAGGAGTTCACGGCGGTCGAAGTTTTCAAGCGGTTCCTTCACGAAGTTCTTGTCGAAGGACTTGATGCTTCCACCCACGGTCTCGAAAATCTTGGAGAAGTCCAGGTTGTGCGCCTTGTAGAAGGCAATGGCATCGTCCCGGTCCAGCAAGTCGCTACGGCCGCAGGCTTCTGCCATCGAACGCAGGCCAAGGCTTGCAAGAATCTCGCGGACTTCGTCGGCAATAAAGTAGAGGAAGTTTTCCACGTATTCGGGCTTGCCCGCAAAACGCTTGCGGTATTCAGGATCCTGCGTAGCGATTCCCATGGGGCACTGGTTCGTATGGCACTTGCGGTCCATCACACAACCGAGACTTACCAGAAGGTTTGTTGCAAAACCGAATTCTTCGGCACCGAGGAGGGCGGCCACCACCACGTCGCGGCCTGTCTTGAGCTGACCATCCACCTGGAGCTTGATGCGTCCGCGCAAATCGTTGAGCACAAGGGTCTGTTCCGCTTCGGCAATACCGAGTTCCCACGGGAGACCCGCGTGCTTGATGGAAGTGAGCGGAGATGCACCCGTACCGCCATCGTGACCGGAAATCAGCACCACGTCGGCATGAGCCTTCGCCACACCCGCAGCAATCGTGCCCACACCCACTTCGGACACGAGCTTCACGGAAACACGGGCCTTCGGGTTGGCGTTGCGCAGGTCGTAAATCAACTGAGCCAAATCCTCAATAGAGTAAATATCATGGTGCGGCGGCGGAGAAATCAGCGACACGTTCGGAATGCTGTGACGGATACGCGCCACAAACTCGTTCACCTTGTGGGCCGGCAGCTGGCCGCCTTCACCAGGCTTTGCGCCCTGGGCCATCTTGATCTGCAAATCCTTCGCATGGCGCAGGTAGTCGATGGTCACGCCAAAGCGGCCCGATGCCACCTGGCGAATCGCAGAACTGCGGATATCGCCGTTAGCCGCCGGAGTATCGCGGTCGGGGTCTTCACCACCTTCACCGCAGTTGCTCATGGCACCGATGCGGTTCATGGCAATGGCAATCGTCTCGTGAGCCTCGGGGCTCAAGGAGCCAAGGCTCATGGCGCCCGCCACAAAATGTTTCACGATAGATTCGCGAGATTCAACTTCAGAAATATCAATCGGCGTCGCCGCCTTGAACTTGAAGAGCCCGCGCAAAGTCGCCTGGCGTTCGGACTGGTCGTTAATCAGCTTGCTATAGACCTTGAACTTCTCGTAATCGCCACCCTGCACCGCCTGGCGGAATGCTGCAAGGGACTGCGGAGTCCACAGGTGCTTTTCGCCTTCCTTGCGGAACGCATACTGACCGCCCGATTGCAGGACCTTGCTTGCATCGGCAAATGCAATCTTCTGGCGCTCGCCCACTTCGCGGGCAATTTCTTCCAGGCCGATACCTTCGATGCGGCTTGCCGTACCCGGCAAGAATTTCTCGATGAGTTCGTGATTCAGGCCCACGGCTTCGAAAATCTGAGCGCTGCGGTAGCTGCGGAGCGTGGAGATACCCATCTTGCTCATAATCTTGAGCAGTCCCTTGTCTACAGCCTTTACATAATTTGCAGCAGCCGTCACCGGGTCCACATCCAGGTCGCCGTTGTGGCACATATTGGTGATGCTCTCGAAAGCGAGATACGGGTTGATGACCGTGGCACCGTAACCGAGAAGCAACGCAAAATGCATCACTTCGCGTACTTCGCCACTCTGCACAATCAGGCCGATTTCAGGGCGAACACCCGCTTCCACCAAGGCGCGGTTCACGCAGGCCGTCGCGAGGAGCGAAGGCATAGGCACGTAGCCCCAGTCGATGTTCTTGTCCGAAAGCACGATGATGTCGTAGTCGTCCTGCACCGCACGCACGGCATCGCCGGCCAAATTCTGCAGGGCCGCTTCCAGCACAGAACCGTCACCGCCCAGCGGGAACTGCATCTTGAGCACCTTCGCCTTGAACGCCTTGTCGCCGATATTCTCGAAGCGACGGATTTCATCTTCCGTCACAATCGGGCGCGGAATCTTAATGAGGTGCGCCTGTTCCGGAGTCTCTTCTAGAATGTTGCCGTGGTTCCCGATGTAGGTCGTGAGGCTCATCACCAGCTCTTCACGGATTGGATCGATAGGCGGGTTCGTCACCTGAGCAAACAATTGCTTGAAGTAATTGAACAACGGCTGCGGCTTGTCCGAAAGCACGGCAAGCGCGGCATCGTTACCCATGGAGCCAATCGGCTCTGCCCCGTTCTTGGCCATAGGCTGCAAGATGATGGAGAGGTCTTCTGCAGAGTAGCCAAAACGCTTCTGCTGCACCAGAATGTCGTCGGGAACTTCGGACGGGTTGATTTCACTAAAGAGCCCGCGAACGCTCATCTTGTTTTCGGCAACCCAGCGGCGGTAAGGCTTGGCGCGGGCCACCTGCGCCTTCATCTCCGCATTCTTCAGAATACGGTGGTTTTCCAAATCCAGATAAATGATTTCGCCGGGTTTGAGGCGGCCCTTTTCTTCCACCTCGTCATCACGCAAATCCAGCACGCCCGTCTCGGAGGCCATCACGAAAAGGCCGTCTTTACACAGAGTGTAACGCGCCGGACGGAGGCCGTTGCGGTCGAGAATCGCACCCGCATTCACGCCATCGCTGAACGCCACGGCGGCTGGACCATCCCACGGTTCCATAAGCATAGATTCGTATTCGAAGAACCCACGCACATCGCGACCCAAGTAATGCTTTTGGCCCCAAGCCTGCGGCATGAGCATCATCATCGCATGCGGAAGGCTACGACCCGCAGCGACGAGAAGCTCAAACATGTTGTCCAGACTAGCCGAGTCACTCTGCCCCGCCGGAACCAGCGGCAAGAGCTTCTGCAAGTCATCGCCGATAATTTCGCTTTTCAGCTGCGGCTCGCGAGCGCGCAGGCTGTTCAGGTTACCGCGCAGGGTATTGATTTCGCCGTTATGAGCGAGGTAGCGGAACGGGTGCGCCAGCGGCCACGTAGGGAACGTATTCGTGGAGTAGCGCTGGTGAACAAGGGCAATCGGGCTCTCGAAATCGAGATCGTTCAGGTCCTTGTAGAAACTCTCAATCTGGCTGGCCAGAAGCAGGCCCTTATAGACGATGCTACGGCGGCTGCAGCTGCAAACATAAAGACCCTTGCAAGCCTTTTCCATCAGGCGACGCACCACATACAACTTAATATCAAATGCGCAGTCATTTTCAAAAGCGGAACCGTCAAAGAACACCTGGCGGATATGCGGCAAGGTCTCGCGGGCCGTGCGGCCAATCTTTTCGGGATTCACCGGCACCTCGCGGAAATTCAGCACCTTCACACCCTCGGCAGCGGCAATCTCCGTGATTTTCGCGTCAAAGGCATCCGCCGCAAGCGTATTCTCCACAAAGAACATCGCCACGCCGTAACGCGCAGGCAGTTCCGGGTACAATTTGCAGAAAAACTTGTGAGGCATCGAAAGCAAGAGACCCGCACCGTCGCCGGTTTCCGGGTCTCCACTTGCTGCACCGCGGTGCATGAGCCTCTTCAAAACGGTAATGCCCTGCAGCACAATCTGGTGCGAGGCAACATTATTAATATTGGCGACCAGGCCAACACCGCAGGCGTCGTGTTCGTTGGTCGGATCGTAAAGTGCTTGAGCGTTCATATATATCCTTTTCTAGTTTTTTGCGCTCTGTTTATGCAAAAATCGTGCCAAATCTCAGCACAACCCGCCAATTATTGAAAAAGCGGAAAGAAAATGTAAAGCAACGAAAAATCATCTCATCTAGCAAATTTTCAAAATTTCATATCTTGTAAAACTAAAGTCGCTATTTACATTTTTCGTAAAATACAACCAAGGAACTTCTTAAACACTCACATAACCGCTCCGCAAAGAGACCTTTTTCTACATTTCTATAAAAACGCACTTATCCGACCTGAGTAATTTTGACGATGGACCAGAAAGATATTGACCGCACACGGTATTTTGAACTAAAGAAACAGCTAGAAGAAGCAAGCCGACTTTACTACAAGGACGGCTACTCCCCTATGAGCGACCAGGATTTTGACTTTGGGCTCAAGGAGATGGAAGCGCTCGAGGCGAAATACCCGGAACTGCGCGGCAATGCATCGCTCACGCAGCGGGTCGGCAGCGACTTGACGAACGACTTCGCGAAAGTTTCGCACGCCGTGCCCATGCTCAGTATCGCGAACGTGTACAGCGCCGAAGAAATGGCGGAGTTCGTGAAAGCCGCGGAAGAAGGAATAACTAATCTAGACGAGAGAACGGACCTTCGGTCCTACAGACTAGAGACGAGAGAAGAATTGTCTACTAAAGACAATCTCTCGTCTTTCATCTCCCCTCTCTCGTCTAAAAAATGGATTTGCGAGCGGAAAATCGATGGAGTTTCACTTTCCATCGTGTACGAAAACGGACGCTTGAAGCAGGCGGCCACCCGCGGCGACGGCGCCCAGGGCGACGATGTGACCTTAAATGCGCTTACGATAGCCGATATTCCCGAATACATTGACGCCAAGAAACTAAAAATCGACCCGAGCGAAATCCCGCAGGGCACTTTCGAAGTCCGCGGCGAAGTCTACATGGAGCGTGAAGCCTTCGAACGCCTGAACGAGCAGTTCATCTTGGAAGGCAAGAAAATTTTCCAGAACCCGCGCAACACCGTCTCGGGTTCGCTCAAGCTCAAGAGCGTGGCCGAATGCAAAACGCGACCGATGCGCTTTTTTGCCTACCACATTCCGCAGAGTAACAACAAGACGCACGAAGAGAACCTGCTGCAGCTCAAGAAGCTCGGGTTCCACACCAACGACTACTGGACTGCGGACACCACCGACGAAATCATGAAGATTTCGGAGCAGATTGGAGCGAGCCGCGACAGCCTCCCCTTCGAAATTGACGGCATGGTCGTAAAGCTGAACGACCTTGCCATGCAGCGTGCCCTCGGTACCACAAGCAAGAGCCCGCGCTGGGCCATCGCCTACAAGTTCAAGGCCGAGCGCGCCTACACGCCGCTCCTTTCTGTGGAATTCCAGGTGGGCCGCACCGGGGCCGTGACGCCCGTGGCGAACCTTGCCCCCGTGCGCCTCGCGGGCACCACCGTCAAGCGCGCCACCCTCCACAACTTCGACGAAGTCTCGCGCCTGGACCTGCATTACGGCGACACCGTCGGCGTCGAGAAGGGCGGCGAAATCATCCCGAAAATCACCGATGTCAAGAAGGAGCTCCGTCCGGCGGGGGCCGTCCCCGTGACCGCCCCCGAAAAATGCCCCGTTTGCGGAGAACCGCTCACCCACATCGACGACGAAGTCATTCTCCGCTGCGAAAACATGCACTGTGCAGCACAGGTACAATGCCTGTTCGAGCATTTCGTGAGCCGCGAGGCCATGAACATCGAGAACCTCGGCCCCGCCCTCATCGCAAGCCTGATTTCCACGGGCAAAATCAAGCGCATTCCGGACCTGTACCGCCTTACGCTCGAAGACCTGGAATCCCAGGAGCGCATGGCCAAGAAGAGTGCGAAGAACGTCTACGACGCCATCGCCGCCTCCAAGGAACGCAGCCTCGAAAACCTGCTGCACGGTCTCGGCATCCGTTTTGTGGGCCGCACCAGTGCCCGAAACCTCGCCAAGCACTTCCGCACTCTCGAAGCGATCCGTACCGCCACCGTCGAAGACTTGCAAAACGTCACCGACGTCGGAGAACGCATCGGGAAATCCGTCTACGACTTCTTCCACACCGAACGCTACACGCAAGAAATCGACGAACTCGTAGCACTCGGCTGCCCTACCGAATTCAAGGGAGTCGTAAAGACGCTTTTCCAGGGACAGACCGCCGTCATCACCGGAACGCTCCCGAGCATGGACCGCGATGAGGCCCGCAAGCTAATCGAAGAAAACGGCGGCAAGGTCAGTGGCTCCGTAAGCAAGAAGACCAGCTGGGTCCTCGCGGGCGAAGCCGCCGGAAGCAAACTCACCAAGGCAAACGAACTCGGAATCCCCGTGCACGACGAAGCGTGGCTTTTGGCGCAGATTGCCGCCAACGCAGACGAAACGACAACCGAGGGCAAAGAAAATCCCACTGGTAGTGCCGACACCAAGGGAGCAACCAACGCCGGCGAACAGATTAGTTTATTCTAACCTATCTTGCAGACTCGGGAGCCTTGGCGCTCCCCGCCTTATTTTTCACGCACCTAAGCGAAAATGCTGAGTGTTCAAAATCTTCCGCCGTTGCGAAATCATCCTTGGAATTAATCAGGTTCCAATAAACGGCACCCATACCGGCGCCACCTTCGGCAGCCCAAAAATAAGCACTTGACCCCAGCTCGGCATACTCGCCATCAATATAGCGACTCCCTGCAGGAAGTGCGTTAAATCCGCTCGCATTGTTTACAGGTTCTCCGCCCTGCACCCAGCCATCACGGCTTTTCAGCGCCGCCCCCAATCCCTTGCGCAAGCCAACAGCGTACTTTCCAAGGCGCAGCCATTCTTCTTGCCGCGGAATGTGCCAACCATCGGGACAAATCCCCTGATGATCCTGCGCAACCGCTTCTAGCGAAGCACTGTCTAGCGAGCTCTCGATAAAATCTTCCGGAAGACGCATCGCCACATGCCACGGATAAAGCCGCCCGTAATTGCGACAACGATTATCCTTGTCCTCGTAACAGAAACTCCCTAGGGCTGCAAAGCGCAAATTTTCGGCCATCCACACCTCTTCACCAACAGCAACCGTCCTGTAACGATTTCCATCGCGAATATCCGTAAGCGATGTGCTGTCGTACAATTCATCGTCATCCGGCGGATCCATCAGGCAACGCACAGAATAAGCATTGTCCTTCATTGCAGACTCCATCACAAAATCATCATTATCATAAGGCAATGTCCAAGCAAGAGCCCGCAGGGAATCCCCCTCTGTCCCAGACCAGAAACCCGTAAAGAACTCCCGGCCAACAAAGACACCCATCGTGTCGCGATATCCTGCAGCAAGCCCCGTAAAACCAAAACCGTCCTCCCCCAACAGGACATCGTCGCTTTCTTGCCATCCTTCGCGTGCACGCAAATTCGTTCCCGCACCTACGGCATCATCAATATCCTTTAAATACGCAATCAAGTTCTGAAAATCGAAAACCGTCGGAATATGCCAACCATTCGGACAAATTCCTCTCGGCTTGCGTTTCATAACAGAATCTCGCGCAACCGTTTTAGAAAACTTTTCATCAAGTTTCATTACCACGGTCCACGGATAAAGCCTGCCATATTTTTCACAATTTTCTTCCTTGTACTCATAGCAAAAACTTCCCGGCACATTCACATTCAAGTTATCGACCATCCAAACCTGGTCACCAATGTGAACAGTCCGAAGCACCTTATTCTGCACCTTAACCACCTGCGGAACAACCTTGCGTGGCGGCGGAGGAGGTTCCTTGACTTCGTATAATTTATCTTCTACACATCGGATAGAAATTCCGTCATCCTTGCCGGAATAAACCTTTTCTAAAGTTCTTGAATCATACATCAGGTTCCAATAATAAGCTCCACCGTCATCAATCTCATTTGAAGACCAAAACTGCGTCGTTCGACCCAAGTCCATAAAGCCGCTATAAGGTTGCTTAATGCCGGCCGGAATAGCGTTGAAACCAAATTCGTCGGATGCCGCCGGTATACGCAACTCCTTCTCCCACAATTCGGTTGATTTCAGGCTTATTCCCACACCATCGCTAATCCCCTTTTTAGCGACAAAATATTTAAGCTTGTACCAGTCCTTATTCGTTGGTACATGCCAACCGACCGGACACGCATCATGGTACTGCCCCGGTTTCAATTTGGAGAAATCAAATTTCTTAATGGAATGACTATTGTAATAGTCACTCATCCTCATGGCCATCGCCCAATCATAGAGTCTGCCATACCTTTCGCAATTATAGTCTTTCTTGTCGTAGCACCAGCTCCCCTTCACATTGAAGCGCAAATTTTCGGCAAACCAACGCTGCTCCCCGATCTGCACCGTCTTATAGGTGCGACCATCACGGATGTCCTTAAAATCGGGCATCTTCTCAACATGTGAAAAAGCCACCCCTACGCATAAAAAAACTGGGACAAAAAATCTCATATTCCACCCATACGAAATATTCTATATAAAATATATACAAAGAATACGTAATGCAAATACTCCAACTTGGAATAGCGAAAAAAAAACTAAATCTGCGCAAAATTTTCTATAAAAGGGGAAATCAGTGTTTAAATCGCAATTCATTTCATTCCATTCGCTCCATTTGGGACTCGTGTTCATGTTCACACTACTTATAGCGGCAATTTCGTGAGCGGACGAATTCAAGCAAAAAAAATTCGAAGGCGTTGAAATTGCCGTGATCCCCGATCGAACTTACACCACAGACTCTATTTGTCCGACGCCCGATATAGACGTGCCCGACAGCCTCAAACCGTTTGTTAAAGACACAGATTACAAAGTTTATTGCTATGACAACGTAAATGCCGGTGAGGCAACATTGGTCGTCAAGGGTATCGGGAATTACGCAGACACAATTAAGACGATTTTTATAATCAATCCTCAATCGTCAAGGTTCCCACCGCAATCGAAAACCTGGTGTATAACGGCAAAGTTCAGACGCTTGTGACCGCTGGCGAAGCCCAAAACGGAACGTTCGTTTACAAGTTGGCAAGTGAAGAAGCTTATTCCGAATCGTTACCGACCGCAAAGGACGCTGGCACCTATACCATCTACTTTATGGTGCAGGGTAACGAAAACTATAATAGCACTGAAGCTCAAAAGATTACCGCGACAATTGAAAAAGCTCCGAAATCATCGAGCGCCAGCGTCGTAGTTTCAAGCTCCAGTGAAGAGGTTGAATCAAGCTCTAGCGAAGCGCCCACCCCGCTTGAATTCGCAAGGAATGCAGGCGCATTAAAGGTTGCTTTCGCCCAGAACGAACTGATGCTAACGACTGCTGCCGCCTCCGAACTCAAGATATTCATCTTCGACATGCAGGGCTACCTCAAGAAGGAATACCGCGGATATTCCAACGGAAGCCACAACCTCTCGCTGAATCAAATGAACCGCGGCTCGTACATCACACGAGTGATTCCGGGAAACTGCGTGCAGACGCTCCGCATCAATGTCCAGTAAAGCTCAGACCGCAGCAACTCCCACAATTCAAACAGACCCGCCATAACGGCGGGCCTTCTCTTTAACGGAACATACAAAAAAGCCCCCGGCTTTTGACCGGAGGATTTTTATGGATCCTATCGCCCCTACGGGGCTCCAGGATGACTCAAGCAGTTATCCGTGAGCGACACAGCTCCAAGTGTTAAGCTGGAGCGGTCGCGAGAGGACCGGCTCCAGGGTACGGACTTAGCAGAGCTTAGCCGGTCCGGTCATATCCGTGAGCGAAAAAGCTCCAAGCGTTAAGCTGGAGCGGTCGCGAGAGGACCGGCTCCAGGGTACGGACTTAGCAGAGCTTAGCCGGTCCGGTCATATCCGTGAGCGAAAAACGCCTGGTATTAACCAGGCGTGATCGCGAGAGCGAGCGCTCTCGTAATGCATAGAAGCATTTAGCGCGAGCGGTCGTATTAGACCGCGCCCTGCCACTTCATGGCATCGGCAACCTTGAGGAAGCCGGCGATGTTTGCACCCATCACGAGGTTGCCCTTCTGGCCGTACTTGACAGCGGCAGAGGAAGCAGCGGCGTAGATGCTCTTCATGATGCCTTCGAGCTTCTTGTCCACTTCTTCGAAGGTCCAGGAGAGACGTTCGGAGTTCTGGGACATTTCGAGACCGGAGGTAGCCACGCCACCAGCGTTAGCAGCCTTGGCAGGTCCAAAGAGAACGCCAGCCTTCTGGAAGGCTTCGATAGCTTCCGGAGTAGACGGCATGTTTGCACCTTCGGCAACGGCCTTCACGCCGTTAGCGATAAGGGCCTTGGCACCTTCGAGGTCGAGTTCGTTCTGGGTAGCGCACGGGAGAGCGATGTCGCACTTGACCGTCCAGACACCCTTAGAACCTTCGTGGTATTCAGAACCCGGAACAAGCTTGGCGTATTCGCTGATACGAGCGCGCTTGTTGTTCTTGAGGTCGAGAACGACGTCGAGGTTGATGCCGTTCGGATCGTAGATGTAGCCGTTGGAGTCGGACATGGTCACGACCTTGCCACCGAGCTGAGTAGCCTTCTGGCAAGCGAACTGGGCAACGTTACCGGAACCGGAAATCACGACGGTCTTGCCTTCGAAGGAGTCGTTAGCGAGGTCCTTGAGCATTTCGCGGGTGAAGTAGCAGAGGCCGTAACCGGTAGCTTCGGTACGAGCGAGAGAGCCACCGTAGGAGAGGCCCTTACCGGTGAGAACGCCCACAAATTCGTTGCGGATGCGCTTGTACTGACCGAACATGTAACCGATTTCGCGAGCGCCAGTACCCTGGTCACCAGCCGGAACGTCCGTGTCGGCACCGACGTGCTTGCAGAGTTCAGTCATGAAGGACTGGCAGAAACGCATCACTTCGTTGTCGCTCTTGCCCTTAGGATCGAAGTCGGAACCGCCCTTGCCGCCGCCCATGGGGAGCGTGGTGAGGCTATTCTTGAAGATCTGTTCGAAGCCGAGGAACTTGAGCATGGAAAGCGTCACTTCGTTACGGAGACGGATACCGCCCTTGTACGGGCCGATAGCGGAGTTGAACTGCACTCGGTAGCCACGGTTCACCTGAACGTTACCCTTATCATCGAGCCAAGGTACGCGGAAAGTGATCACGCGTTCCGGTTCGACGAGGCGGTCGATCACGCCGTTGGTTTCCCAGGACTTGTCCTGTTCGAGGACGGGGTCGAGGGATTCGAGGAATTCGCGGACAGCCTGGTGGAAGAGGGCCTGGTCCGGATCACGGGCGACGACCTTGTCATAAACCTTCTGAAGGTAAGCATTCTGGATTGCCATTTTATATATCTCCGTTGAGAGTTTTGATTGTTAATGTTTTCAACGGCTGTAAAGATAGCAAAGACAATTGAAAAAAGTGAAAAACGGGCAAAAATCTTCAAAAACTCACATTTTTGTAAGTTAGTATTTTGCAAGTTTTCATAATTGCCTTTTTTCGTCAAAATTAAGGGGCATGAATAACAAAAACCTACAAAAATGTAGGTTTTTGTTTACCCTATGTTGAAGTAAATTTCTTTTTACAAACAATCAGCCTATTTAAGGCAATCCAACAAAATCTCGTGCAAAACACCGTTAGAGAACGCAACTTGTTCTCCATCAACGAATTGCATCGTCGAGCCGTCAATACGAGTCGATTTTCCACCCGCTTCCTCGACCAGGAGCGCAATCGCCGCGACATCCCAGGGGTAACTCATCGTCATCACGAAACAGTCAATACGGCCGCAAGCCGTAAAGCAGCCTTCGATCACCGCCGAACCCAGGCATTTCACGCGTTCGAATGTTTCAGCTTCGGCTGCAAAGTTTTTCGAGTTCTGCGCATTGATCTTTTCTGCGACGCCCACATTAAAGTCTCCGTTACTGACAATGGCATGCACCGGATCCGCTTCATCACTCACGTGAATCGGCTTGCCGTTCATGAACGCTCCTCCGCCCTTCACTGCGGTAAAGAGTTCGCCCAGCTTGGGCAAGTTCACTACGGCCACCAACGGTTTGCCTTCAAAGTGGAGCGCAACGGAAATCCCCCATAAGGGAATTCCGCGGCTAAAGTTCACCGTACCGTCCACCGGATCGATAATCCAGCGGAAACGCGGATCGGTCCCCTCGATAACGCCCGCTTCTTCTGTACGAATCGAATGTTCGGGAAACGCCTTGCGGAGGCCCTCCACAATCAGTTTTTCGCTTGCGATATCGGCGCGGGTCACCACATCTTTCTTGGACTTGTACTTGACATCGCCCAGGTTCTGTTGTATTTCAAGACAAAGAGCACCAGCTTCTTTCGCAAGCGCCTCAGCAACTTTTAAATAATCTTGATATTCCATTTGTAATCAACTCCGAATTCCGAAATCCGAAATCCGAATTATTCCTTGTATGCGCAGCACCTAAATCCGATACTCGGCGACTTGTAGAAATTCGCCGCGCCGCGGTAAGGAATCCGCTCGCCCGTCAGGAACACGACTTCGATGTGGTCGGGCACGTACTTCATGCCATTACCGATCTTTTCAAGCCATTCATCGCCGCCTTTCTTGTATTCCGAATAAAGGGAATAATCCGTCCCCACGGAATTTCCACTAGAATCTTGTACATCATAGAACTGCAAAGTATCCTTGAAATCCTTCTGCGTCAGCACCATGAAGAGAGTCCTTGAGGTATCTGCCTGGAACACGGTATCCACCTTGGTCCCTTCGCGATACAGGTAGATAGAATCTGTCGTATAGGCCAGTCGCGTAAACACCGGGAAACTACGCCTGGTACAGAGTGCCTGCGTCTCAAGGTCAATCCCGTTCAAGACCACGTAAGAGCCTCCCTTAATGACGGCAACGGAATCCTCGGAGCGACCCATCGCCCACTCCTGGTACTGTCCCGGCAGGTCCCGCACGCCCATCGGGTTCATGCAGTGAGGATTACGTTTGGTTATATCCGACGCCGAGGCGGAATCGTTGGTCGCCACGTTGCAATCCCTGAACAGGATATCCGTAATTTCCAAGGTATCCTGAACGACACCATAAGCGAGCGTTCCACCCGAAAGACAGACCAGTTCCCAGTCGCGTTCGTTGCAAAGGCTCACCTTAAAGCCGCTCGCCGAGACCGCCTCGCAAGCCGCAAGCGCCTCGGAATGCAAAACATTTGTCACGAACTCACCCGAATCGTTTCGGTGCTCCGTGCGTTCCATGCAGAACTTCAGCGAATCTGACGCCTGTACCGCGACAAATCCTTCAGGGCAATCCAGTTCTTTCGCCAGTGCCCCCGGCGAAACATAAACAGTATCAATCAAGGCCGCCGAAAAATAGCCGGACTTGTCGACAGAACGGATGCGCAGGATCAGCGTGTCGCCAGGAGCCACCCAGCGGATCGTATCCGCCACGAAAGTCCCAACCGTAGACACAGCAAACGTATCGGCGGAAACGCCATAATGGGTACCATATCGGCCAGACTCGTCAAGTTTCTTGCTGTAGGCAACCCACTGCTTTTCAATGCGATCCCAATACTCGACCATATAGGTCTTCACGGTATCGTAGCAAAGCGAATACAGGCAGGAATCCGGAATGAACAAGACGGAATCCACCACGACGCCATGGTGCTTTGTATAGGGGTCAATGCTCCTATTCCAGAAAATTCGCAAATGGTTGTTGCTGTCGAGACGCGCCATTCCCGGATACAGAGTATCTTCGATTGTATAAAGCTTCGTTGCCAATAGCGGGGCCACCGAATCCGTCGTCGAGATAAGTTCGTATGCGACAGCGTTACCGTCGGTTCCCGAATAGTTTCCGCTGGTGTCCCAGGAACTGTACCCTACCGAATACTCACTTTCGGAACGGAGTCCCTCGATAATCAGGCGGAATTCGTTAGAATCCGAATTATCGACATTGTAACCCTTACCGTCAAAGATGGCGATACGCAGTTCATTCTTCTTGGAATCGGCGCTATGGGCAACCGTATCTACCCAAACCGAATCGTTGTTGGAATAAAATCTTGCATGGCGCTTGAACAGGCTTCCACCTGTAGAATCGATTCCGTCAGGAGTTTCTACCCTGAGTTCAAGATTTCGCAGGTCTTCGTCCTTGTCATCGGTATGCAACACGATATTGTAACCCAGAATCGGGCCAGACAGTTCATTCGGCTTGTAATAAACCGTTTGGTCCGTTGGACGCAACCACCTCAAGCGGACACCCGTCGTCCATACGGAATCGCGGATATTGCCGAGCAAGGATGGATCCATATCGTCACAGAAATGCAGATAGACTCGCTGGACAGAACCCGAACGACCGCTCGAATACTCGCAATAGAAAGCCACCAGCAAGCTGCAGCGTTCCGCCACATAATCCTGAATATAAGGAGTCACGTCCACCGTATCGAACAAATTTGCCGAACCGGACGCATACTCAAAGTTCGCAGTCGCCTTCGCAAGCTTGTCCTCGTTCACAGTCTTTGCCGTATCGCCGACAACATCGTCATCTACCCAGATATAGACCTTTTTAAGCTTATCCGTATCGATCGGGTAACGGAAACGCACCTTAAAACAATAAGCCCCGCTATCGGCATCCTTGCCACATTCACGAATTACCGACAAGTCCGAAATTTCACGGTTTAAAAGGAATTCGGCAGAACTGTCGTCGTCGGAACACGCAGAGAAGGTTCCCGCCAAAGAAAGCAAGAACGCCACAAAAGACAAATAGTACAGCAGGAACTTTGACATCACGCACATAAAATAGCAAAAAATGGTAGTAGGAAGTAGACAGTAGACAGTTGGCTGTTGGCTGTAGCGGGCTAAAAAAAACCGGCGGTACTTGTGGTACCGTCGGCTCTACACGATTCAAAACCGATTAGTTTTCTTCCGGGTAGACAGAAACCTTCTGACGCTTTGCATCGAGGCGTTCGAACTTCACCTTGCCATCGATGAGGGAGAACAGAGTGAAGTCCCTGCCCATGCCCACATTGTTGCCACTGTGGAAGTGAGAACCACGCTGACGAACGATGATGTTGCCAGCCTTGACGGTTTCGCCCGCATACTTCTTAACACCAAGGTACTTGGCGTTACTGTCGCGGCCGTTACGTACTGAACCTTGACCTTTCTTATGAGCCATGGATTAAACCTCCTTAGCCTTACGCAGAGAGTTCTTCTTGACCTTGGCGGGCTTCGGGAGACCCTGGGCAATCTTTTCCTTGCGAGTCAGAGGCACAGACTGCACCTTCTGCTTGGCGAGGGCAGCCACGCGAGCGCGGTTGCGTTCGATAACCTTGGAGTCGACCTTTGCGGATTCTGCGCCGGAGCGAAGTTCCGTAACCAGCACCTCGGTATAGCCCTGACGATGACCGTTACGACGTTCGTAACGGGTACGACGCTTCTTCTTGTAAACGATGATGGTGTCATACTTGCCGTGGGCAAGCACTTCAACCTTCACGGAGGCGTCGTTCAGGACAGGGGTGCCGATTTGCACTTCTTTTCCTGCGAAAAGAAGAACGGACTTGAGCTCCAGTTCGGAACCAACAGCGGCATCGAGCGTGGGGACCTTGTAAGCCTTGCCCAGCTCAACTTTATACTGGAAACCACCTGTTTCAACAATAGAATACATTTTTGTAATCCTTTTTTGGTTGCTATTGGGACCCCAAATATAGAAAAAATCCACTCGGTGTAAAGGGATTGTGGAAAAATAGTTGGTAGAACTTAGTTGATAGAACTTTGTTGGCCCTTTGGCAAACACCAAAAACAAGCTTTTCTAAGCTCTAAGTTCTAAGCACTAAGCTCTAATTTTCTATCTTTTCACCCAAAATTTCATAAAGGACACTCGAATGAGCAAGATTTTGAGCCTTGACGGCGACTGGCAGATGAAGTGGGACACTGAAGATGCCGGCATTTCCAACCGTTGGTACGCCACCTATCCCCAGGATACAGAAACTGTACAAGTTCCACATATCTGGGAAAAAGCCTTTGACAAGCTCCTAATGTCGCAAGATTGCGCCTTCTATTTCAAGCGTTTCACTATCGAAGACGAAAAACAAGTCACCAAGCGTATTTTCCTCCGTTTTGAACGAATTGCAACGCACGCAACCGTATGGCTTAACGGCAAGCTCCTCGGAACTCATTTCGGAGCCTACACTCCCTTTATCATTGAACCGCAGAAAGCCCTGAAAATCGGCGAAGAGAACATCCTTTGCATCCGTGTCGCGAATATGGGTACCACCAACGGCCGTATCGACTTCGGCCGCGAAAGCGAAGACGGCGCCGACGACCGCTACGCCCATCCGAGTGAAATGCCGGTAGGCCTCCCGTGGCAGCAATACCCGTTTGGCGGCATTTTCGGTCACGTGGATCTGATTCTTGGCACGACCGCCTTTATTTCTGACGTGCGCCTTGAACCCGATGCGGATACCCAGCGAGTCGCCTGCGACATCAGCTTCAACAACCCGCGCAACTACCAGACCAGACTCCGCGTCCTGATGAAGAATCCCGACGGCGACGTGTACGAGCACTTCGTGGACAACATCAAGCTCGACAAGGAAAACATGACGCAGCGCTTCGTGTTCGAAGTCAAGGAACAGCAGCGTCACAAGTTCCAGTGGAGCCTTGAACACCCGAACCTTTACGCCATCGAATTCCAACTGGAAATCAAGGCCGGCAAGGAAAAGGACGGCAAGGAAATCAAGCGCGCCGAATACGCGTTCCCGGTCGTACGCACCTTCGGTTTCCGCAAATTCGACTGCCTCAAGGGTGACTACTACCTGAACGACCAGATTCTGAAGATCCAGGGCATCACCTACAACCAGCAGTGGAGCGAAGGCGGACTCTGGACGCTCAACAACCCGAAGCTCGAAAAGGACCTGCGGGCAGTCAAGAATGCAGGCTTCAACGCCATCCGTTCCTGCGGCGCACCGCTTCCCGAAGAAGCGCTCAACATCTGCGACAAAATTGGACTGATTGTTTTCCAGGAATTCCCCATCCACACCATGAGGTCTACCCCGCAGGGACTCGAAATCGTGAAAAAGCTGATCAACGACATCGTCGAAGAACAGCACCACCACCCCTGCATCGGCATCTGGGTTATGGGCGCCGAAAACGGCACACTCCTGTTGCAGAACGGTAACAAGCTCCTGAACGCCATCAGCCCCGTCGACATGACGCGCCCGGTCATCAGTAACCTGAACAGCATCTACCTCGACAACGAAGGCAACTTCCGCAAGGATACCGGCAAGCTCCTGCCCGTCTCGGTCGATAAGATTTCTACCTATGCGACGCTCCGCGTGAACCCGCGCATGACACCGAACGCGGCCTACAGCCACTACCTCGCCCACAGCTTCGACCGCGACGCCGAAGAACCGCTGTCCGTTCCCGATACGGGCCTCGGCGACAGCCACTTCCAGGACGAAGAAGAAAACGTGGCAAGCGACATCAACAACAAGATGCTCGTGACCTTGAAGAACCACACGCTTCTACCCGCCAACGCGACAAACATCGCAGGTCCGCGCAGCAGCAAGGCCCAGAAGAACATCAGGACCTTCATCAAGACTGTCGAAACGTTCGTCGAAAGCGACCTTTCTATTTGGAAGGACTACAAGAGCTTTATCGCCGACGCAAACCGCATCGCGCTGAAAAGCAAGCTCGACCAGATTACTGCCTTCCAGAGCAACCCGCAGATCGCAGGTTTCTTCCTGGACCAGTGGGCGGACTGCGGCACGGACTTCTACGGCCTGTGCGACGAAAACCGCGTGAGCAAGGGCTTCGACGGTTTCATCAAGGAAATCACGACCCCGAGCCGCGCCCTCGTCAGTGAACTTGAACACGTCGTCGCTCCGCAGAGCGAAGTCAGCTTCCAGGTAACGCTCTTGAACAACAGCCGTTACGAAGACGTATCCGTCGAAATCCGACTGATTGACGAAAAGGGCAAGGAAATTTCCTGCGACAAGATTTCTCCGGAAGAAGCCGCAGGCAAGACCAGCCTTACGCAGATGGGCATCTACACGACCATGGCTCCCCGCAACGAAGGCAAGTACCAGTTGCAGATTACGCTCAAGAACGACGGCAAGGAAATCCACACTTCCTACGAAGACTTGATCGTTATCGCCGAAGCCGACGTCAAGAGCGCCATGAAGAAGGTCTGCTTCCTTGACAACAGCGAAGAATCGAGCGATGCCCTCGCCGCCCTCACCGGCCCCGAACAGATTATCTTTACGGCTAACCTGAGTTCTTGGCCCGACGAAATCCTCGACAAGCTCGTGGACGTCGTGAAGAACGGCGGCAAGACGCTCCTGCTTTCGGACCTCACCCAGGAAGACATTGACTACCTGAACCAGAGTCACCAGTTCGATTGCAACATTGAATCTCATTGGAGCACCGGTGCAAACGAGCTGAGCTTGCACTACCTGCCCAAGGGTTCCGCACTCGCCTCCGTCTTTGGAGAAGCCCACGTCCTCGACCACAATGCGGCGGCCATAATGCCAAGCATCTCGCTGAACGAACTCCCCGAAGCAACCGTATTCGCCCGCTCCGTCACGCTGAAGGAAGGCGATGTCAAGACCGGTGCAGACCTGCAGCTCTACCCGTTCGGCAAGGGCAAGATTATGTTCAACCAGTTCAACGTATTCGAAGGCCTCGAAACGAACCCGCTGGCAGACAAGTTGTTCGCAACGATCGTGAACCTGCTGTAATTCGGCAAAGACAAACATTAGAAAAGGCGCGGATTATTCCGTGCCTTTTTTCTTTTCTCAAACAATCTGTGTAAGTCGCGGGCAGGTTCAATGCCGCAATGTAATCGCTAATTCTTGACGCAACGAATAGGATATCCGGACTTCCGGGTTCTCAAATTAAAGTTCCAGCCGTTAAGCTCCCAAGACCTCATATCAGAGGCAATGGGAGCATATTTCAAGCTAGCAACATCCATTCCCGCCGGAGCCCCCGCGATAAAGGTTTGCGACTTATGGATTGATGCCAACCAGAAACCATCGCTTTCACCGACTTCGACAAAGGATCCTTCTTCAGTCCTATGTCCCATAGGAATAGATGAAAAACCAGACGCATTAGCCGGATCCGTCCAGGAATCAAAATTCCACCCTGTAACCGACTTCATCGCATAGGGGAACGTATAGTAATCATTCGGTGTGACATCACCATTTATCGACGAAATCAACCACGCATTAGCCTCCTTTCCATAGGTTGGTAGAATGTAATTTACGAGAGCATTCCAGTCCTCTTCAGAAGGGATTCGCCACCCGTCAGGGCAAATTCCCTGATTGATTTCCATCAGTGGATATTCAACACTGTCTGCAGCAAAAGATGCATCCAAATTCATTGCCGAGAGAAAAGTGTAGTAACGCCCCACCTTTTCACAATTCGACGGATCGTCCTCATAGCACCAGCTGTTTCCCTTCAGATTGGGAGAACTAACGCTATCCGAGTAATTCAAGTTTTCAGCCATCCATACCTGCGAACCCAAAGAAACCGTCTTGTAACTTTTTTGGTCGCGGGCATCAACAAACGTTCCGTACTCCACAGATGGGTTCAAATAATCCGCTTTCGGGAAATCCCACATCGTCGTCCTGCGGAATCCGGAATCCGTGCAAACGAAATACTTAAAATCTTCAACAAGTCCCTGAATAATTTTGGAACTTCCCGCAACGCAGTCATTTCCGTAAGTATTGCGTTCCACTTCGGTTGCTTCTCTCCATAAGCCACCATCGCAGATATACCGATCGTAATAATGGTCCTGATAAAATTTCCCTTCGACAACAACCCCATTGACGCACTTATTGCCGTAAGCGCTGTACTCAGCCTTATTAGCAGGGCGCCAGCCCTTCTCGTCGCAGACATAATAGCCATTGCCTTCGTGAACGATTTCATATTTATTCGACGAAACGCAAGAAGGCAATACATCTTTTGCATTGGTCGAATCCATCAGGCAACGCACCGAGAATCCCGCAATAGAGTCATCGCAGACAAAGCCATAGTCCTTTCCCGGTAAAAAATGTAAATAACAACCATGTCGCGATGTCGCCAAATAGGATTCTTCATAAAGTTTACGGTAAGAACCATCCAGCCAGCGATACCCCGCTCCAAGAAGATTAAACGAGAAAAGACCCGTTCCCGGATACCAGGAATAAGATTTCAAACTTTTAGCGGGTTCTTGATCCGGTCGAACAACCGAAACATAGCCTATCAGTTCATTCCACTCGTCTTCAGTGGGAATATGGAACTTTTCGGGACAGAGTCCCTCCAGCCCACCGGTGTACAAACGGCCATATCTAACGCAATTAGAATCCGCATCATCATAGCATCCGCTAGATTCCGCCTGGTACTGCAAGTTTTCTTCAAGCCAGACTTGGGTTCCGATTTGGGTTGAATAATAAATGCGATTATCCCTCGCATCCTTAATCGGTGCCTCGATACTTTCTGTAGGCGATTTCTGGCTAAAGCTTTCGTCGATACTTGAAGATGCCGTATCGCCACATGCAGAAAGCACCCAAAGCGCAGACAACAGAACAAAGCTCTTGTAATCCTTCATACAAGCAAATATAGAATATATAATATCGCGGCTACTTCTTTTCGCGGATTCGTTTGTACAGAATTTCAGCCTTTTCTGTATCGCCCGCATTCGAGAAGACGTGGCCGACATTTTCGGCGCCGATGCGCCCCTGCGAATTACCCGCAAGCCAAGCCCTCATATAGCAATCAAAGGCTTCGTCATAGCGTTTCTGGGTAAAGTAAATTTGTCCTAAATCTAGGTTCAAGTCCGCCTTTCCCTTATTGTGACGGAGCCCCTCTTCGAGAGTAAAGATAGCCATCCACGGAGAATTATTCTGCACATACATTTGCGCGAGGTAGCGGCGGGCAGAAACATTTTCCGGATCCATCAAGAGTCCGTTTTCCATCTCGTTCAGAGACTGCCGCGTAGAATCCATGCTGCGGTAATAGTAGGCCATGGTAAAATGCACATCGGCGCCTGCGGTAGCCGTCATCTGAAGCGCATTCTGAAGCGTCTTGATGGCATACTCATAGTCACCGAGTTTTTCGTAGACTTCGGCAAGGCCGTACCACGCATCCATTCGGTCCGGATTCAGCTGCAGGGCGCGTTCGAAATTTTTCTGCGCAAGCGTCCAGTCACGACCTTTCAAGTAGCATTCCGCCAACGCAAAGTGCACATGGTCCGATTCCACGCCGAGTTCGATGGCGCGGTTATAAGCCGCTATGGCCTCGCCCACATCACCACCTAAATAATAAAGATCGCCCAGGAGCATCCAGGCCTTTTCAAACGTCGGCAAAAGCTCCACGGTGCGCTTGTACGCCACCATCGCGACCTGCTTGCGGTCAAGCTGCACCAAGGCGTTTCCCAGGTTGAACCAGGCAAAGGGCTCATAACGGCCTTCGTCAATCGCCGCACGGTACAGAGGCACCGCTTCCTTATATTTTCCCTGGTCGTACAACTCGTTCGCCTTGAAGAAGTAATCTTCAGCAGCGAAAAGAGGAATAGCATAAAATAAAATCAGGACGAGAGACAAGAGACGAGAGACGAGAGAATTCCGTCTCAAACCTCTTTCGTCTTTCGTCTGTAGGGCGAAGCCCGTTCTTTCGTCTAATCTAATTGACAAAGCGGAACTCCTTTGTGGCTTTCTGCGCCACGGGGAATCCGCCCAGCTGCGCGGGGCTGAACTTCCACTGTCTTACGGCCTTCAGGGACTCGTTGTCAAATCCATATCCGGGCGGCTCCTGCGTAAGCACCTGGGCCTGCGCCACATCGCCATAAACATCTATCACAATCAAGACCTTCACATAACCCGAAACTCCCATGCGCTTCGCCTTTTCGGGGAACTTCGGCTGGATTTCACGCAACACCTGCGCCTGTTCATCCACCTCGCCCGCTTCGTAAACGACATTTTCCATCGAGCCCGTCCCTACGGCCACGCCATCGCCGGCGGCACCGCGCGCCAGCGACAGATCCATCTGGAAATTCTGGCTACGCGACACGCCCGTGTTCGCCGAAATCTTGAACGGGTTCGGATTCATCACGGTACGCAGCACCTTCTGCTTGACCTCGGGTTTCTTCTCGCTCACGAGAACCTCGACTTCCGTCACCGATTCCAGCTCCTTTTCCGTCTTGATGCCCTTATCGAAGAAAAGCGTATTGATGACCGGAATCGCAAGGAAGAACACCGCACTCACCACAAAGGAGAGCACCAGTGCCAGCGGGAAGCGGAAATATTTTGCGAAAAAATCAAGCATAAGACTACGAGGTATGGGGTCGGGCTTCGCCCTTTGAGGTATGAGCACGGACCTACGGTCCATTGAGCTTTCAGTATCGTGCCATTGGCATCATCTTTAGCCCAGAGCCTTGCTTGCAAGGCGACCTCATCGCTCAAAGCGAGTGAAACGAGCGTGCTAAGTTCCTCTTACTCCTCCTTATTTGCCGAGATGGAAACCTTGCGGACCTTGGCCAAGTTACATTCATCGAGGATATCCACCACTACTCCGTTAGGAGCATCGCGGTCACTCACGATAATCACCGGACGGTCAGGTGCTTCGGCCATCATCTGGCGCAGCACCGTGTTGAGAGTCGTCAAGTTCACTTGAGTTTCGTTGATGTGAATCGTGCCCTGACGCGTCACGCCGATCAGGATGCTTTCCTTCGCCAGGTCCTTCGCCGAACTGGCCTTGGGCTTGGTCACATCAACACCCGTTTCGCGGGTAAAAGTCGAGGTTACGATAAAGAAGATGAGCAGGATAAAGACCATATCGAGCATCGGCGACACGTCTATTTTTCCTGCATCCTGCGAACGTTTACGAATAAAACTCATTATTTCACCTCAGAATGTTCACTATGGATCCCGTCGCTCGTTTCACTCACTCCAGGATGACTTTGGGAGGATGTTTTAGTTGCGTTGCTCCTTTCAGTTCCGAACGCAATTTCGCGCTCTCCAGGATGACTTTCTCCGACCACATCATTTGCGTTATTCACTCCAGGATGACTTTGGGAGGAGCCTTCAGGATGGTTTTCAGCGGAAAACACATAAGACTCGTACTTAAGGGCTTCACTCCACGCCTGTTTCTCGACATTTTCAACGCGGCTCGCCAAGAAATTGTAGGCAAGCATCAGCGGGAAGGCCACCAAAAGCCCCGCCTGCGTCGTGAGAAGCGCTTCGGAAATGCCGTCAGCCAACAGCACCGGGTTTCCGAAACCGAAAAGCTGAATCGTCTCGAAGGTATGCACCATGCCGGACACCGTCCCCAAAAGGCCAAGCATCGGGGCAATCGCCGCACAAGTGGAAATCGTCCTGAGCGACCGGGACAAACTCACCGAAATACGGTGACGCGTTTCTTCCATCGCATTGCGAACCGCAACAGGGCCCTGGCCGCGATACCTGCGGACATCCGAAGCGAGCGCATAAAAATAACCGTAACGACGGCGTTCCAGTTTCTTGAAAGCAACGTCTTCGCCGCTCTTTTTCAAGGTGCGCCAGAATCCGCCGAGGCCGTTTATGTTTCCGCCTCTCAGCATAAAGTAATAACCGTAGCGTTCAATCATCAAAAACCAGCCGAACCACCCCAGAATAAATATAGGGGCAAGCACCCAGCCACCGCGAAACACGATAGCCATCGCCGCTTCGATAACCGATATTTGATTGACGGTTTCCAATTACTTTTCCTTAATCCAGAGGGCATTCAGCACGGTAAGACCGGCGCTTTCCATGCGGGTGCGCAAGGCATCGGCACGGTTCATCAAGAAGGTATGAATCAACTGCAGCGGAATCGCAACGATAAGGCCCGCTTCAGTCGTCACGAGAGCGATCGAAATGCCTCCCGCCAAGAGCTTCGGGTCAGAAGTACCATGCATCGTAATCACGTCAAAGAGTTCGATCATACCCATCACTGTACCCAAGAGACCAAGCAACGGAGCCGTCGCTGCAAACACGGAAATCCATGTGAGTCCCGATTCCAGTTTAGGAACATCAGCACTGAACAATTCTTCGAGCGCTTTCTCGGCACCTTCGCGGCCCGCGTAATTCTTGGCAAGCACCGTCTTGAGCACCTTGCCCACCTTGCCGTGAACCTTTGCCGACAACTGACGGGCGGTGTCGATATCGCCCTTCTTCAGAGCCTTGATGCAGCGCCTTGTCGAAAGTCCACCGAAGCCCACCACCATGAGCCACACGAAACGCCACAGCGCAACCAACAGACCGAGCGCAAACAGAGTCACGATCGGATACATCAAAATGCCACCGTTCTTGAAGAATTCGCGGAGTTCGTCTTTCCAGGTCTTTTCCTGATGTTTCGCCATTTCCGACGAAAGTTCCGTACTCAAGAGGACATCGACCGGCACCATCAAATAGGCTGAATCCTTCGAACTTGTAAGGGCCTTGCTGATTTCAGACTTCGTATCGGGAGTCAAATTTTCTTGCCAGCTAAAGGCACGCTTCTTTTCGCCCGCCACCGGGAGCATCAACGCCGCCGGATGCAAACCGTTAATATCGACGGCATTCGCCATCTGCATCGCATAGAGGCCTCCCAAGCGTAAGCGGCTCCCCTGCGCCACGGCCGAACCGAAAACAAGCTCCGCATTTTCAAACTGGATTTCACGGGTAAAGGCAAGTTCTCCCTTTGCCACGTTCAAGAGCGCCGTCGCAATACGAACAGGGTCGTCGCGGTAAAGGCCCATTTCCTTCTTCACCTTGTTCTGCGCGTCTACACGCTCGGCAATCTTGAAAGGAATCCCCTGTTCAGCAAATTTTGAAAGGATTTCCAAGCGTTCGGGACCTGCGGCAAGCGACAGGTACTCGGCACGCGCCTTTTCCGCCTGCAACTTGACCTGGGCCAAATCCTCACGGGCTACACGCACATCCTCGAACAGGCGTGCACGTTCCGACATCAAGGCATCGACCTTTTCCTTGCTTTCGTTGTATTTTTCGTTAAAGAGTTCGCGTTCCTGGTTCGCCGTCTCGCGGTCCTTCCAGCGGGCTGCAACGGCCATGTCACGCTTCTTGCGGGCTTCTTCCAAATCAGCCTTTGCACTGTTCAGCGCGGCTCGTTGTTTGACTGCATCAATATCGGCATTCTGCTGCGCGTAAGAGAGTGGAGCAAGAATTGCGAAAACTACTACTGCAAAAGCAACAGTCAAACGAGAAAACCTACTAGAGGAAGCTTCGGTCTGCGACATCGCATAGACATTCCGAATTCCGAATTCTGAATTCTGAATTTTCATCTATTTGTCCTCCTTCGGAATTGCAACGGGAATCGTCACAAGCCTCGGGGCAGTCTTACCTTCGGCCACTTTCATGACATCCTTCAATACCGATCGCATATTCAAGTCGTCAGATACATTTTTCCAACTGTAACCGCCATCGCTTGTCCGGGCAAGCCAGAGCACGTCGTTCCCGTCGTTGCTCACGAATACGGAAGACACCGCCCCATAACGCAGGAATGTACCGGGAACATTGCGGGCATCCACCTGCAAAAAGCCCTTGTAGACTTCGGTCGTGTAACCGAGGCGGATTCGGTCGTAGAAAACCTCGAGGGTTCGGTTGAGGCCGTCGTCGGCCTCGATGAGTCCCTTATGCAGCTGGTTCGCAATCTCCTGGACACTCTTGATTGTCTCGTCGTTCCGGTAAGGGAAATCCGATTCGAACACGGGGACCAGCGAATCTATCACCTTTGCAAGCGATTCGCCATACTTGGCCTTACGGTTTTCAAAGTACTTGACCGTACCCATGGCCTTCTGCCGGGCATCAGCCAGGTTCTTGAGTTCAGCCTTCAGGGAATCGATTTCGGACTTCAAAGTCTTGTTCTGCGAAGCAAGGGCCTGCACCTTCTTGCGACCGACCTCGACAAACTCGGAATGGCGTTTCTTTTCGGCATCGTGAAGCGACTTTTCGCGAGCAGTTTCTGCTTCTACCGACTTGATCTGGCGGCGTACACTCTCTACCGTTTCCTGCGCCTGCGAGACCACACCCGCCAAGCACAGAGAAAGAAAAATCTTAGGGAACAAATGAAATTTCATACGCGAAAAATACAAAGAACCGCAGCCACTAGACCACGGTTTCTTTCAAAATAAGGTGAAAAACGAGCATTAGAACTTAGTTGCAAGAACCTAGAGCTTAGAATTATCAAATATTGAAATCGTCTAAGTTCTACAAGCGCAGCGGACTAAGTTCTACCAACTGAGTCGAAAGCGTTACTTCTTGGAATCCTTGAAATACTGCGGAGTATTCTTGGCGCCGGCCTTCTTCAGGGCCTTGATCAAGCGGGTATAGCCTTCGTTGGTCGCCCAGTCAAGCACGGAATAGCCCTGACCGCACTTAGCGTTCACGTCGACACCCTTGTTGATGAGGAACATCATAGCGTCATATTGGCCATTCTTCACAGTCCAGTGAATCGGCAGGTAACCGTCTGCGCTACGGGAATCGAGCGGAGCACCGGCATCGGCGAGCACTTCGAGCATATCGACCTTACCGGTCTTTGCAGCGAGAAGCACTGCGGTTCCGAGAGTCTGAAGTTCTGCACCTTCGGCCTTGAGCTGGGTCAGAAGACGGTTGACCACTTCCTTGTTGCCCATCATCACGGCATTGTCAATCACTGCTTCACCGTTGCCATTCTTGACATCGGCCTTTGCACCGTGGTCGAACAGGTAATTCAGCACGACCATATTGCCCTTGTTGGCGGCAATAGCCACGGCATTGTTGCCATTGTCTGCCGGGGCATCGATTTCGAAGGAAGCCTGCAGGAAAATCGTCATCTTGGCGGTATCGCCACTAGCGGCGTACGAAACAAACTGGTTCGGGGTAAAGGGAATCTGCTGCTTGGTCAGGTACTTGCGCACGGACTGCGGATCGTTCGGGTCCATCTTGTCGTTACAGCCGGTAAAGGACATCATCAAGGCTGCGGCACAGAGAGCCAACATCTGTTTCTTCATAAAAATCTACTCCAAAAGAGGTTTTGCTTATTTTTGGTCTAAAAATAAACATTTTTTTTGCCAATAGATACAAAAAAACTCTATTTAGAACTTTTTTTTACCAAATAGAGTCCCGCTTAAAGCGTATAGCGAAGAGAATGTCGTTAAATCAGTTCGTCAGGCGGCAAGTGGTCAACACTTTCCGGTTCCTGGTAGCAAGTTTCAGGCACCTGAACCTGCATCTGGAAATAGGCCTTGTGTGCGGCAATTACCTTTTCGCGGGCAAAAGCGGCGTCTTTCCATTCGCCAATCTGCACATCCTTGCCTTCCAGTTCCTTGTAGTTCTGGAAAAAGTTCTTGGTAATGCGCAGGAACATCTGGTCCACATCGGTAATGTCCTTGATCGGGCGCGGATTGAACACGGGTACGCCCAAGACCTTATAGTCCTTGCGACCGCCGTCGGTCATGTCAAGCGCACCAATCACGCGGCAGGTGCAGACCGTCCCCGTCATCATCGAGGCCGGGCTATAAATCAACATATCGATAGCGTCGCCGTCATCAGCCTTGGTGCTCGGGATAAAGCCGTAAGTACAGGGGTAGCTCATGGAGCTCAGCAAGCAGCGGTCCAGGCGGAACACGTGCAAGCGTTCATCATATTCGTATTTGAGGTTGGTGTCCTTGCCGATTTCCACGACGCAGTCCACTTCGAACGGGTACTTGCGTCCAATCGGAAGATCCAGATAATTAATAGCCATTTGCACTCCAAAGGCCCACTTTGAGCCCATATTATCTTTTTAATATAAATATAAGTCCTAATTTAGCATTTACTAAAAATTTGTAAAGGGCAGTTTACTAAAACTACCTGCTCCGCCAACGTGATGAAGTCACCTTGTCAAAGAGTCCAAAATAAAACGCAGGCTCTCCCCTATCGGGCCTATAACCGACTTCGAATCGGATACGATCTAGCGCCGGGATAACCAAGTGCAGACCGCCATAGACAGCCCCCTCGTAATCGTCCCAGCCGGGTCGGCCGCTATCCCACAAAAGGCTTCCGTCGAAACCCGCCACCAGCTGCACGCCATAGAAGAAGTTGACACCCATGACACTGGCCGCGTGGCGCTCCATCAAAACAAAGCGCTCCTCGAGCGTTAGCAGGACTTCGTGGACGCCCAGACGCACCGAATCAGCCTCGTCTTCTTTTCCGCCAAGCGCACTGCCGCCACGACCACGGAAAGTATTCGGGCCACCGTGATAGTAATAATCGTAGAATTTCACATCACCCGGACGGTAACGGGCAAGCGCAGTCGCGCCGGTCACGAAACGGCTCAAGGTCCAGTAAGCGCGAGCATCCGTCAAAAGTTCCCAGTAGTTTTCGCCGCCCATTTCCTTGCAGAGCTTGTCTACGGACATATCGCAATCGGATTCGTCGCCAAGCCCTACGTGAGTCAGCATATATTCGTAGTAGACTCCCTTACGGGTATCCAGTTTGCTGTCGCGGAAATCGAAGGCAAAACCCAGACCGAATTCCGGCAAGAAGTCAGCATTTTTCAGTATGCGACCGGCGACTGTCCCCAGGAGAGAAAGATGCGGCAATATTTCGTAATCCAGGTCAAGATCCACAAGCCAGCTGTCATCCTGATAGCCATGGATATCATCGTAGCTATCGGTGCGCAGGAACTCGAAATTCCAACCGAGCGGAACGCCAAACAGGTATGGCGAACTCACATAGAAGGCATACTCGTTATTCTCGAAGAACGGATCCGTCGAAGTACGATACTGCACCTCGGCTCGGATGTCTTCGCCCAGTACATTGAGGTTTGCGAGCGCGAGGCCGATCATCAGCCCATCACGGTCCGTTTCCTTCCCAGCCGGTGACGGAATCCAGCGGAAAATTTCCTTGAAAGAATAGGTTACGGACGAGAGACGAGAGGCGAAAGACGAAAGAGAGTCTTCGCGAGGCGAAGCCGAAGAATTCGAATTTCGGAGTTCAGACTTAGAACGCAACGAGTCATTCTGGAGCGTGTCATCCTCGAAGCGTAGCGGAGGGGAGACGGAATCCAGCGCTTGGTTAGACAAGCTCAACAGACCCGCATTACACGACACCGTGATTTCGGTAAACAAGTCGAGGTCCTGCAGTCGGCGTTTTTCCGCCTCGAACTTTTCGACAGAGAACGGCTCGCCCACACGGTTCAACAGTTCTCGTTCCACCACGCGAGGATTCGTATGTTCCAAGCCTTCAAGCCGAATCGAGGAAACAACGGTACCCTCGGGACAGGCTCCAACGTCAGCAAAAGCCAATCCCGAAAAAAGTGCCGTTACAGCACATGTAAAAAGACATCGTTTCAAAAAACTTAACACAAATACGAATATAGAAAAGCTTGCCTCCTTAAAAAAGCGTCGGCCAAGGAAGGGGAGGGTGCAGGGAGGGGACCGTGCGGCCTTCGCAACTCCGAGCCGGGTTCCCTCCCGCATAAATCATTTATTTTTCTATATTTTCTTTCGTAAAGAAAAGAGGTTTTTATGTTAGATTTTCTCGCCAACTATTGGCCCTTCATTGTTGCCCTTGTCCTGATCGTGCTCGGCGTGTTCGCTTTCCGCGGCGTCCGTAAGGCCCTCAAGGAAGGCGGTGGCGCTTTCAGCCTTGAAACCATCAAGAAGAATACCGAACCGAACTTTGCCGCCCTCAAGCAGAAGTCCCGCGCTCTCTTGGCCGATGCCGACATGATTTGCGAAGTCAAGGAAGGCTCGCACCTCGTGGTTCCCAAGAAAGAAGACCTCAAGTTCTTCCGCCGCGCCGTGTCCCAGAAGTACAAGCTAGCCATGTTCCTGGTGCCCGGCACCAACAAGGTTGCCTATTTCTTCTGCAAAACCGAACAGGGACTGCGCCGCCGTATCGACAATCTGGTCATCAACCAGAAGTTCCACGAAGGCAAGAAGCCTTACAACGACGTTGCCACCGGCGAAAAGCTCAAGTTTCCGAGGTAGTGATTAGGGGGAAGTTTCCCCCTCGCTTCCATCGGCAGCCCAGCGACAAAGGTCCCTGAGCCTGCCGAAGGGACGCTACCCCTTCTAGCGGGGACACCCCGCAACGCCCCGAACGATGAATTACAAAGATTTAGCACTCGCCGAAGAAGAAGGCAAACTGGAAGCCGCGATAGCGGCTTCTCGCAATTTATTGATAGAAGCACCAACCGGCTCGGGCAAGTCGCTATTTATCCCCTACTTTTTAAGCAAGCATTGCAAAGGCCGCGTGGTCGTACTGCAGCCCCGCCGCATTGCGGCACTCGCACTCGCACAGTTCTCGGCAAAACTCCACGGAGAGCCTTGCGGCAAGACCGTCGGCTACCAGTTCAGGCAAGACAGTTGCAAAAGCGCCGACACACGCATCCTCTTTCAGACCTACGGTAACTTTCTGCAGGAGCTACTGCACGGCAAACTGGACGCCGACTGGATCGTGTTCGACGAATACCACGAACGCAAAGCCGACATGGACTTGCTGTTTGGGTTCTTTAGACAAAAGACGAGAGACGAGAGACGAGAGTGGCCTCGTGTGAGCCTGAGCGACCAAGCGGAAGCTGGTCGTGAAGGCGAGAGTGA
>NZ_CAMGVQ010000037.1:0-33728 GCF_946062555.1 uncultured Fibrobacter sp.
TCTGGACATAACCACGGTGTCCTTTTTTGACACGACTACCGTGTCTATTCTGGACGTAACCACGGTGTCCATAACCACTAGCGTGTCTATTTTTCCCTGGGGGTTGGCGAGTTCTTGTGTGGAGGTGGAATTAGATTCGCATCCGAGCAGCAGGCCTAGGATAGATAAGGCGCATAATATCCTTTTTTTCATGTCGAACCCCGTAAAAACCGAAGGATTGTTTTGGATAGTTGCTAAGATAGTATTTTCTATTGGATGCTTTTGCAAATAGATGGAAGTTGAATTTTTTTTTCTACATTTCAATGTGAAAAAAAATTGAGTATGCAGGAAGGTTGCCCAATGAAACCCATTTCCATAGAAGAAATGAAGCAAATTCAAATAGACATTTTGAAAGACGTCCATTTTTTCTGCGAAAATAACAATATCCGATATACATTGATTTACGGAAGTCTACTAGGGGCAGTTCGGCATAAGGGATATATTCCGTGGGATGACGACATTGACATTGCCATGCCTAGGGATGATTACGAGCGTTTTATTGCATCTTACAAGAGTGCGGGTGGATTTTACCATGTCTACGATTGCCGAAAAGATGAAGGGTATTATTATCCGTTTGCAAAAGTTGCTGACACGAGGACTCTCCTGGAAGAGAATGTTTCGGTGGATAATATTGGAATCAATATAGATGTGTTCCCGTGCGATTATTTGTATGATTCCCAACAGGAATGCGTGAATTTTATCAAGAAACTAGATTTCCTTAAAAAGCTGTTCCGCATAAAGCTTGTCAAACCAGGCAAGAAGAATTCTTTTGTAAAGCGGATCTTGATTCGGATTTTGAAGATGGTCTGCCTACCTGTTTCCATGAAAAAAATTGTGGCTAAGGAATACGAACTCGTAAACCGCTTGACGAACCGCAACGCAAAATACGTAGGGTTGGTATTCAGTTCGGAGATTTCCTGTGCGTATAGGTCGATTTGCCCTAGAGCTATGTTTGAAAAATACGAAAATGTTCCTTTTGAGAACGAATCGTTCAAAATCATTGCTTCGTACGATGAATGGCTGACTCAGATGTTTGGCGACTATATGACTCCGCCTCCAGTTGAGTGCAGGACTTCGCCACATACATTAAATAATGTATATTGGAAATAGCCGGCGACATTTTGATGTGGGCGTAAGGAAAATTTGATATGAAAAAGGTTTTTACTGTTGGTGTTTACGACTACTTGCATATTGGCCATGTCAACCTGTTTAGCCGAGCCAAGGCTTTGGGGGATTATTTGATTGTTGCCGTTCAAGATTCCAAACAAATCCTGAAATACAAGCCTGATACGACGATTCTTTATAACACGGAAGAACGCCTGTATATGGTTCAATCCATTAGGTATGTTGACGAGACTGTCGTATATGAAGATGTTGATACAATCGTGAAAGAAGTGGATTTTGACATCTTTGTCACAGGACCGGATCAGGTTCATGATGGCTTTCAGCGGGCAATGCAATGGTGCAGGGAACATGGTAGACAGGTTGTCATCTTACCGAGGACAGAAGGGATTTCGTCTTCACAATTAAAGACTAAAGTAACAGGATAGACTGGATAAGCCATGAAAATTGTTCACCTTTTATGGGGACTTGGTACTGGCGGTATTGAGAATATGTTGGTTGATATTGTCAATCAACAGGTTGATGACAATGAAATTTCGTTGATTGTTATAAATGATATGATTGACGAGTCCATCAAGGCTCGTCTTGATGAACGTATCCGCGTCTATTGCTGTGGCAGAAAACTTAAAAGCAAGAACCCTTTGCCACTTATGAAGCTTAACTTCTATTTATGGAAGGCGAACCCTGAAATCGTGCATGTCCATTATGACAAGATAGCCCGGCTTATTTTGGGGAAAAGAACCTTGGTTCGTACAATCCACAATACGACCAATAATATTGCCGAGTCAAAGTATTTCAAGGCCTGCTATGCCATTTCGAAGGCTGTCGAGGATGAATGGCGACAGGCGGGGAAGAAAACGATACTTGTCGAAAATGGCATTTCGTGTGATAGTATTAATTGCGAGAAAAACGGCCTCTTTGATGACGGCTTGATGCATTTTGTCCAGGTTTCTAGGCTGTATATAAAGCAGAAGGGACAGGATGTTGTTTTGAACGCCCTGGCGGAAATCAAAAAGCGGAATTTATGTGCGACGAACTTTAAAATGCATTTTGTCGGGGACGGCTCTAGTAAGGAAATGTTGCAGGAAATGGCAGCCTCTCTGGGTATAAGCGATATGGTTGTTTTTGAAGGGAACAAAACCAGGGATTGGATTTACGACAATCTGAGCAATTTTGATTTGTTTATTCAAGCGTCGCGTTATGAAGGCTTTGGCTTGACTGTTGCAGAGGCTTTGGTTGCAAAAGTTCCGGTATTGGCGAGTTGCATTGAGGGCCCTATAGAAATAATGGGTGTTGACGTGGGTGGTAAACGAGCGCTGGCCGGTTATGTGTTTCAACCAGGAAATCCTGCAGATTTGGCAAAACAAATTGCTTCTTTTGTTCAAAATGGTCGTGATGAAAAAATTGTAGAACTTGGGCGACAACATGTTTTGTTAAATTATAACATTCAGAAAACGGCTTTGCGATATTTGGAAGAATACCGTAGAGTTCTTGATAGTAAAAAAAATTGAAATAACGATAAAATTATGTCTATTGCCTATGTATTCGTTTTAATTTTTGTCATCGGAATGATTGTTGATTTCCGAAAAACGATTGCTATATTGGCCCCGCTACACCTTATACTTATTTTGATTCCTTTTCCGGGTATGCCGGTAAGCGACTTTGAAATTGTTTCAGTGATTGCATTAGTTTTTTATTTGTGCAAGAATCCGTTCTCTCGTTGGACATTGTTAGTAAAAAATCCATTTTATGTTGGCATTTTTCTGACTCTAATTTCCATTGTGGGAACGAACTATTTTATTGAACCTCACTGGCCTACGTCGATACTCCGCTTTATATCGGTATTTATTTACCCGATGATTCTTTGGAATTGTGTGGACGAAAAACCTATTTTCCAATTGCTGGTGAAGTCTATGACGGCTTTTGGATTGGTCATGTCCCTTTATATTTTGATAGAGGTGACTATAGGTTCGAATCCGATTATTCAGACTTTGCTAGCGAATGAATGGGTAAATGAAGACCTAGTTATAGACTATCAGGAAATAAGATTTGGATTTAAACGGTGTCAGGGGTTCATGGCTACGCCTGCTGGTTCCGGACTGTTTTTAGGGCTATTCGGGGTGACTCTTTACTGTGTTTCTGCTTGCTTGGAAGAAAAACGAAAATATACGATATTTCTTGTGGGGTTGTTCCTTTTCTGTACGCTTTTATCGGGGACAAGGTCTGTTATTGCGGCAACAGCTGTTGCTGTGTTGATTATCGTGCGGAAAGAATTTTTTACCGCCAAATTCTTTTTGATAAAAATGGTCGCCGTAATGGTTCTGCTTGCTGTTGCGGGCTCGTTTATGCTTGAAATTATTGATTCGTTTGTCAATTCCGATAAGGTTCACGGCAGCAACAGTGATATGCGAATGGAACAGTTGCTGGTGACGTTGATTTATTGGGCTCGGTCGCCTATTTGGGGAAATGGAAACGGCTTTGTATGGACTTTCGTGAAAGAGGTTGATGCAGATATTGCCGGTGCAGAAAGTATTTGGTTCCAGGTGTTGCTTGACCAGGGCTTGGTGGGGGCGGTTGCTTACCTGGGAGTGAATATAAATGCTGCTCTTGCAGTGTTTAAGAAAGTAAAATTGTGGATTTTTGTTCCGCTTGGTTTTTTGGCTGGCAAAACATTGTCGTCCGTATTGGGAATAGAACTTTCTCTTTTATTTGTGCTGACAATAATCTTGTTGAAATATCATGAATTCTACGAGAAAGAACCGGATGAAGAATCCTTGTTGGCGGATGAATCGGAAGAAGAGGAAGAAACCGCATGAAGAATGTCTCGCTTGTTTCTCATGATGTCTGTAGCGGTTGCGGTACGTGTTCTAACGTTTGCCCTAAGAGCTGCATTTCGATGGTCCGTGATGCGGAGGGGTTCGCCTATCCTTCTGTCGATGAACAAAAATGTATTGAATGTGGTGCATGCTTAAAGAAATGCCCGGTAGAAAAGGAGAGGGCTTCTGGAGGGACTCCGATTTTTTCGGTAGTCTTGCAGGACAAAGATGGCGAGAGCTTAAAAAATAGTACTTCGGGTGGGGCCTTTGCCTGTATTGCTCGCTATGTTTTGAAACAGGGTGGGGTTGTTTTTGGTGCTGCATACGACGAATTGTTGAATGTGTCGCATGTCGCTGTTGAACGGCTGGAGGATTTGCACCTCCTTCAGGGGTCTAAATATGTATCAAGTGATATGAAGGACTCCTATAAAAAAGTGAAGTTTTTTTTAAATAGTGGACGGCTTGTTCTTTTTTCGGGAACTCCGTGTCAGGTTGCTGCACTTAAGTCGTTTCTGGGTGAAGATTCAAAATTACTGCTGACTATGGATCTTGTATGTCATGGTGTTCCGAGCCAGAAACTTCTTCAAAAGTATATTCACTGGTTGGGAGAAAAGAATCTTTCTACCATAAAGTCCTATGTTTTTAGGTCGAAAAAATTTTTCGGTTGGTCGCTTGGGGGAGCTTTTTCCGATGAAAAAAAATCCTATGCGGTAAATCCCGATTGCGATCCCTATTACGCCGCATTCCTGCGCGGGGAAACTTTTCGAAAATCTTGCTATTCGTGTAAGTTCGCCAATATGAATCGTGAGGGTGATTTTACGGTGGGGGATTTCTGGGGCTTTCACAATATGAAAGATCCTGTGGGTTTTGATCACACGAAGGGACTTTCGATGCTCTTGGTCAACTCGCCAAAGGGCGAGAATGTGCTCAAGCAGATAGAAAGCGATGCTGTTATTGTACCTATGGACTTGCAAACGATAAGTGCGGGTAATTGGAACCTGTACCATCCATCGGTGTATAAGCCGATTCGTGATGAAATCTATGCGAATATTGATTTGCCGTTTGAGGAACTGCAAAAAAGGTATTTGCATCATGAAGATCCTTTCATGTATTATGTCCGGCGTTTGCGCCGTCGTCTTTTGCCACAGGGATTGCGCGATGCGTTAAAAAAGATATTGGGGAGAGCTTGAATGAAGAGTGTCGGCATAATCACGATGCACAAGGTGCCTAATTTCGGTTCGGCCCTTCAGGCCTATGCTCTGCAGCATAAGGTTGATGAACTCGGTTATGAAGCCGAACTCATAGACTATCATTATCCGAATGAGTATCATTGTGCCAAGCAGGGGCTAACATACTTTCCTCAGCGCTCGACTTTCCGGTTGTTTATGTTAAACGTAATTGCTCGCCTGATGCTTGCGCTGCGTTTGAGTAAATTTAAAAAGAAGGCCGAAGAGCGTGTGAATCGCTATGAATTGCTGAAAAACTACAGGCGCTTCTACAAGAAGTTCTTTAAACTTTCACGCTTTTACGACTCAATAGAATCTGTTTGCGATAATCCTCCGGATTACGATATCTACGTGACCGGCAGTGACCAGGTCTGGAACCCCCGTTTTGTTGCGAACGATCCTGTGTTCTTTCTGGATTTTGCAGGGGTTGGGAAGCCTCGCCTGAGTTATGCGGCGAGTATGTCGAGCCGTAGGATTGATAAAGAATTTGAGGACTCGTACAAGGTTTATTTGGAAAAGTATGACGCGATTTCTGTTCGTGAAAAATCTACTGCAGAGATAGTCTCTAGAATGACTGGCAGGGAAACCGATGTCGTGTGTGACCCTAGTTTGCTGCTGGATAAGGGAGAATGGCTGGGAATATGTCCGAAGGAATCTCTTTTGAAAGAGGACTTCCTGTTGCTCTATATTCAGTCCTATTCGTATGACCCGTATCCGAACATTGTTACGTTTACAAAGAAGTTGGCTGAACGTCTAGGTCTGAAAGTTGTTATTTTGCTGGGCCTTCGGAAAGGCTATTCCATTGATGGCGCAGTTACTTTTGAAACTGCGGGCCCTTTTGAATTCCTACAACTGTTTCGGGATGCCCAATTTGTGTTGACCACGTCTTTTCATGGAACGGCCTTTGCGCTGAATTTCAAGAAAGATTTTTATTCGGTCGTTAAAGAGATAAATGGAAATGATTGCAGAATTGCGGATTTTTTACGTCAATGTTCTGCGGAACATCACTTACTTGAGATTGACTCCCTGGAATCAATAAAAAATCTGCCGCAGGCTAATACGGCAGATACAGAAGTGCAGAAACTTCAAGAATTCCGCGGTCAATCTTTGGATTTCTTGAAAAAAATACTGATGCAGTGATAAAGTGCTTTTAGTTTGCCGATGAACGAACGCTGCTTGTAGTGGCTTGTGGTTTTGAGCAAGGAGCATTTGCCAAAATCCCAATAAAGATTGAAGTCGTTCAAGTCTATTTTTTCTTGAATGGTGTCGGTGTACTTGAAATCGGTGAATTTGTCAAAAGCCTTGAGGCTTTCGCGCATTTTTTCTACATGGGTGTGTCTTCTGTTATAAGCTTCGGGTCCACACAAAGTGCGACAGGACCAAGACCCTTTGGCGAAAAGCCTGTAGACGGACATTTCTTGCGGCAGGTAACGGATTTTTCCGCGGGTGGCAAGGCTTAATGCGTGCGGGAAATCTCC
Organism: uncultured Fibrobacter sp.; assembly: GCF_946062555.1. Classification (GTDB taxonomy): domain Bacteria; phylum Fibrobacterota; class Fibrobacteria; order Fibrobacterales; family Fibrobacteraceae; genus Fibrobacter. The sequence continues at coordinate 6,682 of NZ_CAMGVQ010000037.1, forward strand.
CACGGGGGATAACTTCCAAAAATCCGCATCGCAGTCTGGCAGAAAATCGAATCTGCAAACGAGCGTGTTGGTGCCCCAAAATCCCCCTCCGCCAAGAATAATCTCGGTGAGGGAAAAATCTCGCTCTTGTGTTTCTGTTGGGGGCATTGATCCGCTAAAGGAATTTGTCCTACAGTCAAGGCGCTTGCAACGGTGAACACATGCGCTGTAGTCGGGATGGCTTTCCAAAAAGTCGATTTGCTTTTGCAATTTATTGGGGTCGGTCCAATAGTCGTCGCCTTCGCATTCTGCGATATACTTCCCTTGAACTATTGGATAAATAAAATTTTTCCAAAGGCTAATTTTTTTTGAGTATTGATTTTCTTTTTGAAGAATGGGCCTGATGAGTTCTGGATGCTTGTTGGCGTATTCTTGGACAATCTCTGCGGTTCCATCTGTTGAGGCGTCGTCATGAATAATGATTTCGATGGGAAAATCGACTTTCTGTATGAGGAAGCCTTCGATGGTTTGTGCTATGTAATCTTTTTGATTATATGTTACGCAAAGAATTGAAACTAAAGGTTTGTTTGCCATAATAGAACTTGGATTTAGTACGTTTCTTTACAAGCTTTCAGCGGAAGCTAGTTTCGTCCCGGTCTCTAATAGGTGGAAAGGCTTTTCCTCCATTACCTTTTTCATGTCCTCGCATGCTTTCCACCAATCCCAGCATGGAACCCATCCCAATTCAATTTTAGCCTTTTCATCGGCATAAAGATGCATGGGTGTGCTCGGCTTTTCGGGGCAATATTTTTTTGAAGGAGGGTTCGATTTGTTTCCAAAAACATCTATAATGCCCTGTATTTGCTCTTCCATAGTGTAAAAACGGACCCCACTAAGGTTGTATATGCCTGTACAATCGCATTGTATTGCGCAATCAATCGCGCTACAGAAATCTTTAACATATAGCAGGCATTTCTTGAAATTAGGATTGCCCCATACTTCTACAGTTTGTCCATTAATGGCGTTTTCTGTGATGACTCGCCATGGAAGTTTTTTCCTTTCTCCGTTAATGTTGTAATACGGGCTTTCGCTCCAACTGTAAACGGTGTCGTGCCTGAAAACAATGGGTTTAAACCCATAAGCAATACTGTAGTGCTCAAGAATGTCTACGGCGGTATTCTTTGCTATTGCGTATACGGCATGGTCGCCGCCGTTCTTTGGGAAAGAGCGGTCTGCATAATCAGGGACGGGGGTTGGCTGATTAAGGTATTTAATGACGTCCGAAGGAGTTGTATTGAATATAAACCTTTTGCAAGATGTTTTGGTTCTAAGCCATTCACATATATTTACAGTTCCGACAACAATGCTTTGAATGTACGGCATTGGAGATGCGTTTGCGTGAGCGGGCATCGCTCCGGCCAAATTGATAACAACATCTATATCTGTAGGCAACTTTTCAAAGTCGACACTGTTTTCGTTGGCAACTCCGCCAATGTAACGAATGTCTTTTGTTGCGAAAAAACCGCCGTCGGAGGATCTGTGACCAACGGCAATAACATCATAGCCCTTATCTTTAAGATAAACGGCAACGTTTGAGCCGATTTGACCCGTGGCACCAAAAACTAGGACTTTTTTCATCTTGTTTTCCTTTCTTTAAAGATTGGTCTTTGATTCCTTGACATTGACTTTTAAATATTTGCCTTGATTCAAAAGAACTTCATTGATTTGCTCTTGCGACTCAAACTTAAGCACAAGTGTGCCGATGGCGTTGTTGGCTCCTTTAAAGCCTTCAACTTCGTCATCAGGATTTACCCAGATGTCTTCTTCGACAACGTTTTTACGAATGCTTTCGTCTATCCAGAGCGATTCAAACTTTCCGTCTTTTTCAGAATGTAGAATAATTTCAGCCCAGTGACCGTTGTATGGGACCTGTCGAACACCTTCGATTGGTAAACCAACAGAAGCGCAAACTGCGGCCTTGATAAGGTCCACGCCTGTTGCGTAGCGAAGCATTTCCGACAAACGGTTTCCGCCACCACGAGGTGAGACCTCCATAATATATGGTTTTCCATTTAACCCGACACGAGTTTCTATGTTGTAAACGGATGTGTTCATTTTCAACAAAGAAAGCAGGCGTTGCAATTCCGATCGCAATTCATTTTCTTGGGCTTCGGTATAGGTTGAGGGCCAACTGTAAGCAGATGGGGTGTAGGGATTTTCCGCTTTTTTATCAAACCTTTGTGCCGAAAATGAGGCGAATTCCAACTTGCCGTTAATTGAAAAACTGTCGGTATCAGAAGAACATCCTAGTTGTTCAATGAATTCTTCAATAATGATATGTCCAGAAATAGAGTGTTCCATCGCGTTAGCTAACGCGGCCGGTAAATTTTCAAATTTATCAACTCTGGAACATCCCTTGCTTCCGGCAGAATCAGTCGGTTTCACGATCATTGGATAGGAATATTTGTCAGCTGCCGCCAAGGCTTTTTCTACAGAATCGAAACTGAATGCCCAGGGAACATTAAACCCGTTGTCGGTTAAGAACTTTCTGAACTTGTCCTTGTTTTGGAGTATTTCTACAGATTTGTAAGGACCAAATGCGGGTAGCCCCATTTGTTCTTGGACATAGGAGGCCGCAACGACTCCCGGATCGACTCCGAATGACATGATACCGTCAATGTTTTTTTCTTTAGCCACTTGCAAAACTGCAGCTTTGTCGATGATGCTGACGTTGACATACTCGTCAGAATACTTATGCGCAATATTGTTCGGTAAATAATCCGCGGTAATTACATAAATGCCTAATTTATGAGCTTCTTCGATTACTGGTAAAAGATAGCGGATCCCGCCAAGTAGCATTATTTTTTTCATGATGGCCCTACTATTTTTTTTGAACAACTTCAATGACGCGGTTTGTAGATTCGTCATCCATGTCGGCAAACATCGGCAGGCAAAGTACCTGGTCTGCTAACTTGTGGGCGACGGGGAGGTTCTTGGGGTTGGCGGAATCGAGTCCTTTATAGGCGCTAAATGTGCTGATTAGGGGGTAGAAGTATCGACGGCCGAAGATATTGTGCTCCTGTAGCTTGGCGTAAAGCGTGTCGCGGCTCATACCGTAGACCTTCTCGTCGATAAAAATTGGGAAGTAGGCGTAGTTGTGGCGAACGCCTTCGACATCCTTTAGCAGACGAATGCCGGAAACATCTTTAAGGGCTGCCCTATAGTGTTCGGCTGTGGCTTTTCTTTTGGCTATGGCGTCGTCCACTTGTTTCAGGTTCAATAGACCGTACGCGGCACGTATTTCATCCATTTTGCTGTTGATGCCGGGGGCGACGACGGTCGTTTCGTCTGCAAAACCAAAGTTCTTGAGAAAATCGATTCTTTTTTTGGTTGCCGCATCATGGCAAATAAGGGCGCCACCTTCAATGGTGTTGTAGACCTTTGTCGCGTGGAAACTGAGCGTACTCATATCACCCCATTTCAAGATGGATTTGCCGTCTTTTTTTACGCCGAAGGCGTGGGCGGCATCGTAAATAACTTTGAGACCATATATGTCTGCAATTTCCTGAATTCGCTCCATGTTGCAGGGGGTGCCATAGACATGGACCGGCATAATGGCAGTTGTGTGCGGAGTAATAGCCGCTTCAATTTTTTCGGGATTGATGTTGCCGGTTTCCTCATCAACATCTACAAATACCGGTTTGAGTCCGTTCCACCAAATGGAATGGGTTGTGGCAACAAAACTGTATGGAGTCGTGATGACTTCGCCTGTGATTTTCATGGCCTGTAGGGCGGTGATAAGGGGAAGGGTCCCATTAGTAAACAGGCTGAGGTGCTCTACACCGAGGTATTCCGCCAAGGCTTTTTCCAGATCCTTGTGGTAATAACCATTGTTCGTAAGCCACTTACGGTCCCAGATGTCCCGAAGCATAGGGATAAATTGATCCAGGGACGGGAGAAGAGGCGATGTTACAGTAATTTTCTTTTCGGGCATAATATTTCTCTTTTGGAAATAATATAGTTATTTCTAGTAGGCGGAGCCCATCGAAACCACCAAGAGATTTCAAATAGGGGGGGGCGCTCTATTTTTTTTTGTAATTTTGAATTGTCGTTACAATGTAGTTGAATCGTTCAAGATTAAAAAGCTTTGCCAGCCCGAAATATACGATTACGCCGGTTATTACTTGCAACGCAATTTCTAGCAGCAGGGGGCAACCGATAAGGTTTACCGCATATACGGCTGCGCCCATGGGGACAACCAAGGCAAATGCAGGGAAGATATCTTTTATCTGCTCCACGTAGCCGTAGTTCAAAAGTCTAAGGTTGGGACTAGCGTTGATAAAGGAACTGAGAATGGCAGAGGCAAGGGCGCCGTAGGCAATACCGATGGGGCTCCTGAAATAGAAGTAGCTTCCGACAAGGAGTGATATGCCACAGATCTTTTTGATGATTTCGAGTTTGAGAAAAATGTCGCTGCGCCCGATGGCCTTGATTGCCGAAAGGTTTGTCGTATGTATAGGGTAGAATAAATACATACAGCAGTAAATTTGCACAAATGGAACGCAGGGAAGCCATTTTTCTCCAAGCACCAGTAAAACAACCTGTTTTGCCATAACGGCGAGTCCAATCATCATGGGTGTTATGATGAATGTGCTTGTAATAATGGATCTGCGCATCATTCTCTTCAGATCGGTGATTTCGTTCTGGACGGCGGCGAACGAGGGAAGAAGAACCGAACCGATGGCTGTATTGATGTTGTTGATGATGAGAAACGGGAAGGTATCGCCCCTGTTGTAGTAAGCTAGGTCGGTGGGCGAGAAAAACTTACCAATGATGAGGCCGCGAAGGTTAGTATATACGACATCGATTAGCGAAGATAGCAGAAGTTTCCAACCATAAGAGAACAGACTCTTGAAACGGGAGTACGAGAACTTGAATGATGGCCGCCACGGGATGGTGAACCACATGATGGCGACTGCTAGGAATGCATTGCAGAACTGGTGGCATACGAGTGCCCAGATGCCGAATCCACAGAGGGCGAGCGTAACGCCAAGAATACCAGAAGGAATTATTGCCCCGACACTTCGGAAGAACAATTTCTTGAACAACATGTTCCGGGAAACATAGGCGTTCTGTATGGAACTGAAAACGTCAATGAAAAGCGTCAGTGCAAGTACTCTTACGATTGTCGTAAGTGCAGACTGCTCATAGAAGTCTGCGATGAGGGGTGCAGAAAAAAACAGAATGGTATAGGTAGCTAGCGCGATACCAAGACTCGCCCAGAAAACGGAGGAAAAATCAAGTTCGTCGGCGTCTTTTTTCTGGATAAGAGCCGTGTTTAGTCCGCTTTGAACGAATGCTGCGGCAACGTTAATAAAAATGGCGATAAGTGCGACAAGCCCGAAGTCCTCGGGAACAAGGATTCTCGCGAGGGCGATGGTGACGCCGAATTGAATCAGTTGAGTTCCAGCGCGCTCGAAGAACTTCCAGAAAAGGGACGATATGATTTTACGCTTGTTGGGCATTATTTTTTCCGCTGCCGCAAAGATAGTAAGATTGCAGGTGTTGGCAAGTTCCTTTAGCTTTACTGGGTCAAAGTCGAGGTGCTGCTTTTACAAATTGGCGTCAATCCATTCTATGCGCTGCTTTATCCAGCTGTTTAACGAATCGACCGCTTCGTCGTAGCTGTCGTAGGCTTCCTTGTAGGTCCAGTTTTCGGTGTTTTCGAGCACGGGCCAGCGCTTGAATTCGTTTTTGGTGGCCGGTGCGAGTTCATTGGCGTACTTTCGGATAGAATCGGGGAACTTGGCGAAGAAATCACGGTGGTCTTTCCAGTAACGGATAGCTTCTTGCCAGTACTTTTCTCGTTTGAAAATAAGGCCGTTCCAGCCGCTTGGGCGTATATACCAATCGGTCACGGAGCGAAGGGATTCAGTTTCCCAGTTTCCGTAGGCCACGTCAAAATCCCAGACGGGACCGAGACGTATAACGTCTCCTTTTTGCCAAGTCAAGAAAATGCTTCGTCTAAAGGCTCCGTCCATATTCTTGGAGAGTTCCTGAATCCAGTAGTAGCGTAAGTAATCCTCGAAATCGAGGTAGTCGGTGATTTCATGGTTGCCTTGAAATGAGTCGTCTTTATCCTTTAGAAAATTCTCGAATTCACTCAGAACGCCCTTGATAATTTGAGTGTCGGAATAACTGGGATCTTTGGGGTACTTGATGCCGAAGGTGGTTCCTTTTTCGGTAACGACAAAATGCTCGTCGCCATGTTCCGTAGGACCTCTTTCGAGCAGGAAGGAACTGTCACTTTGAGGAATGTTGACTCGGTGCTCGCTGACTTTGACTGTTTCGGTCAGGAGATAAACGCCTTGGTATTGCCTGTTGAGGTAAAGTTCAACGAAAGAGCATCGAGGGGTGTATTCGTCACCGAGCCATCCTGCGAGTTTATATGTAATAAAGTTCTTGAGAAGAGTCTTGTCGGCGGAATTTGCGATTAGAGCCCAGTCCTTGTCCTTGGGCATGCCGAACATTTTTTGCTTTTTGCTGAACTCGATTTTGTAGCTCGGCTTGGGCATTCCCGTGAAACTGGAGTTTCCGCGGCCCTTGATGGTCAAATCAAGAACGTCGCTTTCGGGGGCGTCTTTGCCGTATATTTGTAACTTTGCGGGAATCTTGGTTTCGCGGTCGCGAATTTGTGTGAAATCTTCGGTCTCGATGACAATTCTCGGCAAGTCTGCATAGGGGTATTCCGAATCGTCAATGGGCAGGTAACTGGGGGTGCTCTCGGGATCGTTCCAGACGCAGGAACAGAGCAGGAATCCGATGAATGTTGCGACGATCCGGGAAAACATATTTTAAATTTAAAAATTTGCGCGCAATGTTTTGAAGGTGGAAGAAGCTTTCTTGCAGGACATCTTAGTTTTTTTTAAATTTGTCAAATAAACCGATGCCTGTTTTTATTCGAAAGACTTTGAGTGTAGCACTTCTTTGGGGGCTAGCGTCTGTTGCGGCATTTGCCCGCGAGACGGTTTCACCGGTGCGCGCTCCCGAAAGTTTTGTGCTGCTGGGGGCCCTTGCGGAACTTCGAGATGACGTATACAGCGGCGATATCAATGTGACGGGGGAGTATGCGCCCTGCAACTGCTTTAGCATCTATGGGGACTTGGCCTACCGCCTTGTGAGCTACGAGTGGAATACGATGGCGCACGACCAGATTCACGAGATGGTGGACTTGCAGGTGAACGGTCTCAACGAATCGTACCTGGGCATGAAACTGGTGCCGTTCCCGTTTGCAGGTGTCGATGTCAGCTGGAGGTTTCCGCCGCGTGAAGGTTCCCGCGTGAACCGTTTCCATCGGCTGGGCGTTTCGCCTTTTGGCCTCTATGAATTTTCGCGGAACATGACGCTTGGCGCTGCGGCGGAATATTTTACTTTCCTCGAAGAACGCGATTTTCAGCCGGGTGACGAACTTGGCCTCAAGGGATCTATTTCGTGGAAGTTCCTGTGGGACCGCGACGACCATTCGGGCTGGAAATTTGACTACGTTTTCCTGTACCGCTGGCGAATTCAGGAATCCGAAAACTTGAGCCTGCGGAAACCGTATCGCAAGATGGACGATCTTTATCGCGGGTACAAGATGCGCCTAGATGCGGCGCGTTATTTTTCTTCGTTCGGCAACTCTCTTGGCGTAGCCCTTTTCTACGAGATGAATCGCGGGTACCTGTTCGGGATGGAAACGGGGCACACTTTAGGTTTGTATGCAAAGTTCTTGTTCCTATAAGGCGGTCTTGATTGGTAACGGTACCATGGGACAGCGGCACAAGCGGCTGTTCGAAGAAGTTGGTGTGGAATTTATCGGTGTCGCGGACACGGCCGCCGAGGCGGCCACCCTGTTTGAACAGATCGCTGTCGGAGCCCTTGTTCCTGACTTTGCCGTTGTCGCGTCACCGGCTGTAACGCACGACGAGTACGTGAAAAAATGCATCGACATAAAGCTCCCTGTGCTTGTGGAAAAGCCGGTTTTCGTCTCGGCCGTTGCTGCGATGGAATACCAGAAACTTGCCCTTGAACGGAACGCGTTTGTCTTTGTCGGCCATTCGGAACGTTACAATCCTGCGATCGAGAATTTTTCGAAGACGGCCTTTTTTAAGGAGATGCGGGAATACTTGAAATATTGGAATCTGCAGAAAAAAGATGCGGGCCCGGTGAGTTTCAAGTTTACGCGAACGCACGGTTTTTCGCCACGCAACCGCGATGTCCCCGTGGAATACGACCTGATGATTCACGACATGGACTTGCTTAGTTTCTTGGGCGACAAGAACGCCATGATGTACAAGTCGTTTCGTTGTGAAGAATTGTCCGACGACCGTGTCCACGCTTTCTATGACTTGAGGACGCTCAAGGCTGAATTTATCGCAAATCGAAACTCCGCCAAGGATTCCCGCATGGTAGAAATTTCGATGAACGGTCGTTCCGTAACATTGGACTTGGGTGCCTATCGCAATGGCAATCCGGCGTATGCATTGCAAAAGGAACATCAGGCTTTTCTAAATTATTTGAACTCGTACAGGAATTCGGCGCAAGACGAGGTTCACGAGTACGATTGGTACGGTGACTTTTACGACGCCTGTAATGCGGTCATAATGGTTTCCTTGATTGGCGAAGTGTACAGAAAGGGAAGAGTGAATGAATTGGATACAAAATAAGTTTGTTGCTGCGTTTTTTTTGATTTGTGCAGCGAGTGCGCTTGCCTATATTCCGGGCGAGTCGGGTTTTGTGTCGCTCGAAAATGAACACGGTATTTGGGGCAACCCGGCGGGGCTTACCGCTTTTGATTCCAAGGGCGCGTTGGTGAGCTACGACTACGATGACGGCATCAAAAACTTCCGTATCGGAGGCAATCTGGACCATTGGGCGGCGGGCTTCGATTACACGCAGGGGCCCGATCACTTGGATTTGTCCCGCTGGAGCCTCACGCACGGTAACGACTTCTGGAATCGCAGCATCTTTATCGGCGAACGAATTACGGCTCTCCGCAGCGCGGACTTTACCGGCACCGAATGGGGCTTGGATCTCGGCGTGATGATCCGCCCGTTCAGTTTCCTTTCTGTGGGCTATTCCTGCGACAATGTGCTTTATACGGGGCCGCAGGCTCCCGACCGTATACAGAACCTGGGCGCGACGGTTCGTTTTGGGCCTCTGATGAGCGTGAGCTACGATGTGGAGGATTTTGAAAATCACCGCCTGCTGGTGGAATTGGGAATGTACGGTGCCCGCTGGGGACTCCGCATTCCGCTTTATGGCGACGATGAATACCAGCTGAGTTTCTCGATGGCTCTCGGCGGTTACAATAACGTCGCGGTGCATGTCTACGATGACCTGTTGCCGAAGGGTGTTGCGTGGGGCTACCATAGCGCGCGTAATCCGGAAGCATCGTTAAGTGCGCAGATTATTCGCGTTCCGCTCGATATGGAAGTTTCCGAGACCGAGGACGAATTCGCCTTTTTCCGCAAAAATTCGATTTATCTTTGGCATGTCCGTAATTTATTCGAACACATGTTGCGCGACCCTGCCTCGGGGCTTGTGATCCTGGACTTTTCCGGGTACAGGGGCAATGTCGGTATTTCGAGTGAAATCGACCGCTATGTGCAAAAGCTCAAGGCCCGTGGCGGCAAGGTAATTGCCTATATGGATGACATTCGCCCTGCGGTATTATTGGCGTCTGCGCATGTGGACCGCATCGTGGTGGAGCCTTCGGCGCACATGAACTGGCGCGGTTTTGGCGGAAACGTGCTCTTTTACAAGGGACTTTTCGACAAGCTCGGCGTGAAGATGGAATTCCTGCGTCACGGCAAGTTCAAGTCGGCGGTGGAACCTTATGTGGCTGATTCGATGTCTGCGGAATCCCGCTCCAATCTGGATTCGCTTTATTCGGACTTGTGGACGGCGATGCAGGCCTATATTTCGATGCGCTATGCGGGTGGCGCTAGGGCTTCCGCTGCGGCCATGAGCCAGGCTTATGCGCATCTGGATTCCCTGGCGAAACAGCCTTTAGTGACGGCGTCTGCCGCAAAGCGCGCGGGCCTCGTCGATACGCTGCTTTACCTCGATCAGGTCCCTTCTTATGCGCTCAAGACGTTCTTCGGCATCGATTACCCGCAGGTGTCTTACCGCACCTGGTATCCGACGGACAAGCGGATTTTCAACGAAAACTGGAATCGCCGGGCATCGGTCGCGCTCATGAATATCGACGGGACGATCGATTCGCGTATGGAACGCTCCGTTCTGGAATCTCTCCGCAAGTTGCCCGCGACGGGTGCCGAGGCGTTGATCGTTCGCATTTCTTCGCCGGGTGGCTCCGCAATCGCTTCGGACAAGATTTGGGCGGCACTCCGCCATGTGAGCGAACAGGGAATTCCCGTGGTTTCGAGCATCGGCTACATGGGGGCGTCGGGCGGCTACTACATTGCCTGTGCGGGCGACCGGATTTTGGCGGAGCCCATGGCGATTGTCGGGAGCATCGGCATTTATGGCGGTAAGATTGATGTGTCGGGACTGATGTCGAAAATCGGGCTGAAGGCCGAAACGGTCAAGACGCACGAGTATGCGGATGCGACGACTTTTACGCGCCCCTGGAGCGATGCGGAAAAGGCGGCACTGCAGCAGTACATGGATGAATTCTACGATCGCTTTACGGGGGTTGTCTCGAAGGCGACGGGAATCCCGCAGGCAACTGTCGATACGGCGTACGGCGGCGGCCGCGTGATGATTGGCGTCAAGGCGCTTCAGGCTGGTCTGGTGCATGATCTCGGCGGCATTGACGATGCGATTGCCGCTGCAAAACAGTTGGCGCATATCGGCGAATCGACCGACGTGGACTTGATGGTGCTCGGTTCGGGAAATTCGTTTACGTTGCCCGCGTTCGGTGCCAAGCTAGGTGGGAAGATCCTGACGGATTTCTCGGATTGGGCGGACTACCTTTATGATCTAGGCCGTCCGCAACTTTGGGCGATTGAACCGACCTTGTTTGATTCGTCGTTACTGGGTGTTGAATAATGCTTTATATTGTCTTGACTGTTCTCGGTTGCCTTACGATCTCGGCGTTCTGTTCCGTGACAGAGGCGTCGTTCTATAGTGTCCCGCCTGCGATCATCGAGTTTTTGCAGAAACATAAAAAGTTTACCGCGCGCTACATGGTGCATGTGAAGGAAAATATCGACCGCTACATCGCTTCGGTGCTGGTGGTGAATACGATTGCGAATACCGTGGGCGCGTCCTTGGCGACGGCGCTTGCCGTGAAGAATCTACCTCCGATTGGGCAGGTGTCGCTCCCGATTGTCCTGACGATTTTGATTTTGCTGTTCGGCGAAATTACCCCGAAGACTTTGGGTGTCAAGCAGGCGAAAGTCGTGGCGCCCTTGGTTGCCGTTCCGTTCTACTACATCACCATCGTTCTTTCCTGGACGGGAGTCATTTGGCTGTGCCTTACACTCACCAAGCATTGGACCCGCGAAAAGGAAGACAAGAAGGACGTGAGCATCGATGACATCAACAGCCTCGTGAGCCTGGGCCTTCGTGAAGACGTAATTGACCGTCAGCAGTCCCTGGTCATCAAGAATATCCTGGCGCTGAAATCGGTACCCGTGCGCAAGGTGATGACGCCGCGCCAGGTGGTGTTTTCGCTCAAGGCGGATTCTACCATCGGTGAAACGTTGGATGAACGCGGCAACTGGCCATTCTCGCGAGTGCCGCTTTACGAAAAGGGGAAGGACAACTGGATTGGGATTGTGCTCCGTCGCGATGCGTATAACAAACTCGCCGAAGGGCTCCGCGACGTAAAACTCCGACAGATGATGCGTCCGCTGCAACTGATTCCCGACAGTCTGACCTTGGACAAGCTGCTTCTCCGTTTCTTGAAACAGCGGGGGCATATCGTGGGGGTTGTCGATGAGTGGGGGGCCATCGCCGGCATCGTGAGTCTCGAAGATGTGCTCGAAGAAATCCTTGGCCGCGAAATTGTGGATGAATACGACGAAAACGTGGACCTCCAGGAAACGGCACGCCGCCGCTCCAAGGCCCTCGCCCGCATCCGCCAACAACAAAAGAACTTAGAACTTAGAACTTAGAACATTTTCTTCTCTCTAAGCTCTGAAAGCGAAGCGGTCTAAGTTCTGCCAACTTTTTATTATGGAAAAAATAAAGCCTAACTACTTTCCTGCGCTTGACGGTCTCCGTCTTTTAGCGAGTATAAATATCGTGATGCTTCATTTGGGTAGCTCCTCGGCGCTCAATTATATGGCGGACTTCAAGTGGGTTATGCCCATTATCAATGCGCCGGCTTTTGCGGCGGGGATCTTCTACGTGCTTGCAGGTTTCCTTTTCGCGAGCAAGTTCAGCGATCCCACGCGCCGCATTCCGGTAGTCCCCTTTATGTTTGCGCGAATCGCGAAGCTTTACCGCCTGCATTTCTTCATGACGCTCCTGATGTTCGTGGTGCTTGTCTTCAAGTTCAGCGGCTACACGCACTTGCCCGCCTTGAATGAAATAGGTGACTGCGCCGCGGCGGGCCTCGCCAAGATGACGCATCCGTGGCGGAGCCTCTTCTTGCACCTTTCGCTCACCTGGTCCATTGTCCCTGATTTGGGCATGAAACTGAATGAGCCTTCGTGGTCGCTGACGAGTTTCTTTGTGTGCTATGCGGTGACTCCTTGGTTTAGCCGCTGGTTGTTTAGACAAAGTAATCGTACGCTCTGGGTGCTTTTCGGAACGCTCTTTATCCCGGGTATTCTGTGGGCGACCTTCTTCGGCCTCTCGGATAATCTATGGTTTGACAGCTACGACGCCAAGTATCGTTTCTTCCACATTTTTGCGCCGGTGCGAATTTTTGAATACCTGTTTGGCATGGTGCTTTTCAGACTCTTCAAGGAAGGTCATTTTGATTTCTTGAAACGGAGATTCATGAGCGGTGCCGCGCAGTTCCTGATGCTCGCTGCTGTTTACGGGAGCCTTTTCCTGATGCGTCCGGAACTGAACCCCGGCTTCAACTATTTCTTCCACCATTCGCTCCCGATTATGTTGTACGGACTGTTCCTGGTCTCGCTCCTTACGGGCGAGGGCTTTATGGCGCGTTTTTTCTGCATTGGAATTATTTGCAAGATTGGACGCGCGTCCTTTTACCCGTATCTGATTCACTTGCCGATTATCACGATTGCCTGGGGCATTTGCAACTTGAACCGCCCGAAAAATACGATCCTCTTGCTTCTCTTTATTTACACCGTGAGCACGCTCTACAGCGAATTCAAGGTGTGGCGCCGTAAAAAGCAGAAGGCAAAACTGCAGGCAGCCTCTTCCGTCGCGCCGCCAACCAAATAAGCGTTCTGCAAAAAAGCTCTCCGAACGAATCGGAGAGCTTTTTGTGTGCAGGAGTAAAATGTTACATCTCTTCGAGTTCCTTGCCCTTCGTCTCCTTGATGAACTTTGCCACAAAGAAGATGCTGAAAATGGCGCAGAACGCGTAGATGGCGTAGGTGGGGCCGACTCCGATACCGTCTTTGCCGGTAAGTACCGGGAAAGTCCAGGTGACCACGAAGTTCGCAAACCACTGGGCAAGTCCGCAAATGGCAATCGCGATGGTACGGATGCGGTTGTTGAACATTTCGCCGAGCATCACCCACATGACCGGTCCCCACGTCGCGGCGAAGAAGGTGATGTAGAGGTTCGCTGCAATCAGGGCGATGATGGCGGCATGTCCCGGGAGGCTTTCGCTTTCGCCCGCACTCATGAAGCAGAGCGTAAGTGTGCTCAAGGAGACTGCCATGCCGATACTACCAATCAACAAGAGCGGTTTTCGGCCAATCTTGTCAATGAGCATAATGGCGACTACCGTCATCACCAAGTTGACTGCGCTCGAAATCACGCTTGTGAGGAAGGCATCGCTTTCGCCGAAGCCCACACTCTGCCAAAGCATGGTGCCATAATAGAAGATGACGTTAATACCCACCAGCTGCTGCAAAATGGCGAGGCCGAGGCCAGCCCACAGAACCGGCGAAACCTTTTCCTTGCCGTCAATAATTTCGAGCATGTCGGTAAATTTGGCGGGTTTCTTGTTTTTAAAGGTGGACTGAATCGTTTCGACTTCTTTGTCGATGCCTTCGGGGTTGATCATGGCGAGTACTTTCTTGGCCTGGTCAAGATAGCCCTTGCGGACAAGGTAACGCGGCGATTCGGGAAGCCTCCAGGCGGCATAACCGTAAATCACGGCCGGAATGACTTCGACCCAGAACATCACCTGCCAGGCCTTGATGTTGCCGAACATGGGAGCGTTGGCAGAACCCGCGATGCGCACGATTAGGTAGTTTGAAAGTAACGCCACGAAGATGCCGATCACGATGGCGAACTGCTGCATCGACCCTAGTCGCCCTCGCAAATGGGCGGGTGCCGTTTCGGCGATGTATATCGGGGCGATAATACTTGCCATGCCGATGCCGAGACCGCCGATGACGCGCCACATGATAAAGTCAGGAATGCCGAAGGGAATGCCCGAACCGATGGCGCTTAAAACGAAAAGGTCCGATGCGAAAAGCATGCAACGCACGCGGCCCAGGGCGTCGGCGATTTTACCTGCAAAAAATGCACCGATGGCTGCACCGATCAGCGCAAGCGAAACGGACCAGGCGAGTTCATAGTCCGTTGCGTTGAAGTCAACTTTCAGGGCCCCGTTGGCACCGTTGATTACGGACGAGTCAAAGCCGAATAGGAATCCGCCAATCGCTGCGGAGAGGGTGATCAGGACTATATGCCTGAGGTTGGAATTTGTATTTGTCATAACTATACCGTATGGATGGTTTATGATTAACAATATATTTGTTTGTTCGCAAAAATGCCATATCAAATAATCAAAATAAAAGGAATTTTTTATTCCAAATTGGAATAATCTAGATTGGAGTAATTGAATTTTTTGCCGCATTTCCAATTTAAGAATTCATAGCATTTGGAAGTGTTTTGCGGGGAGAATCGCCAAATGGCTTTGCCGTAATAGGTTCCTTTTTCTAATCAAGTACACCAGCGAATGGAAGAAGACGGTGCGCCGCATGGGCCGCTGGGTGGAGTTGCAGTAAACTGCAAGCCTGTTCAGCTCGGAAATGAAAACGCAAGCGTTTTCGCTTCACTCGCTTCCATGGCTTTCGAACTTCGAAACCAACCAGGGCTATAAGGACCGTCAGGACCCGTCCCTCACGCTGATTTTCCCGATCAACTCGAAGGTCGCCAAGTTCAAGGAAACGAGCATCCTCGTGTGGACGACGACCCCGTGGATTCTGTACTCCAACTTCTGCATCGTTGTGGGCCCGGACATGGACTACAACCTGGTGGAACAGGACGGCAAGAAGTACTGGATTGCCGCAAGCCGCACCGCCGCCTACTTCAAGAACCCGAACATCGTGGATACCTGCAAGGGTTCCGAACTCGTGGGCAAGGACTACGAGCCGCTCTCCCGCATTTCCGATGCGTTCGTGACGCCGGACCAGCTGTCCCGTCACTACAAGATTGGTTTTATGACAGGGGGAAGTTTCCCCCTCGCTGCAACCGCCTAGCGGCGTTTTCCGCTACCCCTTCTAGCGGGCTTCAGACGCCAGCCCGCAACGCCCGGCTTGCCTCGCCCACCCGCCCAAATGCTCCAAAAATGCAATGTTTTTCCCAAAAGACACCTTTTGACAGCGGAATAATCTATATTTCTCATAGAAAATAGGGTTTTCTCTTATTCTCAGCTAGAAATCTCGACAGTTTCCAGATATAGAGAGTAAGACGAACGCTCACGTCTGCGGTAGATTGGCTCTACCGTATCGTTTAGCTGTAGGCAGATTTATTTTTGTCTTTTTTGCTTTGCGGCCTTTATGGGGCGTGAGTTGTTTGTGTTTATTTGTATCGGGCAGTCGAGAGCCTCTAGCTGGTAAATGCATTCAACTTCACGCCTTTTTTATTAAAATCCGTGATTCAATGCCTGAATGGGATTAAACTCGCATCCAGAGTTTAACTCTTGTTCTTGGCTAGAAAACTCGACACTTTCAGATACAAGGAATAAGACGAAACTCGCAACGCCCGTACTGTATATGGGCGTACTGTACCCTGCGCATATTGTATGCGCTGGGTATTGCGTGTCGTTGGTTCTACGAAAATGTCCTGATTAAAGCTCCGACGAGAGTGAACTCGTTCACCTCGGAACGGAGCAAAAATGCTGAGCTTACAGAAAGCAAAAAATCAGTGGACGCAGAAAAGCATTGATTACGCGGCCAATCAATCGTACCTTGACGATTTGTACTCGGTTTATCCCGTCGTGCATGAAAATGTTCGCAAAATTGACGTGTCCGTCATGCATCGTGTAGAACGATATTTCAACGAACGGGATAATTACAACTTAATCAGTTCGTTGCTGGAGTTACCGCTGTTCCCCGTAAAAGACAGCTACATTCCTTACCTTAGAAAATCAAAGGATGCGATAAGACGAAACCCTAATATCATCAAGCGAATTTGCGGTGACTTGTACGAAATGGGCTATCAGGAACTTTTTAAGCGATGCACTGAACCAAAAGAAGCGAACCGCCAGATGGGGCCTATGTTTAGGAACTGGTTGAAGTCTGGCGCGCTTGGCTTAACGCCTGTTGGTGAAAACACCTTTGAAAGAACAACATGTAATGCAGTCTTAGACGGCTCCGATAATTCCATGATGGAATTTGCTCGCCGAAAATTTGGGTATAAGCGAGAAAAAGGACTTGATTTTATTGCGCGTTATAATGGAACATATGTAATCGGAGAAGCGAAGTTTATATCAGATTTTGGCGGTCATCAAAACGACCAATTCGTTGATGCCATCGAAACCATTAAAGCTCCTTTGACGAGAACCGATGTCGTCAAAGTCGGTATTATTGACGGCGTTCCTTATATACGAAATACGGGGAAACTATTCCTTAATTTGTTGAAGACTGAATACAACATCATGTCGGCTTTGGTTCTTCGTGAATTTTTGGAGTCCTTATGAGAAATATACTTATCAAGGGCGACAATAAAAAAGCCTTACATTACCTTATAGATGAAAAGGACCTTGCAGGCAAGGTTGATCTTGTCTATATTGATCCTCCGTTCGCAACAGGTGGTGAATTCAAGAAAGACTTAACGGGTCGCGTTTCCACAATAAGTAATTCGTCTTCTGGGAAAATCGCCTACTCTGATAAATTAAAGGGCAAAGATTTTATACAGTTTCTTCAAGAACGCGTAGAAATAATACACGATTTACTTTCTGATCGTGGTTCGTTTTATCTGCATATTGACTACAAAATTGGTCATTATGTGAAATGTATGCTTGATGAAGTTTTCGGAATAGAGAATTTCAGAAATGATATTACGAGAATTAAATGTAATCCGAAAAATTTTTCAAGAATCGGCTATGGCAATATTAAGGACATGATTCTCTTCTACACAAAGGGCAAGAAGCCGATTTGGCACGAACCAAGAGAACCCATGTCGGAAGAAGATATTGCTAAGCTCTATGCAAAAGTCGATAAAGAGGGACGTCATTACACAACTGTTCCTATACATGCACCGGGAGAAACGAAGGATGGAAAATCATCCCAAAAATTTAAGGGCTTGTTGCCTCCTCCAGGTAGACATTGGCGTTGTAGTGTAGAAGAATTGGAAGAACTTGATCGACAAGGCTTAATAGAATGGTCTGCAAAAGGCAATCCTCGAAAAATTAATTATGCGGATGAACATTCTACAAAGAAAATGCAGGATATTTGGACATTTAAGGATCCGATAAATCCGCTTTATCCGACCGAAAAGAATCATGAAATGCTTCAAACGATAATTAAGGCGTCTTCTAATGCAGACTCTATTGTTATGGATTGTTTCGCAGGTTCTGGAGGAACTCTTGTTGCCGCTAGTCAATTGGGTCGAAAGTGGATTGGAATTGATCAATCGGAAATAGCCATTGAAACCGTAAGAAAGAATTTGTCTGATAATGGTATCTTTGCAAGCGAAGATACTTATGACTATTTTGATCTGTCTCGGTAGACATTTCCATTTCCCTTCTGTGCAGATAATTTTCGTTCAATAATTTTTTTTGAAAAATGTTGCAGCGCTCTTGACAATCCGATTCTAGAAATTTATATTAGTGCACAAGTGTGTAGAAAATAGTTTTCAGCGCACGACATAAAACAATCTAAAGCCCTGCCTTTTTAAGCTTGTAGGCGGGGAGGAGTGAAAGATGAATGATACGCTGAATAGCGGATGTGTTGACATTTGGCTGGATGAAATTGTTCCTTGTCTCAAGGATATTCAAACAGGCGAAATCAAAGAAACTGTGGTATTCAAAATTGAAAGTCGCTCGTTTCTGAGAAAGTTCAAGGAAAAGGATGGGTGGGGAATCAATTGGATTGATGTTCCCAAAGAAGTTGAGGTATACGCTCTCGCCTTGAAGGAGAATAACGAAATCCAGGGGCTGGTTGGAGTGCGGAATGATGTGGATGCTCATGCAGCCTATTTGCATTGGGCTTGTGCTGCTCCGCATAACAACAAAACACTTACGGAAAGTCCCAAATATAGCGGTGTTGGAGGGCATCTTTTTGCTGTTGCTGTGGATCGTTCTCTTGCGTGGGGGTATGAAGGAACTGTTCATGGATTTGCCCTTAACAAAAAGCTTTTAAATCACTATATTGAAGTTCTGGGAGCGTCTTATTTGGGCGCCTTGCATCCCTATCAATTCTACATTGATGGCGAGGCATCATTAAAACTTTTGGAGGTCTATACTTATGAGTGGAATTAGGAAACCCGCTGTTATTTTGGCGGATTCTATGGAAGAGTATATGGCTCCTCCGAATCCGTATAAAAATCCTCCAAAGAGCAAATTGAATCTCTTGGAGCTTGGACGATATGCAAGGCGTGTCGGAAAAAAAATTGAAGAACTGACCGCCGAAGAGATTCTGCAGTTTAAGATAGGCTAGCCGTTCGGGCGGTTTTTGGGGGCTTCGTCTGCGGGCTGTATTGCCGCAACAATCATCATTTTTCTAAATTTACCGCCAAAAATTTAGTGCCCGCAGCGGTGTGCCGCGGGGTTTGAGGTAACCCATGTTTCGTGAAGTAAAGAAAGAAGAGACGTTGCGCAAGCGCCAACTTCTTCGCCTCGGTCATGGGAGCCTGTAAACAGTCTCCCGCGACTCTCGGCTTGCGAAGTTGTCCCGCAGATTGAAGAGCGCGTGCTCGGCTTGTGGGATAAGGATGAATCGTTCAAGAAGTCGCTGGACTCCCGTCCGGAAACTGAACCGTATACTTTTTACGATGGCCCTCCGTTTGCAGCAAAGCTGCAATCCTGTTCGCCTCGGTCATAAAAATATGCAAGCATATTTTTGCGACCCTCGGTTCCGTGGATTTGCAACGGGCCTTCCGCACTACGGTCACTTGCTTGCCGGTACCATCAAGGACATCGTTCCGCGAAACTAAGAACCGTTCGCTCTAATAAATCAAGTAAGAATTGTCAACGAGCTCACTCTCGCAACCGCCCTCGGTTAACACCCGAGGGCTTTGTTGCTCACAGTGGACCATGAAGGGCAAGAAGGTTCCCCGCGGTTTCGGTTGGGACTGCCACGGTTTGCCTATTGAATCTCTCGTTCAGAACGAACTCGGTCTCGCTGGCGTTGCCGAAATCCAGAAGCTCGGCGTCGACAAGTTCAACGAAACTTGCCGCGGCAAGGTGCTCAAGTACACCAGCGAATGGAAGAAGACGGTGCGCCGCATGGGCCGCTGGGTGGAGTTGCAGTAAACTGCAAGCCTGTTCAGCTCGGAAATGAAAACGCAAGCGTTTTCGCTTCACTCGCTTCCATGGCTTTCGAACTTCGAAACCAACCAGGGCTATAAGGACCGTCAGGACCCGTCCCTCACGCTGATTTTCCCGATCAACTCGAAGGTCGCCAAGTTCAAGGAAACGAGCATCCTCGTGTGGACGACGACCCCGTGGATTCTGTACTCCAACTTCTGCATCGTTGTGGGCCCGGACATGGACTACAACCTGGTGGAGGCTGACGGCAAGAAGTACTGGATTGCCGCAAGCCGTACCGCCGCCTAATTCAAGAACCCGAACATCGTTGATACTTGCAAGGGCTCTGAATTCATGGGCAAGGACTACGAGCCACTTTCCCGCATTTCCGACGCCTTCGTGACGCCGGACCAGCTGTCCCGCCACTACAAGATTTACCCTGCCGACTACGTGAGTACCGAAGACGGTATCGGCGCCGTGCATACCGCTCCTTCCTTCGGTTTTTTGGAAGGGGGAAGACTCCCCCTCGCTCCTGTTTCGCCAGGCTTAAGGCGGCGTAAAGGTTGGTGAGCCTGTCGAACCATCCGCTACCCCCACTGCGGGTGCTCAGACGCCGCACCCGCAACGCCCGCGCTTAACTGCTTTAAAATGCTGTTAAAATAGGCTTTGATGCAACAACCCCCTCTACCCTCTTCAAGTAAAAGAATGTATATTTAGAGTACGGAGGTATCTTATGACTGAAAATATCATAGAAAGAACCCTCAGGGCAATTAAGTCTGCAGACCATTCGCCGGAGGCCGCACGTAGGCGTCTTCTGAGAGCAGGTATTATTACCAAATCGGGCCGTTTGAGCAAGATTTATCGCGAACCGGCAACGGCCCAAAAGTAATTTAGGTATGGACGATCTTTATCTCGAACGACCGAATCTTTACATCGGGTTTCATGGCTGTGAAAAAGAAAATGGCTTGAAACTCGTCAATGAACCTAGAGACATTATTTCAAGCAAAGCCGATCATGAATGGTTGGGGAAAGGTTTTTACGTTTGGGAAAACAATCAAGACCGTGCGTGGGATTGGGCAAAAAACCACAAACCCGAACCGTTCAAACATCCTTTTGTTATAGGGGTCGTTTATACTCTAGGCACCTGTCTTGATTTGACGGATTCTCATTTCATAGATCTATTGAGTTTGAATTTTGAATCGTTAAGTGACGATCTTAAAAAGCTAGACAATAAAAATGGTTTGCACAAACTTGATTGTGCGGTCATAGAACATCTTCACGAAACATGTGAGGAGTTTGACAGTACATTTAGATACGATTCCGTCCGCGGAGCCTTTTACGAAGGCGATGTCGCTTACAAGGGCACCGAGATTCGGAGGAAGAATCACATTCAGGTCTGCCTTCGCAATATGAATTGTATCAAAGGCTTCTTCTTGCCCCGTTGCTAGAATTTCTGCTCCATATCTAACATGAATCCTGTCAGGAGGTTCCAGATGGGGTGTTTTCTGCGTTTTTTTTACAAAAACGGGCTCTTTTGGTAAATTTTTGTTGCGCCCGGCTTTCCCATCTACTCGCCCTTTTGTCATGCCCGCGAAAGCGGACATCTCACTTTCTTGTCAAAATAATCTATCTTTCTCATAGACATTTTTTTGAGCTTTGCAGAAGCTCGGCATGCTCGGTCATATCGGCCTGAGCAAGCTCGGCCGATGCGACGCTCGCAATTTGAGCTTTTGCTCTCGTTCTCGTTTCGAAATCTCGACAGTTTCGTACCAGAGAGAATGGGACAGACGCTCACGCATATATGCTTTGGCGCGCTATACCCTGTATAGTGCGTTTGGGTGTATTTCGACAGATGCAAATCTTGCATATCGTGCAAGGTGGTTTTGTCTTTGCGAACCCCGAATAGGGGTGAAGCAATCTCAATCAGGCATTTCTGTCGCCCATTTGGGGCGTGAGTTGTTTGCGCTTGTTTCTGGTAGGCAGTCGAGAGCCTCGAAACAGCAAGTGCATTCAACTTCACGCCTTTTTCTTTTGGCGTGAAATCGTAGCATACGAATAAGGGCAGGCTCCAAGGAGCAAGCCCCATGGCGAAGAATAGCCAGTTGCATAACGCGAAGAACGCCAAGAAAGACGAGTTCTACACGCAGCTCTCGGATATCGAGAACGAACTGAAACATTACAAGAAACACTTCAAGGGCAAGACTGTTCTCTGTAACTGCGACGACCCCCGCGTGTCCAACTTCTTCCACTACTTTGCATATAACTTCGAACACCTGGGACTCAAGCGGCTTATAACCACCTGCTACAAGAACCAGGAGCGGGACCTGTTCAGCCAGAACGATTCCGAGCGGGCCATTTGGCTGGAATACTTTGGCGACAGGAACGGCAACCGTGTTCCCGACCCCGAAGAAATCGGCATCCACTATTTTGAAGGCGACGGGGATTTTCGTAGCGCGGAATGCATTGAACTCCTGAAACAGGCCGACATTGTGGTGACGAATCCGCCCTTTAGTTTATTCAGGGAGTATGTTGCGCAATTGGTGGAATATGAAAAGAAATTTGTTATAGTCGGTCATCAAAATGCGATAACCTATAAAGAAATTTTCAAGTTGATTAAAGAGAATCAGATTTGGCTTGGTTGTGGTTTCAAGGGTGGTGCTGCACACTTTTTTAGCAAGTATCAAGATGTTGCTGTTGCTGGCGATCACAAAGAAGGAATGATTCGTGTGTCGGGTGTGGTTTGGTTCACTAACCTTGACTTGCCAAAACGTCATGAAGAAATTGTTCTCTATAAAAAGTATTCCGAAGAGGATTATCCGCATTACGACAATTATGACGCAATCGAAGTCAACAAGACCGAACTGATTCCTGAAGACTTCAACGGCGTGATGGGTGTTCCCGTAACATTCTTGAATAAGTACAATCCAGAGCAGTTCGAAATTTTGGGAATGGAATCATCGGCCGGCTATGATCCTGAAATCGTCGGTATTCCGCGGTTGAAGGATGGCGATGCACGACCCGCCATTAATGGCAAAACAACTTATGCAAGAATTTTTATCCGTCGCCGCAAGGAGGCTTAAATGAAAATCGAACTCAAGCAAATCAAGATTCGCGACCTTGTGGAAGGCTACGAGAATGATGACGAAACTGGTCGTGTCGTCGCCTTCGGCGGCAAACTCGACATCCGACCGCCTTATCAGCGGGAATTTATCTACAAGGACAAGCAGCGCGATGCCGTGATAGAGACTGTGCGTCAGGGTTTCCCGCTGAACGTGATGTACTGGGCGGTCCGTGAAGACGGAACATTCGAGGTCATCGACGGACAACAACGGACAATTTCTATTTGTCAATATGTCGCGGGCGATTTCAGCTACCTGTTCAAGCATTTTCACAACTTGCAGAAGGACGAACAGGAACAGATTCTTGACTACGAGCTGATGGTGTATGTTTGCGACGGCACCGACAGCGAAAAACTGAAATGGTTCGAAACCATCAATATCGCGGGCGAGGAACTCACCAAGCAGGAACTCCGCAACGCCGTGTATGCGGGACCGTGGCTCGCCGATGCAAAACGCTATTTCAGCAAGAACGGCTGCCTGGCGCAAAAGATAGGAGCCGATTACCTGAACGGCTCCGCCATCCGTCAGGATTATCTGGAAACGGCCATCAGGTGGATTTCGAGAAATTCCGTCGATGTCTATATGGCAAAGCACCAGCACGACGTGAACGCCAATGCTCTGCAACAATATTTTCGGGCGGTGATAGATTGGGTCGAGTCTACTTTCAGGCCCACGAAGGAACGCAAGAAAATCATGAAGGGCGTGGAATGGGGACCGCTATACGACAAGTACAAGGACAACATCTACGATTTCAAGATGCTTGACAACGAAGTCGCCCGACTCATCAAGGATGACGACGTAACCAACAAAAAAGGAATTTATCCGTACATATTGACAGGTGACGAACGCAACCTTTCAATCCGTGCGTTTACGGACAACCAGAAAATCAAGGCGTACGAGCGTCAAGTGGGTATATGCCCGATTTGCAAACAACATTTCGAACTTGCACAAATGGAAGCCGACCATATTACGCCATGGTGCGAAGGCGGCCCGACCATTGACACGAATTGTCAGATGCTGTGCAGGGATTGCAACAGGCGCAAGAGCAACAAGTAGGGGAAATACGGCAAAAGAGTCCTAGGGTTTAAACATTTTGTTCTATATGGAGAAGGCTGTCTTAAAAAAAGATATATTTGTCTATGGAGGTTCAAGATGGTATGAATTTTTGGATAATTTTGTTTCTTGTGTTTGGCCTGTTGTCTTGTTCTGAAAATGGACAATCGTCAGATAATGTCTTGACTGTTCCCGAAAGTTCATTCAATGATTCCCTGTGCCAAAGTTCTTCAAGTGCGAATAGCGAAAATAAGGGAAAGGACGACGATGCTACGATGCAAATCTTTTGCGGTTTTGCACAAAAAGGATTGTTTGAACAAGGCTCCAAAATTTATTTGCTGTCGTTAGATGCCAAGGGCGACTTGGATACTCTTGAGGTTGATTCTACCTACGATAGGTACGGGCGTTTTTCGATTTCTTTGGCAGCGTCCCATTCAGCTAATGCTGTTATTGCTGTAATAGGTAAGGATTATTCGATGGTTTGGAATAATGTTCTTGGTGGGCTTGATACTTTGTATGGGACTCCGAATGAAAGTGCAAAATCTTTTAATGTGAATATTCTTACTCACTTTGAATTTCTGAGAACGAGAGAACTAGTCCAGAATCAAGGAACGACGTTCGATGAAGCAAAAAAACAGGCTTTTAATGAATTGTTGAGAGTCTTGAATATGCAATCCTACGCAGATTCCATCTGGGCTATGGGAGGATTTTCGGCATTGAATATATTTGGGGGTAATCACTTCGATGGAATGCTGATTGCATCAACATTGATTCTAGATTCTCATTTGGAAACGGTCGGTGCGATATTTGCAAAAACAGGAACTTTGCCAGATTCCATCAGGATATCCCTTTCTGAGAATGCGTATGGAATGGAACGCCATCGTCTTTCGGGCGATGTTATCGAGCATTCAACATTAGACTATGTTGATAACACTCTTTTCAACTGGAAACAATCTTTTTTAAAAGACACGAGCAACGGCTCGTTTGATTACTATTTATCGGTGGCTCCATATAAAGTTTATCTAGAAAATTTTTGGCAGACTGGACTTGCGCTAGACAAATGTAACAAGGAAAGTGAAAAACTGGTTTTGAAAGCACGAAACGACAAGTATTATATATGCAAAGAGGAAATGCTAGAAGGTTATCGTATTGTTTGGATGGTTGCTTCAGAACTTGAAAAGAACACATTTGACGCTCCTTGTGACAGCAACGATTTTTATAGTCATGTGGGAACTTTGGATTCTGCACTGTATGTGTGCAAGGACGGTGTATGGAGAACGGCAACAGAATATGAAAGGAAATGGGGGCTTTGCTCCGATTCGGCTCAGGGGGTAATTCGCACGACGGAAAATTTTGATTATGTGTGTCGTGGCAAGTCGTGGATTTTAAAGCAGGAGTCGCTTACGGATTTACGCGATAGTTCTGTCTATGCGTATATGCGGGCCTTAGATGTCTACTGGTTTATAGAAAATGTACGCTATAAGGATTCCCTTTATACATGGGTTGCGTCAAAAGAAGCGTGCCCCGAAGGAACGCATTTGCCGTCAGAAAATGAATGGCAGACCTTGTTTAAATTGCTTGACCCTGAACTTGCGTATGGATTTGGGCTGACGAAAAACTATGATTTTTCATGGTGTTGGACGGCAACGGAGGAATCCGATTCCACAGCCGTTACCGCCCAGGCGGCAGAACTTCGCAGAATGTCCCCCAATGAAAAGCGTAGGCTTGAAAAATATACGTATCCGTACAATAAAGAAAAACGGCTGGCCGTCCGCTGTATTTTAGATTAGAGTGATGCTGAAGTTGATGTCGCCGAAAAAAAAGTGACCAAAAATTTTGACCAGCCTTGCCAAATTGAGATTTCCCAAACAGTTCAGATTCGTTTTCAATCAAATCTTCGGCAAGGTATTCTGCATTTCCTACACCGACAAAACGCAAGGCTCGTTGTAATAGGGTATTAGGGAGTCGTGCGTCATGAGCTTCATTCCCTCGACCTTTGCCTGACAAATTAAAATCCGGTCAAACGGGTCTTTATGTCGTTGAAGGCATATATTCCTTGAAATCCTCTGCGACTTCGTTGTCAAAAGCGTTGATGTCTTTGGGGTATTTCCATTTCCCTTTCGCTAAGCCTGGGATTATTTTGGGGGCGTCCTGCTTTTCTTTGGCGGAGAGAACTTTTACCTTGAATTCCAGCAAATTGAGAAAACTGTCGATTTCATCGAAGTATTCTTCAGGAAAAGTGCTTATTTTCTTCTGTAAAGTGGCTAACGACATGATGCAACCTCCGTGCAGGAATTCCTTTATTAATATAACTTTTTTTTTCATTAAATAGGGTAGTTGTGGCGAATTTGAGGCATATCGGAGACCCTTTTCTTGATATTATAAGCGACATTTTCTAAATTTGAACCCGAAAATTTAGTGCCCGCAGCGGTGTGCCGCGGGGTTTGAGGTAACCCATGTTTCGTGAAGTAAAGAAAGAAGAGACGTTGCGCAAGCGCCAACTTCTTCGCCTCGGTCATGGGAGCCTGTAAACAGTCTCCCGCGGCTCTCGGCTTGCGAAGTTGTCCCGCAGATTGAAGAGCGCGTGCTTTCCCTTTTGAATTCCTAGTCAGTTTTTTCTAAATTTCCCGCGTAAATTTTATAGAGGTTGTTATAATGGCTTTGTTTCGCGAAGTAGATAAAAACGAGACGTTCCCTGATATTGAGGAGCGTGTTCTTACCTTGTGGGATAAGGATGAAAGTTTCAAGAAATCGCTGGACTCTCGTCCGGAAACTGAACCCTATACCTTCTACGATGGCCCTCCGTTTGCAGCAAAGCTGCAATCCTGTTCGCCTCGGTCATAAAAATATGCAAGCATATTTTTGCGACCCTCGGTTCCGTGGATTTGCAACGGGCCTTCCGCACTACGGTCACTTGCTTGCCGGTACCATCAAGGACATCGTTCCGCGAAACTAAGAACCGTTCGCTCTAATAAATCAAGTAAGAATTGTCAACGAGCTCACTCTCGCAACCGCCCTCGGTTAACACCCGAGGGCTTTGTTGTATGAACCGAAAACCACCCGCTAGGCGGGTGGTTCAAAAGAGCCTTCTGGCG